>NZ_JRQN01000004.1 GCF_000785785.1 Streptococcus uberis
GAGAGCATCTGCCTTACAAGCAGAGGGTCAGCGGTTCGAACCCGTTAACTCCCATAAAGGTCCCGTAGTGTAGCGGTTATCACGTCGCCCTGTCACGGCGAAGATCGCGGGTTCGATTCCCGTCGGGACCGTTGAAAGAGTCCAGTGGACTCTTTCAATTTGGAAATAAGACAAGCGAATCTTGTTACGTTTTTAAAAGAAAAGACTCGTTAGCTCAGTTGGTAGAGCAATTGACTTTTAATCAATGGGTCACTGGTTCGAGCCCAGTACGGGTCATCTTAAAGCGGGTTTGGCGGAATTGGCAGACGCACCAGATTTAGGATCTGGCGCTTAACGGCGTGGGGGTTCAAGTCCCTTAACCCGCATAAAGAGTATAGGCCGGCTTAGCTCAGTTGGTAGAGCATCTGATTTGTAATCAGAGGGTCGCGTGTTCAAGTCATGTAGCCGGCATTGCTTTTTGCAAATATATTTTCCAAGCGTTAGCTTGGGCGCGTAGCTCAGGTGGTTAGAGCGCACGCTGATAAGCGTGAGGTCGGTGGTTCGAGTCCACTCGTGCCCATTAAAAATTTATTATGGTCCGTTGGTCAAGGGGTTAAGACACCGCCTTTTCACGGCGGTAACACGGGTTCGAATCCCGTACGGACTATAGTATGGTTCTCAGTAATGAGAACTTTTTTTATTTCTATATTTTACTAACTAAAAAAGAGCCCTTGGGCTCTTTTGCTATCAGTGTATCTCATGGGCAAGTAAGATCGTTTCAGTTCCTTTATTATCGATCACATAAATTTTTTTAGGTAAGAATGGGTTAAATTGAAAAGGTGTGTCAATAACAATCCTAATTTTTTTCTTTCTGTCATTGTATTCAATGGCAGTTTTGTTTTTATTATTGACTATTGAAAAAATAAGGATATTGTCTAATTTAAAGACACCTTTTAAATTATTATCTATGACAGACCAAAAAGAGTCAATAATTTCAGGAGGGATATTTGTTGCTATTCCAAAACTGGCATAGCGTGCTTTTGTATTTTGAAATGCCATTTTGTCTCCTTTCAAGTGATAAAGCACTCCAATGGAGTGCCAGACAACTATTAACGATTCTTCAGTTCAAGATAACGTTTGTACCAAATTGTGATATAGTCTTCTGAAAATGGCCCTTTTTGATTATTAATCCAATCAACTAGAATTTTTACATTTTCTTTCAGGATAAAATCCATATCTTCTGTATAGTTCATTTCTTTTTTGTGTTGTTCGTATTCATCAACATCTAACAATCTTTTTTCGCCATCTGCAAAGACCTTTACATCTAAATCATAATCGATGTACTTGAGTGCTTCACCATCTAAAACATATGGACTAGCGAGATTGCAATAGTAAGAAATGCCATTGTCTCTTATCATTGCGATAATATTAAACCAATATTTTTTATGAAAATAAATTATAGCTGGTTCTCTAGTTACCCAGCGTCTACCATCACTTTCTGTAACGAGAGTATGATCGTTTACGCCGATAAGAGCATTCTCAGTTGTTTTTAGTACCATAGTATCACGCCATGTGCGGTGTAATCTACCATCATGCTTATAACTTTGAATTGTAATAAAGTCGCCTTCTTTAGGTAATCTCATGCCCAACCAACTTTCTACAATTAAACTTATCAGACTTATTTTATCATAAATGTTAAAGAAAATCACTCAATTTGGGTGACTTATAGATAGTTACGTAGTTCTCTGGTGATATCATCACTATCGAACCCCTTACGATACAATGCTTGAAAAAGCCGTTGTTTTAAGGCATAGCCCTCGTATTTTCTAGAGTAGTTACGGTAAGCTTTGTCCATTTCTTTTTCAAGCAAGTTAGATGTATTGTCATCATAGTTATTAAAATCAATTGTGCTTGTTATTGTTTTGATTTGGTCAAATGAAAAACCTTTTGTAACCATTTGTTGTGTTAACTTATCCTTTAGGGCTTTTGGAGGTAGCTTTCCTTCTTGTTTACTAATGATTTTATGTGCGATTTTTTTAGCAATTTTTGAAAAATCGGTTTTCTGCAGTTCTTGATCAATGAGACCTCCAGAAATTCCTTTTTGAATAAGTTTTTGCTTTAAAACCATTGGGCCTTTGTCTCCGTTTGAGGCATTTTGTCTAATATAGGTTTCAACATACTTACAATCATCGATCCACTTATCTGTTTCTAAGTCTTTTAAAACTTGCTCAATAATAGGCGATTCAATAGCATGTTTTTCGAGATATTTTTTGACTTCATCTTTGGTTCTAACTTGAAATGAAAGGTGATAAAGTGCCAGATTCTTACCATGTGAATAGTGTGCAAATGCCTTCATTGATTTCAATTCTTCAGGACTTATGGACATGCCTTTACTGAGCATGAAGTGAACAATTGTATCTTCTGTGACATACATTTTTTCTGAATCATCTAATTCTAGTAAATATAAGCGTTTTTTCTTTTCAATTTTACTTATCTTCATACTAATCATTATACCAAATAAATGGTAAAATAGAAGATGACTGCTTTGCTATAAGAACTATTAAGCAATTAAAGTATATGACAATAGAAATAAGACATAAAGTATAAAGAGGTCAGAATGAACTATCTAAAAGAACGACAAAAAATTCCTTTAAAAATAAAGCGGATGGGAATAAATGGGGAAGGAATTGGTTATTATAAAAAAACGCTCGTTTTTGTACCAGGTGCACTAAAAGGAGAGGATATTTTTTGTCAAATTACCTCAGTGAAACGTAATTTTGTGGAAGCACGGCTATTAACTATTAATAAAGCCTCTAAGGATCGAGTAGAACCTAAATGTCCTATTTATAAAGAGTGTGGTGGTTGTCAAATCATGCATCTTGCTTATCCAAAGCAACTCCAATTTAAAACGGATATCATCAAACAAGCCCTAAAAAAATTTAAACCAGAAGGTTATGAGAATTATTTGATTAAAGAGACGATTGGGATGGAAGAACCTTGGCATTATCGGGCAAAGTTGCAATTCCAAACAAGACGCTTTGCGGGTCAAGTTAGTGCTGGTCTGTTTGCTGAAAATAGTCATCATTTGGTTACCATTGACGACTGTCTGGTACAAGATAAGGCAACTCAAGAGGTGATTAATAGTATTGTTAATCTGTTAGATAAGTATAAACTACCTATTTTTAATGAACGAAAAATTGATGGTGTCCGTACTGTTATGATTCGTAAAGCCTTGGCTAGTCAAAAAATACAAGTCATTATTGTAACGAGCAAGAGTGTTCGACTAACTGATTTGGTAGGTGATTTGGTAACTCTCCATCCTCAAATTATGACTATTGCCGTTAATCATAATAAGTCAAAATCAAGTGATATTTATGGTGAGGAAACTGAAATAATTTGGGGAGAAGACAAAATTAATGAGGAAGTATTAGATTACCAATTCAGCTTGTCGCCTCGTGCATTCTACCAACTGAATCCTAAACAAACGCAAGTCTCTACCAAGAGGTTAGAAAAGCTTTGCAGGTAAAGCCTTCCGATCATATTATTGATGCCTATTGCGGGGTTGGAACAATTGGCTTTGCCTTTGCGAATAAAGTTTTAAGTATCAGAGGGATGGATATTATACCTGAGGCTATAGCTGACGCCAAGGAAAATGCTCTTTCACTTGGGATAAGCAATAGTTTGTATGAAGTGGGAAAAGCAGAA
This sequence comes from Streptococcus uberis, assembly GCF_000785785.1. Lineage (GTDB taxonomy): Bacteria > Bacillota > Bacilli > Lactobacillales > Streptococcaceae > Streptococcus > Streptococcus uberis_A. Next base: position 3,685 of record NZ_JRQN01000004.1, read on the forward strand.
GACGTTATTCCTAAATGGTATCAATCAGGTTATCGAGCAGATGCCATTATTGTTGATCCACCACGAACGGGTTTGGATGACAAGTTACTACAAATGATTCTGACTTATCAACCTGAAAAAATGGTTTATGTTTCATGTAATACGTCAACATTGGCTAGAGATTTAGTTTCCTTAGCAAAAATATACCAGGTAGACTATATTCAATCTGTCGATATGTTTCCTCATACTGCACGAACGGAGTGTGTAGTGAAGCTACAACGAAGCAATGTCTGAAAATCTTTTATTTTAAGCACTTTTTCAAGCGTTTTGTCTTTATTGAAAAGAGTGATTTTGACATAAAAAAAGTTCAAAAATCATATATTGATGTGAACGTTTGTTTAGATGTTGATTGCGTAGACAAAAAATAGATACGTCATATTTTATTATAGTTCAGCTAGAACATTTTTAAGTGTTCTAGCTTTTTTATTTTCAGAAGGCAGTTTGCAAAGTAATATTAATATAGTTAGTTAACCTGTAAGGTATCATCTCATGTCTGATATAAAAATTACTTTAGATGATGTAGTGCAGTGGGTTTATGATTTAGAATATTCAAATTTGATTTAATTTTATCAAGACGGGCAGTTAAGTTTTTTAGATTTGGAGGAAGAACATAAAACGCATTACAGCTAGTCAATACCAGACATTAGAGTGGTACCATATGCTCCCAAAATTTTTGTTTGAAAGTGGATGCTATAAAGAGGAAGTCAAGGTAGTTTATGTAGCCTTAAGGACCGTTTAGAGTTATCCTTGAGCAAAGGATGGATTGATGAAGATGATGTCATTTATTTGATTTATTCTAACGGTAAGTTGATGGAACTACTAGGCTACTCTTATTAAGTATTAAAAAGCTCTTAAGGTAGTACGGATTGATTGATGAGTCCAACAGTCATCTATTAAAAAGGATGATTGGCCAATAAGATTTATCTAGGGTAGTTAATTTTTACCCTCACTCTATCAGACAGTGGTAGTCAAAAAAATATGGGGCTAGTCTCAAAAACAGACGAGCCAGCCAGCAACCCTAGTGAAATTTAAAGGAGTGAATTAGCTATGAGCTATTTTAAAGAACGCTATGCTTATGTCCTTGAACACATGTGGTTCTCAAGGACAACCGAAGTTATTGTGGAATATGTTTTTTATGGTGTGTTATCTGAATGGACCAAACTGTTTCGGCGACAAGGAACAAAAGGAAGTGTGTAAAATGATTTGGTGGATATTACTAGATATTCGGGGCTTATCTTTTATCTGGATGCTGAATGAAATAAAGAATGTGCCAGAGATGGATGATCTTATTTGAGGAGGTGTTAGCGAAGTAATGCTTTTTTGTTTTAGAAAGTGAGGAGCCATGAAATTTTTAGATGTATTTGCAGGAATTGGTGACTTTAGGCTAGGACTTGAGCGTCAAGGTCATTAGTGTATGGGCGAGCCCCCTTTTTGTGAGATTAATAAGTTTGTTAGAAGGGCTTATAAGGCCGTTTTTGATACAGAAGGAGAAGCAGAGTTTCATGACATTAGACAAGTCCTAGGCCAAGACTTTAGATAACTGAAAGGGCAAGTGGATATCATCTGCGGGGGGATTTCCTTGCCAAGCATTTCCACTCACAGGACACCGATTGGGATTTGAAGATATTAGAGGGACTCTCTTCTTTGAGATTGCTCGAGTGACCAAACAAATCCAACCACGTTTTTTATTCTTGGAAAACGTCAAAGGTATACTTAATCACGACTAGGCAGGACGTTTGGAATAATCCTCTCCACCGTTGGATGAGCTGGGGTATGATGTCGAATGGCAAGTCCTTAACAGTAAGGATTTCCAAGTACCCCAAAAACGTGAACGGGTCTTTATTATTGGACATTCTAGTATACTTTGTTTCGCAACTTTAGTATGTCAGACGAACATGTCTTTACTGTTGCACCTTATTTTACAATGCGGGATTTTTAAGTGTTTTATTTCATAATTTTTAAAAATCTATTGACACCACTCAAACAATATATTAAACTTATAGTGGTTATAACCAAACAGGAGGATAGTGATGACATTAGTAAAACAAGATCAACCTCTCTACCTACAATTAGTTGATATGTTAGAGTTGGAAATCAAACAATCTATGTCAGCTAATGACAAGTTGCTTTCTGAGCGTGATATGAGCAAAACCTACAATGTCAGTAGAATCACAGTGAGACAAGCACTTAAGGAACTAGAAATGAGAGGGCTGATTTATAAACAGAAAGGGAAGGGAACATTCGTTTCAGGGATGAAAAATGGGCCAGCTGATTTGGCCACCTCTTATAGTTTCACTAGTCAAATGAAGGCACTCGGTAAAAGTCCAGAAACAGTATTACTTGATTTTGAAAAAATTGACGTAACCGTATTTCTATCTAAATATCTTAATCTTGAAATTGGTACTGCTGTATTTGAATTTGAACGTTTGCGTAAAGCTGACGGCCAAGCACTTATATTTGAGAGGAGTTATGTTCCCTGTGAGTTTTGTTCTGTTCTGGGTCCAGAACTTTTGAGGGAAAAGGCTCTATATACTATTTTTGCTGAAGATTCCAATCAGGTTATTCGACAAGCTGATGAAGAATTCTATGCTAGCATCGCCTTAGATTACGAAGCTCAGTTGCTTGGGATCAAAAAAGGTGACCCTGTTTTGCATATGATTCGAAAAACATATAATCAAGCTAATCAGTTGATTGAATTTACCTTTAGTATTGCAAGAGCAGACCAATTTCATTATCGTATTACTCATACCCCACCACAATAAGTAAATCATTTTCTATCTTATCTTAGTCATGGAGGAATAACAGATGTTTGCATTATCAGAAGAAGAGCTCATTAAATTGGGTGCTAAAAATACTACAAAAGAAATTAAACAAGAGCCCGAGCTATGGCGTGAAACTTACGCAATCTACCAAAAGAATAAAGTTGCTTTGGCTAGCTTTATCGAAGAAGTTATTTCACAAGCAAATGGTAAAAAAGTGAAAATTATTTTCACTGGTGCAGGAACTTCAGAATATGTTGGAGAAACCATCACCCCATACCTTCAAACAAATAGTGACCGTGATAAACTAAGTTTCTATAGCATTGGGACCACAGATTTGGTTTCTACTCCTCACTATTTCTTCTATCCAGAAGACACAGTCCTTTTAGTCTCATTTGCTCGTAGTGGTAATAGTCCCGAAAGTGTGGCTGCGGTTAATTTAGCCAATCAATTTTTGCCAAATGTTTACCACCTTTTCATCACTTGTAATCCTGAAGGAGAACTCGCAAAAATTGCTGAAGGAAAAGAAAATGCCTATCTTTTCTTAACTCCAGAACGTTCAAATGATCTTGGGTTTGCAATGACTGGTAGCTTCTCATGTATGATGTTGTCAGCTCTCTTGGTCTTTGACCAAAAAGTAAGCGAAGACGACAAGTCAACTTATGTTGAACTAATTTCTAGTTTAGCAGAAGATGTTATCAAACGTGAAGCTGAATTGCAATCATTTGTTGATAAGGACTTTAAGCGTATTGTTTATTTAGGTTCTGGAAGCCTTAAAGGCTTGACAAGAGAAGCACAACTTAAGATTTTGGAATTGACAGCAGGACAAATTTCAACTGTTTATGACAGTTCAATGGGATTTAGACATGGGCCAAAATCATTTGTTAATGAGGAGACTTTAGTCATTGATTTTGTCAATAATGATCCTTACACGCGTCAATATGATATTGATATTTTAGAAGAAGTAAAAAATGATAATATTGCTGTTGATACCATTGCTATTACTCAAGTTGGTGATGTTAACTTTACAGGGACAACATTTGCCTTTGCAGAAGTTCAACTCTTGCCAGATGCTTACCTTGCATTTCCAATGATTGTTGTTGCACAAATCATTTCGTTACTTTCATCAATTAAAGTGAATAACTTACCAGATACACCTTCAGCTACTGGTACAGTTAATCGTGTTGTTAAGGGTGTTACTATTCATCCTTATGAGGCCTAAAAGGAGAACTCATGTTAGAACTTAGTGAAAACAAAAAACGTTTACTTGAAGCTGTTAGTAAAGATGGCTTGATTTCAGCTTTGGCTTTTGACCAACGTGGTGCGCTTAAACGTATGATGGCAAAACATCAAGATACTGAACCAAGCAGAGAACAAATGGAAACTCTTAAAAGCATGGTATCAGAAGAATTGACACCATATGCTTCATCAATCCTTTTGGACCCAGAGTATGGACTTCCAGCGACAAAAGTACGTAATGAAAAAGCAGGCTTGCTTTTAGCTTATGAAAAAACTGGCTATGATGCGACTACAACAAGTCGTTTGCCTGACTGTTTGAATGAATGGTCTGTAAAACGTCTTAAAGAAGTAGGGGCAGATGTTATAAAATTTTTGCTTTATTATGATGTTGATGGTGATGCAGAAATTAACCTTCAAAAGCAGGTATACATTGAACGTATTGGTTCTGAATGTAAAGCTAACGAGATTCCTTTCTTCTTAGAAATATTGTCTTATGATGAAGGAATTGCTGATAACAACAGCCTTGAGTTTGCTAAAGTTAAAGCAGCTAAAGTTAATGGTGCTATGAAAGTTTTCTCTGATCCACGTTACGGCATTGATGTTCTTAAAGTTGAAGTTCCTGTTAACATGGCTTATGTTGAAGGTTTTGCTCAAGGTGAAGCTATCTTCAGTAAAGAAGAAGCCGCACAAGCTTTCCGTGATCAAGCAGCAGCTACAGACCTTCCTTACATTTACCTCAGTGCAGGTGTGAGTGCTGAACTTTTCCAAGAAACACTTGTTTTTGCAGCGGAATCAGGTGCTCAATTTAATGGGGTTCTTTGTGGCCGTGCTACCTGGTCAGGAGCTGTACCAGTTTACATCACAGATGGTGAAGAAGCTGCTAGAGAATGGTTACGTACAACTGGTCGTGCAAACATCAAAGCTTTGAATGATGTGTTAGTCAAAACTGCTAAGTCTTGGCAAGAAAAAATCAAATAAGCTATTTAAAAATAGTTACAATTGACATAAACATTCCTAATTTTGGAAGGTTCGTGTCATTTGTTAAATTACTCAAAAAACTAATGTTAATCTTATTTTATTCATTTTAGACTAAAAAAGATCGTATTCCTAAAAAATATGGGGATTATATTAACATTAGTTTCTTTTATAATAAAAATGTAAACGGTTACTTGGAAAAGAGAAAAAAGGATAAAGTTGGGCTGTTCTCCCACTTTTAGTCACGATAGTTATACATTAGTTAAAAATATTTCATTAGGAGTAAATACATGAGTAAAAGCGCTAAAGAACTTTTTGAAAAGCGTCAGAGATTTTCGATTCGGAAATTATCAATAGGGGTAGCATCTGTTTTATTAGGAAGCTTTTTATTAGGATCAGGTGACTTAGTCCAAGCAGAAGACCTTAATACAAATACGAATCCTACAACTGTAGAACAAGTGAGTATTAATACTGTTAATCCAGAAACTACCTTAGTAACCAATGATTCAACAGCTACCTCTTCAGAAGCTACAAATACTGCAACTGTAGCAACAGAAGCTGCTGCGGAAACAGTTCAGTCAAGACCTGAATGGACAGCCAATTCCACAGTAGCTGGGACTGTGACAGTAGAAGAAAAAGATGGTGTTCGCTACAATCAATTAGCACCAGATGAAGCAAATGATAATGGGGCAACTGCAGCCACCTTCGTTAAAGAAGGCCTTGAAACAAATGCTGACGGTTCTGCAACAGTTTCTCTGAATTATATTGATCAATCTCAGGCAGACCAAAGTCGTTTTGGAGTCTTTCTTCATTATAAGGATGTTTACAATAATATTTTTGTAGGCTATGATAAGACAGGTTGGTTCTGGGAATACAAGAAAAATGGAGGCGGACAATGGTTTGATGGAGCTCGTGTAGCTGCGCCAAAAGCTGGTCAAATAAACCAATTAGAAATTAGCTTAAAGGCTGATGGTCAATTAAATGCTACAAATAATGGTAATCAATTATTTGATACCTATAATGTGCCAAAAGAAGTTATGGATGCTTTATTGGCAGATAGAGCTATTGCTCTTAAAACTGGTAAATATGGTGATGAAGTCACTAAAGTGGCAGTTAAGACTGATAATCAAGAAGGTGTTAAGCCAGCTACACCAAGTGTTCCGACGGACACCATTCTTGTAGATAATTCTGGAGTGGTTTATGATACCATAAAAGCTGGCGACTTGACTGCTGAAATCGACAAAGCATTTCCACGAATCAATAAGTATCTCTTTGGTAAAGATACCATTTATGGACAAGTACAGGCTGTCGATAGTTTTAAAATTAATAATGTTTCTGTGAAACCAATCGTTACCTACACGAAAGTTTCTGATAATAAAGCTCGTTATGTCTTAGCTGTTAAAGATGATGCTAAATTGATTAACGTGGATATAACTGTTGAGCTAACACTGGAAAACAATCAAGCTCATTTTGATGTGGTCAAGATTGACAATCATAATGCAGTGGCACCAGGTCAAACTATTGATGATAAACGCAAATTGGTTCAAACCATCGATTTTTCAAATAATAGTTTAGTTTCTGTTTCAAGTCGCCAAACCGGTGCTAAATTTGATGGAGCAACCATGTCAACCAATACTCATAAAAAAGGTGACATCCACGTTGACATTAAAGAAAATACTAGCAGTTTTGACAGAGGCTACATGTATGGTTTTGTTTCTACCGATAAGGTAGCTGCAGGTGTTTGGAGCAATTCGCAATACAGCTATGGTGGCGGTAGTCAAGACTATACAAGACTTCATGCTGATACAAAAACTTATTCTGAAGATGGTCAAGTATCTACCTATGGGCGTGTAGCAAGTTCACCTTACTATTATCAACGTTCTTATAAGGGGGTTGTTTATCCAGATTATACTTTAGAGTTACCAAGTTCTAAGGTAGTTTTCACACGCGATGTCAATGATGATAATACAGTTGACTGGCAAGATGCCGCCATTGCTTATCGTGATATTATGAATAACCCTCAAGGTTGGGAATCAGTTGCTGATATTGTTGCCTATCGTATTGCCATGAACTTTGGTTCACATGCACAGAACCCATTCCTAATGACCCTGGATGGTATTAAGAAGATTGGTCTTCAAACTGATGGATTAGGACAAGGAATCCTCTTGAAAGGGTATGGTAGCGAAGGTCACGACTCTGGTCACCTAAATTATGCTGATATTGGTAGCCGTATTGGTGGTGTTGAAGACTTCAAAGCTCTCATTGCTAAAGCTCAAGAATATGGTGCTCGTCTAGGTATTCACGTTAATGCTTCGGAAACTTATCCAGAGTCGAAATACTTTACAGAAGATATTCTTAAAAAGAAAGCAGATGGTTCTTACTCTTATGGTTGGAACTGGTTAGACCAAGGAATTAATATTGATGCTGCTTATGATTTGTCTCATAACCGTAATCAACGTTGGGATGAATTGAAAAATGCACTTGGTGATGGTCTTGACTTTATTTATGTTGATGTTTGGGGTAATGGACAATCTGGCGATAATGGCGCTTGGGCAACTCATCAATTAGCTAAGGAAATTAACGACCATGGTTGGCGTGCTGCCTTTGAATGGGGCTATGCTGGTGAATACGATTCTACTTTCCAACACTGGGCTGCTGACTTGACTTACGGAGGCTACACACTTAAAGGCATTAATAGCGATATTGCCCGCTTCATCCGCAATCATCAAAAAGATTCTTGGGATGGAGACTTCAAATCGTACGGTGGTGCTGCTAATGCTCCCCTTCTCGGTGGTTATAATATGAAGGACTTTGAAGGTTGGCAAGGACGTAGTGACTACAATGGCTATGTAACCAACTTGTTTGCTAATGATGTCCCAACGAAATTCCTTCAACATTATCTTGTGACAAACTGGATTCTAGGAAATCCTGTAACTATGACTGATAATGGTGAAACTTATAAGTGGACACCAGAAATGGAAGTGCGTTTAGCTGATGACAAAGGCAATAAAGTTGTCGTTACGAGAAAATCTAATGATGTAAATAGTGAAGCTTATCGTCAACGCAAGTTCACAATCAATGGGCGTACCGTATTAGATGGCTCAGCTTATCTTCTACCTTGGTATTGGGATCAAGATGGTAAAGATTTGACTGCTGATAAAGAAAAAATGTATTATTTCAATACAGATTCAGGTCAAACATCATGGCAATTGCCAGCAGATTGGACTGGTACAGCTTATCTTTACAAATTAACTGACCAAGGTAAGATAGAAGAACAAGCTATCACCATTACAAATGGTCATATCAACTTGTCAGGATTAGCCAACCAAGCTTATGTGCTCTATAAGACTAAACAAGTTCAAAAAGAGGCTTCTTGGAGTGATGGCATGCACATTTATGACCAAGGATTTAACAGTGCAAGCCTTGATAAATGGACAATTTCTGGTCCAACAAGTGCTGCTAGTGTTGTTAAATCTCAAGGAGCTAATGGTATGTTGCGCGTGGCTGGTAACACTGAAACCATCAGTTTAAGTCAAAAATTAACAGACTTGAAGCCAAATACAACTTATGCAGCTTATGTTGGTGTTGATAATCGTAGCGATGCTAAAGCTACTTTAACTGTTACAGCGAATGGACAATCCTTGTCAACTTATGCTGATCAATCCTTAGCATTGAACTACATTAAAGCATATGCTCACAACACTTGGAAACAAAATGCAACGGTTGATAACACTAGTTACTTCCAAAACATGTATGTTTTCTTCACAACAGGTTCAGATGTTTCAGATGTGACCTTGACACTTAGTCGTGAAGCTGATGCTGCAGCAACTTATTTTGATGATATTCGTATCTTTGAAAATAAATCAACACTTTATGCGGGTGCTCATAATACCAGTGCAAATAAGGCTGTCTTGAAACAAGATTTTGAAAATCAACCACAAGGAATTTTCCCATTTGTTATCGGTGGTATTGAGGGAGTTGAAGATAACAGAACTCATTTATCTGAAAAACATGATCCTTATACTCAACGTGGCTGGAATGGCAAAAAAGTTTCTGATGTAATTGATGGTAATTGGTCACTTAAGACTAATGGTCTTGTTGGACAAAATAACCTCGTTTATCAAACTATTCCACAAAATTTCCGTTTCCAAGCTGGTAAATATTATCGAGTTTCATTTGACTATGAGGCTGGTTCAGATAATACCTATGCCTTTGCAGTTGGAGAAGGGCAATACAAGGGGGTAACTGGTGTTGAATTGACTACCCTTGCAAATACTTGGACAGATAGCGACAAAGCCAAACGTGTCAGCTTTATTGTTGAAGGAGCTGACAGTGGTAAGACTTGGGTTGGTATCTTCTCAACGGATATATCTTCTGATACACATGGAGATATTGGAGGGAATACTAACTTCCGTGGATACAATGACTTTATTATGGATAACTTAGTTATTGAAGAAATTGAAGTAACTCCACAAACCATTATTGAAGCAGCTTTAGGCAAAGTTACCTTACCGAGCGTTGAAACCTATACATCAGCTTCAGTCTACGCATACAAAGATGCTGTATTGGCCTTGAAGGATGCTCAAAACAATCCTAACCTAACTGTTGATCAAGCCAAAGTATTAGCTCATGCTGTTAATACAGCTAGTCAAAATTTAGTTATTAGAAAATATGCTGTTGAATTATCTGATATTGATAGGAACGGTTTGACTGCCCCAGCACAAAGTGGTGAGGAATTAGAAAAGGCATTTGATAAGAATGCAAGTTCACTGTGGCACACACCATGGTATTCAGAAACTATCAATCAACCTGCCACTATTCCATTGCTTCAACCAACAACCATCACACGTTTTGAATATTTACCACGTAGCAGCGGTTCTAACGGACGACTTCAAGCAGCAACTCTCGTGGTAACAGATAATCAGGGCAAGGAGCACACCTTTATAGCAAGTAATTGGGCAGATGATGCTAATGTTAAAACTATTAACTTTGATACACCAATCAAGGCCACTAAAGTTATCTTTACTGGTACAGCATCATACGGTAATCAGCCGAATATGTTCATGTCAGCTGCTGAGCTTTACCTGGTTGTACCTGAGCAAGTCGTAGCTAAACTTGATACAATTGCTTATGACCAAGCTTTAGCTAAGGCTGAAACTCAAACTGGAGAAAAAGCTAAAGCAGCTGTTCAAGCTATTAAATCTTACAAAGATTCAGTGGAAAAAGATGATTTATTAACACCAACTCTTATTACGAATTTGGCTGAAAAACTTCTAGCTATTGAATCAGATAAAGCACCAATAACTGAGGATAAGACTTTAGTTAGCCAAGATGGTTTGGTATCTGTAACATTATCTGGAAATGAAAAAGCTGTCAAAGTTATTGCAGAGCCAATATTAGATGGATTGAGTAATGTCTCTGTTCTTGTTGGTAAAAACTACGTTGCTTATGATATTTATCTAGTAGATGATCAAGGTCAACGTGTTCAACCAGAAGGAACAGTAAAAGTAACAATTACTGGTGATACCAGCAAACAAGTGGAAGCAGTCTATTATGTTTTACCAACAACTGGTGCTAGTGAAAGTCTTGCATTTACACAAAATGGTAATCTAGTTTCCTTTGATGTGACTCACTTCTCTGATTATGTTCTCGTGTATAAAACAACAGAGACTTTATCATATCATCCAGCGCAAAATCAAGAAACTAGTAAACAAACTAAAGAATTTACTCAAATAAGCAGTAAACAATTACCAGAAACAGGTGGTGAAGAAACAAATACTCTCGCTTTGTTTGGTACGTTAATTCTAGGCATAACAGCAACTCTCTCCTACAAGAAAAAGAAAGACTTAATTTAATATATTAATTAGTTTTATGCTCTGCATTTTGTCTATGAATCAGTAATGAAAAAACCTTAATCAAGGAAAATTTGATTAAGGTTTTTAGTCTTTTTCTGAACGAATTTCAAACTTAAAATAATGCCAATGCTTATAGGTTTCCGTGTATTCTAGGACACGTCCTAGTTTCCTACTAGTCGTTGTTTTAATTTGTAAAATGGCAGGCTCATACTCAGTCAACTTAAGCAAGGATCTAACTTGCTCAGGGACCGGAAGAACAATTTCATTGGTTTCTTGGAAAGATTCTTCTAGCATATGTATGTTGAAATCATGTCGATAACGGTTATAAATAGAAGAATAGCTTTCAAGTGAGAGGTTGGGAGTTACAAAATCATGCGGGAGATAGGACTGATGAAAGATGTAGGGTTGATCCCCATCAAAACGAACACGAGAAATTTTATAGTAATATTCACATTTATGCAATTTCAACAGTTTCATATAATTAGGATCATTACCACGTTCAACAGATAGAACTTTTACAAGGTCATTGGAAAAATTAAACCGCTCTTTATCTGTAAATTTAACAAGTTTCTCTTTTCGTGAGCGAGTAACGAAAGTGCCGATACCTTGACGACGTTCAATGAAGCCTTCTTTTTCAAGTTCTTTCAATGCTCTAATAATGGTAATGGAGCTGGCATCGAAGAGTTCTAGTAATTCAGCTTCAGTATAAAATTGGTCTCCGTTTTCAAATTTTCCAGAAGTAATTTCATGGCGAAGTTTATTTTGAACTAGACGATATTTGGGTTCTTTTTTGGACATTTATTTCATTAATTCCTTTTATTTACAATGTCTATCATTTTACTAAAAAAAAAAACAAAAAAACAAGCAAAAAATAACTGGACAATACCACAAAAAAGAGTTATTATATATATAGAAAACGATTACAGACATTAAGAGGTGAGAAATGGAATGTTTTGACGTTAAAGAAAGGTTCTACCTTAATGCTAGACCATTTAAGATTTTATCGGGTGCTATTCATTATTTTAGGATACATCCTGATGACTGGGTTCACTCTCTTTATAATCTAAAAGCACTTGGCTTTAATACAGTTGAGACATATGTTCCTTGGAATCTACACGAGCCTCATGAAGGTGAGTTCGATTTTGAAGGTGGCTTGGATATTGAAAAATTTTTGACCACAGCACATGAACTTGGACTTTATGCTATTGTCAGACCATCTCCTTACATTTGTGCAGAATGGGAATGGGGTGGCTTACCAGCCTGGCTTCTAGAAAAAAATGTTAGAGTGAGATCTCGTGACCAAGTCTACCTATACTTGGTTAATCAATATTACAAAGAATTATTACCACGTTTGGCTAAGCATCAGTTAAGCCAAGGTGGCAATATTCTCATGTTTCAAGTAGAAAATGAGTTTGGCTCCTATGGTGAAGACAAGGTTTATCTCAATCAACTCAGTCAAATGATGAGACAATTTGGATTGACACAGCCTTTCTTTACATCAGATGGTCCTTGGCATACTGCCCTTGAAGCAGGTAGCTTAATTGATGAAGACATCTTAGTTACTGGTAATTTTGGTTCAAGAGCTAGTGAAAACTTTGAATGTTTACAAAGTTTCATGGACAAGCACAATAAGAAGTGGCCACTTATGTGTATGGAGTTCTGGGATGGATGGTTTAATCGCTGGGGCGAAGAAGTCATTCGACGTGATCCAGAAGAACTTGCCGATTCTGTAATGGAAGCCTTAGAACGAGGTTCGATTAATCTCTATATGTTCCATGGTGGAACTAACTTTGGCTTTATGAATGGTAGTTCAGCGCGTGATCAAAAGGATTTACCACAAGTTACATCTTATGATTATGATGCTATCTTGGATGAAGCTGGGAACCCGACAGCAAAATTCTTTGCGTTGCAAAAACGCTTAAAAGAAGTTTATCCGGAACTTTCTTTTGCAGAACCACTAGTTAAGCCAAGTATGGCAATCACAGATGTGCCATTAAGTGAAAAGAGAAATCTGAGTTCAATTCTTAATAAGTTAAGCTCATCTACAGATAGCTTCTATCCTCAAAACATGGAAAGTCTAGGACAAAATACAGGCTATATCTATTACCGACATTTGGAAAATAGTGATCGTGATAGAACCGAAAAGCTTCGCTTGATTGACGCAAGAGATAGAGCTCAAGTTTTCCTTAACGGGCAAAAAATTGCAACTCAATATCAAGAAGAAATTGGTGGCGACATTGAGCTCAACTTAGTTGAAGGTAAAAACCAGCTGGATATTTTGGTTGAAAATATGGCGCGTGTAAATTACGGTCATAAGTTTACCGCACCAACTCAACATAAAGGACTTGGTCGGGGAGCGATAATAGACTTACATTTTGTGGGCAAATGGGAAACCTTTACACTACCACTCGATTACATGTCTGAATTGCCTTGCTCAGATGAAGCTTGGGTTCAAGGCCCCCCAAGTTTTTATCAGTTTGACTTTAATGTAGATAATCCTGAAGATTCCTATCTAGATATGTCAGGATTTGGTAAAGGTGTTGTCTTTGTTAATGGTTTCAATATAGGTCGCTATTGGCACCGTGGTCCTATTCATACACTCTATATCCCACATGGTCTCTTCAATACTGGAGAAAACAGAATAATTGTTTTTGAAACAGAAGGGATTTATCAGGATACAATCAATTTTGTTAAAAAATCTATTATAGATGAAAAAGGAGAAAATTCATGACAATTGTTGCCGCGCGTATTGATGGTCGTCTGATTCACGGCCAGGTCGCTAATCTTTGGACAACTTCACGCAATATTAGCCGTATTATGGTTGTTGATGACGATATCGTTTCAAACGATTTGGAAAAAACAGCTCTAAAATTAGCTACGCCAGCTGGAGTTAAACTTTCTATTCTTAATATTGAAAAAGCAGCTACTAATATTTTAGCTGGTAAATATGATTCTCAACGTTTGATGGTCGTTGCTAGAAGACTGATCGTTTCCTTGGATTGCTTGAAAGAGGAGTAACTTTGGAAGAACTTAATGTTGGTAATATGTCACAAACTGACGAAACACGTTCAGTAACACGTTCTATCAATGTTGTTGATAAAGATATTCAAGACTTTGATGCTATTCATGCTAAGGGTACTAAACTTATTGCTCAAATGGTTCCAGGTGATAGTCCACAAGACTTCATGCCATTGTTAGATAAGGTTAGATAATTATCGTGTATTTTTGAAAAATTTTTAGGAGGAAGAACACTATGCAATGGTGGCAAATTCTTTTACTTACACTCTACTCAGCTTATCAAATCCTTGATGAGTTGACTATTGTATCTTCAGCTGGTTCGCCAGTTTTCGCTGGGTTTATTTCAGGTGTTATTATGGGAGATATTAAAACCGGTTTGATAATTGGTGGCTCTCTACAACTTATGGTACTCGGTGTTGGTACTTTTGGTGGGGCATCTCGTATCGATGCTACTTCAGGTGCTGTTCTTGCAACAGCTTTCTCAGTTGCAAGTGGTATTAAACCAGAGTTGGCAGTTTCTACAATTGCTGTTCCAGTAGCTGCACTCATGGTATATACTGACGTTCTTGGACGATTCTCAACTACTTTCTTTGCACATCGCATTGATAAATATGTAGAAGCCCAAGACTATAAAGCTATTGAACGCAATTATCTCTATGGTGCAATTCCATGGGCTCTCTCTCGTGCTTTGCCAGTATTCATTGCTCTTGCATTTGGTGCAGGTGCTGTACAAGCAATCGTTGACTGGGTTGCTAGTGTGCAATGGTTAGCTGATGGTCTTACACTTGCTGGTAAAATGCTTCCTGCTCTTGGGTTTGCTATCTTACTTCACTACCTTCCTGTTAAACGTAACCTTCACTACCTCGCACTCGGCTTTGGTGTTACAGCAATGTTGACAGTTGTTTATAATAACATCCAACTTTTGGGAACAAATGTAGCAACTGTTGTTAAAGGATTTGATGCTAGCCCGTTCAAAGGGTTGCCAATGATCGGTATTGCTATCATCGGTGCTGCTCTTGCAACTATTCACTACAAAAACAGCCAAAATGCTGGAAGTGCAGTAAATACTACTACACAAGTTGAATCAGAAAGTGGGGAAATTGAAGATGACGAAATCTAATTACAAATTAACAAAAGAAGATTTTAAGCAAATGAATAAACGTAGTCTCTTTACCTTCCAATGGGGTTGGAACTATGAACGTATGCAAGGCTCAAGTTACCTTTACATGATTCTTCCTCAACTTCGTAAAATGTACGGAGATAACACTCCTGAGTTGAAGGAAATGATGAAGACTCATACTCAATTCTTTAACACCTCTAACTTCTTCCATACTATTATCGTTGGAATTGATATGGCACTTGAAGAAAATGATGGTGTGGCTGCTAAAGACGCTGTTAACGGTATTAAAACAGGTCTTATGGGGCCGTTCGCTCCTATCGGAGATTCACTCTTTGGTTCATTAGTACCAGCTATTATGGGATCAATTGCAGCTTCATTGGCTACGCAAGGGAACCCACTTGGTATTGTTTTATGGATAGCAGTAGCATTTGCTATTAATATCTTCCGTTGGAAACAATTGGAAGTTGCTTATAAAGAAGGTACTAAACTTGTAACGACAATGAAAGACCGTCTAGGTTCATTAGTTGAAGCAGCTTCTGTAATGGGTGTATTCATGGTTGGTGCTCTTATCGCAACTATGATTAACTTCAAATTCATTGCTGCTCCAGCCATTGGTGATAAAGTCATCAATATTCAAGACCTCTTTGATCAAATCTTTCCACGTTTGATACCAGCAATCTTTACAGGACTTATCTTCTGGTTACTTGGACGTAAAGGTATGACTTCATCTAAAGCTATCTTGATTATCATTATCTTCGCACTTCTTATGGCATTCTTCAAAATCTTTGGTGTTTAGGAGGGGCTATCATGGCAAAACATTTAATTCTCGTCAGTCATGGTATGTTCTGCGAAGAACTTAAAAAAAGCACTGAAATGATTATGGGTCCTCAAGAAACGATCCATGTTGTCCCTCTATTGCCTTCAGAAGGTCCAGATGACTTTAAAGCTAAATTCTTAGAAGTTGCTGATCAATTTGATGACTATATTGTCTTTGCTGATCTTATGGGTGGAACACCTTGTAATGTTGTCTCACGTCTGCTTATGGAAGGTTATGACTTTGACCTTTTTACAGGGATGAACATGCCAATGGTAATTGGTTACCTTAACGGTGTTCTTCTTGAAACTGATGCTGATGTCTTGAACTATGGTAAGGACAATATCCATCATGTCAATGAATTGTTGTCTGCTGTAGACGATGATGAAGATGATTAATGGTTTTACTCAGAGAAAATAGTAGCTCTTTAGGGGGCTGCTTTCTCTTTATATAAATTTAAACTATTTTAGTATTTATACTTTTAAACGTTTTTAGAAGTGTATAATTTGAGTTAAGAAAAGAGGTCTATCGTATGACTACTTATGTTAAGGCGGATTGTTTCTATTTACCTACTGAAACCAAAGTAAGTGGTTACCTTGAAATTAATCAAGGAGTCTTTGGAAATTGGACTAAAGATGTTCCTGTTGATTCAGAGGTCCTTGATTATAGTGGCTATCAAGTTGCTCCGGGTTTGGTTGATACTCACATCCATGGATTTGCAGGACAAGATGTAATGGACAATTCAGCTGAGGGCATTAAAATCATGAGTAAAAGTTTATTATCAACTGGTGTTACATCGTTCTTGCCAACGACACTGACATCAGATTTTGAACGTCTACGTGATGTTTCAGCAACAGTTGCTTCAGTAGCTGAAAAAGTTGAAGGTGCAAAAATTCGGGGTATTTACTTTGAAGGTCCTTATTTCACTGAAAAATTTAAAGGGGCTCAAAATCCTTCTTACATGAAAAATCCTCGTTTAGACGAATTTAATGAATGGCAAAAAGCAGCTAAGGGACTCATTAAGAAGATTGCTTTAGCACCTGAACGCGAAGGTGTTGAAGAGTTTATTTCTATCTTGACCCAAGAGGGGGTGGTAGTAGCTTTAGGTCACTCTAATGCTACTTATAGTGAAGCTAAAGCAGCTGTCAAAGCAGGAGCTTCTGTTTGGGTTCATGCTTACAATGGTATGAGAGGACTTAATCATCGTGAACCAGGTATGGTTGGTGCCGTTTATAATATTTCAAATACTTATGCTGAACTTATTTGTGACGGTCACCATGTGTCCCCTATAGCTTGTGATATCCTAATGGAGCAAAAAGGTCATGATCATGTTGCACTTATCACAGACTGTATGCGAGCAGGAGGTTGTGTAGATGGCGATTATATGCTTGGTGAGCTTCCAGTTACCGTTGAAAATGGTACAGCACGTCTAAAAGGTTCCGGATCACTTGCTGGTTCACTCCTGAAACTTAAAGATGGGTTACGTAATGTTGTTGAATGGGGACTTGCTAGTCCAGAAGAAGCTGTTAAGATGGCAACTCTTGTACCAGCTATTTCTGTTGGGATTGACGATGTATGTGGTCAGATTAAAGAAGGTTATGCTGCTGACTTTATCATTTTAAGTAAGGATTTGCATTTACAAGCTACTTTCCTTGATGGTGAAAAAGTTTGGGAAAATATATAAGAAAGAGATTTTTTAGGCAATTATGAGTAATCAGTTATTAAATCATTACTATTATAGTTTAAATAATGAAGTATTGAAAAATAATAATTATTTTTATTACAGTGTCAAAGCAATGTTCTGAAATAATTCAATGTCTTTATTTCGGTTTAAACAATCTCTAAAATTAATGCGGTAATAAGTCATGCTTCTCTTAGATATTATCTTTCAAATGTAAATAGCATGAAACAGTTCAAATATCTAAAAAGCTTGGGTTATACTTTATTTCATAGTTCTTCGCAAAGAAATATCTGATGTGGGTGAAGTAAAAAACTAGATTAACTATACAATTAAAAGTCAAAGTCATCGTGTATATATGCGATTTTAGAGTTGTTAATTTATGATGCTATTTAGCTATTGCATACTTAGGAGGAAGGTTAATGAAAATAATCGAACAGATCATTGAAAAAATTGGGCAAGAAGAAATCACGCAAATAACGTTAATGAATGATTTTGGTGTTAAAGTAGAATGCTTAACATTGGGAGCAACTTGGCAATCTTTTAAGGTGCCAGATGGTGCAAGTGAGAAAAATATTGTTTTGGGTCATCAGTTTGTGAGTGATTATTTGACAGATCCTCTTTGCGCGGGTCAATCTATTGGTCGTGTTGCAGGTCGTATCGGAGGAGCTACTTTTCGACTGAATAACCAGTCTTTCACCGTTGAGGCTAATGAAAAGGGAAATTGCTTACATGGTGGCTCAAAGGGGTTTCATAAACGAAATTGGCATTATCGAACAAACCTATCTGCTGGAGAAGCTAGTGTTACATTTTTGATGAGTTGTAAGGAAAGTGATGATCTGTTTCCTGGTGATATTGATGTCTGTATTACTTATACCTTAACCAATGCTAATCAGCTTGATATTGTATTTGAAGGTAACAATGCCAGTAAACTAGGTTTATTTAACCCAACAAATCATGTGTATTTTAATTTAAGTGATCGCCAGGATTTAACAACACACTCCTTGCAAGTGGCAAGTGATGATTATTTGGAAACTGACAGTGACCTTATTCCTACAGGAAGGTTTCTTGATGTTAGTGGCAGGCCTCATGATTTTAGGGAAATGAAGGCATTATGGCCAGCAGTTATCGCAAATGATGGTTTTGATGCAGCATTTCGCATTCGTCCAGATACCCATAAAAATGGTCTACCAATTGCTGTTTTAAGGGATGAGAAAAGTAATACTCAACTGTCAATTTTTTCAGATCGCAATGCCCTCGTTATCTACACAATGGATGACATCCTTTCAAATCTGTTTTTTGAAAGAGATTGTGGCCAAACAGCTTTGCCAAGAGAAGCGATCGCAATGGAAGCACAGACCTTGCCAGATGCGATCAATCATGCGGATTTTGGTGATATTACCATTTTGCCAAATGAGAAAAAGACCTATCGTATTTCTTATCGCTACAACTAGAAAAGTGGATAATATTTGAAGTAAACTTATTCTATATAAAAGCATGAGGCTGGGCAAAAACTAGCTTCAAAATAAAACCACACAGTGATTTATGTCTTGAAAACAATCCAGACGAAAGAATCACTGTGTGGTTTTTGAGTAGTTGAAGTTTTTGAGGCTATATTCTTGGCCAATTTTGTGAGATTCATACTCATGAAGAGGAATCCCAACTCTGTTTGGACAGCCTGATTGTCTCTGACATGTACTTTATGCACACCAAAAATACTCTTCAATCTGCCAAAAACGGGTTTAACATTTGTCTTGTGTTTGGCATAAATTTGAGAGCCTTTTTCGCTATGTAGTTTCTCTATTATGAGTTCTTTAAAATAATTCCAAGTCGGATTGTAATGAATTTGTTTCTGATGTCCACCTTCTGTTTTTGCTTGTCTAACCTATTTATCAAAAGTAGATGGTGTTAAATTATATTCCTTAATAATCTCGCTTCGTTTTTTCCCAGAATTATGAAGATCAACAATCTGTTGTTTAAAGTCATCTGTAAATTGCTGGCGTACTTTTCTAGTCATAATGTTCTCTTATTTTCTTTAGTTTAGAATACTTTATAAGACTGTCTAGTTTAGTGTAACCTATTCCCCATAAACAAATAGTAATAAGACGATTAATAAAAATCTCCTCAAGGATTTCATTAAAATACTCCACAAATGTTAGGTTTAAATTAATCATAACCTTAGAACCTTGATTGTTCAAGAAGAAAAACAAAATCATAGGTCAAAGAACTAAATACATTATAGGTGGGTGGTAAACATATTTGGCGATTATTCAGTCACTTCTCAGCAAACATATTAGTCAAGTTATTCTTCAATATAAATAATCGGTCGCCATACTCTAACTTTTAGTTCTAAAGGAAGTCTTTTCTGTATTTTTAGGATTTTCTTAAAAACTTTTCTTCTAACAAAGTGTCCAGCAACTAACAAGTTGAGTTTGTTCTAATTAGCGTTGACAATGGACATAAACAGAGTAAACCCCAAAGAATTCTATTAAAAGCAAGCCATTCCGATATTTGTTATGATGATAAAGGGTAAATCCCTTTATCTCGTTCTTACAAGACAAAAAGGCTCAACAGAAGTTTAATGTGCTATTCTTTTTCTAAAGTTTTTTTGTCCGATACCTTCTGGTGCTCACCCCATTTACCTGAACGATACATTTTTACTGCATTTAACTTAAACTTATCATTATATTTCATACCAAAAACCCCTTTCACTGGATAGTCCAGTGACAGGGGACATGTCAATTTAAATGAAATAGGGGGCTTTTGTTAAAGTATAAGGAATAGTTTGGATAACTTGTTTAACTAGAGCAACCGTCTTGTACCAAACAATAGAAAGTCCGATGATTTCGCTATGATAGAAATCAATAATAAAACAGAGATGAGCCCAGCGCTTTCCTAAACGAACATAAGTTAAGTCAGTTACGAGAACTTCTAGCGGCCTGTGTTCATTAAATTGTTTAACTAAATGATTAGGGATAGCTATCTCATTCTTTCCTTTTAAATGATTCTTCTTGGTAAATTGATACAAGATTTAGTTTTTTCATAATACGTCTAATTCGGCGACGAGACAACTTGACTCCCTCCATCTCAGAAACTTGTTTCATTTTTCTTGCACTATTTCTAAACTTACTATCAGAGAAAATATGGTTAATTTCTTAGTAACTACGTGTTGATATTATTGTTTTGCTAAATTAGAATTATTTTTGTCATCGTTTTTTCTATAAACTACTTTCTCGTAGGGTTAATGTTGTCGCTATTCGCGTCATACTGGCGATAGTTTCAGGTGAAATTAACTGTCTGTTTAACACATCTACAGCTGTGCGTCCCATTTCTTCTGTATAGACAGTAATACTAGAGAGCGCTGGGTAGACCTGTTTGGCAAGTGATGTGTCATTAAATGAGATTAAGCTCACTCTTTGTGGGACAGCAATTCCAGCTTCCTGAAGAGCTTTGAGAGCTCCGATTGCTAAGGTATCATTTGCTACAAAAAAAGCTTTTGGGAGTTCATTTCCCAATTCATCAATGGCCTTTTTCATTAAAAAATAGCCAGATTGGGCAGAAAAATTACCAATAAATATTGTTTTTGGAGTGTAGATACCATGTTCATAAGCATAGTTACGAAAGGTTCTAAATCGTTGATCGACAATCGTTTCTAATCCATCAGTCGTCTTTTCTTCTCCAGCAATCATACCAATAGGAGTGAGATTTTTATCAATAAAATAGTCAAGAACTTTCATGACAGAATGATCAAAGTCAGTTGTAACACAAGGGTGTCCACTCGTTAACGTATCACTATCGACAAAGACCAGATTTTTATTTATTTCTTCAAGACATTGAATTTGCTTTTGACTAAACTTCCCGATCGCAATAATGCCGACTAGGTCATTAGGCAAGGCATCTAAATGACTATCAAAGAAGCGGACGATATCATAGCCTAAATCTTGTGCACGTTTTTCAATCCCAATCCGGATAGTGTAATAATATAAATCATTTAGTTCTTCTTGTTCACTATACCATTGAACGATGGCTATTTTCTGTTTGACTCTTTTGGAATTTGTGATTTTTTGGTGCTTTTTATAGTCAAGATCATCTGCTATGGTTAAAATTTTGTGCCTTGTAGTCTCGGTGACGGATAGACTTTCATCATGGTTTAGAACTCTAGAAACAGTTGCTTGAGAAACGCCTGCTAATGTTGCAATATCTTTAAGTGTAGCCATAATAATTTCCTCTCTGTATTGATTTTATTATAACATTTTTAGTAATTTATAAGTAAAATTTAAGTAAAAATATTGAAAAACTTTTTTATGGATTTTATAATAGAAGTATCAATAGCTAAAGGAGTATCATAATGAACGAAAAAGATCTCAACCAAGCTTTTCAAACGATTTTTGAAGAGCAAGCAGATGCAACTTTTTTTTCGCCTGGTCGTATAAATTTAATTGGTGAACATACGGATTACAATGGTGGACACGTTTTTCCAGCAGCGATTACACTGGGAACTTATGGGGCCGCTAAAAAACGTGATGATCAAAAACTACGCTTTTACTCAGCAAATTTTAAAGAAGTTGGGATTATTGAAGTATCTTTGGACGATTTAGCCTTTAAAAAAGAAGATTCATGGACCAATTATCCTAAAGGCGTTATTACTTTTTTAAAGAAAGCTGGTCATGTGATTGATAAGGGGGTTGATCTCTATGTCTATGGGAATATTCCAAACGGCTCCGGTTTATCATCATCTTCTTCTCTAGAAATGTTGGTGGGCATTGTTGCTGAAGAATTATTTGAGCTAAAGCTTGAACGGCTAGATTTGGTCAAAATTGGGAAACAAACCGAAAATGAATATATTGGTGTTAATTCCGGTATAATGGATCAATTTGCCATTGGTATGGGTGCTGAAAAGCGAGCTATTTATCTGGACACCAATACCTTGTCATATGATTTGGTACCACTTGATCTTGGCGAGCATGTGATTGTTATCATGAACACAAACAAGCGTAGAGAGTTGGTGGATTCAAAGTATAATGAGCGTCGAGCAGAGTGTGAGAAAGCTGTCGAGGAATTAAATGTTCTACTTGACATTAAAACACTTGGTGAACTTGATGAAGCTAGATTTGATGAATATTCCTATTTGATTAAAGATAGTAATCGTATCAAACGTGCTCGTCATGCAGTCTTAGAAAATCAACGGACTTTAAAAGCCAGAAAAGCCCTAGAAGCTGGTGAATTAGAGCAATTTGGTCGCTTAATGAATGCTTCTCATGTATCGCTTGAGCATGATTATGAGGTCACGGGAATTGAACTTGATACGCTAGCTCACACTGCTTGGGCACAAGAAGGAGTTTTAGGGGCACGCATGACAGGAGCAGGCTTTGGAGGCTGTGGTATTGCTATTGTTGCCAAAAATAAGGTTGATGCTTTTAAGGCAAATGTTGGTCAGGTCTATACTGAGACTATAGCTATGCGCCAGATTTTTACATTGCTGAAATTGCTTCTGGCTCACGTGTGCTTTCAAGGAAATAAAAGATGGTCAGTTTAGTTGAAGCCTTTGTCACTAAGGTGATTGAGAATAGTGATTATAGCATTGTTGATGGTATTTATCTTCGTAACCGAATTTTAGCACTTGTCGGTGAAACTAATGCTGATCAAGAGATAAGTAACGACAATCTCATTTCATTAAAAGAGCGTTTGGTAGATTTGGCAGTTGAAAATGGTAAGATTGGTTCTTTAATAGAAGAAAAAGACTGCTTAGGTGCGGAGTTGATGAATTTCACCACTCCTATTCCAAGTGTGGTTAATCAAAGATTTTGGGACACTTATGAAAAAACTCCTCAACAGGCGATCTCAGAATTTTATAACCTAAGTCGAACCAATGATTACATCAAAGTGGCAGCCGTTGCAAAAAATATCGCCTTTTCGGCACCATCACCTTATGGGGATTTGGAAATTACTATTAATTTATCTAAGCCTGAAAAAGACCCCAAAGCTATCGCGGCTGCAAAAAAACTTCAGCAGTCCAGTTATCCAAAATGTCAACTTTGTATGGAAAATGAAGGTTATCATGGTAGACTTAACCACCCAGCTAGAGCTAACCACCGAATTATCCGTATGCCTTTGGGTGATGAAATATGGGGCTTTCAATATTCTCCTTATGCCTATTTTAATGAGCATTGCATTTTTCTCAATACCCAACATGTACCAATGAGGATTTGTCAGACAACATTTGCTCAGTTACTAGATATTGTCGACATTTTTCCAGGCTATTTTGCTGGTTCAAATGCTGATCTTCCTATTGTTGGTGGCTCAATTTTGACACATAATCATTATCAAGGAGGACGCTACATTTTCCCAATGGAAAAAGCCACAATTGGTGATTCCTTTAAGATAAAAGGGTTTGAGAATATGAGTGTCGCTATACTAAGGTGGCCAATGTCAGTTCTCCGCTTAACTGGTCAAAATAAGACAGACTTAGTGGCATTAGCTGAACATATTCGCTTGACTTGGCGAGACTACTCAGATGCAACAGTTGATATATTGGCTTATTCAGAAGATATCTCACATCATACCGTGACACCAATTGCAAGGAAACGTGATAATTTATTTGAATTAGACCTTGTTTTACGTGATAATCATACGTCACCAGAGCATCCAGATGGAGTTTATCACCCACATGCTGATGTGCAACATATTAAAAAAGAAAACATAGGATTGATTGAAGTGATGGGCTTGGCTATTTTACCACCTCGTTTAAAAGATGAGTTAGCGGAGGTTGAAGCTTATTTGTTGGGACAAGAAAACACAATTGCAGCATACCATAAGGAATGGGCAGAGCAAATCAAACAAGCACATCCAGTAATAAGCGCAGAGACTGTTCACGACCTTGTTTTTCAAGCAGTCGGACAGACCTTTGCTCGAGTTTTAGAAGATGCCGGTGTCTATAAACAAACGCCAGAGGGGCAGATGGCTTTTAATCGCTTTGTAATGAGTTTAGGTGTAATATAATAGAAGTTACTGAATATGATCCAGAGAAAGGAAGAAAGATGGCAATTTTAGTGCTTGGTGGGGCTGGTTACATTGGCTCACATATGGTCGATCGTTTGATTGAAAAAGGAAGTGAAGCAGTGATTGTTGTGGATAATTTGGTAACTGGACATCGTGCAGCTCTGCATCCAGATGCTATTTTTTATCAAGGAGATTTGGCGGATCAAGATTTTATGCGCCAAGTTTTTAAGGAACATCCTGATATTGATACTGTTATTCATTTTGCGGCCTATTCTTTAGTTGGAGAATCCATGAAGGACCCCTTAAAATATTTTGACAACAATACAGTAGGTATGGTTAAACTCTTAGAAGTCATGAATGAATGTGGCGTCAATAATATCGTTTTCTCATCAACTGCTGCAACTTATGGCATTCCAAAAGAAATTCCAATCAAAGAAACAGCAGAACAAAATCCTATAAACCCTTATGGCGAAAGTAAATTGATGATGGAGACTATCATGAAATGGTCAGATGAAGCTTATGGCATCAAGTTTGTAGCATTGCGTTATTTCAATGTTGCTGGAGACAAGCCAGATGGTAGTCTTGGAGAAGATCATAGTCCCGAAACACATTTATTACCAATTATGCTTCAAGTGGCACAAGGGACGAGAGATAAGTTGATGATTTTTGGAGATGACTATCAGACTCCTGATGGCACGAATATTCGTGATTATGTGCATCCTTTTGACTTAGCAGATGCACACATG
The DNA here is from genome assembly GCF_000785785.1 of Streptococcus uberis. Classification (GTDB taxonomy): domain Bacteria; phylum Bacillota; class Bacilli; order Lactobacillales; family Streptococcaceae; genus Streptococcus; species Streptococcus uberis_A. The sequence goes on from NZ_JRQN01000004.1 coordinate 28,927, forward strand.
CTAGCAGTTGAATATTTAAGAGCTGGAAAAGACTCAACCGCTTTTAATTTAGGATCTGCTACCGGATTTTCAAACCTTGAAATATTAGATGCTGCCCGAAAGGTTACTGGCAGAGCAATTCCTGTCGAAATAGTAGCTCGTAGACCAGGAGATCCGGATATTTTGATAGCCTCATCTGACAAAGCCAGACAATTACTGGGGTGGAAACCACAATTTGACAATATTGAAACCATAATAGAGACCGCATGGGCCTGGCATCATAGCCATCCTAGTGGCTATGACGACTGAGTTTAGTTGAAAAAGTTATTTGTAATCTTGATAATGGAGCTTCTAGTTTAGATTAAGTGATATTAGTTAAAGTTTCTACTTTATTAATTTACTAATGGAAACAATTCCATACAACAAACTATTAAAAATATTGAAGATAATATGACTTGACATGGTCTTGCAAAAAAAGAGATACCCAAAAGACAATTTTTACGTTTGATCCTGATGGTAGATGTTATCACAAGGATCAAGCATAAAAAGTTTTTGCAAATACGGGCATTATGGTTTTTGACAAATATAGGAGTGATTTATTATATAGTAATTATTAACAGGAATTTACAGTATAGTTGAGTTATCACAAAAATTTTTAACACATTTAAAAATTATTAAAAATATTTGATCTTAGCTTCATAATTCAAAACGTTAAGTGAATCAAAGTTTACTTGTTTCAAATTCTATCGGTGACTGATATCTTAATGCGGATTGAAGGCGTTTTGGGTTAGTATTGATTTCAATGTATTTAAGGATTTCAAATTGAGCTTGTTCAATGAATGCAAAATGTGCACTGTTGACAAGCTTTTTAATGTTTTATAAAGGAATTCTATAAATGTATTATCATAAGGAGTTCCTTTTCGACTCATGCTAGATTTACATTACACGGTCATTAAGTTATGCAGTATGCCCCTATGATAATGCAGTATCATAGGGCAACTATCGCTCATTCAAGATTGAGTTTATTCATCAAGAAGTTTTCCACTCCCTTGAAGAGCTAAGCGTCAAAACAAGAGATTACGGTCATTGGTGGAACTATCATCGTATCCATGGTAACCTCAATTACCAGACACCAATGGCAATACGATTGATTACTTAACTAAAAAGCACTTTATAAAATTTGTACAGAAAACGGTTGCCTTTTCAAGTGATACTATATTTAGTTTGCGAAAATCTGTATCGTACTTAATATGTCTTTAATTACAGAATTCTATCTCTTCTAAATTTCGTATGCCAATTTGTCATTCACTCCTAAGATTCGTTCAAAACTTGTCTATACTCTTCTTAGGAGTGAATGAATGTACAGTCCTTTCATGGATCTGGGGAAAATTATGATTTTACACAAGAATATCTTGCCCAATATCTGACTTGTAGCCAATCAGCATACTCCAGATTGAAGTTTGGTGGTCGACAACTATCTATTGACTACTTAATTAAACTCCTAACTCTTTATCCTATTAGTATGGATTACTAGTTAGGTTTAACTGATTATCCAGTACGTATAAAAATATAAAATAGTTCCTCCTTGTTTGTTCATTGACAATTGAATAAACCGAGGTGGGACTTTCTTATTTGTTGAGCAAGAAATCTGATACGCGAAGATATGAGCGATAATTATCAGATAAAAAATAGGTTGGTCACTTATCTGCCATGATGACAAATAATTATAATGATACTTCTGAACGTTCAGGCTGCCAGCGTGAAAGGACAGTGGGTGAAATGTCTATGAACGATTTAACCAGTCATACCCCCGGAGGAAAAATATTATTGAGGTCAGTATATTGAAACTAAAAAGATTAGAATATCAGCTACAAATCTCTTTACTAGAAATTTTATTTAATAAAAAATTGGTATCTTAGGTGGAGTACCTGAATATTAGGTCGAAACTGGATAAGAGATACAAAAATGTGAGTTAGGAAACACAAAATAGCGGACAGAAAAAATTGAGCACAGTAAAATAATAACAAGTTGTTCCCTATTCTTCCTTCTACATGAAGGAAGTTTTTAGGTTATTTGAGAATTTACTCAGTCAAACTGTCAATGACTTATCATCTTAATGATAAAATAATGAAATAGTTTGAATTCTAACAAATTTTGGAAGCGGTTGCAAGGTTTTTTTCGCTATGTTAAAATGAATATGCTAAAGAGTATTTTATCACACAAAAATATCATTTAGAGTAGGGGTTAGAGTTCCCTACATGAGGAGGTAAACCTATGACTAATTTAAAAACTGGTCATAAAGCTTCATCTGACATCCTTATTAAAGGGTTGTCAGCGTCGTGTTTATTACTTTGTTCCTTAGCCTTGACGCAATATGTTCAAGCTAATGAGGTGATAGCCACTGATTCTGCGGGACAAGCAAGTGCTTTAGTCTCCAATGATTTGGCTACGGGTAGCACAGTTCCAGTGGCAAGTTCTGATACTAATTTAGCTACCAGTACTAGTCCGACAACTAGTGTTACTGCGCCAGCAATTGGTACAGAAACGCCGACAGTTGCTCCAACTGATACGAGTAAGCCTAGTTCAAATGGAGATAGTATCCTTGCATCAGCTATCACAAGCTCAACAGCTGTTCCACTTAGTCAGGGGAGTCAAACGGTCTATATGGAGGAAAAAAATACCGTAGCTATTTCTGCCCCAACTACAAGTCCAATGACTTGGACCATCTCTAATTTGCCTACTAAGACTTATGATATTAAGTCAGGTGGTTTTGTTGGTGCTGATTTACTATCAGTTACGTCAGTTACAAATGCCTCAACAACTGATTACCATATCACGATTAATCCATTGTTTGGGTCAGATCTGAGTTTAAGATGGCCAAATAATATTCGCCGTACCTATCGTGACTACATTGGAACTTATACACTAACTGGTGTCAGTCAAGATGGCCAAACAATTTTGACTAAGGAACTGAATCTACGTCCTTATGCTGATTATATGACACATGACGAATTGCTTAATGAATTAAAAACGATTGAGCAAAATCATGCAACTGATCGCCTAGTTAGGATTGAAACCATTGGAAAAAGTGCCTTAAAAAATGATATTAAAATGGGGATTGTTGCAAAGGACCAAGCAACAATTGATAACTACTTAAATCAAACGACACCTTTGATGTTAATGCAGCCTGACAAGGCTTTAGAACTGTTAGCACAAGGTAAATTTGATTATCAATTACCTATTCTTATTAATAATACCCATGCTGATGAGCAGCCGGGTATTGATATTGTTCGTAGTCTCTTTAAAACCTTTGCGACTGCTTCAATAATCAATTATCAAACAGTTGATGCTAATAATAATCCTAAGACGGTAACGATTGATATCAAGCGTTTACTAGAAAAGGTTATTTTACTCTTTAACTTCACTGAAAATCCTGATGGGGATATTGCTAATGAACGTGCATTAAATAATGGATTGGATCCAAACCGGGATACTGGCTATCAGACTAACCCGGAAACAATTGCAATTGTTGAACAAATAAATAAGTGGAATCCAATATCAATTTTTGATGTTCATGGATTCGTTAAAGATTTCTTGATTGAACCTTGCACACCTCCTCATGATCCAAACTTTGAATATGATTTATTTGAGAACGACTTAGTGAATGCGGCTCGTGAAATGGGAAATGCCGGAATTACTAATTCGGTATATGATAGATACATTATTCCCAAATTTGATTATGGTTCAGGATGGGATGATTCTTTTTCTGGGTATACAGCTGTTTATGGCTTATATCAAGGGATTCTTGGTCATACCATTGAAATCCCAGGTACAAATCAGGAGTCTTATAAAGCCGGATATCATGCCGTTCTAGGTGGCATTAATTATGATTTATCTCATAGTGATCAATTAATGAAGAACCGTTTGAATTTTTATCTTCGTGGTATTCAAAAGGCAGAAGTTAAAGCTGCAGAAGATGCTTTGGTAACAGTTGATGGCTCCGTTAAAGGTCGCATAAAAGATGGTCATGCTACTTTCTTCCCAGATTACTATGTTATTCCAATGGAATTATCAGCTACAAATGATATTGACCAAGCCTTTAAGATGATTGATTACTTCAGAAGAAATGGGGTAATTATTAATGAATTAACTGCTGATGCAGAAGGTTACAAAAAAGGTGACTTAGTCATTGACATGGCTCAAGCCAAGCGTGGCTATGCAAATCATGTTTTGTATAAAGGAGCCAATGAATCAGAATGGTCAGCAATGTATGCTGAGCTTGTCATGAACTTCCCAGCAATGCGTGGTTTTAGGTCTGAAGCTGTTTATAAAGCAAGTGTATTTGACGGAAAACTTGGTGGTGTTACCTTAACGAGTGCACCTAGGACCCAATCGACAACAGAAAACTATTATATTGTTTCTAATAACTCTCTAGCTGCAGTTCAAGCTGTTAATGCAGCTATAAAAGCTGGTAAGTCAGTTTATCTAACTGATGATGGTTATGTTATGGATAAAGCAACTTATGATAGTGTAGTTGCCACATATCCATTGTATGCTAAACCAACCTGCCTGAAACCGATTGGTCAAACCTTGAAAGCATTAGCTGTTTATGCACCAGGTAATGCCAATGCCAATCTAGGGTTTAGGTCACCATCGGAAGTTAGTCTTGCCCTTAAACAAATGGGATTCAACTTAGTTGATTCTGCTAGCGATGCAGATGTGATTGTGTTGGATAATGACCAATTCGATGCTAGTATTCTTGGCAAGAAACCTATTATTGTTTTAGGTGGTGTTGCTATGGCTAAACTTGAAAGTTTAGGAGTGTTACCGGGCTTTGATGCTGCTATGACAGACCCAGATAATGGTTACAGTTATGAAGGACTTATGAAAATAACTTTGGATGCTAATAGTCCATATACAAGTGGTTATGCAGCTAATTCACTTTATTATGCAAATTCTGGTTCATGGATTGAAGCTGTTCCGTCTGGTTTTAAAACACTGGCTAACATAAGCGAAAGTAATTTTTATGTTTCAGGGTGGTGGCCAAAACATGAAAGATTAGCTAACAAAACGGTTGCTATTAGTGGGATGTTCCAAGGACAACCAATGTTTATTTTTGCAGGGAATCCTACGAATAAAACACATACCATTAATTTCTACCGTTGGGTAAGTAATGCTATCTTTGGAACTAATTTAACCGAATTTGTTGAAGGTGATTGCCATATTACTGTACCTGATAATAATAAGGTTATAACTATCAATCATAATGGTCAAACAATTTATGTTTACCAACAAGGGTCAACTAACCCAGTTGCAACAACTGAAGAATTACCAAAATTAGCGGATTCTAAATCTAAGTCAGTAAGTAATAGTTTTGTTGTTACTGGTTTACTAGTAGCAAGTGCAGGCCTGTTTGCTTCAGTCAAACGTCGTAAAGAAAATTAGTGCTTGTTTTAATGGACGAGAGAGACAAAGGAAGTTAAGGACCCACTTAACTTCCTTTTTTTGTTATAATATAAAAAATGAGAAAAGGGTATTATTTTCTCATGTTTTCGACCACTCATCTTAATAACTGCACTTAAAAAGTCATCATGGAGAAGGTGTTAGCTGTTTAGGTAATGTAACATTATAGTATCGATTTTCCAAAGGAAAGAGAAAGTACCCCATTATGGCATTATTAATTCGTCAAGCAAGATTAGAAGATACTCCCATCTTATTATCAATCTATCAACCTTATGTCGAGCAAACTGCTATTACTTTTGACTATCAGCTCCCTAGCTTAGAAGAATTTAGGGAAAGAATGCTAGCGATTCAGTCTTTCTATCCTTATCTTGTTATTGAAAAGGATGGCCAGATTTTAGGATATGCCTATGGATCAGCTTTCCATGAACGAGAGGCCTATGCTTGGTCAGCTGAAGTGACTATCTATTTATCCCAGTCAGCACGAGGACAAGGTTGGGGACAAAAACTTTATCAAGAGTTAGAATGCCTACTGGAACAAATGGGGGTACTTAATCTCAATGCTTGTATCGCTTGGATAAAAGAAAGCTCTCCCTATTTAAACAATGGTAGTCAAGCATTCCATCAAAAACTGGGTTACCATGTCGTTGGTCATTTCACTAATTCTGGTTACAAATTTGACACCTGGTTCGATATGATTTGGATGGAAAAGATAATTGGTCAGCACACAAACCATCCTCCAAAAATCAAGTCATTTTCAGAGCTTTTAGCCAGCAAAAACGTAATTGAACCATGGCAAATTCAGTTCACAGAAAGTGACAATAACTGAGCAGTCATTCCTAAAAAAGAAGGAGAATCGATGAAAATACATGTGACAGGCGATAGTTTAATGGCAAGGCTTGAGGATGCTGATATTCCAATGGTTAACCTTAAATTGTATGACTTAGACCCGACACTTAGAGTAATGAATTCAGCTATTTCAGGCAATAGCACGCGCGACTTGTTGGCTCGTTTTGAAGACATCATTATGGATAATCAATCGGAGTATTTGTTTGTGTTGGTCGGTACAAATGATTTAGCAACAGACAGAGATGTCAGCCCTCAAGAATTTGAAAAGAATCTGAATCAATTGATTGATATCTTTGCAACACGGTTTATGACACGCCGGATTCATTTTTTGCTGCCACCTCCTGTGGATGAAGCAAAGCAGACAAAAAGAAGCAATCAACGACTAGCACAATATGGTCAACTAATCACTAAAGTTTGTCAGGAAAAGGCCTGTCGTGCTTTGGACTTGAATCAAGCTTTTCGAGATGCAGCAACTGATGACATGCCACTTGATAGAATTCTTATTGGCATCAAGGATGATGGCTTACACTTTGGGCAAAAAGGTTATGAAATTTTAGCCAAGACCATTTATGGAGCACTTAAAGTAAATGAAAAGAGCTAACGGCTGTTAGCTCTTTTTTAGTGCCAGGAACAAGTTAGAATTTGTCCTTTTCCTAGTTGTCTTGGTAGTGCTTGTTGAGAGTCCTCTTCTAACAAGTTACAAACCTGTCCTTTTTTATCTGGCACGAGTAAATTAAACTCTTGTGAGGAGTCATTTGACAAGTTATAAAGGCGCGTGATGAGAGCATTATCTCCTTGTCTTCGTTTATAGGCTGTTAGAGCGACCTGACTTGGTAGTTCTGACAGATAGCTTTTTTGAGGAGGTAGTTGCCCGTCATGGCGGCTAGTTTGAACCAAAGTAAATGGTACTTGCATAGCTTGGCAACGGATATAAGAGTGATGTTGGTTGACCTCGGAAAAAGCTTCAAAGGTGTAAGTTAAGGTTTGTTGCCCTAAACATTGTGCTTCTGGGGTTGGGAAATAGCCCCAGTCTCCCAATTCACCGACTGAACGGAGTAAGGTTAGGGCAATAGTGTTAGTATCTGGAAGAACTTCATATTCATTGAGACCAAAGTTACCAATAGTAATACCTTTTTCGTGATCTCTTAGGGAAACAAAGCATTCTTGGTGCTGTGGGTTAGATGGGTTTTTCCAGAATTGCGGATTGACCCGATTTGGCCGTTTAACCGTTTCAAAGATACTATCTGCATAATGATGGTCAGTCTCTAGCTGACTAGAGAAAAGCACGCGCAGACGATGGTTGGTCATGTGATTATCAAAACGCGTTGTAAACTGTAATTGCGGACTCCTTTTTTCTAAACGAATATCTGTTTCAATTCGTAATTGCGCCAAATCTTGGGAGCGACCAGCTGTTCGCTCGGTCACATCGACAATCGCCGTCATTTCTTTAGCTAAAGTAGCATCAGCTGACCTTGGAATCGCCATAAAACGAGTCAGTTTGATTAGCGCTAAGTTCTCAGTATTAGTGAGCACATCTACTGTAAAGGGGAAATTCTGACCTAAAATAGCTTTCTTATCGGCAGACTGTTTGAAAATATACTCATTTCCAATATCACCACAATCTTCAAAGACCAGTTGGTCTGGATAAGTATGACCCGTTGTCTTATCAGTAATCGTTAAAAGACCATTTTCAGTGATTTTCACTGCCATAAACTCATTTTCAAGAAGCCCCTTATCCTCATGATATAAGAGCTTCCCTATTTCTTTTTTGGCGATAGCTTTGCGGTGACGAAGGGCATAACTAGCATAGGACATACCAGCAAGCGTAACAGGCATTTCCAGAGTGACCTTGATAGCAAAATAAGGTTCACGGAAAGTCCGTTTTGGCAAGTCATAATCAAAAGCTGTTTCAGTGGCCAGAATGCGGACACCTTCAACGGGGTTATGTTGACTATCAATGATTTGGAAGTCTTTAGCTAGAGCTAGTCGTTCTTTTTCGACTTTTTCAAACAATTCAGAAGGTTTCTGACAACCAAGTGGCGCCTTTTTCCAAATCAGTGTTTTTTTGATAATAGCTTCTTTAGGGTGACCTAGTGTATTAAAAAGGATGAAGGCTTGACTATCTTCAGGGAAAGAAGAAGTATCAATGGCGCAAGCTATGGCCTCAGTGGCTCAGTGGCTAGGTATTTTCCAACTTCCAAGGCTTTGTCAAAACGAGGCATCATTTCCCTATGAACCGCATCAATACTGCACCCACAAATTGAATCATGTGGGTGATTTTGCATTAAGGTTTTCCAGGCGTAGGTCAGTTGGTCGTGGGGGTAGTCTCCGCTAATATCATAAGCCATGCTGGCAAGAGGTTCCGTGATGTTTTCCAGTTGACGAGAGACCTGGGTGTTTTTTTGTTTGAGGTAGATTCTTGATGAAGCCGTATTAGCTAAGGTGTACCAACCATCTGTTTCTTGACTGGTAATTTCGCCTTCAATTGTTGTCAGATTATCTGGTAATTCGGCCTCTAAATCACTTAAATAGTCTTCAAAGCAAGAATGTACAAACTGGTAATCAGGAAAGAGTTTATTGGCGACTTTTATGGCCTTGGTTACATCAACTTGTACAGGTTGATGGTCGACACCATTCATCATCAGCAGTTGATTGGTTGAGGCAAATTTTTCAACATCAGCTAGTTTTTGTGTCCAGTAAACTTTTGCTTCTTCTTCATCAGTCGGAATTTCATTACCGTTACTGTACCAATTGGCAAATAAAAGACCTGTAATGTCACTGCCGTCAGGACCTTTCCAGGTCATTTCGGAGAATGGTGAACTGTAAAGGTCATCAGTATTGACTTGGTTGTTAAAACCAGTTGGACGAATGCCCCGACCAAAAGCTGCGGCTGCCAAATTAGCTTGTTTCATTAATTGAGGTGTTTGCCCCATATTACCAAAGGTATCTGGGAAATACCCTAGTGGGACACTTGCTCCCCAGCGGTCGCAATCTTGTTTTCCAATTAACATGTTTCGGACATTTGATTCACTGGAGGTTAAAAAGCCATCTTGTAAGATATAAAAGGGACCAATCCTCAATTTTCCTTTAGTGATAGCGTCTTGCAGTTGCTCTTTTTTTTCAGGACGAACTTGCAAGTAATCCTCTAAAATAATGGTTTGGCCATCTAAATGAAAGCTATGAAAATCAGGATCTGTTTTGAATAAATCTAGTAGGTCATCAATCAAGTTGATTAGCCGCATATGGTGTTGTTCATAGGCCATATACCACTCTCTATCCCAGTGGCTATGTGAAATAATATGTACTTTTTTCTTTTTCATATTGTCATCCTTTATGCTTTAATTGTCATGTCAAAATAATCTAAAAGTAGTTCACAAAACATCATGTTAGCCCAAGAAAACCATTCTCTGGTATAGTTATTTGGGTCATTAACATCAAAACCTTCATGCATAAGGTGGGTACCGGCATCTGTCTTAACTAAGAAGTTAAGCATAGCCTCTTTATCTTTTTTAGTTGTCGCTGTCAGCCCTTGAACGGCAAGAGCAATGTGCCAGATATAATTTTCGGGAGTGTGGGACGAGCCGATTCCTTCAGCCACCTTACCTTTGTAGAAATAAGGGTTTTCCTTACTTAGAATGGTACGACGTGTTTCTAAGTAAATAGGATGATCTTTTTGACAGAAGCCTAGATAAGGTGCTGCTAATAAGCTAGGAATATTGGCATCGTCCATGATGCTATAGTTTCCAAGACCATCAACTTCATAAGCAAAGATCTTTTGCCCTTGTTTATTCCTTACGATAGCATAAGATTCAATACCAAGCAAAATGGCTTCACGTAATTTTTTGATGCGCTCAACAAGTGCAGGCTGAGAAAAGAGCTGCTCATATAATTCTTCTAAGTAGGCTAAAACCACTGAAGCAAACATATTTGAGGGAACAAGATAACCATACTGGCAAGCATCATCAGAAGGTCTAAAGCCTGACCAAGTCATTCCAGTATAAGCAGTAGGGCTTCCCTTTCCAGCATGGGTTAGTGTATCTTCTTTGCGCCAAGTGTCTCGTTCAAAGAGATAAGGAGATTGGTCATGATTTTGTTCCACTTCCCACAAATCAAGGATGGCTAAAATTGCCTGATGGAAGTCGTCATTAAACTGACTTGTTTCACCTGTTTCTTGATAAAGGAGATAGGCCAATTGAATAGGGTAACAGAGAGAATCGACTTCATATTTGCGTTCCCAAATCCATGGATTCATCTGAGTTTGATCTGTTTGATGGCCTTGACCATTTGCTTCTTCATTAAATGCATTAGCATAGGGATCAATTAGAATGTAACGAAATTGGCGTTTTACCAAACCTGTGATTAATTGGCGCACTTCAGGGTCATCTTTAGCGACAAATAAATAAGGTTTCATTTGCGCTGTTGAATCTCTTAACCACATTGCTGGAATATCTCCAGTAAGAAGGAAGCTTGTTCCGTCTTCATAGGTTTTTAAGGTAGTTTCCAAGGTATTGGCAAATGACTTTTTGAAATTTTTTGCCCAGTCTGCATGCTCCTCACCACAGAGGGTTTCGATTTTATTCATAAAGTTACTGACACTTCTAGGTATCGGTCTTGTCATAAGGTCCTCCAAATGATATATCATTTATTTTTGCTTACATTATATACCTACTTTTGCTTTTTGTAAAGGTTTACATTGCTAAAAAATGATGATATACTATAAAAAAAGGGGGCATGATGGGAGAGTTACTGTACAAAAAGATATATCATTATCTGAAAGAAAAAATGACTGATGGCAGTTTACAAGCTGGCGATCAGCTACCAACAGAGAAAGAATTATCAGAACGTTTTTTTGTTAGCCGAATTACCTCTAAAAGAGCTTTGGTGGAATTAGAAAATGAAGGCTTGATTCATCGTCAAAGAGGCAAAGGCAGTTTTGTCAAGGACAGAAAAGCGACAACTGGCTCGGAAAAAAAATTAATTGCCTTACTGTTGCCATTTGAGGCTAGTAATGAACTGACAGATTATGCCAAAGGCATCGTCCAAGAACTGTCAAAAGGTGACTTTCAACTAACCATTAATCTGGTCAAAAATGTATCAGTGGATCAATTGTCTGATTACGCTGGGATAATTCTTTATCCAGAAAATACGAATCAGAGTATTGATTTATTATTCCAATGCCAGTTGAAAGAAATTCCTCTAGTTTTATTAGATAAAGTTGTTGAAGGGTTTGAGATGCCAACAGTTGTCTCTGAGAACCATCGGGGCTCTTATGATTTAACTAAACATCTTATCCAGATAGGATGCAAAGATATCCTCTTTATAGGACAAGAATCTTTAGGTGAGGTTTCATCAGTTAGAGATAGATACCTGGGCTATCTGCAAGCTGTTTCAGAAGAAAAAATGACTAGTCAGCATTGGATAATAGAGAAAAATTCTTCCATTGCAGAAGAATTAACTAAGTTAGCTTCCTATTTAGAGGGAAGTAAAAGTAGAAAATCAGGCTTAGTTGTTGAAAATGATTGGTTAGCCATTCAGATATTACAATATTTACAACAGAAGAATTTTAAGATTCCAGATGATCTTGCTATTGTTGGATTTGACAATATTCAAGCGGCATCATTGTTATCACCAGGTTTGACAACGGCGGGTCAAGATTTCTTGCAAATTGGTCAAGAAGCTGCTCGATTGCTGGTTCAAATGATTACATCAAATCGGCAAAAACTAGAAAGTAAAAAAATTCCAGTTAAACTGTATTATCGCAGTAGTAGTCAAAAATAATAAATAGTTGAGGTTTCATTATGGTTATATCCTTGTATAATCAGCTAAAGAGTTATCAGGAAGTGATAAGTCGTGGAGATTTTTTAGTTTTACCACGACCCGTAAAGGTTGCCTTTAAAGGTCAGTTTTTTCGTTTTCAAAATCAGGAGTCTTTAAAGACCGATTTAGCTAAAGCTAACTTTTTTGAGTGGGTCACCGATGATTCAGCCACTCTTCACATGTGTCATCAGTATGATCGAAATCTGCCAGCGGATGCTTTTTCCTTGGTGGTTAAGTCAGATTATACCATCACTATTGCAACGTCAAATATGCGAGGCTTTGCCTATGCCCAAGAAGCCCTTGAAAAGCTAATTATTCAGACAAAACAGGGGCTTGAACTTGCTCTAGTTAGTATCAAGCATTCTCCAAGTTTTGCTTTGAGGGGGGTGATTGAGGGCTTCTATGGGGAACCTTGGACAAAGGAAGAAAGAAGTGATTGCTTACGATTTTTAGGTCAAAATCGCATGAATACTTATATGTATGCGCCTAAAAATGATGACTTTTTGCGCAAGCAATGGCGTGATTTGTACCCCAATGAGTGGATTGCCTATTTTAAAGACTTGTTAGCTGAGGCTAAAGCTAATCAGGTTGATTTTTGGTATATGATTAGTCCGGGTTTGGATTTTGATTATTGTGATCCTGAGGACTATCAGGTTTTATATGAAAAGTTGCAACAAATGATTGATTTGGGCGTCAATCGTTTTGGTCTTCTCTTAGATGACATTGACTATACCATCATGGAAACTGTTGAAAAGTATTATCAATCTGCTGCTTTTGCTCAAGGCCACTTAGTTAATCAGGTTTATGATTACCTCATAAAACAGCAGGCGGCTGTTGACTTGGTTGTTTGCCCAACTGAGTATGATAATGCTCATGATTCCTTATATTTAAACCAATTATCAGAAATTATGGCACCTGAAATTCCTTTCTTTTGGACAGGACCATCAACCCTTGCCAGTCAGATTTCTGAGGCTGATGTAGCTTTAATTCACCAAGTCTATCATCGACCAATCATTATTTGGGACAATATTCCAGTCAATGATTATCAAAAAGACCATCAAAGACTGTTTATCAGTCCCTATGCCAACCGGTCGCCGCAGTTAGCCAATCCTAGCTATCTAGTTTCAGGAATTGTGTCAAATCCAATGATTAATTGGGAAATGTCCAAGCTCACTTTAATGGATATGAGCCACTATTTGTGGGATGCCAATCGTTTTGAGCCAGCCACTTCCTTTAAAGAAACCTTGCTGACTTATGCAGATTCGCCGGCTGAAGCAAATGCCCTTGAAATCTTTGCCTATCATAATGGTAATCGGCACCTGCACCAGGAGTGCCCATTTGCAATTGCCCAGGCTATCAAAGCTAATGACCTTTCATTCTTAGAAGCTTCTTTAAAAGAATTGGCCAAAGCCAGTCACGTTTTAAAGGAGTCAAAAAATATTTCCTTTGTTCAATCAATTAGCCCATGGCTAGCGCGTGTGGAAGAAGATATCAACTTCTGGCAAGCCATCCAAGAATCACAGCCAAATTTGAATGCCCGATATGAGGAATTGATATCAGGACCATGTCGAACTGGCTCAGATATTGCTATTCGCTATTATGATTACCATATTTTGAAGCAAACTAATGCCAATCAAGCCAAAGTTAGCTTAGCACAAGCTGAGGATTATCACTAAAAAAGCTGAGAAAATAGTCTCAGCTTTTTACTTTGTAAGAGAAAATGGGAAATCAGCTTGTTTCAAGTTGCGGATTGGCGGAACAAGTCCAAGTTTGAAGGCCAATTTTCCACCTTTAAGTAAATCACGATGGGTCATATAGAGTTTGGTCACCTTGGCATCATTAAAGTTTACCTCAGTTACAAATTGGTGCTGTGGATGATTATTCTGACAGCTGATGACTAAGTCTTTTTGGTTGGGGAGATGTATGACAATCTTGTCCAAATTTGGTATTCCTAACAAGTATTGGCTACTGCCGGGAGTCATTGGATAAAGGCCTATTGTATTTAAGAGATACCATGAACTCATACTGCCATTATCTTCATCACCAGGGTAGCCAGTTTTGGTAAAAGCATGATTTAGCAAATTTTTAATGATTAATTGCCCATAGGCAGGTTTACCAACGAAGTAGTAAAGGTATGGCAGGTGGAAACTTGGTTGATTGGAGATGGCAATCTGACCAAAATCTTGAGCAGCTAATTCTGACATTTCATGAATTTCAAAGCCGTAGGAACCAACTAAGAAGTCAGGACTAGTGTTACAGAGCTTCTACGGAGCAAAAATAGCTTTGCCGCCAATAGCTTTTATTAAACCAAGAAAATCATGGTAAACACCCCAAGCATTTTGATAACTAGAGCCTTCTGTATAATCACCCCCCATTCTTTAGGTTGAAAATCAGATGCAAAATGGCCCTGCTTGTCTTTTCCTCGCAAACAAGTCTGTTCCGAATCAATTAAGTTCCGGTAGTTGAGTGATTGATAGTGGTAATGAGCTGCCAAGGCTTTTTGTCCTAAAAGTCCAGCAAGCTGACCAATACAGAAATCACTATATGAGTAATCAAGGGTCTGATTAACACTTTCTGGATAAGCATTTGGAATATACCCCAGAGCTTCGTAGTCTTTACTTGCTAGGCGACCATATTTTTTATCCTCTTTATCATTTTTAGCGGTTGCTAACATGGCTTCTAATAAAACTGGCCAATCCTTTTTGCCCAATCCTTTCATAGCACCGTCAGCGATTACCGCATCTGCTAATGTACCTGGCATCATGCCACGTTCATCAGGGGATAACCATTTTGGTAGATAGCCCGTGTCTTTATAGGAAGACACTAAACCTTCTAAAACCTCCTCATAAATCTCTGGAGCAATCAAAGATAAGAAGGGGTAAAGTGTTTTAGAAGTATCCCAAAAGCCATTATTAGTATAGAGTTTTCCTTTTGCTACTGTTTTGGTCAATGTATTGTAGTGTATGTCCTGACCAAGGTCATCAATTTCATACCATCTTTGTGGGAAGAGGAGTGAGCGGTAGAAATGTTGGTAAAAGAGATGCTCTTTTTCCTTGTCTTGATTTGTGACCTCGATCCGCTCAAGGTAGCTTAACCAGCTCGAACGATTTTTTTCAACGGCTTGCTTAAAAGTCAATTTGCCCTCTGTCTGATAATTGATCAGAGCTTGCTTATGACTAATAAAGGAAGTCGCGCCACTCAGTTCAATTTCTTTAATAACCTTGTCAAAGGCAAAATAGAAAAAGCTATCTTCGTGACTATCATTTAAGGCACAAGTCATCAACTCTTTCCCGATTTTTCGTTCTACAATTGGATGAGACAGATGGATGGTTACATACATTTTCAGGTCTTTATCTTCACAGTCTGACTGATTCTTGACATAACCATGCAGGGTTTTCCCATCGGAAGAAACTTGCCAAGCACTAGCACCAGGGTGATGAATGATGATACCAGCACCGCCATTTTCAAAAGAAAAAGCATACTGAAAAGCATAAGTAGAGGCAGTCGCTAGGACACTTAAACCTTGACCAGGACTAGAGAGTTGGATTTGATGTGGCTGGAAGGTCGCTTCTTTTGGTCGGTAGGACCATTGGTTATGGAAATCATCGCCAATGGTAATAGCTCCGCTGACTGGCAGGCAAGTAAAGGTTGAAAAATCACCAATCCAGGGACTAGGTTGATGGGTTAGCCTCAGCCCAAGAAAGGAGTGGTCCTCAGGATGAAACCACCAGCTAGAATCCTTACTTCGGCTCTGAACGGAGATGTAATTCATGGCAAAAGGTGTTCCTGTCAATGGCAGACAGTTGCCTTGTGAGAAACGGTAGTGGTTGGCAGTGCCAAAGCGGGTGTCTATAAAATCCAGTCTGTCCATATTAGTGTTCCTCGCCAGTAGAAAGAAAGTCGATGGCTGCGCCCAATAAGTTAGCTTCTTGTTTAAATTGGCAAATGCCCAGTTTTGGTCTGATGTTTGAAATTTTGACGGCTTGATAAATCTTGTCCAGTTCAGCTTCAAGTGTAGGCAGTAAAAAGTCGGCTTGTGACACACCACCACCAAGTAAAATCATTTCTGGATCAAAGGTATGTTGGATGTTATAAATGGCCATGGCGATGGCTCGGATAAAGATTTGCTTTTCAGCAATGGCAAGCTCATCACCTGCTTGTGCAAGGCCTAGCACTTCAATTCCGGTATAGTTCTTGCCATCATTTTTAGTTTGACTATATCGTTTAGCCATGTTGACCACTGTACCTAATTCACTAAGGATGTGATAATCTTTGTCCATAACCATAAAGCCAAATTCACCACCAAATAAGTGAGCTCCGTGATGAATTTTACCATTGAGGACCAGACTGCCACCAACTCCAGTCCCCATAACAATAGTAGCCATGCTAGAGCTTCCTTTGCCAGCCCCCATGGCATTTTCGGCTAAAGCCGCACAATTGGCATCATTTTCAATGCTGATTGGCAGTTGGAAGAGGTGCTCTAATTGCTTTTGAATTGGAAAGTTGTGAATATATGGTAGAGCACTGGCCCCTTCGATAACACCAGTTTCTTTATTAACGGCACCAGGTGAACTAATTCCAACACCTTCAATTGGGAATTTGGCTTTAAAGTTTTTTACTTGTTGATCTAATAACTCATAGAAGCTTTCTAGATTATCGGGAGTTGGAAATTGGACTTGCTGACTGAGTTGTCCATCTTGGCACAGGGCAAACTTGATAGAAGTGCCACCAATATCAATTGTTAATAGTTGCATGTTATGTTTCCTCCATTATCTTACCAATAGTATATGAAAAAAAGGAGAGATTGAAAAGGCTTTCTTTAGTAATCTATACTTTGTTCTAAAGACCTATAGTTTGTGTTATCAATTCTATAATTTGTTGCTTGTTGGTCCAAGAGGAGATTGATATACTTTAGAGGAATTGAGAAGAAGTTAGGAGGTTTGGTTTATGCGTGACATGACCAAAAAGAAAAAAGCATCATTTTGGACAACTGTTAAGAAGAATCGAACCTTGTTACTAATGGTATTACCAGGATTTGTCTGGTTTATCTTTTTCTTCTATATTCCAGTTTTTGCTAATGTTGTTGCCTTTAAGGATTTCCATTATTCATCAGGTGGTTTTTTAGAAAGTTTACGCCATAGTCCCTGGGTTGGTTTAGATAATTTTAAATTTCTATTTTCATCTAAAGATGCCTGGTTGATAACTAAGAATACCTTAGGATACAATTTGATCTTTTTAGCCTTTAATGTTTTCTTTGCTATTGCATTTGCAATTGTCATGAGTGAATTGCGCAATAAGCGAGGGGTTAAAGTTTACCATACTATGTCATTACTCCCTTATTTTCTTTCTTGGGTAGTTATTGAATATTTTGTTTATGCCTTCTTAAATCCTGACCGTGGAATGATCAATAATACGATTGTGGCACATGGTGGACAACCAATTATGTGGTACTCTAATCCAACTTGGTGGCCTCTCATTTTGTTAATTATGAATGTTTGGAAGGGACTTGGCTATAACAGTATTATTTATTATGCCTCTGTTGTTGGGATTAGTGATGACTATTACGAGGCTGCCATGGTTGATGGGGCTAGTAAGTGGCAACAGATTAAAAATATTACCATTCCTCAGTTATTACCAATGGTTTCAATACTGTTAATTTTAAATATTGGTAGTATTTTTAGGTCTGACTTTGGATTATTCTTCCAACTTCCAAAGAATTCAGGCGCTTTATATGAAGTAACCAGCGTACTTGATACATACGTTTATAATGGATTAACCTCTACAGGTGATATTGGTATGGCTTCAGCAGCTAGTCTGTATCAGTCAGTTGTAGGGACCTGTATTCTCTTGATTTCGAATGCCATTGTTCGAAAATGGGATCCAGATTCAGCACTTTTTTAGGAGATAACTATGGTAAAAAGAAAAAAAATTGAAAAAGTCTCGGTCAGAACCTTTGATCGTAGAACCAATCTTATCTTCAATATTCTAATTGCCCTATTTGCTTTGTCTTGTATTATTCCCTTTGTCTTTGTTATTATAATCTCCTTTACAGATGAAGGGTATTTAATCAATCATGGCTATAGTTTTTTCCCAAACCTGTGGTCTACACATGCCTATCAATTTATTTTTGAAGGGGTCATGAAAGAAAAGATACTTAGGTCATTTGGCATTTCAGTTTTCATTACTGTTTTTGGAACACTAATTAATACGACAATGACCTCTACCTATGCTTATGCTATTTCAAGGCCATATTTCCCTTATAAGCGTTTTTTCACCATTTACGCATTGATTACCATGTTGTTTGCTCCTGGTATGGTCGCTAACTATTTAGTTGTTAGTAATCTCCTTCAATTAAAAGACACCATCTGGGCATTAATCTTACCCCTAGCATTAGGTCCATTTGGCATCTTAGTGATGCGGACTTTTTTCAAAAAAACAGTTCCAGATAGTATCATTGAGTCAGCTCGCATTGATGGGGCTAGTGAATTCACCATTTTTGTCAGAATTGTTTTACCATTAGCTGTGCCAGGAATAGCAACAATTAGTTTGTTTGCAGCATTATCTTATTGGAATGATTGGTTCAATGCGTTGCTTTATATTCAAAGTGACAATCTAGTACCTATGCAATATTTACTAATGAAAGTTCAAAGTAACTTAGAAGCTCTGGCTCGCAATGCTAGTCTCGGAGCTCAAATGGCTGATGGCTTTAAAGCATTGCCCAAAGAATCAGTTCGGATGGCCATTGTGGTTATTGCAACATTACCAATTGCTATCACCTATCCATTTTTCCAAAAATATTTTGTAGGTGGTTTGACTATTGGTGGTGTCAAAGAATAATATGTAAAAAATTTTAGGAGGCGTTCACTTATGAAAAAGTGGCAAAAAATTGTTTGTGTAACCGGAACTGTTTTGGCAGCTTCTAGTCTCGCAGCTTGTGGCAACAAATCTACAGGTGGTGATAAAGAAGGTGGCAAACTCTTAATGTATCAAATTGGGGATAAACCTGATAATTTTAATCAATTAATGAAGATTGCGAATAAACGCATTAAAGAAAAAACAGGAGTTACGCTCGATGTCCAGTATATTGGCTGGGGTGACTGGGATAGTAAAATGAGTACCATCATCGCATCTGGTGAGGCTTATGATATTGCTTTTTCAAATAATTATGTCGTGAATTCTCAAAAAGGTGCCTTTGCTGATTTAACAAAATTAATTCCAAAATATGCTAAAAAAACATATGAAAATATGGATCCTGCCTATATCAAAGGAAATAAAGTTGATGGCAAATTATATGCATTCCCTGTTGATGCCAATGTTTATGCTCAACAAATGCTCACATTTAACAAACCTTTAGTTGATAAATATCGATTGGATATTTCAGGCGTTAATTCTTACGCTTCAGCAGAAGCAGTGCTAAAACAATTCCATGAAAAAGATCCTAAAACAGCAGCTTTTGCAATTGGACAAGTCTTCAATATGTCTGGTAACTTTGATTACCCATTAACCAAAGATCAACCATTTGCAGTAAAAATAGATGAAGGCAAACCAACTATCATCAACCAATATGAAGATGAAGGATTTAAAGATAACCTTCGCCTAATGCATAAATGGTACCAAGAAGGGTTGATTCCTAAAGATGCAGCAACCAATACTGAGGGTTACCCATTAGAGGGCGATACTTGGTTTATGCGTGAAGAAACACAAGGTCCTATGGATTATGGCGACACTATCTTAACTAACGCAGCTGGTAAAGAAGTTGTCTCTCGTCCTTTGACAAAACAATTAAAAACAACTAACCAAGCACAAATGGCCAACTTTGTCGTTTCAAGTGCTTCTAAAAATAAAGAAAAAGCTGTTGAAGTACTTGGCTTGCTTAACAGTGACCCAGAATTATTAAATGGACTTGTTTATGGTGTCAAGGGCGAAGCATGGGAAAAAACTGGCGACAAGAAAATCAAATTACTTGATGGCTATAAACCAAAACTTCATATGTCAGCTTGGAACACTGGTAATAATAAGATTCTCTATACTCAAGAATCTATTACAGATGACATGATTGCAAAACGTGATCAATCAATCAAAGATGCCAAAGAATCACCAATCCTTGGCTTTACAGTAAATACAAAATCAATCAAGACTGAATTGTCTAATATTGCTAATGTCATGAATCGCTATAAAGCTAGTGTGAACACAGGTACCGTAGATCCTGACGAAACATTGCCAAAAATGATTAAAGACCTTAAAGGCGCTGGATGGGATAAAGTTCAAAAAGAAGTTCAAAAACAATTGGATGACTATACTTCTAAAAACAAATAAGTTTCCCAAAAGCCAATTAACAAAGAGGATTGAGATGTGTCTTAGTCCTCTTTTTGTTAAGCGGTTTCACAATGACATTAAGTATGATATAGTAGATTTGGTTAAGAAAAATAATTTGAAAAGAAGAAAAGGAAATAGTATGTCAGGATTAGAAAAATTATTTTATACGATATGGAAAATGATGCAATTAACACTGATTTTTCATGTGCTCTGTTTATCTGGTCTCATTCTATTTGGAATTGGACCTGCTTGGCAAACTATTATTTCCTTATATTTTACTAGTGATGTAGAAGCAAAAAATTATTCTATTAAGACAGCCTTTGACCTTTGGAAAGACAATTTTAAGCGAGCTAATGGTTACTTCTTATCATTACTCTTAGTGCTTTGTTTTCTAGCCATCAATTTACATTTAGCCATTCAATTACAAGGGCTCATATTTTTCTGTTTGACCTTTATAATCGGAGCCGTTATGGTTTTCTTTGTATTGCTCTACCTTTATGTCAGTCTATATGATGTGCTTTATGATATTGCCATTTGGGATAACATCAAGCTAGCTTTTATTAGTTTATTTTTCAGTTTTAGAAAACTCTTAGAACTCCTAGCCAGCTTAGTCATTACCATAGCTGTAACTTGGAAATTTAAAGGCTTATTCCTCTTTCTTAGTTTTGGTTTATTTGTCTTTGTCTTAGACTATGTTAGCAAATCAAATCGAAAAATTGTGGATGACATGACTTATGATAATTAATAATCTTTCTAAAATTTTTAATAAGCAAATTCGTCAGGGAATATTAATTAATCGCCTGATGAAAGTATACAGTATCTTAATTATCTTATTTTTTGGAATTGGTGCCCTATCATTAAGTACTTACTCAATCATTAGTGACTATAGAACAGTCCAAAAAGAAATGGACAAGCGTCTGGAAGAATCAGTTAGGATTCTGCAATCACAAAACTATGTCACATTACGTGTATTGGAGCAACTGGTTGGCCGATCAGATGATTTTAGCAACTTAACGGACTATATGACGATGAGTCAAAGTGCTTATTTTAACAAAGTGATTAATGATTGGCAAATGGATCGTAAAACGGTTGCTATACCTAATCAGATGCAAAGGCTATTTGATTTATATCCGGAGATGCAATCCATCATTATCAATTTAGATGACAATAATCACTACCTTGAAGCCACAAAAGCTCGTAAAACGGGGCAATTTAAAAGTGGAAAACTAGATTTTCTTAGAGGCAATTATATGGTTCAAGCCATTCGTCACCCAGACAATGGTGAAGTAGAGGGAAGTTTATATTTAACCTTTAAACAACCATCTGTTTCAAAGGCTGAGAGAAATTCACTGATATCAACCTTTGCATTTGATGATTTTGGTCGGGAGCTCTATGATATGACCCCATCAAATCAATCTGATTTAAGCTCATTATTTGGAAATGCCATTAAAAGACAAAGAGACATCTATTCCCTAAATCAAGCTAAAGATTATAGGATCAGTGGCAGTGTAGTTGGGAGTTGGTTGACGCTTGTTACGGTCAAAAAAACAACCTTAATAATAAATGCCATTGAAACTGTTTTGATTTATAGTATTGTTGCAGCCTTTTTAGCCTGGTGTTTGTTGAAACTGTTATTTGGTCTTTTTCGCAATTACATTCAACAAGTCTCAGAAATCACTGATACACTTGATTTAGTTTCTGCAGGAGACCTGTCCTTAAAAATTGACAATAGTCATATGGAATTGGAGTTATTCAATATTTCTGAAGGAATTAATCTCATGTTAGACAACATCAACCAATCCATTGAAGAAATTT
Source organism: Streptococcus uberis (assembly GCF_000785785.1). Classification (GTDB taxonomy): domain Bacteria; phylum Bacillota; class Bacilli; order Lactobacillales; family Streptococcaceae; genus Streptococcus; species Streptococcus uberis_A. The sequence goes on from NZ_JRQN01000004.1 coordinate 51,163, forward strand.
ATACGCTTGAGGTTGAGCAACGAGATGCTCAGATGAGTGCCTTACAGGCCCAAATCAATCCACATTTCTTATACAATACGCTAGAGTATGTTAGAATGTATGCCCTTAGCTGTCGCCAAGAAGAATTAGCAGATGTTATTTATGCCTTTGCAGCCTTACTCAGAAATAATATCAGTAAGGATAAAGTTACTAGTTTAAAAGAAGAACTCGATTTTTGTGAAAAATATATTTATTTGTATCAGATGCGCTATCCCGAAAGTTTTGCTTATCATGTCGTGGTTGATCCAAGTTTGTCCTCAATTCAAATACCCAAATTTGTTATCCAACCCCTAGTTGAAAATTATTTTGTTCATGGTATTGATTATAATCGTCGTGACAATGCCCTTAGTATCAAAGCTAAGGACAGTGGTAACTTTATTAAAATCTTGATTGAAGATAATGGAAAAGGTGTTTCAGATAATGATATCAGGCGGATTGAAGATAATTTAAGAAAAAATGGTAAAAGCGATAAGACATCGATTGGCTTAGAAAATGTTTATTTGCGCTTGATGACTTATTTTAAAGATGATTTAATTTGGTCAATAGGACATTCAAAAGCAGGTGGCTTTAAGATAGAGATTACATTTAGAAAGGAAGTCTAATGTACAAAGTACTCTTAGTAGACGATGAATACATGATTTTGCAAGGGCTTCAACTTATCATTGATTGGCAATCGTTGGGATTTGAAGTTATTGGGACAGCTAAGTCAGCAAAAGAAGCCTTAAGACTGTTAAGTGATATTCGCGTTGACCTGATGATTTCCGATGTCAATATGCCAGAAATGACTGGATTGCAGTTGATTGAAGAAGCAACAAAGCTTTATCCTAACTTACAAACGATGATTTTGTCAGGCTATCAAGAATTTGATTTTGTTAAGCGAGCCATTGAACTGGAAAGCAGAGCTTATCTTCTAAAGCCGATTAATAAAGATGAATTAAAAGAAAAACTTGTAACCGTTAAAAACACTCTTGACCAACACATGATTGAACGAAAAAAGCAAACAGGATATGACGAATATCTTGTTAAACAATGGTTACTGGATGAGTTAAGTGAGTCTGATTTTGAGGAGCATCTGGCAAATAAGTATCAGTTGAAGAATACCTCTTTCACGGTGCTATATATTGACTATGCTAGAGAACTTGAAAACTTACGGAGCTATTTTAAACAAAACATGCAAGAATTACCACTCGTCATTACTCAAGATAAAAAGGTATTTTATGCTATTTTAGTTGGCAACCGTTTACTGATTAAATCATTTGTAGAAGACTTGCAGCAAACCTTTCAAGCTGATCTGATACAATTAATTTTGGCTGAAACAGTTACGGATTGGGAAAATGTATATGATAGCTACAATCAGGTTCAAAGTCATCTCTTTTATAATAAACAAGTTAAGGGAAGTGCGATCAGCCACACTATTTTTCCAAGTTCGGAACTACAATTTTTATCATTCAATAAAGCATTGATGATTGGTGACAAGCCGACGATCTTAAGTAAATTAGATGCCATATTTGAAGAAATGGCAGAGCTAGGCTATAGTCCTGAGGATGTTAAACATGTTTCCTTTTTGCTGTTTTTAGATATCTATCGTAAATTTCCAATTTTAGACAAAACGACCTACTCAGCTATGCTTGAAACCATTCATACTAGTAAACATATTGATCGCATTCAATCAGAACTGGTTAGATTATTAGAGTTAACTAGTCAAGATAATCCACCACAAAAGCGGTTTTCAGAACTTGTTAGTGAAACTATTTCATATATTACACAGTCATACTCAGAGGATTTGAGTTTAAAATACGTGGCAGATAAATTGCATGTTAATGGTGTATATCTTGGTCAATGTTTTAAAAACGAAACAGAGCAGAGCTTTGCCCAGTATTTGAACCAAGTTAGAATTCAAAAAGCACAGCAACTGCTCTTGTATACCAATCACTCCATCAGTGAGATTGCCTTTGAAATAGGTTATAACACTAATCATTATTTTATAAAAATGTTTAAGAAATTAAATGGATTGTCGCCAAAGGAATTTAGAGACTGTTATCGGGATAATTATTATTCCATAAATGATAATAAGAATTGAAGAGAATTGATATGAAAAAACGTTTAGAAGAAATAAATTATCAAATAGTGGATAAAGTAGGGAGAAGACAAGACTTTAACTCACATTGGCGATTTCTTTATGGTGATTTTAAAGAATTGGAAAAGGTCGATTTTGATGATAGCTATGCACAAGAAATAACTCTACCACATGATTTTAGTCGGGATCAACCTTACACCAAAAATGGAGAAGCCGAAAGTGGTTATAAACTTGGTGGAATTGGTTGGTACCGAAAAGGATTTTGGATAGCACAGTCTCTTAAAGACTGTCGCATTTGTCTAACCGTTGAGGGAGCCTACTTGGAAAGTCAAGTATTTGTAAATGGTTGTTTAGTTGGAGAACATCTCAATGGCTATTTGGCCTTTACGTATGATATTAGTGATTTTGTTACTATCGGGGATAAAAACACCATTGCTATTCGCTGCCATAACCCGATTCCAAATTCAAGGTGGTACTCCGGTTCAGGACTCTACCGTTCAGTGACACTCTCAGTAATCCCTTTCGACCATATCAAAGAAGAATCAGTACAGATTGATTGGACCAATCAAGAAGAAGTTGTGACAAGCCATCAGCCTTTACAGTTGGAAATATCTGGCACTTTATCTGATTTAAAAGAGGTAGCAGATTTCAAAGACTATCAGTTAATGCTTGATATTTGGAGCTTAAATCGCTCAGGAAAGAGCGGTCGAAAACTTATTCAAGGATTGTATCCCTTAAAGGAAGCTATCAGAGATCACTCATTTCTACTATCACTCAATATAGTTGGTATTGAGCTCTGGTCACCAGAAACCCCTAACTTGTATCAATTCAGGTTGTCTTTATTAATAAATCAAGATGTAAAAGATGACATAACAATCGAAACAGGCTTTCGAATGATTCAAAAGAAACCTAAGCGCGGACTATACCTTAATGGACAAGCTTATAAACTAAAAGGTGTTTGTTTGCATCATGACCAAGGAGGTTTAGGAGCATGTGCCTATCCTGATGCAATTGAACGTCAATTAGTGCTCCTAAAACAAATGGGAGCTAATGCCATTCGTTTGGCCCATAATCCAAGTGCTCGCATTATTAAAACCTTATCCGATAGACTTGGTTTCTTAGTGATTGAAGAAGCTTTTGATACCTGGTTATATGCAAAAAATGAGAATATATTTGATTTCTCAAGATACTTTACTCAGCCTCTAGGAAGGCAAAATTGTCATTACTTGCAAGCTAAAGTAGATAGTCGCATGACATGGGGCCACTATATTTTACAAAATATGATTATCAAAAGTAGGCATCACCCTTCTATATTGGCTTGGTCTATCGGAAATGAATTATTGGAAGGCTTTTCTGGCGATGTGTCATCTTATCCAGAGATACTTAACCAATTACTGGAATGGGTATTAGAAGTTGACCGTCATCATTTTATTACAATTGGTGATAATAAGGTGAAAGATCCTCAATTTGTCTGGTATAAGGTGATTGAAAAAATCATGGATAATCTGAGTCAAGTTGAGGGTAATCTGTCATTGATTGGTTTAAATTATGCTAAGGGTAAGGACTATGATTGCCTACAAGTCCAACACCCAACTTGGTTTTTATATGGTTCAGAAACAGTTTCAGCAGTCAATTCAAGATCAGTCTATCACCTTAAGCATCAAGAGCAAAGCACTTTGTATGAATTGACTTCTTATGATCAGTCGACAGTGGAATGGGGAGATTTAGCAAGTCAGGCTTGGTATGATGTTATTACTAGAGACTTTGTCGCAGGTGAATTTGTTTGGACAGGGTTTGATTATCTAGGGGAGCCAACTCCTTGGAATAACATTGCTCCAGGTGTAACAGGAACATGGCCGTCACCCAAACACTCTTATTTTGGCATTATTGATACAGCAGGATTTCCAAAAGATTCTTATTATTTCTACCAAAGCCAATGGGCAACACAAGCAACATGCTTACATCTGTTGCCCATTTGGGATGAAAAGGTCATTACTCAAACAGCAACAGGTCACGTTGACGTAGTTGTTTATAGTAATGCCGCAAGTGTCAGACTTTTCTTATTTGATCAAGATGGGCAGAAAAAAGACCTCGGAGAAAAGCATTTTTCAAAACGGGAAACGACAAGTGGACACACTTATCAGATCCTTCAGCCCGAAGAAAATCACTCAATAAGTGGACAAAACTTATATCTTACTTGGCAAGTTCCTTTTATAAAGGGGCAACTAAAAGCAATTGCTTACGATGACAAAGGCCGAGTAATCTCTGAAACAACTGGTAGAAATCTTGTAAGAGGATTTGGTCCAGCACATCATTTACAAGTAAGAGAAGAGGCCATTTTAAGTGGTAATCAAAAAAGAAAATTACTGTATCTGGTCATCAATCTAATGGATAGAAATGACGAAATAGTCCTAACTGATGATTGTCTGGTTCATGTTTCAGTCAGTGGTCCGGCTGAATTGATTGCTTTAGATAATGCAAATCCAATTGACCACAGTTTCTATAACGTGGCAGATAAGAAGACTTTTAAAGGAAAACTGTTAGCTATTTTACGACTTAATGGCCAAGCAGGCCAAATAGAGGTCACTGTATCAAGTAAGGGTAAAACATCAGCTAAGTTTAACAAACCAGTGAGAATTTTGGAAACTAGCCAATTAGCTATACCACCTCTTGCTAAACTATACCAGGAATTGGGACCTTTAAAATATGAACAAGGTGTCCTTTCTTTTGATGCTAAAACAAATGAGAACCAGTTTACGAAGTCAATTAATCCTGCCACTATTTCAAGTCAGCAAACCCTCAACTTACTTGTTAAGAGTGGTGATGATATTATCCTACCACAGTATTTTCAACCAGTGGCTACTAATGGGAAGTTGCTCTCCTTGGTGTTACCTATTCAGTGGGATTTTTCAAGAACAAAGGATTCAACCTATTTTGGTCGTTCTGTCCATCTCAATCAAGAAGTTCACATTCAATTGACTGTCTATTTTAAAGGAGTTAGTTATCAGTTAAATCAAGATATCAGTCAAATGGCCAAAACAGAGCTAGTTAAGACTGGCACGGGGGATAGTCTGTTGCGCTACCAGTATGATACTGTCCAAAATATTGCAGCAATCAGTCTTAATGACCCATCAAATCTAGAAGAAGACGTTTTTCTTCGTTTATATCTGTCAAAATCGCAGTGTTCTTATCATGTTAATTTAAAAGAACTCAATAAAAAAGGTTCCTATTACTATTTTGATAAAGCCTATCCAGCAATGATGGTTACGCTTCAGTTTGCGAAAGGAAAGAAAGTAAAGTCAGAACACATAGGTATATGGACAGTAACAGCACTCTAAATTGTAGTTACTAATGAGACAGAATTATCCTTTAAAACGCTAGATTTCTTAGGAATCTAGCGTTTTAAAAGCCCCTTTAGTAATTTTAAGTTTTCAGCTGTTTAAATAATGCAGGATGACTATGTCAAAGAGTCTGTCACATTGGGGATTGGGGATATGATTAAATAATATAAATTTTGTTATTTTTTTAACTAATCATCTGAATCACAAAAAATAGGATATAATATAAGGGTATGTCAACTTTTGCTTTAGATATCATCACATTTCCCTTATCTATTAGTGTGTATCGAATGCTTAATAAGTGATTCAATATCAGCTAAGATATTAGGTTAAGATGGATTGTATTGACATCATACAATGGCAATTTAAAATAAAATTAATAAAGGAGTATCCATGAAAAATAAATTCTTACCGACAATTGGCTCATTATATGTCAATTATATTTTTCAAGGTATTGCAACAATTATCATTTCCCAAAACATGAGCTTATTCCAAGACAGATGGCATTCGTCAATTAGTCAAATTACTTTAGTCATCAGTGCTGTTGGATTTGGTCGGATTTTAAGTATCAATTTAGCAGGTCTCTTATCTGATGCCTTAGGCAGACGTAAAGCTGTTATTTTAGGGGCTCTCTCCTATGTCATTTTTTACTTAGGACTCGTCTTTTCTCCGTCATATCTTTTAGCATTTGTCTTTGCCATTTTTGCAGGAATTGGCAATTCATTTTTAGATACAGCGACCTATCCCACTGTGGTTGAGGCTTCAGAGAGTCATCAAAATAATGGGGCCTTAAGTGTCCTAAACAAGTCCTTTATCTCAATGGGGCAATTTTTACTCCCTATTATCACCAGTTTTCTAATTAAACAGCATTTATTCTTTGGCTGGACCTTCTTAGTCTCGGCTGGTCTACTTCTTGTGAATTGTCTCTTTTTAGCGCGTCTACCATTTCCTGCAATGTCTAGTGGCGAAAAAGCTAATAGCTTGCCGGCATCAAATTCTAAAGAGCACGTGACTGTCTCAGCTAATGGAGCTAAGTTTGCCATAGAAGGTATTTGTCTCCTTGTATTCTCACTGGTCTCAGTTTCCTTATTTAATATTTTTATCATTTGGGTGCCAACTTTTGCAGATCAAATAGTTGGAGTGTCTAAAACGAATAGTTTGATGTTTGTCAGTCTTTATAGCATATGTTCCTTTACCTCTGTCTTTTTAACCTCGGCTATTATCAAAAAGGGAGTTAATGTTGTTCACTTCATCATTACTTGTACAACCTTGACTGCTCTAGCCTTAATTACCATGTTAGTCTTACCAAATATGATAACCTTGATTTTAGCAACAGTTGCCATTGGCTTTTTTGCAGCAGGTGGGATTTGGCAACTTGGACTGGTTGTCCTTCTTGAATTTTTCCCAAATCACAGGGGTCGGATTACCAGCTATTACTCATTAGCAACCTCGCTTTCTGTTATGGCAATTCCATATCTTACGGGGATTCTTGCAGAAAAGAACATTGAGTTAGTTTTCGTTTTATTAGCCGCTTTGGCTATTTTAGGAAGCTTGGTTCAAATAATTGTTTCTTATCGCTACAACAAGGTTTTTCATAGTAGCGCAGCTATTAACAACTTATAAAAAGAAAGGGTCCGATCATGTCAGAACGTTTATCCGGTCACACTTTATTGATTTCGTTGATTGCCAATCCTATCCGTCACAGTTTATCTCCAAAAATGCATAATGAATCCTTTGCTAAACTTGGCTTAGATTATGCCTATCTGGCTTTTGAAGTTGATAATGCTGAACTTGAAGATGCTGTGGCGGGTATTCGAGCATTAGGGATTCGAGGCTCCAATGTTTCCATGCCAAACAAACAGACCATTATTCCCTATTTGGATGAACTGTCGCCAGCAGCTGAGCTAGTTGGTGCTGTTAATACAGTTGTGAATAAAGACGGAAAAGGTCATCTTGTTGGCTACATTACGGATGGAACGGGGGCAGTTCGTGCCCTAGCAGAAGAAGGTGTTGACATCAAGGATCAAATCATTACCTTGGCAGGAGCAGGCGGGGCAGGAACTGCCATTGCTGTGCAACTAGGACTTGATGGCGCAAAAGAAGTGCATATCTTCAACCAACAAGATCAGTTCTTTGCTAATGCGGATAAAACGGTTGACAAGATTAATCAAATGACTCAAACCAAGGTCACACTTAGTGATATAGCAGATCAAGTAGCTTTTAAGGAATCTATCGCGAAATCAAGTATTTATATTGATGCAACTGGCGTTGGGATGAAACCATTGGAGAAGCAAAGCTTGATAACTGATCCGCAAGTGATCCGGCCTGATTTAGTTGTTTTTGATGTCGTTTATAGCCCTGCTGAGACTGAATTACTCAAGTTTGCCAAAAAACATGGTGCTAAAAAAGCTATCAATGGATTGGGCATGATGCTCTATCAAGGAGCAGAAGCCTTCAAGTTATTTACTGGCGAAGATATGCCAGTTGATTATATCCGTGACTTGCTCTTTTGCGACAATTAAGTCAGAACTCATTTTCTTAAGCATTATATCCTCTGGCTATACAAATCAAACGATCAGTTTATTTTAAGCATCCTAGGTTAAACTTTTTGTTATAGCATCACTAAAGAATAAATGCTATGGCATTTATTCTTTTTTTCTGATATGCTTATTACTGTTGACTATTTAAAAAATACAAATAAAAGGATGCTTATGTTTACCAATTTTATTAACTTGATTTTAACTCAGTATGGGATTTATGCCTTTCTGATCATTTTCTTAATTATTTTTGTAGAAACGGGCTTGGTTTTCTTTCCCTTTTTACCAGGAGATTCTCTGCTTTTTATGACTGGGGCTTTTATTGCAAAAAGTGCTTATAATCCAATTCCTTTTCTCATTATTCTTGCTATTGCAGCAATATTGGGAGATTTTGTGAATTATACTTTAGGTAGAAAATATGGCTTGGCTTTGAGAAAAGTTCCCTTCTTTGGGAAATTTATTAAGGATAGTCATATTACTGAGACAGAGCATTTCTTCCAAAAGTATGGTAATATTGCTATTTCTTTAGGCCGTTTTGTTCCTATTGTTAGAACTTTTATTCCGTTTATCTCAGGAATAGGTAAAATGGATCCCAAGAAATTTTTCATCTTTAACTGCATTGGAGGTTTATCTTGGGTCATCATTGGTATTTTATCTGGCTTCTTCTTTGGCAGTATACCATTTGTCAAAGCTCACTTTGAGTTGATTATGTTAGCTATCGTCTTCGTCTCAGTACTTCCGATTATTTTCATGGTCATCAAACGCCAAATCAATAAAGCATAGCAAAAAAAGAGGTTGCCCTCTTTTTTATTATTCTTTTAAATCACGAAAATCAAACTTTTGAACTCATTTGATGGGACAAAAGACTATATATCAATCAGTTAAGGGAATTATTAAAACAGCATAAAGTTATTGTATCTTTATTTTAATTCAATAATTTGCATCGCGTTAACAAAATTGAATTGATAAGAGGTGCTTAATTATTTTATGATAATAGTAATGATTAAAATGGAGGATTTTTCGTGAATAAGAATCACATAAAATATGGAAAATTTGGAATATCACTTGTTGCTGCAAGTGTTCTTTTATTGTATACAGGAACGGTTAGAGCAGACGACCCTTTAGATTATCCTTCGGAAGTGATACAAAAAGGAAGTGACTCATTGTCGGAGTCAAATTTGCAAACAACACATTCACAACAAAGCGACTTAACAGATGCGAATCAAACCACTGAAAGAGAAGTGAGCAATCATTTAGAAGAATCACCAGTTGCTTCAGATTCAGATAAGTTAGGCAGTATTGGTGATGACTTGGGCAGTTTTGAAGAGAAACCTTCGAGACAAGTGCAAACTAAATCCAAAGACTATTCAGATCTTCCAGAAGCATATAAAAAAGAAGTTACTGGCATAGAAAACTCGCTTCTTGCACTCAATGACCCAACAAAGGTTAAAGAGTTACAAAAAGAAACAAAAAATGGTTTGGGAACACTCGTTTCAGTCATTGATGTTGGTTTTGATATCTATCATTCTGCGTTTAAACTAGACAAAGGAACAGATTCATCTAAACTCGCTGTTCAAAAAGAGGGATTTGAAAAACTCAAAGAGAAAGAAAACATTGATTATGGGCAATGGATAAATGATAAAATTGTATTTGCTTACGATTATAGTAATCAAATTAACATTTTGGGGCCAATTGATAAATCAGCTATTAATCCAAAGGAAATTGAACATATTAATCACGGAACTCACGTAGCGGGAATTGTTGCAGCAAATAGTGAAAAAATAGCTTACAATAACTTCTTTGTAAATGGTATGGCACCTAATGCTCAACTTATGTTGATGCGAGTTTCTCCCTTAGCAAAAAACACTACTAATAATAAAGATAAATTTGCAAAGGCATATGCAAATGCTATTAAGGACTCTGTACGATTAGGTGCTAAAACAGTTAATATGAGCTTTGGTCGGTCAGCAGATTCATGGCTAGCGTTACATTCAGATGTGAAGGAAGCCATTCAATTAGCTAAAGAACATGGCGTTCTATTAGTTGCGGCAGTGGGAAATGATGGTGCTTTTGGGAAAGGATTTGACAATCCATATTCCAAAAATCCTGATTTTGGTCAGATTAGTAGTCCTGCTATTTCCAATGATATTTTAAGTGTAGGTGGTTACGACTCCAAAAAATCAGTTAGTCAAGTAGCCAGTGTTAATTCTGATGGAAAAGAGTGGAAGCTTCCTTTATTATCATCAAAAGCTTTCGATAAAGATAAAGAGTATAACATTGTATTTGTAAATACTGGTAGTGAGCAAGATTTGGTAGGGCAAGATCTCAATGGGAAAATTGCTTTAATAAAACGGACAGGATCTGTAGGATTAGCTGATTTTAGACCTACACTTGAGCGACTAAAAAAAATTGGTGCAAGTGGTATACTGGTTGCAAATAATCGAGAACACCAAAGTAACATGTTAATTCCCTATACAGATGTCCCACTAGGCTTTATTAGTTTTGTAGATGGCCAAAAATTAGTAGAAGCTAACAATAGTCAGATTCGTTTTCCTCATAAATTTGAAGTAATTGACAATGCAGGGGGCGACCGTATGATGGTAGAATCAAGTTGGGGATTAAATGCAGAAGGACAAATAAAACCAGATATTGTAGCACCTGGTTTTGAAATTTTATCAACCATTTCTAAAGATACATACGAAACATTATCTGGTACAAGTATGTCCACTCCTCATGTTTCCGGGATAATGGCCATGTTACAGGCCCAATTGGCTAATAAGTATGCAAGTCTTAACTTATCACCTGAAAAACAATTGGAGTTGACGAAACATATTGTGATGAGTTCTGCAAGAACCTTATTCAATCCTGAAGCAAAAGCATATTACTCTCCTCGTCAACAAGGAGCTGGGGCTATTGATGCAGACAAAGCCTTCAAGGCGGAATATTATCTAACGTCTGAGGATAATCAAGCAAAAGTAAATCTTGGTAAAGTAACAGATTTGCTTACATTTGTAGTCAGAATTCATAATCTGAAACAAACAAAGAGTGAACTTTACTATCAAACCAATCTTTTAACGGATCAAGTTAAAGAGGGGAAATTTGCGTTGCAATCGAGGTCTTTAAAGGATAGCGAATGGAAAAAAGTGACCGTTTCAGGACCATATACTGACCTTACTCTTACAATTGATGCTAGTGACTATACTGAAGAGCTTTTGAAACAAATGCCAAACGGCTATTTCTTAGATGGTTTTGTACGTTTCAAAAAAGGAAGTCAGGATAGTCAAGAATTAATGAGTATCCCCTTCCTTGCATATAGAGGAGATTTTGCGAATTTACCAGCCCTAGAGGATCCCATCTATAGCCAAATGAAAGATGGTACTTTTTATGAAAAGACGGTAAAAGATGGTTTAGAGAATCAATTAGACTATGAAAGTTCAATTGGTGGTTTTGGGGAAGAAGTAAAAACGAAAAATAACTATACTGCTTTAGTAACTCAAGTGACACCATGGTTTTTAGCTAATGTTTTAAAAGAGGGAATTGATCCCTTTGAGAGTGCTTATAGCGAGGAGTTACCTAAGGATATTGTATTGGGAACATATGCAAAAAGTCTTGACGAAGAAGAACACTTTACATTAGATCTGGATCAAGATGGAAAACCTTACTTTGCTATTTCTCCAAATGGAGATAATAATTTTGATTACCTCACACCTCAAGCAACATTCCTGAGAAATGTTAAGACTATTTATGCTCTTGTTTTGAATGAAAAAGGAGAAGTTGTTTGGAAGAGTGACCAAGTAGATACCTACTCAAAGAACTATGCACAAGCTGAAGGTCATCACAAGATGGAAAAATTAGTTTGGAATGGTAAAAATCAACTAGGTGAGAAAGTTAAAGATGGCCTATACACTTACCGTATCCTTTATACGCCTGTTGTAGAAGGGGCACTAGAACAACATAAAGAATTTAATGTTATGGTAAGTACGCAGACACCAGATCTACCTAAAAGTGCTCATTATGATGAGAAAACTGGAATTGTGACGGTAGGTCAAATAGATTCTAAAAAATTAGTTCCGCATTACCGTACTTTTATCGCTTTTGATTATGATCAAAAGGGAGATAGTGAAATGGGTGATGGTATGACTTATAAATTTACGAAGTACTTTTTTGCTAATGAAAATGGTCAGATAATACTTCCTAAAGAAGTGACATCAGATGATAACAGTGTGACTGCTTTAGTTAGTTTGGATAAATTGACTTTAGTTGTTGAAGATAAGGCGGGGAACTTTAATAGTATTTTGCTAACTGACTTGCTTAATGCAACAAAAACAAAGCAAACTGAACAAGAAAAGTTGCAAGAAGACAAAAAAGAAGAGCAGCAATTAGAAATGGACTCTAACCACGCTAATTCATCTGCTCATAAACCCTTACAAGAGTTTATTGCTGACAAAAAAGTCAATAGCCCTTTGGAAAAAATGGGACGGCCACTTAAAGAGTTGACAGATGACAAGAAGGAAGACACGGTCAATAACTTGGCTCAAAAACCTGTCAAAGTCCTATCAAACATAAAGTCTAATTTACCAGAAACAGGACATAAAGACAGACAATTTGGTGTGATTGTGGCAAGCATACTCTTAGTCCTAGTCTCTCTATTTTGGGGTAATAAAAAAAGAAAAACATCAGTGACTAAAGATATAAAATAGCATTTTAGATAGTAAATAAATAAAAATAAAACCTTAACCGAAATAAGCAAACCAGTTAATTACCTGTACTTCAGATAATTGACTGGTTTGTTTTTATTTTAAATTTAAACCTCCTAAGCCGAATTGAACCAACACAAAAAATAACAGCATTAGTCTAGTTAACACTTTAGTTAGAAAATAAGTGGATTACTTTAGGAAAGCTATTTCATTGAAAGTCTATCTCATTTTTGTCAGCGACAATTAATTTTATGCATAAAAGTTAGGAGATAGACTTGTCCTATAAATAATAATTTTATATACTAAAATAGAGAATTCAAGTTTTTGTTTTTTTGTGCTATTTTAGTTTAGATGAATAGTTGAATCAAAGCATTTTTAATCTTTTTAAAGTTTACGATTAGTTATGTTTGAGTATTTTTTTAAAACAAGAACTTCTTTCAGGACTGATTTAAATAAAAATAATCTGAACAAAGAGGAAATAACCATTATTTGTTATACTATTTTTCAAAAAAACTTATCCGTAAGGGCAATGTTTTAATGGCAGATTAGCCTTTTTTTGATACAAAATTATTGTAACTATCTATAGGAAGAATATGCAACAAAATAAGATTATTGCTATAAACAGTAACAGATTGGGATTTTTATAAACTACTTATTTTATTTTTTCTGTTTTTTCTCCAATAAGAAATCAACTTGACCTTACCCTAATGGTAGGGATTACAATGAAAATATTCATCTGTTATATAAAAGTAAAACAATCACTAAAAATGAATTACAGTAACAATAAGTTGTCAGTAGTTTTTTTAATATTGGGAATTTCAATGCTATAGACTAACAATATGATATGAGGTGAAAGAGAATGGTAGAAGATGGATTGTTTTCTATTGGGCGTGCAGCGAGTATGAGTGGGGTTTCAGCAAAAACGTTACGTTACTATGAAAGTTTAGGCCTTATTCAACCCAAATATACTTGTAGTGATAATGGTTATCGATTTTATGATAATGAAACTCTGCTTTTAATTCCTGTTATAAAATACTATCAACAAGTTGGTTTAAACTTAAAAAGAATTAAGGAATTAATTTCATTAAAAGGTTGCGCAAATCATTATAATTACCTAAAACAGCGAAAGGCTGAAATTCAAGCTGAAAGAGAAAGGTTAATGATTTCGCTTGCTTCAATTGATGATTGGATACAATTAATTATTGAAGGTGAGATGTGTCTTCAGAATAAATCACAATTAAAACAATTTGCGGCCTGTCAAATTGTTAGTGTTAAGTATTATAGTGAAGAGGCTAGTTATTGTCATATTAAACAACCATTTACCTATTCCTATAAGGAATCGATTATCAATTTGGAATGGATTAGATATTTAGAAGAACATCATCTTGAGGTATCAGGTCCGGTAATTTTGAAATATGATTCGCATCAACAAAAAATTGATGGGAATTGTCAATCGGCAACGATATTGCAACATTGTATTCCAGAATCAGCTGATTATCCTACTTTTGGTGGCTTTATGGCACTTTGTTGTTACCATATTGGATCACTAGATACAATTAATGAAACTTACCAAAAATTAATTACGTATGCTAATAAAAACCATTATTCTTTGAAAGAAGAATGTTTTGAACGACATGTCATTGATTATTGGGTTACTCAAAATTTAGATGAATTTGTAACAGAGGTCATTATTCCCATTGTTACAAAGGATGAAATTACAAAAATAACTGGACAAAATGATTTGTAGGAGTTGAAACTTGGTAAATAATTCAATAACCTGTAGTAGCAAGTGAAGGCAAGCAAATTGCTTTCACTTTTTGTTTTTGCTATAAGGTGAAATTTATAGCAAATCTATTGGATTATATCAAAGTGGGTTTCAGTGACTAGCTTTACTAGAAGAGTCTTGATAGATTCAGGAAGATATGAGTCGAATAAAAAAATAATACCTGCCAAATGTTTGCTTACTTTTCAAAACCTTTCTCTTAGAGGAAGGTTTTTTGTTAAGTTAATTTTACATTATTGTAAGATATAGTCAAAATTCAGGTTATTAACAGTTAAAACTACTTATCTTTCACAAATAAGTAGCTACTTAACCCCTTATAAACGGCAAATCATTTGTTTTAAATGTGAAAAATTAATTTTTTCACAAAATAATATTGACCTTCCAGTTGTGGAAGGGCTTACAATTGTTTTGTGGCCTACTTACTTTATATTAAATAAACATAATAAAAAGAGTGTAGAGCTTATTTTTTAATTACAAAGTAATTCTAGTTGAGATAATGCATTCCTTTTTTGAAAAGTATTATCCCAATAACAATATATAATATGGAGGTCGTCTTATGAATTCCGAAGCTTTAGGAATGATTGAAACAAAAGGACTTGTTGGCTCAATTGAGGCAGCAGATGCTATGGTTAAGGCAGCAAATGTCACATTAATCGGCAAAGAACTTGTTGGTGGAGGATTAGTAACTGTCTTGGTTCGTGGTGATGTCGGTGCTGTTAAAGCAGCAACAGATGCTGGTGCTGCAGCTGCACAACGAATTGGTGAATTAGTATCTGTCCATGTTATTCCACGTCCTCATGGAGAAGTGGAAATGATTTTGCCAAGTAAGTCATAGTGAGTCGGTAAAATTTGATTTTGAAGGTTTGGGTGTATAAGAATAAGGGTGGTGTCATCAAAAAATGCCACTTCGATTTTATCCCAAATCACTAAAAGTCTTATGGATTTCAAATATTAAGAATAGAGGTATAAAGATGGGTTTATTACCAGCAAGAACAGCTGTTTTGAACTATATGAATAAAGTTCCTGAAGCAGATGTTCGCCAAGTTATGGAAGCTTTAAAAGGGCAGTATGGTCAAGAAAAACAGTTTACTGAGCCCTTGTTTTTGGAACATTTAATGTCTTTAGAATGCAATGGCTATCTTGAACAAGCTAGCTATGATTTGGACGACAAGGGGCAATTACGAATAAATTTCAAAATCACTGACGATGGTCGCTTCGCTGTTCAAAAATATATTGCAAAAGTTTTTCAATAGCAAAAGGAGTAATTAATATGAGATATCATGGTGGACAAGCTCTCGGTTTAGTTGAAACTGTTGGATTAGTTCCAGCTTTAGAAGCTTGTGACAAAATGTTAAAGGCTAGTAATGTTTCTCTTGTTTCTTACGAAAATGTAGGGTCAACATTAGTAACTATAATGGTTGTTGGAGATGTTGCTGCCGTTGAAGCATCAGTCGAAGCAGGTGCCCATGCAGCTGCAGCAATTGGGAAGTTAACTTCTCATAATGTGATGCCTAGACCGATTTCCTCAGTTGGGGATATTGTGTCTGTGCATGATATTGATAATTGATAAAGGAGAATATTGTGGAAAGATATCAAGCAATTGGAGCCATTGAAACTTTTGGTTTAGTTTATGTCTTAGAAGCAGCGGACGCAATGGTAAAAGCTTCAGAAGTGGATGTCATTGGTTATGAAAACACGGCTTCAGGTTATATTTCAGTTATCATTCAAGGTGAGACGGAAGCTTGTAAAACAGCAGTTGCTGCTGGTGTTAAGGCTGTTGAAAAAATGAATGCCCAAGTATATAGCCATGTTGTAATCCCTGGACCACACGAAGATTTGAAAAAAATTATTGACCGTTATTCATTGTCAGTTTTATTGCCAGAAGAAAATCAAGAATAAGAAAGTGTATTGTAAATGAGATATATTGACAAAGATTTAGATTCTATTCAAGAAATGAGGAATCTCCTTCTGAATGCTCAAACATCTTTTGTTCAATTACAAGATCTTGCACAGAGTGATTTAGATACGTATTGCGATAGTTTTACTGAAGAAGTACAGAAGGCTGCTAGTCAATTGATTCATCGTTTTGTAACAGGTAATAATTACGGTAGTGAAAAAGATGAAGTATTTCTTTACGAAAGCTTTATAAAACGCTTCAAAAAAACTTACCAAAAGGAATCATATGTCGGAATTATTAATGGAAATTTGAACGACAAAGTGATTGAGATTGGTGTACCGCTTGGTACTGTAGCTATTTTATTACCCAGTCATCCTAGTTTCACACTGCTAGTCAACACCATATTATTAGCCATGAAATCAGGAAATGCTTTAATCTTTGTTGCCAATAAATTATCTAAAAAAGTAACAATTGAAAGTATTAAAGAACTAATCAACTTAGTGGAAACGATTGGGTATTTAAGAGGGGCAATTTCAGTCTCAGAAATTACTTGTGATGCAGGGATTAAGGAGCTCCTAGCTAGTGATAAGTTATCATTGATTATTAATATTGGCTGTCCTGAATTTATCTCAGATACTTATCAGACAAATACGTCACAGATTTATGGCGGTGAATCATCAGGACCTGTATTCATTGAAAGAAGTGCTGACATTGAGCAAGCTGTCAAAGATGTGATTTATTCTAGAAGTTTCAATAATGGCATAATGCCAGGTGCCGAACAATTTCTGGTCACTGAAAATGTGATTCGGAATGCCATTAAAAAAGCAATGGTTGATAATGGTGCTTATCTCTTGAATGAAGATGAAACAAAAGCATTAATAGCATTTTTAAGACAATCTGAAAAAAATGTCTTAGACAACTACGTTGGTAAATCTGCAATCTGGATTGCTCAAAAAGCGGGTATTTCAGTACCGGATACAACTAAGGTATTGGTTTCTGTCCAAGATTATATCACAGAAGAAGATTTCTTTAGTAAGAAGCTACTTTGCCCGATTATTATTGTGTATTTAGAGCCTGATTGGACGCTTGCTTGCACAAAATGCATGGCTTTGTTGGCAGAATTGAGGATGGGGCATACCTTGACAATACATTCAAAGGATTGGCAAGTTATAAAGGAATTTGCGACAGTGAAAACTGTGGGAAGAATGGTTGTAAATGGCCCAACTGTCTGCTCAGCCATTGGGATAAGTTCCAATTTTGCACCGTCAATGATTTTAGGTGGACTGACAACTGGTCGTGGTTATTGCTCTGAAAATATCACACCAAAGCATCTGACATATACAAGGCGGATAGGATTTTAGTAAGACAAATAAGAAGATAGAATTTTAGAAATAACTGCTTGTATTTCTAACAGAGAGGAAATATCACAAATGGATATGAAAGAATTTACAGCTAAACTAGAAGAAGCTACAAAACAATTAAGTGACAGTGAACGTAAATCACTAGAAAAATTATTTCAAAGTGTATCAAGCGATATTAGTAAAGAAGAAAAGAAAACAAGTTCAAGTCCACTTATCGCACCTGAAGGAACTGAAGTTCCAGATGGTATCACACCTCGTTTAGATGCCTTAAAAAAACAATATTTGAAAGCTAAACCAACTATTTCACTTATTCGTGCCATCAATTTAACAAAAATTTCAAAAGCCAATGAAGGTATGCCTAAAGTTGTATTACGCGGTACAGCCTTTAAGGAATTTTGTAAGATTGCACCTTTAATTATTCAAGACAACGAATTGTTAGTTGGTGCACCTAATGGTGGAGCTCGTTGGGGTGCCTTTTCTCCAGATATCTCATGGCGTTGGTTACGTGATGAAATTGATACAGTTTCAACGCGTCCACAAGACCCATATGACTTGTCTGAAGAAAATAAGAAGATTTTACGAGAAGAAATTTTCCCATATTGGGAAGGGAAATCAGTTGATGAAGCTTGTGAATCACAATACCGTGAAGCTGGCGCATGGGAGTTATCTGGTGATTCATTTGTCTCAGATTGTTCTTACCATGCGACATCAGGTGGTGGAGATTCTAATCCTGGCTATGATGTCGTTGGTATGACTAAAGGAATGCTTGATATTAAAGCAGAAGCACAAGCACATTTAGATGAACTTGATTATGGTAATCCTGATGATATTGAAAAGATTTACTTCTATAAAGCACAAATATTAACAGCTGAAGGTGTTATGATTTATGCGCAACGACTGTCTGATTATGCTGCACAACTTGCAGAAAAAGAAAGTGATCCAAAACGTAAGGCAGAATTACAAGCTATTTCACAAGTCAATGCTAAGGTTCCTGCACATAAACCAGAAACATTCTGGGAAGCTATGCAATATGTTGTAACCATTCAAAATTTATTACTGTGTGAAGAAAATCAAACAGGACTATCTATTGGACGTGTTGACCAATATATGTATCCACTATACAAGAGAGACATCGAAGAAGGCCGTATGACACCTTTCCAAGCTTTTGAAATAGCTGGATCAATGTTTATTAAGATGTCAGAAATGATGTGGTTAACATCAGAAGGCTCTTCACAATTCTTTGCTGGTTACCAACCATTCGTTAATATGTGTGTTGGTGGTGTGACGCGTGATGGACGTGATGGAACAAATGAGTTAACTTATCTCCTTATGGATGCAGTTCGTCATGTCAAAGTTTATCAACCAACTTTAGCAACACGCATTCACAATAAATCGCCACGTCAATACTTGAAAAAAATTGTTGACGTTGTTAGAGCAGGCATTGGATTCCCAGCCTGTCACTTTGATGATACACATATCAAAATGATGTTGGCCAAAGGCGTTTCAATGGAAGATGCGCGTGATTACTGTTTAATGGGTTGTGTTGAGCCTCAAAAATCTGGTCGTCTTTATCAATGGACATCAACAGCGTATACGCAATGGCCAATATTAATTGAAACAACTTTAAATCATGGGATACCACTTTGGTATGGCAAACCTGTTACACCAGATATGGGTGGTCTAAACCAATACAAAACATTTGAACAATTTGAAGCTGCCGTTAAGGAAACAATTAAATATGTGACTAAATGGACGTCAGTAATGACCGTTATTTCACAACGTGTTCAAAGAGATTTAGTTCCAGTACCTTTAATGTCTATGATGTATGAAGGAACTATGACAAATGGTCGTGACGTTAAGGCTGGCGGAGCAATGTATAACTTTGGTCCTGGTGTTGTTTGGTCAGGATTAGCTAATTACGCCGATTCAATGGCAGCTATTAAAAAATTAGTATTTGAAGATAAAAAATATAGCCTTGAAGAATTAAATAAAGCCCTAGTTGCTGATTTCGAAGGCTATGATAAAATTCGCGCAGACTGCTTAGCAGTTCCTAAGTATGGTAATGATGATGACTATGTTGATTACTTTACCTCAGACATTATTGAATTTACTGAATGTGAGCATCGTAAATACAAAACTTTATATTCTGTATTAAGTCACGGAACTTTATCTATCTCAAACAATACACCGTTAGGACAAATTACAGGTGCCTCTGCATCAGGACGTCGTGCATGGACGCCACTATCTGATGGTATTTCACCAGATCATGGTATGGATACGAAAGGACCAACTGCCATTATTAAATCTGTCTCAAAAATGGCCAATGAAAATATGAATATTGGGCTTGTCCATAATTTCAAGATTATGGCCGGATTACTTGATACGCCTCAAGGTGAAGAAAGCTTAATTACACTATTAAGAACAGCAAGTATCCTTGGAAATGGAGAAATGCAATTTAACTATCTTGATAATGACATCTTGATTGATGCTCAAAAACATCCAGAAAAATATCGTGACCTTATCGTTCGTGTTGCTGGTTATAGTGCATTCTTTGTTGAATTATGTAAAGACGTTCAAGATGAAATTATTGCAAGAACTGTCCTAACAAAAATTTAAAAAAATGAATCTTGTCTAGTTTCAAAAGGAATGAGACTAGACAAGATGGATTAGGAGAAAATAGTGGTAGTAACAAGAAAGAAAAATGACATTCAGATCAATGTCTTTAATGTTCAAAAATACAACCTCTATGATGGACCTGGAATTCGGACAATTGTATTCTTTAAGGGATGTCCAATGCGATGTAAATGGTGTGCTAATCCAGAGGGCTTGGAATTTGGTAGCAACATGATGTATAAAGAAAGCTTATGTAAGCCCTATAATTCATGTGCTGAAACATGTCCACTTGGAAAAATATGCTTTTCTTATACAAATCCAGAGGCACCACAGGCATTTGACTATGCTAATAAAGAACATCCGATTGATATTAGAAAATATAAAAAAAGACTTCTAAGTAAAGAGGATGTAGAAGGCTGTCCTGAAGGTGCTCTTACGATTGCTGGACAGTCAAAAAGCATTTCAGAATTAATGGCGATTATCCATGAAGATGATGCCTTTTACGAGATGTCTGGAGGCGGTGTAACCTTATCTGGTGGTGAATGTTTAGCACAACCAGAGGGAGCAATTGCATTATTGCAGGCTTGTAAACAAGATGGCTTAAATACTGCTGTAGAAACAGCAGGACATGTACCAAATAAAGTTGTTATGGCAGCTGCCGAGTTTACAGATCTCTTTTTATTTGACATGAAGCATATGGATTCAAAACGGCATAATGAACTGACAGGCGTTGGGAATGAACGTATTTTAACTAATTTAAAATCAATTATTGAATCTGGTCACCAAGTCAAAATCAGGATGCCGATGCTCAAAGAAATTAATGATAGTGAAGAAGAAATCAAAGCTATTATTGAATTTCTACGTCCTTATAAGGATTATCCGAATTTCCAAGGAATTGATTTATTACCCTATCACAAATTAGGTGTCAACAAATACTATCAATTAGGTATGGAATATAAAATCAAAGGTGACCCATCCTTGAGTCAATATGATTTAGATCGAATTGAAAGCTATATTTTAGCTTATGATTTCCCAGTGACCGTAGTAAAACATTAAGACTAAAGGAGAGATGACTTGTTTGAAGATGATAGAAAAATAGATCGTATTATCCAAGAATCGGTTCCCGGTAAACAAATTACCTTAGCGCACGTCATTGCAGCTCCTATTGATGCGGTCTACGATAGCTTGGGCGCTTTAAATGAGGGTGCCATTGGAATACTTGCTTTAACCCCCTATGAAACAGCAATCATTGCTGCCGATATAGCAGGAAAAGCAGCTAATGTAGATATTTGCTTTGTTGATCGATTTACGGGTTCCGTGATGTTTAGTGGCGATGTTCAGAGTGTTGAAACAGCTTTACAAAGCATCTTAGATTACTTTGATGATAACTTGGGCTTTTCAACTGTTGGATTGACAAAATCATGAAGAAACGAATCCTAGTCATTTGTCCAGAGGATACTGATAAACTCAAATTTGTTGAAGTGATTGAAGGCAAAAAAGAGATAAAACGGGTTGATGCCATTGTTTATTATGATCAAACAATTGTTGTACCGAGTTCTTATCTTAGGAGTCCTTGGATGACTAACCATATTATTGCAATGCAACAGAATGCCAGTTGTATCATGATGTTGCTTCCTTCAGATTGTGAATTCAGAGTTTATTCACCAAATTTTGCAAAAGCCTTCCGGATACCAGCTATTGGGATAGTTATTCAAAAAGAAAAAGACTCATTGCAAAAAATTGAAAATTGTCATAAAGAATTGAAAGAAGCTGGCTTAAATGAAGTCTTTTGTATAAAACTAACTACTAATGAGGATTATAAGAATTTATTAGAAAAAATAAAAAATTAAAGAAGGTAATCAATGAAAGTACAAGAATTTAATGTAGGACCGAAGTTTATTTTTGGTAAGGGGTCTACAAAAGAAATTTCTAAATTACCAATCAAAAAAGCTTACATTATCTGTGATCCATTTATGGAACAAAGCCACATGGTAGATAAGGTTTTGGAAAGCTTAACGGATGCTGGTGCTGAAACCTTGGTATTTTCAAAAGTTGTTCCAGATCCAACTGTTGAGGTGATTGCGCAAAGTATTATTGAAATTAAGCAGTTTAAACCAGATACAGTCATTGCTTTAGGTGGCGGTTCAGCAATGGATTCAGCCAAAGCTGTGATTCGTGTTTATACTGAATCTGAAAAAGTAGCAAAACCACAGATGATTGCTATTCCTACAACCAGCGGTTCTGGAAGCGAGAACACATCCTTTGCTGTTATTTCTGATCCAAAACATAATGAAAAAATTGCTTTGGTTGATCAGTCAATGGTTCCAGATATTGCAGTTTTAGACGCGTCATTTACAATGACTGTGCCTCCAAAAGTGACTGCTGACGCAGGGATGGATGTATTGACACATTGTTTGGAGGCTTATGTTTCTAATCAAGCTAGTGATTTTTCAGATGCTTGTGCAGAAAAAGGGATTAAGTTGACCTGGCATTTCCTTCCAATAGCTTATAAAGAAGGAAGCAATCAATTGGGACGTGAAAAAATGCATAATGCCTCATCTATTGCTGGTATAGCCTTTAACAATGCAGGTCTGGGAATTTGTCATAGTTTGTCACATGCCATTGCTGCCTTCTTTCATGTACCACATGGCCGCATCAATGCTTTTCTATTGCCTTATGTTATTTCCTTCAATGCTAGTCTTGATGAAACTAATGAAACAGAAGTGACAAGTCGTTACAATCAAGTTGCTCAATTGTTGGATATAAATGGGTCAACACCAAAACAAGGTGTTATGGCATTGATAACAGCTATTAAACGACTCTCGAAACAGCTTGGTATTCCAAATTCCTTAGAGGAATTAGGTATTGATCGAACTGAATTTGACAAAATGATTCCTGAAATGGCAAAGCACGCAGTAGATGACGCTTGCACTCCAACTAATCCACGCTCTGTAACTAGTGATAACTTAGAAACAATTTTACGTGGATTATAAATACGAAAAAAGAAAGAAGAAAAGGATGAAATTTCTAACAGAAGATGATTTACGTCTTAAGTATCATGATTTTCCTTTTGAGACTTTCACAATTGAAACAAATACAAGATTAACACCAGGTGCTAAAACATTTTTGATGGATCGTAAAATCACTATTTTTGATAATAATAATCCACTTGAAAAGAAGAAAAACTCGTTTTTAAAAGCTGTGAATTCTAAAAATAGGTTACAAGTAAGTCATTTATCACATGCTTTAAAGGACAACCAAATTTATCTTTTACGATGTGAGTTTTTAAAAGTGGCATCTGATTTAGTATCAGTTGATCTTAGTTTAGCCCAAGAGTTAGCTATTCTTGAACACCATTTGGGAACCATAGAAGCGAGTGACAATCTCTCTTTACCATCTTTAAAAATTGATACTTCTTCAGACTATGTTGACAGTGTCTACCTAGTAAACAATCTTTCAACGGTCTCTTTGTTTTTACAAATGGATAAAGGTAAGATACTATCTCGACTTTATCCCCTTTACTTTCAAACAGAAGCCTATTTAGAAAATAATCCATCTAAAGCACTTGAAATGGTTGGTCAACGGTTAGGACAATTGATCGCCTATTACCTGAATCTAAGCAAGGAGGATACGGATGAAACAAGAGAGATTACCTAAAAGTTGTGATCACTATGTGAAGGATTTTGAAACGGTTGAAAAACAAGCCATTAAAAGAAAAAGTTCAGTTTACTTGACTGGCGTCGACTTGGGAACTGCTTATATTGTTTTAGTTGTTTTAGATGAAGATAAAAATATCGTTGCAGGAGCTCATAAACCAGCAAGTGTTATTCGTGACGGGATGGTCGTGGATTATATTGGAGCCATCCAAATTGTTCGTGAATTAAAAGAAAGTTTGGAACAAAAGTTAGAGACAGAACTTTTATATGCTGCGGCAGCTATTCCCCCAGGAACAAATAAACTGGATTCAGGTGCTATTAAAAATGTGGTGCAAGGTGCTGGTTTTGAGCTAACGGCTCTGTTAGACGAACCAACTGCAGCTAATGCAATTGTTGGGTTGGAAAATGGGGCTATTGTTGACATTGGTGGAGGAACTACGGGTATTTCAATTTTTAAAGGTGGCGAAGTGGTATCTTCTGTTGATGAAGCAACAGGAGGAATCCATTTCACACTTGTTGTAGCTGGAGCTTATCATCTTGAGTTTGAGGTTGCTGATGCTTATAAACGAAATCCTGAAAATCATCAGGAATTAATCGGTGTTTTAAAACCGGTTGTGGAAAAGATTGCTTCAATTATTAACCGCCATATACTTGGTCATGATATAGATGTTATTTATTTAGTTGGTGGTAGTAGTTGTTTGACAGGAATTGAGACCATTATTCAAAAAGAAACTGGAATAAAAACGGTTAAGCCACAAAATCCGATGTTTGTCACACCAATTGGAATAGCAATGAATTGTAGTCAGACAGTCATCTATTAAAAAGGAGATAATATGTTAGTTGCTGAATTAGTCGATACCATTTGGGCGACTAGAAAATCGGAAGCACTAAATGGTTCTAAATTGTTACTAGCGGAAGTGAAAGGTGGCAGTAAAGCGGGAGAACTTATCGTCGTCGTTGATATAATCGGAGCTGGTATTGGTGATCGTGTTATTATCACAACAGGCTCTGCAGCACGTCGCATGATGGGTGATGATCGGATGCCCGTAGATGCTGCGGTTGTCGGAATCATTGATGAAAATTATGATGATGTTAAAAAACAAAATGGGAAAAAAGAAAGATTTTCATAAAGCGAATGTTTTTTGACTTTCATGAATCTGGAATAAGGAGAAAAAATGGCAAAATTAATTGTTGCAAAAGATGTATTGGAATGCTACGAGAATGGCCAATCAACTTGCCTAATTGAAGCAAATACCATTATCACACCAGCCGCTAAAGATGAAGCTAAAAAGTATGGTATTTCTTTTGAAGTGGATTGTCCAAAATGTGAAAAAGCCAATATCAATTTTAAAAAAGGCAATGAGATGAGCTCAGATGATCTACTCTCATTGTTAAAAACGCTCTTAAATACAGTAGATAAAGAAGACAAACCTTCTTTACCTTATCGATGTGTTGCCCATCACAATGGCTTGAAAGTTGTCAAAGGAGGCACTGTAAGGATGGACGAATTTGACACCGGAAATCCTGATGATAAGGTAACTTATCAGGAATTAGTAAGTAAGGATGAATCAAAAATGAGTGCTGGTTTCTTATCAATTGATCATTCTAACTTTGCTTGGAAACTCCCATACGAAGAAATTGATTATGTGATTTCTGGAACGGTATCTGTTGAAATTGATGGCCAAACTTATGTTGGTCGTGCTGGAGATGTTCTTTATGTCCCTAAAGGGTCAGATGTGGTTTGGGGATCTCCAGATCATGCCAAAATCTTTTATACTACATTCCCTGCGAACTGGTCTGACTTGATGTAAACGAGGTGAGGATGCGATGAATGCGATAGGTATGATTGAAACAAAAGGTTTAATTGGCTCAATAGAAGCAGCAGATGCCATGGTTAAGGCCGCAAATGTCGCTTTGATTAGAAAAGAATATGTTGGTAGCGGCTTAGTTACAGTTCTTATTCGCGGGGATGTCGGTGCTGTTAAAGCAGCAACTGATGCCGGCGCGGCAGCTGCACAAGGAATTGGTGAACTGGTATCGGTTCATGTAATTCCACGACCAGATTGCCAATTGCTTCAGCTTTATCCTGAAGAAATAGTGGAAACAACTGATGAGAGTTATCTAAAAAAGGAATCAAATGTTCGAATTGCGGCAGAAGAAAAATTTGAGCAACAATTCTTACAAAATGAAGAATCAAAAAATCTATTGACTGATCTTCAGAAATTGCCCTTGAAAGAGTTTAAAAGGCAGTTAGAAAAAAACAAAGCAGATGACTTAAGAAGTCTTGTTGCAGCTAATGACGATGTACATGTACCAATTGAAACATTATCAAAAATGGTTCGAAGAGATATGATTGACTTGTTAGTGACCGACTATAAATCAAAGAAAAATGAGTAAGAAAAGAAAAAGGAGGAAAGAATGAATACAATTGACCTTGATTTATGTTCCATTCAGGAAGCGCGAAATCTTGTTAGAAATGGTAAAAAAGCAGCAGATAAAATCGCATTATTCACCGATCAAGAAATTGATGCTATTTTACAAAATATTGTTAAAGCAGTAGAAGCAAATGCCTATTACTTGGCAGAATTAGCTGTTGAAGAAACAGGCTTTGGTAAAGTTGCTGATAAAGCTTATAAAAATTATGCTGCTGCCAAGTTATTATATGATGAAATAAAAGACCAAAAAACGTCAGGGATTATTGATTTTGATGACAAAAATAAACTCTTTAGTGTGGCTGAGCCAGTTGGTCTAGTGTTAGGAATAACACCATCAACAAACCCCACTTCGACGATTATTTTTAAAGCTATGATTGCTATTAAATCACGCAATGCTATTGTATTTGCGCCACATCCATCAGCTAAACACTGTAGTGTTGAAGCAGCTGAATTGGTTCGTAAGGCTGCTATTGAAGCGGGTGCTCCGGAACATACTATTTCTTGTGTGATGAATCCATCTTTAGAAGCAACCAATGAACTGATGCATGCTAAAGATATATCACTCATTATTGCAACTGGTGGTCCTGGTATGGTTAAAGCTGCTTATAGTAGTGGTAAGCCGGCTATTGGTGTCGGAGCTGGGAATTCTCCTGCTTACATAGAAAGAACAGCTAATGTTAAAAAGGCCATTGCTAATATTCTAGCCTCTAAAACATTTGATAATGGTACTATTTGTGCATCTGAACAGGCAATTATTTGTGAAGAAAGCAATAAAGATAAAGTTATTGCTGAATTGAAAGCTCAAGGTTGTTATTTTATGACCAAAGAGGAAACTGATAAAGTCTGCCATGTTCTTTTTAGAGGTAATTCTAAGGGCTGTAACCCATCAATGAGTCCGAAATTTGTAGGTAAGCCAGCCACCTATATTGCTAAAGCGGTTGGTTTGACAGTTCCAAGTGATACTAAGGTTTTAGTTGGTCCGCAAGCTGGTGTAGGACAAGGTAATCCCTTATCGTTTGAGAAATTAACCACTGTTTTAGGTTTTTATGTTGTTAATGACTGGGAAGAAGCATGTGCATTAAGTATTAAACTTTTACAAAATGGGATTGGGCATACTATGAGTTTACATACAGAAGATCCTAAAATGATTTTCCGATTCTCTACTAAACCAGCATCTCGTATTTTAGTTAATACAGGTGGCAGTCAAGGTGGTACAGGCTTATCAACTGGTTTACCAGCAGCATTTACTCTTGGTTGTGGGACATCCGGAGGTAGCTCTGTTTCAGAAAATTTGGGCCCAAAACATTTGATAAATGTGAAGACAGTAGCCTATGGTCTTAAAGATGTGACAACCTTAGCTAGTGAAGATTTTGTTTTCCAAAATTTACCGAAAACACGTTCATCACATGTGAGTGATGAACAAGTATCTGCAGTTTCATCAGCATCGGTTCACCATGAACAGGTCAGTCAGACTTGTCAGCAAAAAGAAAAAAATTTTCTAAACCAAACGCCTCAATCTATTCAAGCGGCTTTTGAATCTCATCAAAGTCAAGCAGCAGATGTTAAAAAACCAATGACAGGAACAGTAGAAACTGAAAATACTGTAGACAATGAAGCAATTGTTCGTGAAATTTTATCATCATTAAAACAGAAATAAGAGGAAAAAGATGGACGAAGATTTAGAAAGTTTATTTTATAAAGTGATCGACCAACTAGGTGGTTCTGCTTCCTCAGATGCTAAGCCATTAGGTGACACTAGCATAGTTACTACTCATGATTTGCAACAAGTAGATCGAGATGGATACTCAATTCCACTTGGTGTTTCTAATCATCATATTCACCTATCTCAAAATGATGCTGATTACCTATTTGGTAAGGGGTATCCTTTTCAAAAATTGAAAGATTTATCTCAGCCTGGTCAATATGCTCTTCAAGAATGTGTTACGCTTGCTGGACCAAAAGGTGTTATTGAAAAAGTTCGCATTTTGGGACCAGTAAGAGATGAAACACAAGTTGAAATTACAGCAACAGATTGTTTTAAATTAGGTGTCAAAGCACCATTACGTTTATCAGGGGATATTGAGAATACGCCTGGTTGTACAGTCATTGGACCAACAGGCTCTATTCAATTAGAAAAAGGTTGTATTGTTGCCAAGCGGCATATCCATATGTCACCAGAGGACGCTAAGAATTATGGTGTGACAAACAATCAAGAAGTGTCCCTAGAACTACCAGGTGACCGTGGTGGTCTATTAAAAAACGTCACAGTTCGTGTCAAAAATACCTTTAGTCTTGAATGTCATTTGGATACAGAAGAGGCTAATGCAATGGGTGTTACAGGTAAAGATAGGCTAAGACTTATCAAATAACTATTTTAAAGGAGATAGAAAATGAATTCAGAAGCATTAGGCATGATTGAAACAAAAGGGCTAGTAGGCTCAATCGAAGCAGCAGATGCTATGGTAAAAGCTGCCAATGTTACCTTGATTGGTAAAGAACACGTCGGTGGCGGTTTAGTAACTGTTCTAGTTCGCGGAGATGTCGGTGCAGTCAAAGCCGCAACAGATGCCGGCGCGGCAGCTGCACAACGAATTGGTGAACTAGTATCAGTTCATGTTATTCCACGTCCTCATGGTGAAGTGGAAACAATTTTACCAAATAAATAAGAGTTATCTTGACAGTAAAGAAAGAGGATTAGATTATGACTTCAGAAGCATTAGGAATGATTGAAACAAAAGGGCTAGTAGGCTCAATAGAAGCAGCAGATGCCATGGTAAAAGCAGCCAATGTTACCTTGATTGGTAAAGAACATGTTGGTGGTGGTTTAGTAACTGTTCTAGTTCGCGGAGATGTCGGTGCAGTCAAAGCCGCAACAGATGCCGGCGCGGCAGCTGCACAACGAATTGGTGAACTGGTATCCGTTCATGTTATTCCACGTCCGCATAGTGAAGTGGAAACAATTTTACCACATCGTTAATTATTAAAATGCTAAAAAGTAAAGGGTTAGGTTGAGAAAGGAGTAATGGATGTCGCATCAAGAAATAATGGATGGCAATACTGCAGCAGCACATGTTGCCTATGCTTTTAGTGAAATTGCTAGTATTTATCCTATTACACCTAGTTCAACAATGGCTGAAGCTGTTGATAATTGGCAGACCGAAGGAAGAAAAAATCTTTTTGGACAAAAACTCCAAGTTGTCGAAATGCAGTCTGAAGCAGGTGTTGCAGGATTTGTTCATGGCTCACTAAAAACAGGTGCATTGACAACGACCTTTACGTCTTCTCAAGGCCTTTTACTGATGTTACCTAATCTCTATAAAATTGCTGGGGAATTACTTCCAGCAGTCTTTCATGTAGCAGCTAGGGCAGTTACGACAAATGCGCTTAGCATATTTGGAGATCATAGTGATGTGATGGCAGTTCGTCAAAGTGGTTGTGCTATTTTGGCAGAAAGTTCTGTTCAAGAAGTGCTGGACTTATCTGTGGTAGCACATTTGGCAACTTTAGAAACTAGTGTCCCTTTTATTAGTTTTTTCGATGGCTTTAGAACCAGTCACGAACTTCAAAAAATTACCGTTTTTGAAGATGATGAGCTGATACCATTGGTTAATAGGGAGGCTCTTGACGTTTTTCGTTCCAGAGCAATGAACCCTAACCATCCTAAAGTATCTGGAAGTAATCAAGGACCTGAACTCTACTTTCAACAACGTGAAACAGTTAATCGGCATTATCAAATTATTCCTTACGTTGTGCAAAAATACATGTCAAAAATTAATGACTTACGTGGCACTAATTATGATGTCGTGACTTATTATGGTGATCCTGATGCTAAGCAAGTGATTGTAGCAATGGGCTCTGTCACACAGACAATTGAGCAGACTGTTGATTACTTGAATCAACAAGGAAGAAGAGTAGGTTTGGTGACGATTCATCTTTACCGACCATTCCCAAGTGAGCATTTTCTGGCCAGTATTCCGAAAACTGTTGAAGCCATTGCTATTTTAGATCGTACAAAAGAGCCAGGTGCTATAGGAGAACCCTTATTTATGGATGTTCAGACAGCTTTGTACGAAAGTGATAGGCATCCAAAAATTATTGGTGGAAGGTATGGTATTGGTTGTAAAGATACCAGCCCAGATCAGATAGTTTCTGTATTTGATGAGCTACAAAAACCATTTCCCAAAAAACAGTTTACCTTAGGTATAGAGGATGATGTGACAGGTCTGTCTTTGCCATTAACAGATAGTCTTGATTTAACATCAAAAGAAGCCTTTCAAATGATGTTTTGGGGATTGGGTGGCGACGGGACAGTCAGCTAAATCGCTCAACGATAAAGATTATTGGGCAGTATACTGAAAAAGAGATTCAAGCATACTTTCATTATGATTCTAGAAAGCAAAATGGCTTGACTATCACACATATGAGGTTTAGTGATCACAAGATAAAATCGGCTTACTTTGTTAATCGAACTGATTTCGTTGGGTTATCATCAGCAGCTTATTTGAGACAATATGATATTTTGAAAGGTTTGAAACCTGGTGGTATTTTTTTACTCAATACTATATGGACAAAAGAACAAATTTATCGCAATTTGCCTAAATCCATAAAAAAATACCTTGCTGAAAATAGCATTCAGTTTTATTGTATTAATGCTTACAAGATTGCCCAAACGGTTGGGCTAGATCGAAAATCGAGCATTTGTATGCAGACGGCTTTTTTCCAACTGACAAATATTTTACCAATGGAACAAGCTATTCAAGCGATGAAGCGTGAAATAGTCGAAAAATACCACAAGCAATCTCAAGCTATAATTGATAAAAATTGCAAAGCCATCAGTTTGTCATTAGATGCCTTGGAAAAGATTGATGTTCCAGACGACTGGAAAAATGAATCCTTGGTTCCCCCAAAAAAATCTGAAGCAACTGACGCTTACGTGGAAGAGATTCAAAAACCAATTAATCGTTTAGAAGGCAATCATATCTCAGTAGGTCAATTAATTAAACATGGAATGACAGCAGGTGATATGCCATTAGGAAAAGCACCACAAGAAAAGAGAAGCTTGGCGATTGAGGTGCCAGAATGGAATCCGGATGCTTGTTTACAATGTAATCAGTGCTCATTTGTTTGTCCACATGCAGCTATCAGACCATTTTTAAGTAATCAAGATGAGCTTGATAAAGCACCGCAAGGGTATATTGTCAGAGATTTTAAAGGAAATGATGGACTTTTCTATCGTATACAAGTTTCGGTTGAGAATTGCACTGGCTGTGAGTTGTGTGTAAAAGCCTGTCCAGCTAAAGGTAAAGCCTTGAAAATGATTCCAGCAGATATTGTGAATGATATCAAAATGAAGGAAGAAGCAATCAATTGGGCATTTGCAATGTCTTTAGCTGCTAAAGAAAATCCAGCTAAGCCTGGTACGGTTATGTTTTCACAGTTTGAACAACCCTTGTTGGAATTTTCTGGGGCCTGTCCAGGTTGTGGTGAAACACCATACCTTAAATTATTGACGCAACTTTTTGGGAATCGTCTCATGATTGCTAATGCAACAGGATGCTCGTCAATTTGGGGAGGTATGGCGCCATCAACACCATATAGTACAACTAAGGCTGGTCAGGGACCGGCTTGGAGCAATTCCCTTTTAGAGGATAATGCCGAATTTGGATATGGGATGATGGTGGCAAATCAAATGCGAAGAGAATCATTAATCAATTTAATGACAAAGCTATGCCATTTGTTTGTGAAGACTTAAAATCAGTTATGTCTGATTGGATATGTCACATCCGTGAGGGTAGAGGAAGCTTTGCTCGTAGTAAGAAACTAGAAGCTTTGCTTCTTGAAGACTATCAAAAGTCAAGTAATCCCCTCATAAAAGAAATTTATGACAAACGTGATTTGTTTGTAAAGCCCTCACAATGGATAGTTGGTGGTGATGGTTGGGCTTATGATATTGGCTTTGGAGGATTGGACCATGTGATTGCAAGTGGTGCAGATGTTAATATCTTAGTTCTTGATAATGAAGTTTATTCTAACACAGGTGGACATGTTTCCAAAGGAACGCCAAGTTCAGCCATTGCTAAATTTTCTTCATCGGGCAACCGAGGAACCAAAAAAGATTTAGGCTTGATGGCAATGACCTATGGAAATGTCTATGTGGCTCAAGTCGCAAGCGGAGCTAATCCCGTACAAGTTATTAAAGCTTTTGAAGAAGCAGAAAGTTATCATGGACCATCTATAATTATTGCCTATGTCCCTTGTATCAGTCATAAATTAGAAGGTGGTATGAAAGAGACACTCACAGAAGCTAGAGAAGCAGTAGAGTCTGGCTATTGGTCACTATACCGTTATAATCCTAACTTGAGAAAGCAAAACCAAAATCCAATGCATCTTGACTACAAACGTCCAAAGTTTGATCGTATGATTACATTCATGTTAAAACAAGAACGATTTTCATCGTTACAACAAATCAATCCGGTTGAATCTGGACACTTACTAGAGGAAACAGTCAGTGCTGCTAAGCGTCGTTTTATAAATTACGCCAAACTATCAGGCGATTATGAAATGTTTAGAACAAAACAAAAAAATGGTCATGGACCAAATAAACAGAAAAGTAAAAGACTAGTTGGTGAAGACTCTCTTGAAGATCTTCTACAAAGCCTTGACTTTTAACTAATTAATGGAGTGAAGAAATGGAAAGAAAACAACAACTACATGTGGGATCCGCTCAAAGTCAGATGGAAAAAGTAACCAATAAATTTCGTGTAAGAGGGATGTTTCATGGGATTTTATCAGGGTTCACATATGGGATTTATTCTGTTTTATTAATGGTGGCTAGTAGCTATAGTCCATTAGTAACGGCTGCAGGTATCTTAGCAGCACCTTATGTAACTTCTGGTCTGAATGATATTTTGTCTGGCCTAATCTTGACGATTTATAATTTGAAACAAGGGAAACTAAAGGAAATACCACGTACACTCAAAACACGACCTGGTCAGCTTTTGATTATTGGTTTCTTATTGGGTGGTCCAATTGCTAGTGGAGCCTATCTGATTGGCCTTTATTTCGCGGGGGCCTATGCTATCCCAATTTCAGCAACCAATGCTTTATTCGGAGCCCTTTTCTCAGCAATTTTCTTAAAAACAAAAATTAATTTCCGTGTTGGCATAGGGATGTTCATCTGTGTAGCGGGAGCTATTATTATAAACTGGGCTAAACCAGAAGGTGCTCCTAATTTTACTTTAGGTATTGCCTGTGCATTAATTGCAGCCATTTGTTGGGGAGCTGAAGGTGTTTTCTCTGCATTTGGCGGTGCGATGCTAGACCAAGAAATTGCTGTTAATATTCGTCAATTAATTTCAGGTTTCATCAGTTTAGTACTCGTCGTTCCATGTATTGGTGCTGTGGGCTTGCTCTTTAAAACATTAGCCGCTGTAACGCCTGTTATTTGGTTAGCACTTGCAGGTGCTGCCGCTGGGACATCATTCATTTTCTGGTATAAGGCAAACTCAACAATTGGTACAGCCATTGGCATGTCACTTAATATTACTTATGCATTCTGGGGTGTTCTGTTTAGTATTCTATTTTTACGCCAAGCAATCACGCCAACTATCGTAATTGGTTCAATTGTCATTATTGTAGGTGCCATACTTGTTACCATGAATCCTTTGGATTTCTTTAAAAAACCTGAAACGATTGAGGAACAACTTAGTGCGGAGAGTGAATAATCTAGGTAAATTGATCATCGCAATATCACTTTGAGGTAAGGAGATGAGGTAGTTGGAAATGACAATAAATTCACTAAAGATGACCGAAAGGTTAGATAAATTAAAAGCTCGTTATTTAACGGTTACTCCAAGTATTACAATTAATCGTGCCCTTGCCTATACAGCTATCGCAAAAGAGCATCTTTATTTACCACCGGAATTGCAAAGAGCCAAAAGTTTTAAACGAGCGTGTGAAACAGCACCTTTGCTAATTCAAGACGGGGAGTTGATTATTGGTCACCCCTGTGGCAAAGCAAGAGCTGGCGCTTTTTCTCCCGATATTGCTTGGGAATGGCTTGCTGATGAACTGGATACAATTGATAAAAGAGCGCAAGATCCTTATGACATTAGTGAAGCAGATAAACAAATCATACGTGAAGAGCTCTTTGCATTTTGGAAAGGCAAATCTCTAGCAGAAAAGTGTGAAGAATCCTTACGTGAGGCAGGTCTTTGGGAATACACTGCTGAGGCAGCTATTGCTGATGTCACTTATCATATTATGAATGATGGTGGGGACTCAAGTCCTGGTTATGATACGATACTTTTTAAAAAGGGAGTTAGTGGCTTAAAAGAAGAAGCGGAAGAAAAACTTGAGCAAATCTTAGGAACTGGACCAGAAGATGATGATAAAAGACTATTTTACATGTCTGAAATTTTAGTTTGCGAAGGGATCATGACTTATGCTCAAAGACTAGCTGATTATGCTCGGACTTTGGCAGACAATGAGTCAGATGTTGACCGTAAGCAAGAGTTAATTGAACTGGCTAGAATTAATGCAACTGTACCAAAAAATCCCCCTCAAACTTTTCAAGAGGCACTGCAAGCGATTTGGACCATTCAATCACTTTTTGTGTTAGAAGGTAATCAATGTTCAACATCCCTAGGTCGATTAGATCAATACCTTTATCCTTTCTACCAAAAAGGTCTTGAAGAAGGAACTTTAAGACAAGAAGAGGCATTTGAATTATTAGGCTGTTTCTTTATTAAATGTTCAGAAGTGATTTGGTACACGCCTAGTGCAACAGCAACTTATTTTGCAGGCTATATGCCTTTATCAATATGTGTGTTGGAGGACTCAAGCGTGAAGGTGGAGATGGAACAAATGAGCTGACTTATCTCATTATGGAGACTGTTGGCCAAATGAAACTCTATCAACCGACACTAGCCTGCCGCGTTCATAATTTATCACCACAAACCTATCTTGAAAAAATAGTGGATCTGATTAAAGTTGGAGGCGGTATGCCTGCCGTCCACTTTGATGATGCCCATATCAAAATGATGCTAAAAAAAGGCTATAGCTTTGAAGATGCGCGTGATTATAGCTTAATGGGTTGTGTGGAGCCACAAAGAAGTGGCAAAGTTCATCAATGGACAGCGGGAGGCTTTACGCAATGGCCGGTGGCTATTGAGATGGCTCTAAACCAAGGAGCATTGCCTTCTTATTCTGATAAATCATGGCTGAACACAGGTGCCCTTGATACCTTTACCAACTACAGTGATTTTGAAACAGCTGTCAGAAAACAATTGGATTACTTGATTGATAATAACTGTCAAGCAAGTTTAATCATTGAAAAGATTTTTAAAGCAGTTAACCCTGATCCCTACATGTCTTTATTTATTGAAGGATGCATGGATAAGGGGAAAGATGTCATGGCAGGTGGTGCATGCCTTTACCAAGGACCAGGAACCATTTTTGCTGGCTTAGGAACCTATGCCGATTCAATGGCGGCTATCAAACATCTCGTGTTTGATACAAATACCTATAGTCTTCAGCAATTAAAAGATGCCATGGATGCTAACTGGGAAGGTTATGCCCAATGTCATCGTGATTGTTTAGCAGCGCCTAAATATGGCAATGATGAAGATTATGTTGATGAGATAGCTAAGAAAATTCTTGATTATACAGAGCAAAAATTAAATAGCTACCCATCATTGTATGCCCATCATATCCATGGCACCTTATCACAATCTTTCAATACCCCTTTAGGTGAAATGATTGGTGCAACGCCAGACGGAAGAAAAGCATTTGCCCCTCTTTCAGATGGGATGAGTCCCTCTCAAGGGGCAGATAAAAAAGGACCAACAGCCGTTATTAAATCAGTTTCTAAATTAAATGTGGAATCAATGAGTTTAGGAATGGCCCATAATTTTAAACTCACCCCAGGTTTTTTAGAAACAAATGCTGGTAAACAAGCCATTGTGACATTGCTAAAAACAGCTTCTCATATGGGAAATGGGCAAATGCAATTTAATTGTGTAGACAATCAAACACTCATTGAAGCACAAAAAAATCCCAATCAACACCGTGATTTAATTGTTCGTGTAGCTGGTTACTGTGCTTACTTTGTCGAACTCTGCAAAGACGTACAAGATGAAATCATCAGTAGAACGGTGATATATTGAAGTGCTTATTTAGAAAAAAACTCCTCATTAAGTAATAAGTGAAGCAATTGGCTTCATAAAATGAGGAGTTTTTAACTGATAGAAGGGCTTTACTAATAATGAAAAAATAATGTTTAAATTAAAAATGTCTTCAAAAAATTAATAATAATTTGAAAACTCGAAAAAATTAGTTTTTTTATAAGAAAATTAATATAAAAAAACATCTGTTAAGTTCCATTGGATTGTGATATAATCTTGTTTATTGGACTGTTAAATTAACTGAAAATTCAGTATATACTATGTCCAGAGAGAGTGAGAAAAATATGTTACGAAAATTTAATAGGCAGGACTTCATTGAGACTGAGACCAAGTCTCGTGTAAAGTTGCACAAGTCCGGGAAAAACTGGGTCAAAACGACTTTAGCTTCTTTTGGTCTTATTCATTTATTTAGAGGTGGACAAGCAGAAAATCGAATGCTTGAAGACGATGTGAATTTAGTTGTCTCTAAAAACCACCTCATTCAAGGAACGTTAGGTCTGGGTGCTATACTCGGTGGTGCTACATTGGCCGGTCAAAATGTTATGGCAGATACGGCCTCAACTCTACCATTAACATCTCAAACAACTTCAGCCCTTACTGATACAGACTCAACTATCGTTGTATCAGGATCGGCTAGTGATGTGGCATCATCAACTTCTTCATCAGACATAACGTCAACTAGTCAATCAGTCTTAATTAGCAGTTCCATTTCAGCTTCGACTAGTAATTTAGCTTCTCAAAGTTTAAGTGAGTCATTTAGTGAATCTTCTTCTCAAAGTCTGTCAACAATAAACGGAAGTAATAATAGTAGTTCAACCCCTTCTATTCTAACAATAAGTGAAAATGGGACAACAACTAATTTATCAGCAGCTTCAAACACTAATTCTAATTCACTATCTACTAGTTCTCCAATATCTGATATCAATGATTCTACTGTAAGTACAATAACATCCTTGCATGAATCGTTAAATACTTCCATGTCTGCATCGGTAATATCTGATAGCCAAATAACAGTTGTAAATACCACTCCAACTTTTACTAAAGCAACATTGAAATTTTCTGCAGTAACTCTAGCAGCGACGACGCCGACAACTGAATATTTAATCTATAGTAATACTACGTCACAAGGTTCAGGAAATACGGCTTATTCAAGCAATCATTTAATCTCTAGTCTTTATGGTTATTATAATCCAACAACAAATACAATTCGTTGGGTTGTTAATTATACAACAACCAATGCAGTAACAGGGAATAAGTACGTTGGCTTGTATGTTCAACCAGATAGTACCTTAACTTCTATTTCAAATGTAACCTTTAATAGTACACCATATGGCTCAACAACATACAAAAACGCAACATTTGGGACAACCACCTATCCAGGTTACTATTCATCAGGAACATTTGCACCAGGAACAGCTATTACAGCTATATTTACAACAGCTGTTGCACCTGGGACTGATTTAAGCACTATCAATTTGAAAGTTGTTATGTATAGTGCTACAGCAACAACATATAACGAGACAGCAACAATGATTTCTCAAACGTCGAAATATGTTGTTCAAGATGGACCAGAAGTCGGTGTAGATATGATTGGGACTGGAACATATTCAACAACAGAAGTATACACAAATCCAACTTCACAGATAGATAGTACAAGTGCTTCAACTAGTACGAGTACATCATCATCTACAAGCTTAAGTACTTCAACTAGTACGAGTACATCATCATCTACAAGCTTAAGTACTTCAACTAGTACAAGTAGACTATCTTAAGTGCTTCGACCAGTACAAGTGCCTTGGCATCGAGCTCAGTATCGACTTCAACGTCGCAAAGCGCTTCGACATCAGTATCGACTTCAACATCGATAAGTGACTCAACGTCCGTATCGACTTCAACATCAATAAGTGCTTCAACGTCCGTATCAACATCAATGTCGCAAAGCGCATCGACATCCGTATCGACATCAACGTCGCAAAGCGATTCGACATCTGTATCGACATCAATGTCACAAAGTGCTTCGACATCAGTATCAGGCTCAACGTCACAAAGCGCTTCAACATCAGTATCAGGCTCAACGTCGATAAGTGCCTCAACGTCCGTATCGACATCAACGTCGCAAAGCGACTCAGCATCCGTATCGACTTCAACATCGATAAGTGACTCAACGTCAGTATCAGGCTCAACGTCGATAAGTGACTCAACGTCCGTATCGGCATCAACGTCGATAAGTGACTCAACGTCCGTATCGGCATCAACGTCGCAAAGCGCTTCGACATCTGTATCGACATCAATGTCACAAAGTGCTTCGACATCTGTATCGACATCAATGTCACAAAGTGTATCGACATCAGTATCAGGCTCAACGTCGATAAGTGCCTCAACGTCAGTATCAGGCTCAACGTCGATAAGTGATTCAACGTCCGTATCAACATCAATGTCGCAAAGCGCTTCGACATCCGTATCGACATCAACGTCGCAAAGCGACTCAACATCCGTATCGACATCAACGTCGCAAAGCGATTCGACATCTGTATCAAGCTCAACGTCGCAAAGTGCTTCGACATCAGTATCAGGCTCAACGTCGATAAGTGCCTCAACGTCCGTATCGACATCAACGTCGCAAAGCGACTCAACATCCGTATCGACATCAACATCGATAAGTGAGTCAACGTCAGTATCAGGCTCAGCGTCATTAAGTGCTTCGACATCAGTATCAGGCTCAGCGTCATTAAGTGCTTCGATGTCAGTATCAGTCTCAGCGTCATTAAGTGCTTCGATGTCAGTGTCAGGCTCAACATCGATAAGTGCTTCGATGTCAGTATCAGGCTCAACGTCGATAAGTGCCTCAACGTCAGTATCAGCTTCAACATCGATAAGTGATTCAACATCCGTATCGACTTCAACATCGATAAGTGACTCAACATCCGTATCAACATCAATGTCGACTTCAACTTCAGAAGCTAATTTATATCAACCAACCTATACAGATACAACTGTTAAATCAGGGGATACAGCTACAATAACCCCAACGTTAACAGATTCGACGGGGGCGGTAGTAACACCACCAGTTGGAATACAGTTTACGTCACCAAGTTTACCAATATGGGCAACAATTGATCTTACTACAGGAACAATTACGGCTAAACCTGGAACAGATGTATTAGCAGGAACAAACACAATTCCAGTAACTGTAACATATCTAGATGGAACAACAGATGTAGTTGAAGCAAAAATTACAGTAACATCAACACAAGCAGATACGAACACACCAGTTGCACAGGATCAAACTGTAAAAGTAGGAGAAACACCTAAGGTAGAAGATTCGATTGCCAACCTACCAGAATTACCAACAGGTACAACAGTAAGTTATGAAACACCAGTGGATACAAGTACAGCAGGTACCAAAGATGCTGTAGTCGTTGTCACCTATCCAGATGGTTCAGTGGACAAATTGCCAGTATCTATCGCGGTTGTTGAAAATCCAACACAAGCGGGTACGAACAAAAATAATCAAGTAGGCAAAAATCAGACAATAAAACCTTTATCAAATATTGTTAAAGATAGTGATAAAGAAAATAGTTTACCAACAACTGGTGAGAATGTAAATCCATTCTTCAATATTGCGACTTTATCAATTATTGCATCTGTTGGCTTAATAGCTATTCCTAAGAAAAAGGAGGATTAATCTTTTGACCTAAAATGTCATAAAATTTTTCCTGTTTTTTCTCTAGATATTTGTTTTCTCTCTCTTCAAAAAATTGAATACCTAAGTGGAAAAATCAAGTTTATACTTTAAAAAAGATTGGAAATTATCCAATCTTTTTAGTTTTTTTACTTAACTACCCACTATAGAACTCTAAAGCCAGTAGATTATGTTTTAGTTTTGAAAGTAGCAGTAATCAAGTAGAATTTACCAAATATTTTACATTCCCTTTTTGTGGTAAAAATAGTATAGGCTAAATAGATAAATTTAGGTATAATTTTACTTTTTACTGTTGCATAATATGATATAGCATATTTTATAGAGTAATTGATATAAAATTGACTGTTTTTATTTGCGTAGTAGAGTTATTGGTTATACAATAGCTATACAAAAATAGATTAGGGTGATATTATGTCAACAGTAGCAGTAAGAGTTGATGATCAGTTAAAAGATGATGCCACAGAACTATTTCAATCTTTAGGATACTTAGATATGAGTACAGCAGTAAAAATGTTTTTGATTCAATCTGTTAAAACTTAGAGTATTCCTTTTGAAATAAAAAAATAAATCATCTATTTCTGATGAAGAATTTTAACATTTAGTAGAATCAAAATTAAAAGGTATTTGTGTTAGGACAAATGATCTTTATAGTGTGAAAGCTTTTCTTGATGATGAAAAAGATATCAAATAATTAAT
Source organism: Streptococcus uberis (assembly GCF_000785785.1). Lineage (GTDB taxonomy): Bacteria > Bacillota > Bacilli > Lactobacillales > Streptococcaceae > Streptococcus > Streptococcus uberis_A. Next base: position 92,179 of record NZ_JRQN01000004.1, read on the forward strand.
AGAAACATATGGTCATTTGCTTCTGGAAGTGGAAGAAAAGGAAAATAATCAGCTTTTAAAAATTCTTAATAATAAAGAAGGTTTTTAAAATAGTCATCAAGAACAATTTAAGAACAAAAACAAAAGAAACCCTATAACAATAAGGTTTCATTAATATTATTGATGCCACCACCGAGAATCGAACTCGGAACGAAGCATTACCATTGCTTTATTATACCATTTAACTATAGCGGCTACCTATTTATGATACTATATCTTGTCCTTGGACGCAAGTTCTTTTTGTATACTTTTGCAATCCTATTTCACAAAACGATGGGAAATGGTCTCTTTATGAAATGAGAATACTATTTCAAGGTTTTATGTCGCTATTTTAACCTTTCCTATGGTAAAGTAGGGTTAGAGTAATGAACTTACCAGTTTTGGTGGTAATCCATAAACCAATCAAGATGTTCATCGTGCGATTTTAATTTTATTTACTAACATCAATTGCTTTTATTTTGTCTACCTTTTTGTCATGTTTTTCAGTGTGTCTAAAGTTAATCGGGGTCGTGGTGACACGCCTTATGAGATCATTAGTCTGAGTAAAAAAAGGTGATTTATTGGAGGAATCTTATGTCAATTCAATTTAGTCAAACTGGTCAAGCCATGCCAGAAAAAACCATAACACTTGATGCATCTGCCTTTGATGCCATTTCAGGGACGGATGTCTATTGGTTAGGTAATGCATCACTATTGATTAATAGTCGTGGTACCATTATTTTGATTGACCCAATTTTAGATAGCTTTGATATGCCTCTTCTAATAGATATGCCGATTGCTTCTTGGGATATTCCTCGGGTCGATGCTCTGCTCATTTCGCATATCGATAATGACCATTTGTCTTTTGATACTTTGGAAGCTATCAAAGGACAAACGAAGAGCTTTCACGCGCCAGCTTATGTCGCAGAGTCATGAAAGAAAAAGGGTTTGAGACACAAGAACACGCCGTTGGGGAGGTTTTTGAGGTTAATGGAATTAAGATAACGCCTACCCCGACCAAACATAATTGGCAAAGTGAGAAAGAAAAGTACAATTTCCGTGAGTGGAGGAGGAAGAATACGTGGGTTACTGGATTGAGACCTTGATGGGAAACTTTGGTTGCCTAGCGATTCACGTCTCTTACCTGAACATTTGGAGATGGATAATCCTGATGTTATTTTCTTTGATTTCTCTGATAATGAATGGCATATTGGTTATGACAATGCGCTTTTGGAAGCTAGGACCTATCCCAATGCTGATCTAGTTTGTATCTATTGGGGATCTGTTGATGCCTTTGATTGGGCAGTTTTTAATGGCAATCCTGATCAATTGCGAAAAGACATTGTCAATCCGGACCGTGTATATGATTTACCAGTCGGTGGTAAACTAGCAGTAACTAAAAAAAGCTAAAGACTGTTTCTTTAGCTTTTTACATACCATCAGCTCTGAGGTCGTGAGGCATTCGTTTGAATTCACGTTTCAAGAAATATAGAGCAGAAATAAAGGCAATCAAATCGGATATTGGACCTGCGTACATAACCCCGTCAACGCCCATAAAATGAGGAAGAATGAAGAGTAATGGTAGGAGGAAGATAACCTGTTTTGTTAATGATAAAAAGGCACCGATGCCAGATTTTCCAATGGCTTGGAAGAAGGTTGTTGAAGCAATTTGTACCCCATTTACAAATACAAAAAATAAGAAGATACGTAAGTACATCATTCCAAATTCATAATAACGCTCAGACCCTGTTCCAAAAAGCTGAAGAAATTGTCTTGTGAATAGTTCAAAGCAAAGAAAGGCGACGATTGAGATGATGCTTGCTGTTTTTAATAATAATGATGTCGTCTCAGTGACACGTTTGAAATCTTTAGCGCCATAGTTATAACCAATAATGGGTTGGGCACCTTGTACAAGTCCAATAATAATGGATACAAACAGGGCATTGATTTTCATGACAATTCCTGCAACGGCAATTGATATATCTGCACCATAAATCGATTCGGCGCCGAATTTGCGCAGCATATTATTAGTAACAACCTGAACAACAAGCATTGAGGATTGGAAAATAAATGAAGAGGAACCAACTTTTAAAATTTGATTTACGCTGTCTTTATGCAACTTGAAGTCATTGGCTTTGAGTGGAATAGATTTAAAGTTTCTAAAATATAGCCCCATGTAGATGGCGGACGCCATTTGACTAATTAATGTGGCCAATCCAGCACCTTTAATTCCCCAATGAAAATGGAAAAGAAAAATAGGAACTAAGATGGCATTTAAAATGGCCCCCAAAATGATTGCCATCATAGAGTAGGTTGAACTCCCGTCAGCGCGTACCAGTGGATTTACACTGAGCGTGAATAATAAAAATGGAATACCAAAGGCTGACATGGCAGTAAATCTTGGGCCAAAGTCATAATGGTATCAGTAGCTCCAAATAATAGAAGAAGCGGTTTAATAAAGAGGATAACCAAAACTCCGGCAATAGTCCCTACTGTTAATGATAGGGTAATAGCATTGCCGACAAACTTACTTGCTTGATCAATATGGCCTCGTCCTAAGGATAAATTGAAGTTTGCGGCGCCACCTAAACCAAATGTTAAACCAAAAGCTAAACAAAGAATGGTTAATGGAAAGGCAACACTGGTCGCTGCATTTCCTAAATAACCAATACCGTGGCCGATGTAAATTTGATCGACAATATTATAAAGTGAACTGACCAAGTTTGCAGTGATAGCTGGCATGGCCATGGCAAATAACAATTTTGAGATAGATTCAGTCTGAAATTTGTTGGCTTGCATTAAGTCCTCCTTTGTTTGATTTGTTGTTTGCTGTATTTAATAATTTAATGAGGAGTGGTTTGAGAAGTTTAGTGTCTTCTTCTTGGAGATTTTTTGTAAAATTTGCTTCAATTCTATTACTGATGCCAATAATCTTGTCATGCATGGCTAAGGCAGACTCCGTTAGGAGAAGAACTTTTGATCGTTTATCCAAAGGATGGTCTTGTCTAGTGATGAGGCCCTTTTTCTCAAGATTTTGAATGATGCCAGTGACTGTTGGATTTGTCATACCAAAGAATGATTCTAAATCAATTTGTCTAACTGTGGCCTGAGGGCGTAATGTGAGGTATTTTAGAATTTTAAATTGACTAGGTGTAATATTTTCTTTAAGGAGTAAATGGTTTGCCTGACGATCAAACTCTAAACTAGCCATTTTTATTAAAACTCCGATATGTTCATCTTTCATTTGTTTCCATCCTTTTTCATAGCATCCTATGTAACTTACCTATTATAACATAGCATCCTATCTTTTTCTAGGTAAAAATTGAGATAAGATAGCATAATAGTGAAGGCTATGATATAATGATTGGGATAATATGAGAAAGAGGCAGTAGGTATGGCTTACGAAAAAGAATTTCTAAGAGATTTTGAAGAATGGGTTGCGACGCAAATTCAAATGAATCAACTGGCAATGACAACTAGTCGACAAATTGCTCAAGAAGATGGAGATGAGCGCGCCAAGGATGCCTTCATTCGCTACGAAAGTAAGTTGGATGCTTATCTATTTTTACAAGGAAAATTCGACAATTACAAACAAGGTAAGAATTTCCACGATATACCAGATGATTTATTTGGTGTAAGACATTATTAAGGGTTAAGAGGAAAAACATATGGCAAAGCAACATAAACGTAAAAAATTATTAAAATTATCAATGAAACGTAAAGGACTTCTGTCTAAAGCCAGTCAGGTCATTGATTACACTGTGGAAAAAGTTGAATCATTTGTGGACGAGACTATCACAACAGGTAAAGACTTAGTGGCAAAAGGGACTCAGAAATTCGATGACTTAAAAACACAGGACGCTAAGGATTCACTTGAACAGTTTGCAGCACAAGAGCAGTTAGCTGGTATTCGCTCAGATCTTGTTGAAACCTTATATACGCAAGGTATTCACTCAGTTGATACTTTTAGTCAATGGACTGAAAAAGAACTATTGGCTTTAAAAGGTATCGGTCCAGCAACTGTTGAGAAACTCCTTGAAAATGGTGTAAAATTAAAAAAATAAACCAATAGTAATTGCTTATCCTTTTTAAATCTGTTAGAATAGTAGCAATCAGAGGTCTTTTAAAGGTAGTTGTTCCAGAGAGCGGTGGTGTTGAGAAATCCGTACAATGATTAAAAGGATGTTGCTGAGGTCAACAATTGAAAACAAAGTTGCAACTGGTTGTCAGTTGAAATTGGGTGGTACCGCGGATTATAACATTCGTCCCTGTCTAGCTATGCTAGGCGGGGATTTTTCTATAGTTGGAGAAACATGTTATGGGAATAAAGCCGAAATATACAAGTTTTAAGGATAGCAAATTATTTGAAGAAGCGATTGCTTTAACAATGGCTATTAACAATTCTTATCATCAGCCACATGAATTACGTGATTTATTGTCGCAATGGACTGGGGAGACGGTTCCAGAGAGTCTGCGACTCTTCCCACCCTTTTATACTGATTTTGGGAAAAATCTTGGCTTTGGTGAGGATGTCTTCGTGAATTCTGGCTGTCATTTTCAAGACCAAGGTGGTATCACGATTGGACGCGGTACGCTGATTGGTCATAATGTGGTTATGGCTACAGTCAATCATGCTTTGGAACCCAGTCGCGACCAGAAAAAATTCTATGCTCCAATTGACATTGGTCAAAAGGTCTGGGTAGGTTCAAACGTAACCATTTTGCCTGGTGTGACGGTCGGTGATTGGCCTGTCATAGCAGCGAGAGCAGTTGTCACCAAGGACGTGCTAGCCTATACTGTTGTTGGTGGTGTCCCTGCTAAAGTAATCAAAGCAATCGATCCAGAAAGTTAGGTGAGTTATGAAAAATAAGAAAAATCATTTGAGAAGTCTAAAATCTCCAGTAAGAAGTAAAAATGGGGAAGCAAAAAAGCAAAAGGCAGATCAGAAATTCCTGAAACTTATGATGTCAGGAAAGGTATCAACTTTTGATTTAAATAATATTTTAGCTATTGATGAGGACCATTTAGGTGCAAAATTTGAACTCTTTATGCGAGAAGAAGATGAATCTGATTTAGATTATCTGGCTACATTACTTGAATTAGTTACTCAAGCAAAAAAAGAGTGGGTTATTGAGAATTGTCCTGATTGGTCTAATGGAGTGCCTACTATTCCTTTGGAAGTTCTGTTGCAATCAATTATGAAATTGACTGAATTGGGTTATTTAGGGCTAGCAAATGAACTCTTGGATTTCATGATAAGTAAAGGTATTCAAGAAATGCCTAAGGATTTTGTCTATCTGCTCTATTCTGTCAAAAATATGGTTTTTGATTTTGACTTCATTGAAAGGCAATGTAGTTACCAACGTCATATAGGTCAAATGGCAGATTTTGAGCGGCTTCATTATTTGATTGCTGCTTTGTTGAAAGGCGAAACAAGTTTAGCAGAAGAAATATTTGAAGAAATTTATAGTTTATATCCTGAAACAGGCATATTATTTCAACTTGGTGCATGGGTGACCATGCCATTAGATGAACTTGAATTTTCAAGTTATTTTCCAGAGAATTTCACAATGTTTGATGGAATCTTCTATATGGCTCCCTTCCTGTTACAGAGACAACATATCATTCAACAAATTAGTCAGATGGCGACTACCGAGGAAATGAATAGACCGGATTCGTATTTTCATTTTAATGAGTTCCAATCTCTCAAAGAATTAAAAGGTATCAGCGAAAACCGCCTTAAAATTTTATTTGATAATGAGATTAGATCACTTGAAGATTTTCAAGAGTGGTCAAAAGACGACCTACTAGCACTTGAAGGTATTGGGAAATCGACATTAAATGTCCTTGAAAAAAATAATGTTCCCTTAAAAGATTAAGATGGTGGTTTATGAAAATTTTAGGATCTTTTGAAAATAATGTTCTGCCAACTTTGGAGACGGAGCGCCTTATTCTTAGGACCAGAACCTTGGACGATGCGGTAGCTATCTTTGACTATGCAAAACGGCCTGAGGTTTCTGAGCCTGCAGGATTTCCAGCTGTCAAAACTTTAGAGGATGAAATCACTTATCTGGAGACGGTTTATCCAAACAACCAGGCCATGCACAACATGCCGATTGGCTATGGAATTACCTTGAAAGGTGAAAACCGCGTTATTGGTTCTATTGATTTCAATCGTTGCCACTCGGAAGGTGTCTATGAAATGGGCTATTTGCTGCATCCTGATTTTTGGGGGCAAGGCATTGTGCCGGAGGCGGCTTCAGCAATCATTGAACTGGGATTCACTGTATTAGACCTCTATAAAATTGAAATTGGCTGTTTTGGCTTCAATCAGAAAAGTCAGCGTGTGGCTGAAAAGTTAGGGTTTACCTTGGAAGCAAGACTACGAGGCTACAAAGCAGTTGATGGCAGACGTACCGACGATCTCAGGTACGGACTACTTAAAAGTGAATGGGAGGAGATGTGACATGAAAATTTTTAAGACATCACACCTAGTCTGGACCTTCCAACCAAAATCTTATGAGGTCTTTGATGACGAGTCGTGATTGAAAGCTGGCAAGTATTAGAAGTTATTTTTTGAAAATAAATCATCAAATCAAAATGGAGATTGTTATATGGCTAAAAAAAATCGCAAAAAAGAATTAAAGCGTAAGCAAAAATTAGAAATAACAACGGATATGAGCCAGTTCGGTCAGGAATTAGATAAACAAATAACTAAACCACGCATTGTTGAAAGAAGACTATTAAATGCTTATGATCGTCAATTTTTAGCATTACGTCAATTTTATGCAGAGTTTGATAATGACTATCCAGCTCAAGAAGACGTTGATAACCTCACGCAATCTTTGAGTAACGGTACTTTTGTATTTCTAAAAGAATACCAATTGCTATTGGAAGCACTCGACTCTCTAAATAGTACTAAACGTCGAAAACTTTTTAGGGAAATATTAAAAGAGAATCCTCATTCTTATGACGCTAAGTTACAGTTGTTAATTGAAGACACTGATCCAGCTGATTTTGACTACTATGAACGTTTGCATGAATTTGTAGCTGAAACCTTACTCTTATGGAAAAGTGAAGATTATTCTGACTATCGTTTGATAACAGCTAGACCATACTGGGTTTGTTTTTGTTTTGCAATTGACTTCTACCTACATTCTGGGAATACCTTCCTTGCCGTAGAATTAGTAGAAGAGATATTAAGGCATCCATTAAACAGTTTTACGCCAAACTTTTTATCACTAGCATTTGCATCTTATCTTGAGACAGGTCAATTTCAAAAGATGTCTCTTTTATATCAGCGATTTATGAAGAGTGAATCAGCAAGTGTGCTCTCAAAGGATGGACCACTTATTTACATGGTAATGGCTGACATTCTCTCACATCACCATGAAGATGCAGAAAAACGTTTATCATATCTATTCAAAATGAATGATGAAGCTTTTGAGTTTCTTGCTAATCCTGACTGGGTTGATGATATTTTTGAAATTGATTATGAAGATGCCTATCTCCCATATTCCGCAGATGCCTTAAGAGCCTATCTTCTCCCAGCATTGGATTATATTGAAGAAAACATTGCGCTTCAAACCTATATAGAGCATTATTTTGAGTCTAAATCAGCTCGGTCAGTTGAAAGAACACAAATTGGTCGAAATGTATTACAGTGGCAAAAGATACTAGAGCTGATGAGTCAACCCAAATTAAAAGGAATTCGCTTTGATATGATACGATACTTGGCTGAGTTTGGTATAGAATCAGTAACAGATTTTAAAAAATACACTGAAAAAGAGATTCTTTCAATCAAAGGAATAGGAAAAGTTACCGTTGAAAAGTTAAAAGATAATGGTATTATTTTTAAGGTTGATAAAAAATAAGTAAAAGTCAACTACTAGCGGGCAACGGACCGATGATCTCAGATTCGGACTACTCAAAAGTGAGTGAGAGGAAGTTCAAACAGAAATTGATGCTTTCATCAAGGAAATATGGTAGCGACTCAGCCGTTGCCAAGATGACTTCAAATTGGAATGTTCACAAGACAGTGTGACCTTCAAACAATTGCGCATTTGCCATATGAGCAAAGCCAAAGGCCCAGTCCAATTTGGCATCTATGCCTGCATCCCAGAAGACTCAAGCTTTAGAGCAACTTTTACAGACTTCAAACTAGAAGACTATCAATGGCCAGCCCACGACGGACAAGAACCGGATTAATAACTCAAGAAAGGACTTATATGTCTAAAGAATTATCACCAAAATACAACCCAGCGGAAGTTGAAGCTGGGCGTTATCAAACTTGGCTTGCCCAAGATGTTTTCAAGCCGTCAGGCGACAAAACAGCTAAACCCTACTCAATCGTTATTCCACCACCAAATGTTACTGGGAAACTTCACCTAGGACACGCTTGGGATACAACCCTTCAAGATATCATCATCCGTCAAAAAAGGATGCAAGGTTTTGATACCCTTTGGTTACCAGGGATGGACCATGCGGGGATTGCAACTCAGGCTAAAGTAGAAGAACGTCTGCGCGAGCAAGGCATTACTCGCTACGATCTTGGCCGAGAAAAATTCCTGGAAAAAGTTTGGGATTGGAAGGATGAATACGCATCAACGATCAAGGGACAATGGGGCAAGATGGGGATCTCAGTGGATTATTCCCGCGAACGCTTCACCCTGGATGATGGTTTATCCAAAGCCGTTCGTAAGGTCTTCGTTGACCTCTACAAAAAAGGCTGGATTTACCGTGGCGAGTTCATCATTAACTGGGATCCAGCTGCCCGCACAGCTCTTTCCGACATCGAAGTTATCCATAAAGACGTGCAAGGTGCCTTTTACCACATGACTTATATGCTGGAAGATGGCTCGCGCGGTTTAGAAGTGGCAACTACCCGCCCAGAAACCATGTTTGGTGATGTGGCTGTAGCTGTCAACCCAGAAGATCCTCGTTACAAGGAGTTGATCGGCAAAAACGTTATCTTACCAATTGTGAATAAGCCTATCCCAATCGTGGCCGATGAACATGCCGACCCTGAATTCGGAACTGGGGTTGTTAAAATCACACCTGCCCATGATCCGAACGACTTCTTAGTAGGTCAACGCCAAAACTTACCACAAGTTAACGTGATGAACGATGACGGCACAATGAATGAGCTTGCAGGCGAGTTTGCTGGCATGGACCGTTTTGACGCTCGCAAAGCAACAGTTGAAAAATTAAGAGAACTTGGTGCCCTTGTTAAAATTGAAGAACGTGTCCACTCAGTTGGTCACTCAGAGCGTTCAGGTGCTGTAGTTGAGCCACGTTTATCAACACAATGGTTTGTTAAAATGGATCAATTGGCAAAAAATGCCATTGCTAACCAAGAAACAGAAGATAAAGTTGAGTTCTACCCACCACGTTTTAATGATACATTCATGAGCTGGATGGAAAATGTCCATGACTGGGTTATCTCACGTCAACTATGGTGGGGTCACCAAATCCCAGCTTGGTACAATACTGAAGGCGACATCTATGTAGGAGAAGAAGCACCAGAAGGAGACGGCTGGAAACAAGACGAAGACGTTCTTGATACCTGGTTCTCATCAGCCCTCTGGCCATTTTCAACCATGGGCTGGCCGGATACAGATGCTGAAGATTTCAAACGTTACTTCCCAACGTCAACATTAGTAACAGGTTATGACATCATCTTCTTCTGGGTATCACGGATGATTTTCCAATCATTGGAATTCACTAATCAACGCCCATTCCAAAACGTCCTTATCCATGGACTTATCCGTGACGAAGAAGGACGCAAAATGTCTAAATCATTGGGTAACGGTATTGACCCAATGGATGTTATTGAAAAATACGGTGCCGACGCTCTTCGTTGGTTCTTGTCAAACGGCTCTGCTCCAGGCCAGGACGTTCGTTTCTCTTATGAAAAAATGGATGCCAGCTGGAACTTCATTAACAAGATTTGGAACATTTCCCGTTATATCCTTATGAACAACGAAGGATTGACCTTAGAAGAAGCGGAGAGCAATGTGGTTAAGATTGCTAAGTCTGAAGCGGGTAATGTGACGGATAGATGGATTCTTCACAACCTCAATGAGACTATCGTCAAAGTTACGGAGAACTTTGACAAGTTCGAATTCGGTGTTGCAGGTCATATCCTCTACAATTTCATTTGGGAAGAGTTCGCCAACTGGTATGTCGAATTGACTAAGGAAGTCCTCTATTCCGAAAATGAAGCCGAGAAAGCGATGACCCGTTCTGTCCTACTCTATACTTTGGACAAAATCTTACGTCTTCTTCACCCAATTATGCCATTTGTGACGGAAGAAATTTTCGGACAAATTGCAGAAGGATCAATTGTAACAGCTGCTTATCCAGTGGTTAACCCTGCTTTTGAGAATGAAGCTGCGCACAATGGGGTGGAAAGTCTCAAAGACTTGATCCGTGCGGTTCGGAATGCGCGTGCTGAAGTGAACGTTGCACCAAGCAAGGCTATCACCATCATGATTAAAACGTCTGACAAAGAATTAGAAAACTTCTTCACGGACAACACCAATTACATCAACCGCTTCACGAACCCAGAGAAATTAGTCATTTCATCTGACATCGAAGCACCTGAATTGGCTATGACAAGCATCATCACAGGGGCAGAAATTTACTTGCCACTAGCTGACTTGCTCAACGTCGAAGAAGAACTAGCTCGTCTAGACAAAGAATTAGCCAAATGGCAAAAAGAACTAGACATGGTTGGTAAAAAACTAAGCAACGAACGCTTCGTCGCCAACGCCAAACCAGATGTCGTTCAAAAAGAACGCGACAAGCAGGCGGATTATCAGGCTAAGTACGATGCCACTCTTGCTCGTATTGAAGAGATGGAGAAACTTGTTAAATCTTAAAATCATCCACTACTTTCGCAGAGCTCTGTGCCTAGACCATCAGTCTAAGGCAAAGGGCTCTTTGTTGTACCGAACTGATTTTAACTGATTTAACTGTAACTGCGTTGGGCTGCCTTGTCTCAGATAGAATTTTGAAGATTTGAAAAGGCAACAGTTTTCTGTACAACATTTATAAAGTGTTTTTATTAGACCGTTAATCTTTTGGCCATGGGTGTCTGGTAGCTGAGACTGCATGAATGCGATGCTAATTCCACCAGTGGACATAATCTTTCGTTTTAAGGACTAATTCTTCCAGTGACTGAAAGGTTTCTTGATGAATAAATTCAATTTTGAAAGCGCGATAGGTGCTCTCAGCTACGGCATTGTCATAAGGACAACCTGCTTGACTGAGAGAGCGGGTGATTCCAAAGGCCTGCAAGATGTCATCAATCAGCTGATTATCAAACTCCTTCCCACGATCAGAATGGAAGACCTTAACTTTGGTCAGAGCGTAGGGGATGCTTTGAATAGCTTGTTTAACGAGTTCAGCAGTCTTGTGCCAACCAACTGACAGACCGATGATTTCACGATTGAAGAGGTCAATAATCAAGCAAACATAAGCCCAGCACTTACCAACACGGACATAGGTCAAGTCGGTCACAATCGCTTCAAGTGGTCTTTCTTGATTGAATTGTCTGTGTAAGTAGTTAGGAATGGGTGCTTCATTCTTTCCTTTGGAATGCGGTTTAAAGGCTACTTTCTGATAAACGGATACCAAGTGGAGTCTCTCCATGATGCGACGAATCCGACGACGAGACAGCTGGATGCCTTCATTCTCTAAACATTTCTTGATTTTCCTAGCTCCGTATCTAGACTTACTCTCAAGAAAAATGCACGTAATTATCTCTTCAATCTCTACTTCAGATACTGGCACTACAGCTTTGTAATAATAGCTAGAGCGTGGTATATTCAGCCAACGACACATGGCTGAAATGCTATATTTATCCTTGTTAGCAGTGATTACTTCTCTTTTCGTGCCATAATCACCGCCGCTTGCTTTAGGATATCTAACTGCATCTCGAGTTCTTTATTACGCTTTCGGAGTTTAATCAGCTCACGCTGCTCATCTGTAAGATTATCAATAGTTTTAAAAGAACCAGTTGTTTTTGCCTGACGTACCCACTTATCGAAGGTTGATGAGGTTAACTCATAGTCTTTGATAAGCTCACTTCGTTTCATCCCTGCCTTATGAAGGTCAACGATTTGTCGCTTAAAGTCATCGGTGAAGTGGCGGCGTATTTTTCTAGACATAATATTCTCCTATTTTCTTTAGTGTAGAACACTTTATAAATTCTGTCTAGTTTAGTGTAACCTATTCAAGGTTTAATAGTAAATTAAAGACTCTTATCTTTAGCATTCTAGTCTGAGGATAAGTATCTTTTATGTGTAGTTCAAAATTTCACCTTGCATTATAAAAAGTGATTAGTTTCTGTTGGTCATTCTATTGACATTTTATAGGCTTATTGTAAAATAAAACAAAAGGAGCTACTTTTGGTAGCTCCCCGTAGGACCGTTTTAAAGACGGGACGGATAAAAGTAGCAGTAAAAACCGTAACTCAGCACCGGTCAAAGTAGAAGAGGGCGGTTTTTACTGACTTATTTTCTTTTTGAAATAGAAACTATGGTCAATAAAAGAATGCCAAATTTTATCATAAGCATTAATGCTTGAAAAACTGACATGACGAAACCTTTCTATGGACAGTAAATGCATAGGCATCACCTCCTAAAATAGATTTCCGTCCCGCCTTCGAGACTTTCCTACAGTTAGTTATTCGTAAGTTAGACAGACATTTCTATCTAAAAAGCAATCAAAAATTGACATAAGTAAAAAAACTTGAACGAGATGAAGTTCAAGTCTTTTTTTAGTTATTATCTCATTTGTTTTGTTTATTTTTTAATCTAAGCAAAAGATATGAAATAAAAAAGACGAAAACACCAAGTATCAGTGTGCCTTCACCATCATAAAACGGTGCCTGTCGGGTTAATCCAAACCATATTAATCGGCTACAGATGAAAATAGCAGAGTTGACTAAACTAAACTTAAGAGTCACATGGAGTTCCTACCTTTTCTTTGTTTTTCTTGAAGTATAATAAATGCTTAGCACTTTGTCAAGATGACTATGTAGCTATTGCAACTGTAGTTGAATTATTACCAATAGTAAGAGTAGACAAATTAAATTTTTTGTATCTCTCAAACAATTTGTAAGCGTTTTATGTTAAAATAAAAGTATATCTAAGATTAAGAAGGTAACACTATGATTATTGGACATTATGATGCAAGCACTCAAAATCAACAGTCTTTAGAGAAACATCTATTTAATGTAGCTATTGATGCTAGGAAGCATGCAGCTGCTATTAATCAAGGAGATGTTCTTTTTTTGATAGGCCTTTTTCATGACTTGGGGAAGGCTCACCCGAACTTTCAAGATAAATTGTTGAATAATCCTAATCGTCATGTTGATCATTCTTCAGCAGGTGCCTATTATCTCTTGATGAGAATTCAACAGTGCTTACTGTCCAAAGGTGTTTCTAAGCGGGATTGCCAAGTTTTTTCGGAAGTTGTTGCCTATGTGATTTCAGCTCATCATGGCATGTATGACTTATATGATAAAGAAGCGAGTCGCTCGCAGTTTAATCGTTTAATGGAGAGGATTACAAAGTTTTGGGAGAAGGCTGAATTTGATCAAACCATTCAACCATTTGTAACCGATTTAGAATTACAACTCCCAACTTATGGCTTTGATTATTTAGAGGATTTAATTGATAAATCCTATACTAATTTTAAAAATGCTTTAGATAAAATACCTTATAAAGATGATACAGAAAAAGATTTTTATCTTGGAGCTTTTGTTCGTCTCTATTTGTCATTTTTAAAAAATGCTGATATTTTGGATACTATTAATGCTTACGAGGAAGTCATCACACCCTCTGATGAAGAAGAAAATCAAGAGCGTCGTGACAATTATCTTCAATCAGTGGAGGAACTTTATCAAAAATTTGGCAAACCAAGTAATGACTTAAATCGGGTTAGGACGATGATCGCTGAGAGAATCAAAGAAAGAGGACAGATAGATTCTTCTGGGATTTATCGTTTGAATCTGCCAACAGGTGCCGGTAAGACTAAAGCAAGTCTTCGATATGCCACACAACAGATAGCTTATCAACATAAAAAACGCTTTTACTATGTTACGGCCTTTTTATCAGTTTTGGAACAGAATGCTAAAGATATCAAGACTATTATAGGTAATGATGGTGTCTTGGAGCATCATTCAAATGTTGTTAGAGAGAAAGAGCTTAGAGAGTTTGAAGAAGAAACGCGCGATGAAGTCATTCAGGAGCATTTGTTAGAGAGCTGGGATAGTCCTGTTGTTTTAACTACGATGGTTCAATTTTTCCAAACCTTGTTTAAAACCAAATCAGCTAATATTAGACGATTTTCCAACCTTGCTAACAGTGTCATAATTCTGGATGAAGTCCAGTCTCTGCCTTTAGAAGTGACAAGTCTCTTTAATTTGACCATGAATTTTATAAGTCGTGTTATGAATACCACGATTATATTATGTACGGCAACCCAGCCAGCTTACGATTATGACAGTTTGGAACATCAATTGGTTTATGGTGGGGAAATGGCAGAGCAGGCAGACATTGTTTCCCTGACCAAGGAAGAAAGAGCGGTTTTTGAAAGGACAGAGCTTAAAAAGCTAAAGGAAGATAATAGCAAGGCTAGTTTGTCAGAGATAGCGGAATACCTGTTAGAGCAAGAAGAATCAGTATTGGTGATACTAAATACTAAACCCGCTGTTTATCAACTGTATCAATTATTAAGTGAACAAACAGAACGCCCTCTTTATCAGTTATCGACGAATATGTGTCCACAACATCGCTTAGACACCATTGCAGAAATTAAGAAGCAATTGAATAAGGGTATCCCCTTAATCTGTGTCAGTACGCAGTTAATTGAAGCAGGCGTAGATGTCGATTTTGCTCAAGTTGTAAGGTCATATGCTGGCTTAGATTCGATTGTTCAAGCAAGTGGTCGTTGTAACCGTGAGGGTAAACGGAATTCAGGTCAAGTCACTCTGGTTAATCTAATCAATGAGGAGGAAAATATTTCTAGACTCAAAGAAATTAAACAAAAGAAATCGGTGACAGAGGATATTCTATACCGTTACTCATCACCAATTGATGTGTCAGCTTTAAATGATGAGTTCTTCAAGCGTTATTATGAAAACAATGAGAAAGAAATGGACTATCCCCTTGGAGATAATCAGACTGCCTATGATTTTTTGAGCCACCACAATCGTTTTGGAGATCTTCAATTTAAAGGAAGTCTTCGACAAGCTTTTAAAACAGCTGGTCAGAAGATTAATTTAATTGAAGATAACACGATTAGTATTTTAGTTCCATATAGAGATTCCATCACAAGATTGGAAGACTTTGAGTCGTTTCTAGCAAATAATCCGTATCCTGAGGTTGAAGACTACACCTACATTAAAGAAACGATGAAACAGTTGCAACTTTACACTGTTAATGCTAGAGAGAATTCCCCACTTCTAAAACAGGCGAAATATTATCTGAATGGGCGAATTTGGATATTACCTCAAGAATTTTATGATGAAAGCATGGGCATAAAAAAAGAAGCAGATAGTTTACTCATTTTTTAGAGAAACAAAATCTACTTGCTATAAAAAACAATATAATTTCAATCCACATAGATATTCTATGACAATACTTGTATTTTAACATACTAATGTTAAAATACAAGTATATATAGTTTTTCTATATAGTTTATTATAGTAATAAGAAAACCTTGACAAAGAGTGAAAAAACGCTTACAATAAAGTTAACAAAAATAAATATTAAGGAGAAAGGTAATTGAACAAAGACGTTTTCCATTTTCTAGAGACAATTATTATTCAATTGCCAGCGATTTTAATTGCTTTGGCGAGTTTGATAACAGTTATCTCTGAGAAAAAATAATTCTAAAAAAGAGGGCCCATTTTTTTAGAATTGGAAAAACAGTTTGAAATGAGTATCTTAACCAACAGAAAGGAGCAAAATGGTGTTTCGATCTCGGAATTTTTACTTTAGGGTAAGAGGAAATCTCGCTCTTTTTACAAACCCAGCAACTAAAGGTGGGGGAGAAAGGTCTAGTTATTCAGTCCCAACTCGCCAAGCCTTACAAGGCATTGTGGATGCCATATATTTTAAACCAACAATTACTAATGTGGTGACTGAAGTCAAGATTTGTCGTCAAATTCAGACAGAATTGCATGGTGTTAGAGCCTTACTAGCAAATTGTAAAGCAGATTTGAGTTATGTCTCCTATCTCAGCGATGTTGAATACCTTGTCAAATGTCATTTTATTTGGAATGAGGATAGGCCAGATTTAATGCATGATCGTCTTCCCAATAAGCATGAGGCCATTATGGCCCGTTCCATTCGTAAAGGTGGACGTAGAGATATATTTTTAGGGACACGTGAATGTGTAGGCCTAGTTGATGCTATTAGTCAGGAAGACTATGACGCAGCAGAAGTTGCTTACGCTGATCAGACTATTGATTTCGGCATTATGTTTCATTCCTTCAAGTATCCCAAAGATAAATCAGAGCCTCTAAAATCTTACTTTACGCATACCGTTATGGAAAATGGGTGTATTCGTTTTAAAGAACAGAAAGACTGTGAAATTATGAATACCTTATCGAGCTATGCCTTTAAATCACCTGGTCAGGTAAAGTCAGTAGATGAGGAATTTGCTAATTACCAAGCCGAAGAAAAAGAGGAGAAAGGGGAGAGGTAATGGATTTCTTTACATCTTTATTAAAAGCCTATAAGAGTGCAGAAAAAGAAGGATATGTCGATAATCCTGCAAAAAGTGGTCCAGTTTTATTACCGATTTACCATACGAGTCTAAAATCCAATGGCAAAAATGTTATTGCAATAAAGCTTGATAAGTCTGGGGAAGTTATCTCGGCAGAATTTTTAGGCGATAAGGAAGTTATTGTTTTTCCTGTTACCTCAGATTCTGTAGCAAGATCAGGGAAAAATCCTGCTCCCCATCCACTTGTTGATAAGTTTTCCTATTTTGTTTCAGAGGTTAATCAAGACCAATACGATACCTATCATAAGCAGTTAGATAATTGGGTAATAGCTTGTCCTTTGGGGGAAGTTAGGAACTATTTGAAACTGATTCAAGATGCTATTTTACAAGCTGATTTTTCAGAAAAAATTATTAAAGCCTTGATGACTGAGCCGTATCAACGAGATGGGCTTGTATTAACGTATGACTTAGAGGCTAAAAAGCCTAGAACATTGGATTTATCAGCCTGCTTTTTGGAATTTTCAATAGTTGATTTTATTGGCTATAGAACTGTTTCCGTTACAAGCTTTACAGATCTACATCAGGCTTATATTGATTATGTAGAATCATATCAAGAGGATTTGGTTCTCTGTAATATTAGTGGTCAAAAAGAAGTATTGGCAACTAAACATCGTGGTTTGATTGGGAATGCGAAGTTGATTTCTGTCAGTAATAACAGTGAAACTTATAAGGGACGTTTTAAGGAGCGTGATGATGTCTTCACCGTAGGAAATCAAACTTCGGAAAAAATCCATCTGATGGCTAAATATTTTTTGGAAAATGCGAATACTCATACTTGGTTAGGTGGTGGCCAGCATTTAATAAACTGGTTTAGTGATGATTTAACTAATGAGAGCCAGTTAACGGTTTCCAGTCCAATTACAAGTCTCTTTAACTATGAAGATAATGAAGATGAAAAAACTGAGTTTTCAATTACCCAAGTGAATAAAGATATTGGATCCTCCTTCATTCGAGGTAAGAAAAAATTTAGTGATGCTTCAAATTATTATGCGGCAATTTTGAATAAAACCAACGATGGTCGGATTGCATTAAAATATTTTAGGCAATTAAAGGCTCCAGGTTGCTAGAAAATTTAGAGCAGTGGCAAGAGCGTTATTCCTGGGAGCGACGTCGTAAGGACGGAATCTATGACGATTACACGCCGAGTCTAATGCAAATCATTCTAGTTGCCTATGGTGTAGATCGTGATCGTTTTTTAGAATTGGACAATGAGAACTTTAAGAGCGATCAATTTCAAAAATTAGTCACTAACTTAATTGACGGAAAAACCATACCATTTTCAATTATTAAAAAGCTTGAAGAAAATATTAAACAACGTCAAAAATATACCAAACATTGGTACCAGGTACAACAAGTTAGTCTTGGTATTTTACACAAACAAAATGAGGAGGAATTTTCACCAATGCTAGATCACACCAATCAAAATCGTTCCTATCTTTTTGGACGATTGTTAGCTATATTTGAGTTGATTGAAACCTTACGTTATAAGTTAGATGGCGGTGACAGTGGTCGTATTACCAATGCCGAACGTTATTGGACAGCCTATACGAGTCAACCAACGAAATTGATGATGCTTTTAGAAAATAAGATTAAACCTTATGAAGAAACTTTGAAGTTAAATAGCAAAGGGAGCTGGAGCAAGCTAAACAAAGAAAAAGAGGAAATTATGCAACTTCTAACGCCTTTTTTAGAAACAGAATCCATAGAAAAACCGCTGGATTACCGTTTTATGTTTGGTTATTATGCTGAGAAAAAATTCTATTACACAAAACAAGAAATTGTGACAACTGAAGGTGAGGAGTAAGTCATGTTAGAACACAAAATTGATTTTATGGTAACGGTTGAAGTTAGAGAAGCTAATGCTAATGGTGATCCTTTGAATGGTAACATGCCCCGTACAGATGCTAGAGGCTATGGCATGATGAGTGATGTTTCTATTAAACGCAAACTTCGTAACCGTCTTCAAGATATGGGCCAAGCTATCTTTGTCCAAGCCAATGAGCGTATTGAAGATGATTTTCGTTCGCTAGAGAAGCGTTTCTCGCATTACTTTACAAAAAATGATCAGGACGAAGATATAGCGAAAAAAGCCACTGAACTCTGGATTGATGTCCGTAGTTTTGGACAGGTCTTCACATATTTGAAGAAATCCATTGGTTTGCGTGGTCCGGTGTCAATTAGTATGGCTAAGTCATTGGATCCTATTGTCATTTCAAGTTTGCAAATCACCCGTAGTACCAATGGTATGGAGCCTAAGGGAGACAGTGGCCGTTCTTCTGATACTATGGGAAGCAAGCACTTTGTTGATTATGGTGTGTATGTCGTTAAAGGTTCAATCAATGCTCACTTTGCTGAGAAAACAGGCTTTAGTGAAGCAGATGCCGAGTTGATTAAGCAGGCTTTTCTGAGTTTGTTTGAAAATGATGCCTCATCAGCTCGTCCTGAGGGATCAATGCGTGTCCGTCAGCTCTTCTGGTTTACGCATTCAAGTAAGCTTGGCAATGTGTCAAGTGCCCGTGTTTACGATTTGTTAGTTGCGGACAACTCTAAGCAAGATAAGACTTCATACGAAGATTATCAGATCCATTTGGATGACAAAACATTGGCAGACTATCAGGCTAAAGGGTTAAAGGTTGAAATCCTAGAAGGGCTATAATATGGCTTATGTGGAAGAAGATTATCTTATGTTATCAGGGATTCAGCATTTTCAATTCTGCAAGCGTCAGTGGGCTCTGATTCATATTGAGCAAGAGTGGGTGGATAATGAAGCAACAGCTCATGGTCAACTCTTGCACCAAAAGGCTGATAATCCCTATATTAAGGAAAAACGTAAAGATAAGCTTGTCTCACGGGCTATTCATGTTTCATCGAAAACCTTGGGGCTTTATGGGATTTTGGACGTTTTGGAATTTCATCAAGATGACTCAGGGGTTCCCTTGAAAGGAAGAAAGGGACGCTGGCTCCCCCTGGTTGTTGAATACAAGCGTGGAAAGCCCAAAAAAGACAGGCGAGATATTGTTCAGTTAGTTGCGCAGATTATCTGTTTGGAAGAAACATTTGCTTGTCGTATCGATAAAGGATATCTCTATTATCACAGTGTTAATCAAAAGGTTGAAATAGCTATTACAGAGGACATGAGACGTGAGGTTCATCAATTAGCTGAACAAATGCATGCTTATTATGATCAAAAAATAGTAGAAAAAGCAGCTTATTTCAAAAATTGTCCCCTATGTTCTTTAGTAGATATCTGTATGCCAAGGCTTAGTAAAAAAACGCCAAGTGTGACTAATTACATTAAGAATTCTCTTACCAGTGAGGCAGTCTTATGAAGAAACTACTCAATACACTTTATTTAACACAAGAAGATTTTTATCTGACAAGGGAGAGGGACAATATTGTCATCAAGCAAGATAGTAAGATTATCAGTCGTTTTCCTTATCGGATTATTGATGGCATTGTTTGCTTTTCTTATCTTGGAGCATCACCTTCTTTGATTAAACTTTGTTCTGAAAATCAGATCAATTTATCATTTCATACTCCTCAAGGGCGATTTTGTGGACGGTTTGTAGGCTCGACTAATGGGAATGTCTTGTTACGGCGGGAGCACTATCGTATTGCTGATAGTGAGCTGTCGTTAGAATACGCTAAGCGGTTTATGTTGGCCAAGCTATCTAATTCTAGGAAATATTTGGTCAGATTCCGAAGAGATCACCGTGACCGTATTGATGGGCAACTCTTTGAGGAAATTAATACTGAATTAACTTGGGCGTTGGAAAGTATTCAGGTGGCACCGGATAAAACTGTTTTATTAGGGATTGAAGGGCAAGCAGCTAATCAGTATTTTAGATCCTTTAACGATTTAGTTCTATCAGATAAAGATACCTTTAAATTTAATGGACGGACTCGAAGACCGCCACAAGATTGCATTAATGCCCTTTTGTCATTTGGCTATAGTTTATTGACATATGAATGTCAATCGGCACTTGAAGCTGTCGGTTTGGATAGTTATGTTGGCTTTTATCATACGGATAGACCTGGACGTGCTAGTTTAGCGCTTGATTTAGTGGAGGAATTTCGTTCCTTTATAGTTGATCGCTTTGTATTTTCACTGATTAATAAGGGACAACTGTCAAGAAGGCATTTTGAGATTAAGGAGACAGGCAGTGTCTTATTGACTGAGAAAGGACGTGCCGTTTTCATTGAAGCTTGGCAAAAGCGTAAGCATGTGGAAGTTGAACATCCTTTTACTAAGGAAAAGGTGAAGCTGATGTTGCTTCCATACGTCCAAGCGCAGCTATTGGCGAAAGCCATTCGAGGCGAGCTAGATTCTTATCCACCATTCTTGATTTAGGTGATATTTATGATGGTTTTAATTACGTACGATGTTAATACGGAAACGGCAGCGGGCCGAAAAAGGCTGAGACATGTTGCCAAGCTATGTGTTGATTATGGGCAACGAGTGCAACATTCTGTGTTTGAATGTTCGGTAACGCCCGCAGATTTTGTGGAGATAAAAGCTAAACTAAGTAACATTATCGATATGGAGACTGACACTATTCGTTTTTACCGCTTAGGCAAGCATTGGCAAAATCGGGTGGAAACACTTGGCCGAGATGATTCTTATGACCCTGATGTGGGGCTTCTCCTTCTTTAAAAACTTCCTTGCGAACCTCGCTTACACATCAAAAGTCGGGAGTTTCGCGCGTGACTATAGGAAAAATAGGCAAAATGGAACTGTTTTTAGCCAAAAAAACAAGTGTAAAACAGCTCTAGCTTGCTTAAAACAGTGTCTACTGGCGCTGTCTCACCCTACACGGGTGAGTGGATTGAAATCGTTGTTGGACGTCGTGCTTGCGTTCTTGCCGACGTCTCACCCTACACGGGTGAGTGGATTGAAATTACTGTCGCGGCACTGTTATAGGTCCGGCCAATGTCTCACCCTACACGGGTGAGTGGATTGAAATTTCCACCAAGGCCCGGACCTTGGCCTGGTAGTTGCGTCTCACCCTACACGGGTGAGTGGATTGAAATTTCTGTAAAACCACCAGTGGTTTTCGATTGAATCCGTCTCACCCTACACGGGTGAGTGGATTGAAATTCACGCGCTCCCGCTCCTTTTTGTCTTTCGTTGTCGTCTCACCCTACACGGGTGAGTGGATTGAAATTAAGGTCGTCATAGATGACCTCGGTCAACTGACCAGTCTCACCCTA
>NZ_JRQN01000005.1 GCF_000785785.1 Streptococcus uberis
CCACTTTGTGTGTGACAAACTATGTGCCTTTTGCGCCATATTTTTTACTCCTCTCGCTTTACAATTGGCTTGAACACCTATATTGTAGCGCGTTTGGAGTTTTTTGGTAGTATAACTTTCGACGCGCACCCGCATAGCGGGTGGTTTTTTTGTTTCGCACCTGCGGAGCGAAACGGACTGAAAGTCACATAATAAAGCAAAAACGGACAAGTTAAGACGATTTAACTTATCTGTTTTTTTAGGCTTTACGATATCGTTGTTTGGGAGAAAGAAAAAAACTAATCGTAAAAATAATTGCCGAAGTCAAAACTATCATAGATCCTGCTGCAATATTAAAAGTATAACCGATATATAAACCCAGTACGGAAGAAATGGCACCAATTGAAGAGGATAATAGTAACATTGCCTTTAAACTATTGACATATAAATAAGCTGTCGCAGCTGGAGTAATTAACATGGCCACTATTAAAATAGTCCCGACACTTTGCATAGCCGTGACAGAAACTAATGTTAAAATAATCATCAATAAGTAATGATAGAAAGTAACATTTATCCCCATTGTCTGAGCCAACACGGGATCAAAAGATGTTAATTGCAGTTCTTTAAAAAAGAGAATAATGACTCCGATAACAAGAATAGAAACTCCAATAGTTACCCATTTATCACTATCTTGAACAGCTAAAATATTTCCGAAAAGAATATGAAACAAATCAGTTGAACTATTGGCAACCCCGATCAAGATAATCCCCAAGGCTAGAAATGAACTAAATGTAATTCCAATAGCTGTGTCTCCTTTTATCACACTATTTTCTTTGATATAAGTAATTAAAACGGAAGCAATAAGACCAAAGCAAATTGCTCCGATAAAAAAATTAATCCCTAAAATATATGAAACCGCAACACCAGGTAGTACAGCATGAGAGATAGCATCACCCATCAATGACATTGATCGTAAAATAATAAAGCACCCTACAATTCCTGAGACAATACCAATAACCAAGCAGTAATCAGAGCATTTTGTAAAAAATGATACTGTAATATGCCATTTATAAATTTATCAAAAACCATTTCTTATCTCCTTATTAAATGATCGCCATAGGCTTTTTCTAATGCTGGAATGGTAAAGGCTTCTTCTATTGATCCATAAGCTAATAACTGTTTATTTAACAACAAGATACGGTCAAAATACTCCTCAACCTTACTTAAATCATGATGAACAATTAAAATCGTCTTCCCCTCATTAGCTAATTCTCTAAGAAGTCCCAATATAATTGATTCACTTAAAGAATCAATTCCCACGAATGGTTCATCCAAAAATAAAAATTGTTTTTCTTGAATAAGGCACCTAGCTAATAACATGCGTTGAAATTGTCCACCCGATAAACTTTTGATTGGGCGATTAACAAAATCTAATAAACCTACTTTTTCTAAGTAATGATTGACTTTTCTTTTTTCTGTTTGTCCGACCTTTTTAAACACCCCTAATCTTCCATAAGTACCTAATAAGACACACTCTGAAACCGTCATTGGAAAATTGACATCAATGTGACTACGCTGTTCAACATAGGAAATAGCTGTTTTTCCAAGATTGCTACACATAGGCGTTAAAGTAATTTGACCCGAGTAAGGTATTAATCCCAAGATTGCTTTCATAAAGGTCGATTTACCAGCACCGTTCGGTCCCAGGATACCAATAATTCCTCCTTCATTAATGTCAATAGTGATATCTGTCAACGCTTCTATATTACCGGAATAGATAACATTTAGATTTTTTATTGAAATCATAAAAAACTCCTCCTAGAAATAAATAAAGCACATGCTCCTAGAGCTCCTGTGCTTTATGGCTATTATTTTGCTAAACCTTCTGAAATCTTATCTAAATTCCACTTCATCATTGCATAGTAACTATCTCCTGCTTGTCCTTTTTTAGCGACTGAATCTGTAAATATTTCAGAATAAATAGGAATACCACTATCCTTAGAAACTGATTTCATTGGACGGCTATCTACACTTGACTCAACAAATAACGATGATAATTTCTTCTTCTTCAACTGGTCAATTAAACTTGAAATTTGGTCAGGTGTGCCTTCTTCTTCAGTATTAATTTCCCAAATGTAAGCAGATGGTACTTGATAGGCTTTTGAGAAATATTTAAAACAACCTTCACTTGTTACAATCATCTTTTTCTCAGCAGGAATCTTATTAAACTTAGATTTAGCTTCTTGATCTAATTTTTCTAATTTAGAAAGGTAAGAATCCAAGTGAGATTGGTAATACTGTTTATTTTTTGGATCTTTCTTAATCAGTTGCTTTGCAATATTTCGAGAATAGATCATCCCATTTTCAAGATTCAACCAGGCATGAGGGTCTTCTTTTCCTTTTTCATTCTGACCTTCTAAGTAAATCACATCAACGCCATCAGAAACTGCAAAGTAATCTTTGTTTTTTTCTTTTTTGGCATTCTTAATTAATTTTGTAAACCAAGCATTGCCACCATCTTCTAAATTAATACCGTTATAAAAAACCAAATCGGCCGAGCTTGTTTTCTCAACATCCTCAGGTAACGGTTCATACTCATGCGGATCTTGACCAACCGGAACGATACTGTGTAAATTAATTTTATCACCGGCAATATTTTTTGTCATATCGGCAATAATTGAATTAGTCGCTACGACATTCAACTTATCATCTTTTTTTGTTTGTTGACTTTGGCTTGAACAAGCTGATAGCATCAGCAATGATAAGGCAGCAGTCAAAACAAATGTAAATTTCTTCTTCATTTTTTCTCCTTAATACATGTTATTAAATTAATTAAGTATAGTTAATATCATATTAATCTATATTATTTAATTGCTTTTGTCAAGATTTTTCTGAAAAATTTTGTTATAATAATGATTATAAATAAGAGAAAGGCAAAATAAATGACGCCTAATAAAGAAGATTATCTTAAATGTATCTATGAACTTGGACAAGAATCCAAAAAAATTTCTAATAAAATGATTGCCGAGAGAATGCAAGTTTCTGCACCCGCTGTTTCAGAAATGATTAAAAAAATGATTAACCAAGATTGGATTGTTAAAGATAAGGATCGAGGTTATTTTTTAACAGAAAAGGGCTTGACATTAATTGCTAGTCTCTATCGTAAACATCGATTAATTGAAGTTTTTTTAATTAATCACCTTTCTTATACTTCGCAAGAAGTACACCAAGAAGCAGAGGTCTTGGAACACACTGTTTCAGATACTTTTATCGATCGCTTAGATGAACGTTTAGGCTTTCCGACATTCTGTCCACACGGAGGAACCATTCCTCGCAAGGGACAAGCCTTGTCTGAAATGCATACTAAAACCCTTAATCAAGTGACTCAAACTGGGCAATATCAATTAAGTCGAATTCATGATCAATACCATTTGATTCACTATCTAGAAACTCATCAATTAAACATTAATACTAATTTCAAGTTAGAGCAAATTGATAATTTTGCCAAAACTTATACCATTTCTTACCAAGACAAGACCTTAATGATTCCTGAAAACATCGCTAAAGAACTCTATGTCACCGCA
Organism: Streptococcus uberis; assembly: GCF_000785785.1. GTDB lineage: Bacteria > Bacillota > Bacilli > Lactobacillales > Streptococcaceae > Streptococcus > Streptococcus uberis_A. The sequence continues at coordinate 3,564 of NZ_JRQN01000005.1, forward strand.
CAATAAAAAAGATTGGAAAATTTTTCCAATCTTTTTTAGTTTAATTTTTCAAGAAATGCTACTAAGATTTTTGCTGATTGTTTACCTGCTTCAATAATGAACTGATCAAAAGTGATATTAGCATCATGTGCAGCTGTATCACTCATCGCTCTTATCACAATAAATGGAAGCTTACATGCGTGGGCTGCCTGTGCAATTGCCGCCCCTTCCATTTCCACTGCAAGTACATGAGGGAAATGCTCTTTAATCTGATCAATCTTATCTTGACCAGCAATAAAGGAATCACCCGTAACAATTAGGCCAATTTTACTATGGTTATCAGCCTCATTAAGAACAGCTTGAAATGTTAAAATAAAGTTTTGATCACAGTCAAAAAATAGAGGCTGTTGAGCCATTTGTCCATAATCATAACCAAAAGCAGTCAAATCAACATCATGATAAGCAAGCTTCTGTGCAACAACAATATCTCCAATAGCAAGTTCACTTGCTACAGCACCTGCTGATCCGGTATTGATAATAGCTTCAACCTTAAAATTTTCAGCTAACATAGCAACCGTCATCGCTGACATGACTTTTCCAATTCCTGATTGAACCAGTACTAAATCATGCTGTCCAATACGTCCACTATAATAGCTTGTTCCTAAAATAACTTGCTCATTTTTATCTGACAAAGCCTCCAAGAGGGTCTTTAACTCCTCCTCCATGGCTGCAATAATCCCAATTTTCATAATCGTGTTTATCTCCTTTAAAGTCTAAATACTGCAAAAATTAGGATCGCAATTAAGACTAATAAGGCAAACAACATCAAGTTTAACTTAGCTTGAAATTGACTTCTTCTAGCATTCTCAATGCGTCTGCTTTTATAAATGCGATTATCATCATAATAATCATTTTCTTCTGAATCTTCAAATGTGATAATCTTTGTATCTGAGTCTAAATAAGGGTCTTGATCAAAAGTCTCGCCACGTTGTGCACGTTCAATGACATCATCTGTTAATAAAGATTTTCCCATTAGTCTCTACCTCCAAAAGTTAAACCGTAGTATTGAATAGCAAGAATTGTCTTAGCATCAACTATTTTTCCAACCGCAATCATGTCACATGCCTCTTTATAGGAAACTTCTAATAGCTCAATCACTTCATCGTCATCTTGTGGGTGAGGATTGGGAACTTTTTCTAATTGACTTGCCAAATAGAGCTTGATTTTTTCATTACAAAATCCAATTGCTGTGTAAAACTCATAAATGAATTCTAACTGACCTTGATAGCCTGTCTCTTCCTCTAACTCTCTTGCTGCCGCGTCAAGCTCAGAGCCAGTTTCACCAACCTCTAATTTACCAGCTGGTATTTCATAGGAAATCTGCTCAATCGCTTTGCGATATTGCTTAACCAAAAGAATTTTTTGAGCATCAGTAATGGCAAGGACCGATACGGCACCACGGTGAAAGACTAGTTCTCTTTTGGCTTGTCCAAGACCATTAGGAAGCTCCACGTCATCAACAGCAACCTTAAAAATGGCACCGTCATAAATAGTTTGGCGACGAATAGTCTTTTCTTCAAATTCCATCCTTCTCCTCCTTTTCACAAGTGGTTAGCTTATTTTTTGTTTGATGGATGATGAGGCAAGCGTTTGGCATAGCCTTCTTTTGTTTCTTGGCGACTTCGCCCAATTGCAACGCTGTCAGAACTTACATTTTTGGTAATGGTAGAGCCGGCTGCTGTTAGCGAGTTATCTCCTATTTCCAAAGGTGCAATAAGGGTTGAATTACTGCCAATGAAAACATTGCTGCCAATAATTGTTTTGAACTTGTTTTGACCATCGTAGTTAACAGTAATTGTACCAGCACCAAAGTTAACGTCAGATCCTACTTGCGCATTACCAATGTAGGTTAAGTGCCCTGCTTTAGTCCCCTGCCCAAGAGTTGAGCCTTTGACCTCCACAAAATTCCCAACATGAACATTTTTTTCAAGTTTTGAACCTGGACGGATGTGGGCATAAGGGCCAACAGTAACAGCGTCAGCAAGTATTGATTCTTCAATCATAGAGTTAGTGATAACAGAAGATTGTCCAATTTCAGAATCAACAATGTATGTCCCATTCGTCAAGACTGTCCCAGACCCAATTTTTGTTTTCCCTTTTAAGGTTACATTAGCTTCAATCACAACATCTGGTTCAATGATAACATCACGTTCAATGTAAGTTGCATCTGGATTTTGGAAGGTAACGCCGTTTACCATATGGGTCTTGTTAATGCGACGATGCATAACATTTTCAGCTGTCGCTAGGGCAACGCGATCATTTACTCCCAAACTTTCATTGAAGTCACGGAGAATATATGCTCCGACTTTTTCGTGGTTTTCTCTAAAAATTGAGATAACATCAGTCAGATAGTATTCACCTTGCGCATTATTGGTATTAATATTTTTCAAAGCTTCAAACAGACGTTTGTTGTCAAATAAGTATGTACCTGTATTGATTTCTTTAACAGCTTGCTCATATGAGTTAGCGTCTTTTTGTTCAACAATTTTAATCACTTCATCGTCAGAGTTTCTGATAATACGACCATAGCCAAATGGATCCTCAGCACGCGCTGTTAAAATAGTTGCTACATTTTTATGATTCACATGGAAATCAATGAGATTTTTTAAGCTTTCACCAGTAATTAGGGGGGTATCACCTGCAATAACTAAGGTATTGCCTTCCAAGTCAGCTAACTGTCCCTCAGCCATCATAACAGCATGACCAGTTCCTAGTTGTTCTTCTTGAAGAACAAATTCTGATTGTTCTGCTAAAACTTCTTGAACAAGCTCTGCTTTATGTCCAATAACAGTGACAAATTTTTCAGGTTCAATAGCAGAAACACTGCGAAAAACATGTTCTAACATGCTTAATCCTGAAACGTTATGAAGCACTTTTGGAAGGTCAGATTTCATGCGAGTACCTTTACCCGCAGCTAAGATTATTGCGTAGTTTGTCATATTATTTCCTTATTATTTCTATTCAAATATGACCTCATTATAGCATAAAATGTGAAAGACTGCATAAAGAGGGAGTTAGCTAAGCTATCTCCCTCTTTTTTTAGATTTGTTTGGCTGCTTGATCCAAGACTGCCATAACCATTTGACTATGCTCTAAAGCCTGCTTTGCTTTAGCATAGTCCTTATTATTGATGATTTCTTGGAAGGCTTTAAACTCAGCCACCATACGATGATTGCCTTTATTCAGGTCAATAATTTCTTCTTCCTGATCATTCAAAGTCAAGGCAACCTTAGGAACGGTATTGGTTGCTCCTAAAATACTGATTGACCCTTTATTTCCTTGGATTGTTGACTTGATTTCAGCACTACAATCCTTAGCACCAATACAAACCACCTTGAATTGCCCATAATCCAAAATCAAAATTCCTGAAGTATCAATATGTCGTTCAATATTTGGCATGTAATTGACATTTTGGGGCTGACCAAATAATCCGACAACAATATGAATATTATAAACATTCAAATCGCGTAGAGCCCCTCCCCCTTTTTCAGGGTCAAAGGCTGGCGCAATCTCTCCAGCTTTAAAAGCATCATAACGAGAGGAATATTGAGAATAATTGCACTCAACAATCTTGATTTCCCCAAGTTGCTCTAAATGATTTTTTATAAAAGTAACATTTTCTAAGTACTGATTGGTGATTGCTTCCAATAAAATCAAATTCTTATCCTGGGCAATCTGACGTAAATCTTCAAACTCAGTCATCGTTAAGGTAAAAGGCTTTTCACAAATAACATGTTTGTCTGCAAGCAAAGCCTTCTTAGCCATGTCATAATGCAAATGGTTTGGTGTAGCAACATAAACTGTATCAATTTCTGGATTATTTAAAAGATAATCATAATCACTTGAGGCTTCCTCAATTCCAAAATCCTCAGCTAATTGTTCCGCCTTTTCAATGCTACGTGCTGTTGAAAGAATTGCTTTTAGGATTATACCATCAGTTTCCTGTAATACTGGTAGAGCCTCCTCGACAATTTTTCCTGTTCCTAAAATAGCTAATTGCATTCTATCTCCTTCTCTTAATCTGTAATTCCAAATTCATCAGCGAATCTTACTTGTCCTGATAAGTCATTCTGTCCAGCAAGGGGCAGTACCATAAAATATTGACTTGGAAAGTCGTTAGGAATGGTCACGCCCAACTTTTGGGCATTTTGATAACCAAATTTAGGATAGTAAACATCACTACCAAGCACAAAAATTAAGTCAAATCCCATTTCTTTTGCCTTAGCATGCCCTGCTTCAATTAATTGACTGCCAATCCCTTGCTTTTGCCACTCTGGTGCAATTGCAATTGGCGACAAGACTAATGATTTCTGATCAGAAAATTTTGCTTTTGTAAACATAACAAAACCAATAATTGTTTCCTTATCTTCCATGACCAATGTTAATTCTGGCAGGTAGGCTGTTCCAGCTCTTAAAGCCTCAACCAACTCTGCCTCATTACCATCAGCATGTTCAGCCGTCGCAAAAGATTCATTGATTAAGGAATGAATCTTTTGATAGTCTACTCTATTTTCTGGTCTAATTTTCATTTATTTCAAACTCCATCCACCATCGATTTTAACAATCTCACCTTGTAAGCCAGAAGCTTTCCCACTAGCCAAGTACAAAGTTAATTCTGCCACTTCATCAGCTTCTAACCAACGCCCAATTGGTGTTTCTTGAGCTACCCAATCCGCCATGCCACCGGGCTCAAAATCACTGGCCGTCATCTGAGTTTTAACAGCACCAGGCGCAATCCCGAAAACCGAAATACCAGCCTTGGCATAGTCCAATGCTAATTGTCGCGTGAACCCAGCCAGGGCGTGTTTACTAGCTGTATAAGCCACACCGCCTCCACCAGCCATGAAACTGGCAATGGAACACATGTTAATAATGATGCCGGATTGCTGCGCTAGCATTTTGCCCAGAAAAAAGGAAGTCGCTCGAACAGCCCCAAAAAAGTTGACGTCCATAATCCTTGCAAACTGGTCTTGACTGACAGCAAGCAAAGGCAAGTAAGCATCCAAAATGCCAGCCGTGTTGCACAGAATATCAATTGTCCCAATTTCTTCAAAAATCGCCTGACAATCTTGACTGATATCAGCCTGATAAAAATGAAAATTACCAGTCAATTTAGGTTGGTCAGCTAGATCAAGACCATATACAGTATAACCAAGTTTCAAAAAAGCCTGAGCTTGGGCAAATCCAATTCCAGATGATACACCAGTCACTAAAACCGTTTTAGTCATTCACTTCAACCCAATCTTCAGCCAAGACGTCACAAGGTGTCGGAGCCCACATTGAGAAACCTTCACCATCCCCAGAAACATTGATTAGAAAATAAGGAGTAACTTCCAAAGCTTGCCCATTTTGTTCAATTGAATCAAACAATTGAACGTAATTCTCAGCCCCCCCCAACCAGTTCTCACATATTTTTTCTTAGCTTTTAAGCCAGGTAATATCTCTTCAAATGTCATCTCAACGACTCCTTTTCTTAATTCTCTGTCTATTATACCATCTAAGAGGCAAAACATAAAAAAAGGAAACCTTGATAACAAGGTTTCGACTTAGTAGGCTGAATTTTTGAGAACTTCTTCTTTGTATCCACCAGCTTGTGGCAGTGGTAAATTAGTTGAGTTTGGAGCTCTTAAAATTCTGATAGGTCGTGCACCAGCTTCTCTGGCAGCGTGAATATCATCATCACTATCTCCGTAGTGGATTTGCGAATGGTATTTATCAATGAAATAGCTCTTGTCATATTTAAATGGTTTAACAACCTTATCACCTGTATAATTAATTGGGATAACTTTTTTCAAGTCAAAGTCTTTAGCAAGTGATTTAGCTGTTTTATCAATTTCCCCTTCTTTGTACATACTTCCTCGGGTACGACCTGTAATAAAAACAATTTTATCTCCCCGTTTCTGGTGCATTGCTATTAATTCTTTTGCATAATTTTTAGGAATTGAATCCTGATCACCACGTTTTGCAACAAAATCCCAGAACTCTTGTTTGTGTAAATAATCAAAACTTCCTGGCGTTAAGTAAGTTTTCCCATATTGAAAATACTGACTACTAAACAGTAGTGTATCATCAATGTCAAAACTAACGGTTACTTTACCTTTACCTTCTAAGCTCTTCTCAATTTCAGCAATCGTAACATAGGTTACTGGAGCATCCTTTGATAACTCAGTAATCCCTTTTTGTTGATAAGGAACCTTGGGTCCTGTTGCTTCTACTGTCATAGTAGCCATTCCAAATAAAGAAAGAGTTACAAAACCAGCTAATAAATGTTTTTTCATATAAAATCCTCCACCTATATTTTACAACCCAAGCCCTGTTATGTAAAGCGCTTTCATATTAATTTCTCATAAAGATGGATAGTTTTAAAGAAATAGATAGATATTTAAGAATGCTATCTCGTTTTCCAACACAAAAAGACTACTAAAAAGCTTATTTTAGCCATTTTCTTTGTCTAACATATTAGAAATTATTGAGTGTCATAAAAAATAGATGAAACTACTATACAAATCTCATCAACTGTTATATACTTAACTAGTTAATTAAACTAAGGAGGTTATCAATGCTCAACAAAAGCCAAGATGCCATTAATCAAACACAAAATATCAGTTTACCCTTATCTGGTATCGAAAAAATTAAACGCTATGCTATTATTGAACAGATTCTATATCATCGAGACAACCGCTCCTTCCAATATGAAAAGGATCTGGCTGTAAAAAATATCTTACACTATTCATCTGAAGGACAACTAGATGCGGCTTATCCTTTTTCGCTGAAGCCTACTAATAAAACCATTCAAATTGCTTCACTTCCTGGTAATACTTATCATGCCATGTGTGCTATTGATGCATTGGGGATCTATTACCTTTTAAATGATTCCATTAGAATAGTATCAGACTGTCCAATGTCGCAAGAAACAATCAGCATTACAATGGATATAAAAACAAATACTATTCAAACTAATCTTCCAGATATTCGTATTTTGCATGTTGACTTATCACAGTCAACTAATTGGGCCACAGATTGTTGTACACAAATGCATTTTTTCAGTAATCAGGACAATTTAGTCAATTGGTTGAAAGCAAATGCCTGTTCCAATCAAACTTATTATTCATTGACCTTAGATGAAGCCTGTCGATTAGCTGAAAAACTATTTGGTTTTTATTAGAAAACAAGGTCGGGAACACAATCCCGACCTTTTGATTTGCTATAATGTTGCTGCTTATTTTTTTCTGAGTTTTATCATCACTCTTAGGATCAGAGCCATCACGAACCAGAGCACAACAGAAATTAAGATAACCATCACCCAACCTATCGGGTTATGAGTTAAGCTCTTAGGTAAGGGCACGTTAATCCCAAAGAAACCAGTTACGATGCTAGGAATGGTTAATAAGATTGACAACAAGGTTAAAATCTTCATCGTGTCATTCAATTCATTATTCAACACATTATTATAAGTTCCTTCAAGCTGGTTTAAAACTTGAGCAGATAATTGTGTCATTTCTAACAACTGTTTAGCTTCAATGATAGCATCATCAAGCTCTTCAGTCTCAATATCTGTTAACTTCAAATGTGCCCCTAAACTTTTAACTTGCTGTAAGAGTAATACATTTTGTTTACTAGATGACACCATGTAAACTAAGCCAGTTTCTAAATCAGAGAGTTCCAATAACTCACGTTTACTTGTCCGTTCCCTGAGCAGTAGATTAAGACGATTGCGTTCATGATTCATCTTTTCAACCGTTGGAAAATAATTTTTTGATGTCACATATAAAATAGTAAATAAGAATTTATAAAGACTTTGTCCCTCATTAGCTTTTAAATAATTAGCCATTTGGTTGACAATATAGGCACTTCGATCCTTATAAATAGTAAGCAAACGATTTTGGTGCACGTAAAAGGTAATGGGCACCGTTTGATAATAATGCCCCTGCTTAGATACATCTAAAACATTATAAATTAAGAGAAGACTATGCTCATCCTTATTGTACTCTAAATGGGATAACTCATTTTTATCTGAGGCATAAGTCAAAATCTCATCATCAACCTGCAACTTGTTTTTTAAGAAAAAGATATCCTCAGGGTTATCAGCATTTGCCATAACAACTGTAAATAACTCTTTTGTAACTTCTTTCAAATGCTTTTTCTCCTTTGAATTGGTAAAACCAGTATATCAAAAAAAGAGCCATCTAGCCCTTTTCGTGAATTATTAACTTTTCTCTATGGCTTCTGCTTGGAAACGAGAGAGATCAAAAGATTGACCTAATTGTTTGTCTGGTAAAATTAATGCCACTGCTAAACCAATAATAGTTGGTAGAAACCAGCCCATTGACATGGTATGAAGGGGTAGCAGATTAACCAAGGTAGTTAAACCAGAAACTGGAAATAAGCCTGATAACACTTCAAGTAAAGAAACAAAACTAACTAAACCGATGGTAAATGACATGCCTCTTTTGGATAATGGTAACCATTTATTTAAAAGGATAATGATAACCATAACAATTACAATCGGATAAAGCAAAGTTAAAACCGGCACTGAAAACTTGATAACCGTATTTAAACCTAGATTAGCAATCAAAAATCCAATCAAGGTGAATACACTAGCATAGCCTTTATAGTGACCAAATGTAAAGTTTTTATCAAAAAATTCAGATACTGAAACAATTAAACCAACTGTTGTTGTAAAACAAGTTAAAACAACCATCAAGCTTAAAAAGAGACGACCAAATGGACCAAACATGCTATATGAAGCTTGTGCCAAAATATAGGCACCTTTATTAATATTTGGATCAGCTAAGACAGTTGATGGAATATGAAATTTGTTTCCTAAGAAACCTAAGCCGATATACAGAATACTAAATGCTAAACTTGTAACAATCCCAACGACCCAGATGGTTGATAAATATTCTTTTTTACTATTAAATCCGAACTGTTTGAGGGTTTCAATAGCAACCAAACAAAATGCTACAGCTGCTAGGGCATCTAGTGTATTATAGCCAGCTAAAATTCCTGATCCAAAAGCACTAGAAGTATAAGCTGCGTCAGCTACAGAGCTTGTGCTATGACCATATTTAAGGGCACCTATTGTCACTAATAAAAGAATAAGAATAGCAAACAAAGGGGTTAAGATTTTTCCAACACTATTTAGTATATTATTTGGTCTAAAGGCCAAGGCAAAGGCAGCTAAAAAATAGACCAGTGTAAAGATAAAAAGTGCTAAAGAACTATGCCCAACAAGTGGCGTCAAACCTACTTCAAATGACACAGTAGCCGTTCTAGGAATCGCAAAAAGTGGTCCAATTGTTAGATACAGTAAAACTAGGAATCCTAGCGAAAACCAAGGACTAAATTTAATATCCATTTCGTGCTTGTAACCACCATTTGTCAGTGTGCCAACAAGCAAGGTAATAATAGCTAGTCCAACTCCTGAAAGACAAAATCCTAAAATGGCAGGCCAAAAATGATTCCCTGACGCACCGCCTAATGCAGGAGGGAAAATCAGGTTACCTGCTCCAAAAAATATACCAAATAAAAGCAACCCTGTTAGAAATCCTTTTTTTACCATAAAACACCTTTTATGTAAACCTATGCTTACACCTTTCATTAGTTACTCTTCACTTTTCTATTATACTTTTAATCAAAAAATGACTAGATTGTTATCTATTATAACAGAATATTGTGATTATTCTAGTCTTCTTCCGAAATTTTCTAATAATTTAAAAAAGTCATTTTAAGCAAACTGTTCTATCTTGCTTAAAATGACTTTTTTGATTAGATTACTTGGTATTTGAAGCTTTCAGCAATGCTAAGACAACAAATAAAAAATTGGATTGTTTTGAATAGGCTATATAATAAGGTTCCCATTCCTGTGCAAATTTCTCTTTATACTTTCTTAAGCCTTCAAATGAATAAATTTGTGATCCATATTGGTACAACAAATTGCCTAATTTCTCTGTGAAAAAGCTAAATTTATATTGCCCAACATTTGATAAGGGACTCATACCTAAGTTGAAATAGGCAATCTCTTGTTCTTTAGCATAGGCAATAATATGAATAAATAGAACATCCATAATAGCTTTGGGGGCTTGATTAGAATAACGCATCAAATCAACTGAGAGCGAATTCTCAGTAAATGACTCTTCTAAACTAGCAAAAGCTATAATTTCTTCTGTCGGACTGGTTAGAATAGCTATTTTAGCATGTGATAAGTAAAAGGGGTCAAAGAAACCTAATGAAAATGTCATTTCTTTTCGTCCATTTAACCATTCTTTTGAAATGGTTTCTAATGTTTGCATAACATCATCTGAGAATGGTGCTTGAATGACACTAAAGTGATAACCAGCTTTTTGTGTTTGATTGACGATAGATCTGAGATTTTGCTTTTTCTTTCCACTTAAATTAAAAGTGTCCGTTTTTACTAATCCCTCTTCGCCTAGTTTCATAAACTCAAATCCAAAATCATGGATTGGTAAGACTTGTTTTTCAGAAATCTCATAAAAAACAGGGTGAAAATTATAAAGATCTGCTTCTTTTATAAAACTAGTCAATGCACTATCAAGGTAAGTTTTATCTCCTAAGAAGTCACCCATCACTAACACTTTATCACCAACTGTTTTAATTAACAATGCCATGACATTTTCATTATTAACTTGGTAATACCAGATTTTTTTATCTAACAAATAAGCTAATCCCGCATAGTGATGGTCCCCTTTTAAAAGCAGCTCTTCAAACTCAGTTGAATGGAAATCTTTACCAAGATACTGACGGTTTTTCTTTAAAAAATATAAAAATATCCCAATTACAATACAAATGACTAAAATGCCTGATAATCCCATCAACCACCAGTGAAAAGAAGGAACTGAGAAATGTTTTTCAAGTGATACTTTAACAGGATGATTCGTATCAACTAAGTTTAAAAAACCAAGTATTAAATAAGAAATAATAAGAAATAACCAGATAATGCCATCAACAAAAATGTTTTCATGGCTGATAACCAATTGTTTTCGATACAAGTTAGAGCGACAAAGGTAAAGCAAGATTACAAGAAATCCTAAAAGAATCGTTGGCCCTGTTAACCTGTAGTAAATAAAAGTGTAGACAATTGTTAAAACTAAGAATCCTAAAGTAGGATAAAAAGCATTTCGAGCACGATTAGCAATAGCTCTCCCTCCAACCAACAAAGCAAAGCCAAAGATAATACTTGGAACTTGTCTAATGAGTACCATACTCGTTAAACCATAGAGCTTGTCTTTAATAATTGGAAAATTAATAATACTGTCATGGCTTGTAATCATTAAAACTAAGGTAATTCCAGAAAGATAAAACAAGGCTATTAGCAGATAAAATAGGCTATTTCTTACAATTTCCTTTAAAAGTAGATTATGCTTTTTTTTCAAGAATTGTTTAATTGTCATTGTTCACTCATTTCTTTTCTCTTATGATCTAGTAAAGTCTTTTTTTATTAAATTTACCTTAAACAAAAAAGCAAGAGCCAAAAAACTCTTACTTTTTTACTTAACCAATAATTGAACCATTTGGCACGGATGGATCAACTGTCAATACTGATAATCGACCATCAAACTCTGCTGATAGAATCATGCCTTGACTGACATATTTTTTCATCATTTTACGTGGTTTTAAATTCGCGACGATCTGTAATTTCTTACCAACTAAGTCTTGTTCCTTGGGATAGAACTTAGCAATTCCTGACAGGATTTGACGATCTTCCCCATCTCCTGCGTCAAGTCTGAAGCGTAGCAATTTATCAGAACCTTCGACTTTAGAAACTTCCTTAACTTCAGCAACACGAATTTCAACGGCATCAAAGGTCTCAAATTTAATCTCATCTTTTTCAGATTTGAGTTCTACTTCTTCAGGAATCCATTCTTTTTCTTGAGGAGAATTGGCAGAGCCTGTTTCCATTTGTTCCTTGATAAAGGCGATTTCTTCTTCCATATCTAAACGTGGGAAGATAGGTTGCCCCTTTGCAATAACTTGAAGATTTTCAGGCATATTTGCTAAGGTTAAATTTTCTAAGTCAAAGTCTGTCGACAAACCAAGCTGAGTCATAATAGCATTTGATGTTTCCATCATAAATGGTTGAATTAAGTGGCAACCACGCGCAGACTGGCTGCTAAGTGAGCCATTACTGAAGCTAATTGCTCTTTGTCACCATCTTCTTTAGCAAGTACCCATGGGGCTGTCTCATCAATATACTTGTTAGCACGTGAAATGATTGACCAAACGGCATCAAGAGCCCGAGGATAATCGACAGCATCCATTTGTAGATGATAATCAGCAATTTTTTCTTCTACCAATACAGCTAAACCAAGATCAAATTCTGTAACATTTTCAACATATGAAGGAACTTGTCCACCAAAGTATTTGTTAATCATGGCAACTGTACGATTTAACAGATTACCCAAATCATTTGCAAGTTCGTAGTTGATTCGACCAACATAGTCTTCTGGTGTAAATGTGCCATCTGAACCAACTGGTAAACTTCTCATTAGGTAATAACGTAATGGATCCAAACCAAAGCGTTCAACTAGCATTTCTGGATAAACAACATTGCCTTTTGATTTAGACATTTTACCATCTTTCATGACAAACCAGCCATGGGCAATCAATCTTTCTGGTAATGGCAAATCTAACATCATCAACAAAATTGGCCAGTATATTGAGTGGAAACGCAAGATGTCCTTACCAACCATATGAAAGACTGTACCATTCCAGAATTTATCAAAGTTTTCATGGTCAGCTTGTCCATAACCTAGTGCTGTAGCATAGTTAAGAAGAGCATCAATCCAGACATAAACAACGTGTTTAGGATTTGAAGGAACCTGAACTCCCCACGTAAAGGTAGTACGAGAAACAGCTAAATCTTCTAAACCTGGTTCAATAAAGTTCTTCAACATTTCATTCATTCGCCCATCTGGTTGAATAAACTCTGGATGTTCTTTAAAGAAAGCTACTAATCTGTCAGCATATTTACCAAGGCGTAAGAAATAAGATTCTTCTGAAACCCATTCTACTTCATGACCTGATGGTGCAATACCACCAGTTACATTACCTGCTTCGTCACGGAAGACTTCTTCTAACTGACTTTCTGTGAAAAATTCTTCATCTGAAAGGGAGTACCAACCTGAATACTCACCAAGATAAATGTCGTCTTGTGCAAGCAAGCGTTCAAAAACATCTGCTACTACTTTTTCATGATAAGCATCCGTTGTTCGAATAAACTTGTCATAAGAAATATCAAGTAATGACCATAATTCTTTAACATCCTGAGCCATTCCATCAACATAAGCTTGAGGACTAATACCTGCCTCTTCTGCTTTAGTCTGAATTTTTTGACCATGTTCGTCTAATCCAGTTAAATAGAAGACGTCATGATTCATTAAACGTTTATAGCGTGCTAATACATCACAAGCTATAGTTGTGTAAGCTGATCCAATATGTAATTTCCCTGATGGATAATAAATCGGTGTCGTAATGTAAAATGGTTTTTTCTCAGTCATTTTGATTCCTTTCAAGGCTAATGAAACCTTTGTGAATTTTTATGTTCATCTAAAAATGAACAGTCTACAGATTATTATAGCATAAGTAAAAAAACAAAAAAACTGTTTATTCTGCAGAATAGCCAGTCTGAAAGGGTTTAACTTTTGATTGAATACAATTAAATTCTTTTCTCAGTAAATAATTAACGTAAAACAGAGGTAGTAAGACTGGGATAAGAGCTAGTTCATTGATTTTTAGTGAGAGAATAGTTGAGGTAGATGCTCCAATAATAAAACTAATGATGACAAATAAAGTATTTCTACCAATTAATATCAATTCTTTATTGCCTTCAAATAGACCTTTGGTTAATTGATAGGCAGCATTTTTAACATTACCTGTCATCATAACATTAGCATAACCTGCACCTCTTAAGGATTTAAAGGTATCTACCTGAATAGAAGCAAAGAAAGCTAAACCAGATACAGTAAAGAATGCTGGTAAAAACGGTGTCAAAATTGCTGTAACGGCTGCAATCACAGTCAAAATAAAACTTGAGAAAAGGTACCAATGAATATTATGTTTATTAGCCCAACAATGCATAAAGTAGGTAAAAGATTGACCTAACATAAAAACAACTATTGGCAGTAAGAAGTCTAGGGCTCGAGAAATATTCCCAGAAGCTAAACTCATGGCAAATGAAACAACATTTCCAGATTGTACGCCTGCGAATCGTCGTCCTTGGGTCATAAAGGTGAAGGCATTAACAAAACCACTGATAAAAGTAAGTGTCATAGCACAACGTAGACCTTCATGGACATAATAATTTTTACGACGTCTTTTTGACATAGTTACCTTCCAATTCTTTATCTTTACACGAAAAAAATACTGATAATCAGTATTTTAATCTTTTATAAGGAGGATGTGGGATTCGAACCCACGCACGCTTTTACACGCCTGACGGTTTTCAAGACCGTTCCCTTCAGCCGGACTTGGGTAATCCTCCAAATCTATTTTAAATTATAGCATAGCCAACAGCAATAAACAATAGCTTTTCCGATAAAGAGTCTGTCCCACTCTCTAGTTGCTTGGAATAGTACTACTTTCTTTATCTTGACCTAACTTGAAGTTTTGAAGATAATTTGCCTCACCAAGTTCTGCGGTAAACTGGTTACCCACAGTAACAAATGGTAAATAGTCGCTCGTATCACGACTTGCTTTTATTTTGTAAACCTTACCTTTTGACATGATATAGTATACAGTTGTTCCAGAAAGCGTTTGACTTGCAACTTGCTCAACTGTGCCAGATAACTTCTTAACTTTCTTATCTGCTGAACTGATCGAGGTTAACCCACTCGTATCACGATCTGTAAATTGTGATATTAGGGTTTCAATATCATTATTGACTGTCACTTGTTGATAATCTTCAGCATCTACCAAGGCATATGATTTCACTAAACTAGCTCCATCTTTTAGAGAAACCAGATAAAATGCTTTATTATTTAGCTTAACTAAAGTAGGTGCGGTTGCCTTATAATTTTTTTCTTGCACTTCACCTTCTGCTGACTTCATCGCTGATGTTTCAGTCGCTGATGCTAATTTATAGTTTGTTATTTCTCTAGTTCTCATATTCACTAAAATAAAGCCTAGATTAGAAGAATCAGCAGTTGCTGACGTAATCCCTGTATATAAATAGATATCAGAGCCAATAGTAATATAATTATAAGAATCAGTTGTCTTTTTTACACCTGTTTGGCTAAAGACCGTATTCCAATACCCGTTCTGGTAGGTATAGTAATCATCTACACGTTGAATCACATTTTTTGCTGAGAAAACTCGGTCAACCCACTTAGGAATCTGATTTAATGTATAATGTTTCGTTTTCCCAGTAACAGCATCTAACAAAATAGCACCTGTTGGGTCTGGTGAGGACAAGCCAAATTTAGGTTTATAGGTTGTTGCGACATAAAATGGATTCCCTTGATCATCCACTTCAAAAGATGGATCATCAAAAATCGTAAATGGATGAAGGAAACGCAAATGTCTCATGGTATCTCTAAACATAAATTCAGAATCTGAATATTTCATTGCTTTTTGTAATTTTACTAATTCAGCTTTCCCAGTTGTTTGATTTACCTTAACATAATAATTAATGCCTTCAGTTCGATTTGTAAGCCATTTCCAGAAACTTTTATATTCTAAAGGAGACACACGGTATGGCTGTTTGCCAATCGTAATTTGTCGGTAGTCATCAGAGATTCCAAACTGCGAGACTTTGTCTATTGTCCCCAAATAAGTATCACCAATTTTTTCGGCTGACTCCCGATCAAGTAAGGCTAAGGTT
Organism: Streptococcus uberis; assembly: GCF_000785785.1. GTDB lineage: Bacteria > Bacillota > Bacilli > Lactobacillales > Streptococcaceae > Streptococcus > Streptococcus uberis_A. Next base: position 19,441 of record NZ_JRQN01000005.1, read on the forward strand.
GAAACATTCGTTTCCGGAAAATCTTTTTTGAAATCTGCATTTTTGACAGTAATTACCTTAGCATAGCTTTTAGCTCTAAAAATGTGCGAGTTGAGAATCGAAAGAAGTCCCAAGCCCATTACTATCGTCATCATCGCTAGGACAAGCCACTTGACCTTCCCTAAAAATGGATTAAAGTATGCTGTGACATCTTTCTTCCCATTTAAAGGCTTTGCATTGCCAGATTTCTTGCCTGAAAAAAGCATTGAAACCTCTTGGCTATAAGAGTTTAAAACAATATTTACCGCAATGATGAATAGAATAAAAATTAAAAACAGCCAAAACTCAACACTAAAAATATTAACCGGTGGTAAATTGTTCCAGTAATAACCACCAATAATAATAAGGGATATGACCAAAAGACCTTTATTGAGTAATTTTTTCATCATCTACCTCTTTTTCTTTTATACATAACCTTATTATACCATATTTAAACAAGGGGTCAGATAGCAAAATAGATCAAGAATGCATCCTGACCTATTTTTTATCCCTATCTAACTTCTTTTTATAAATCATATATGAGTAAATCGTAGGTACTAATATCATTATTGTAAAATCCAAGACCAAGAATACTACTGGATAAATATTGAATAATCCACTAATAATTAGCAGAAGGCCTCCAAGCACCCAAATTTTGCTGGCAAAACGATGGGTTTGTTTCCAGTTATCTTCGTCGTTGAGTGTCCATGGGAGTTTGATTCCGACTGTGTAATTTTGTCCAATTTTTGGAAGATAATTCCCAATAATTAGAAAGAGAACTCCTAGAAGACAGAGAACTGAACTACCAGAGAAACTTATTATTTTTGCCGCATTTAATAAGACAGCTGACTGAACCCAAATGGAAATGGCAGGAATTATCCAGTAAGTCAATTTGTACATTTTGCCAATTTTCCTAGCCTTCGGATCTAGACTTGTGGTAAAAATGACAAATAAATGCATGACCAACATAAACAGTGGCATAAAGCAAACAGCAAAAGCTTTTCCTGAATAGCCATCCGCTTTCCCATTTATTCCAAAATGGGTAGCAACTTGTTCAGGTAACTGATTCCACAAGATAAATCCCAATAAGAGTGGTAATAAGGTCAGTAATGATGTTATTAGTAATAATTTTTTATCAATTTTCATTGTCATTATCTCCTTTTAATTCTGAAATCCAGACCATAAGATCTTCTAAAACTGATGTATTAATATCATAGTAGATATAATTTTTGACCTTTTCTTCTGTGATTAAATCAGCCTTCTTTAAAATAGTCAGGTGATAGGACACACTAGCTTGTGCCAAATCAAAATGACTCGCAATCTCGCCCGCTGATAGCTGTCCATTTTTCAGAAGTGTCAAAATCTCTCTTCGGACAGGATCAGACAATGCTTTAAACGTTGTCGCAAAACTCATTACATCACGCCCTTCTATTTAGAAATATTTTTAAATAGATTATAGCACCAAATTTCTAGAAAACAAGACCTATTTAGAAATTTTTCTAAATAGTTAATCAGAGCTTAAAATATCGCTAGCTTCTTTTTTTTTTGATAGAATAAAGACGATAGAAATAAAGAAAGAGACAATCAAATGAAATTAATCTCATGGAATATTGATTCCCTTAATGCCGCGCTAACTGGCGAATCGCCACGCGCACTCTTATCTCGTGCCGTTATTGACACAATTGTTAACCAAGATGCCGACATTATTGCCATCCAAGAAACAAAATTATCATCAGCTGGACCAACCAAAAAACATTTAGAAGCTATCCTTAGCTATTTCCCCGAATACCTTCATGTTTGGCGTTCATCTGTTGAGCCTGCCCGCAAAGGTTATGCTGGAACAATGTTCTTATACAAAAAAGAGCTTAACCCAACAGTAACTTTCCCAGAAATTGGTGCACCAACAACCATGGATGCGGAAGGCCGGATTATCACTTTAGAATTCGAAGACTTTTATGTAACACAAGTTTATACCCCTAATGCTGGAGATGGTCTGAAGCGTCTTGAGGATCGCCAAGCTTGGGACATTCAGTACGCTGATTATCTAGCTGAGTTAGATAGGACTAAACCAGTTCTGGCCACAGGCGACTATAATGTAGCTCACCATGAAATCGACCTTGCTAACCCAGCTAGCAATCGTCGTTCCGCTGGTTTCACTGATGAAGAACGTTTAGGATTTACTAATTTATTAGCTAAAGGATTCACTGATACCTTCCGTCATTTGCACGGAGATGTACCAAACGTTTATACCTGGTGGGCACAACGCAGTAAAACAAGTAAAATTAATAATACAGGATGGAGAATTGATTACTGGTTGACGTCAAATCGTGTTGCTGATAAAGTCACAAAATCAGAAATGATTAACTCTGGTGACCGCCAAGACCATACCCCAATTTTATTAGAAATTGATTTATAAAATGACTGACGCAAGAGAAAAATATCAGGAATTGCTTGTGCGTTTTGAAGAGCAAGTTAACGCTGAGCAAGCTAGTAAAATGGCTGCTTATATGAAGAATCACTTTCCTTTCTATGGCGTGCAAACACCAATCCGAAGAAGGCTTTATAAGGATATAATGACAAGTGATAAAAAGAATGGAAAGATCGATTGGGATTTGTTGCAAATGGCTTGGTCCCAAGAAAAACGGGAACTCCACTACTTTGTTTGTGATTACTTAAAAGGACTGCATAAGTTTTTAAGTTTTGATGATGTACCGCTAATTCTAACATTTGCTAAAAGCAACCAATGGTGGGACACCATTGATCACTTCGACCGGATTTTAGGAAACATCCCAGATGAGAGAATTGCTGCGCTGATGCTGGACCTTTCTCAATCTGAAGATTTTTGGTTGCGTCGCATTGCCATTGACCACCAACTAGGACGTAAAGAAAAAACAGATATCAAGCTTTTGGAAGAAATCATTACCAATAATTTTGGTTCTAAAGAATTTTTTATTAATAAGGCTATTGGTTGGAGCTTACGTGATTATTCAAAAGTAAATCCAGAGTGGGTTAGAAACTTTGTTATTAAGTATCAAAAAGACTTGGCACCGTTATCTTTTAGAGAAGCTAGTAAATATATTTAAAAACACCAAAATTTTTTGGTGTTTTTCTCTTGACATGGAATGCGTTCCATCATTTATACTCTTATCAACAAGTTAAAAAGGAGTAACCAAATGACAATCAAACGCATTTTTTTAGATATGGATGGCACACTATTAAATACTAGAGGACGTGTTTCACCAACTAATGCTAGTAAAATTAAAGAGGCAAATATCCCAATTACCTTAGTTTCTGCCCGAGCTCCGATGGAAATGAAAGAGGCTGGCTATTAATGCCTTGGAATTAGAGGATATTCAAATTGGATTTAATGGGGGCCTAGTCTACAGATATGTCAACAATCAATTAGAAACCATTTCTGAACGACCTATTTCTAATAGGGACAGTCATCAGTTAATTAAACACATTTTCCAAAACTTCCCTTCCCTTTCACAATCTTACTATTACAAAGATCAATGGCTAAGTTTTAAAGAAGATGAAGGTTTAGATTATGAAAGTCAATTAACCCTATTACAACCTCAAATTATAGATATTTCAGATTATTTAAAACCTGAACAAGCAATTTATAAAATCATGTTAATTACCTTTGACCCCTTAGAAATGGAACAAGTTAAAGATAATTTGTTACAATTAAACTTAGAGATGGTTTCAATTCAGCAATCTGGTGCCTATTACCTTGAAATAACTCATAAAGATGCCAAAAAATCGAGAGGCATTGATTACCTTTTTGAAACCTTAGCTATAACAAAAGAAGAAACAGCTGCCTTTGGCGATGGATATAATGATATACCAATGTTTGATAAAGTTGGAACCCCTATTGCCATGGCCAATGCACACATTGATATTCTTAATCAAGTTGAGTTAGTAACTAAATCAAATGAGGAAGATGGTGTTGCCCATGGTATCTGGCAGTATTTGAAAGGAAAATAAATGACAAGTATTAAGGATATCGCACGCCTATCAGGTGTGGCGCCATCTACAGTTTCACGTTATCTTAATCAATCGGGTTATGTTGCCAAAGAGACTGGCAAAAAGATCCAAACAATCATTGATCAAGTTGATTACAGTCCTAACCAAACTGCGCGTGAATTAAGTCATGGCAAAACGCATCGGATTGGCGTCATTGTTCCACATACAAAACACCCTTATTTTCTTGACATTATCAGGGGACTGATGGATGCTGCTTTATCCAGTCAGGATCAATTGCTTCTGCTTCCTTCTGCCTATAATGCAGACATTGAAATGTCCTATTTAAAACAACTAAAAAGTAAGGCTTTTGATAGCTTAATTATTTCTTCACACAGTTTGCCATTACAAGATATTGAAGCTTATTCTTCCTATGGCAAAATTGTTTTACTAGAGCCTTGCCAATCTTCTCAAGTTTCTAGTATTTCCGTGCAACGTAAAAAGGGATTAGATGATCTTTTCAGAGTTATAGCTCAGACAAAAATTAAAAAAATGGCTTTGCTATTCACTCGAAATAGTGAAAAAAGTTCAACCTATCAGGAAACAATAAAATCTTTAAAAAAGATAATCCCCAAAGACATTGAATTTCAGACTTTTGGTAATATTGCTAACTTTGAGGATGGCTACCAGATTGGCTCTGAACTACTGAAGCATTCAGTAGAGTTAGTACTTGCAAATAGTGATGATGTTGCCTCTGGTCTTGCTTCTTTTTACAATGAACATGACAAAACACTGCCCCTTCTTTTTAGTCAAGATAGTCAATTATCAGGCAAGCTATTAAATATTCCCTCAATTGATAATCAACGCTATCACTTGGGAAAAAAAGCTTTCCAATTAGCTGTTTCAAATGATATTGAGCATCTTCAGATTAAGTCAAACTTTATCAAAAATAGAAAATAAGTTAAGCCTTAATGGCTCCTAATTTGGCACCTTAAAAAGTTGGAAAATTTAAGTCAAAAAGCTTGTCTATTTTTATTAGTCGGGCTATAATAACTTAAAATAATTTATTACTAAATGGAGAGAACAATGATTATTAAATCTACAACTATGCTTTATGTTGATGATACTAAAGCTGCAATGGAATTTTGGACTGAAAAAATGGGCTTTGTCATTATTGATCAAGCTGAGGGTGAGGGGCATATGTCTTATGAAATTGCCCCTTCTCAAGAATCAACTGTTAAATTTGGTTTATTTAATAAAGGCTTGGTTGCTGCAGCAAATCCTGAAATGAATGTTGGTTTTCCTTCATTAATGTTTGAAACTGATAATTTAGAAACTGAATATGACCGTATGACAGCTGCTGGTGTGACTACAAATCCAATTATGGAATACCAAGGTATTGTTCATTTTACTTTCACTGATAGCGAAGGCAATTACATTGCTATTCGTCAAACTAACTAATAATAAAGGAGAAACTCATGGTTGCATCAATTAATGTTTATTTAATTACTAATGGTAATGGTAAAGAAGCTGTTCAATTTTACAAAGATGTTTTCAATGCTGAAATCACAAATTTAATGTTCTGGAAAGATGGTGTTCCTGATTGTCCTAAAGAACGTGAAGACTTAGTTATGAATGCCCAACTTGAATTTGACGGCATACGTCTGCAATTATCTGATGAAAACCCAGATTTTGACTACAAAGCTGGTGGCAACATGTCGGCCGCACTGATCGTTAATACTGTTGAAGAAGCTCAAGACCTCTATAACAAATTGACTGTCAATGCCCAAAACATTTTAATGGAACTTCAAGAAATCTTCTGGAGCCCAGCCTATGCTAACTTTATTGACCAATATGGAATCATGTGGCAAATTAATACAGAATTAGCAAAATAGACTAAATATAATTATTAGTATACCTTTCATATGTGGTGAGGGACGGCAGCGACTTCCAAAGGAATTCCATGCCTAATTTTTTAACCTAAGTTTAAAAACTTCCCTGTACTTGAAAACAAACTGTTTTCAAGTACTTACACCATTATGAAAAGTATTTTTTTAGTTACCAATCCATTTCACCATACTCTGAATAACCTTGCTAGATTTAGTTTATTTATTAGCATCAAATCTGATAATTTATTTTAAGTTGTCTATAGAAACTGTTTGGAATATCCATTATAAAACATTTTAAATAAGTGAAGTATCTTCGTTGATTCCTTGTGTCGCAAGCAGAAGAAGAACAAATATATTGGGACCATATAAAAATAAAAAATGAAGACAAATTTTGTTGTCTTCATTTTTTATTCAAATAATTCCTTTGTGTATGCTTTTCTGGCTCCAATTTGCAGTACCTTACCATCTTGTACAAGAACTGGTCGTTTTATTAACATACCATCTTTTGATAAAAGTTCAGCAGCCTCATCGATGGTTAACCCATCAATTTTATCTTTTAATCCAAGAGCCTTATAACTATTTCCACTGGTATTGAAAAAGTTTTTCATGGTATAAGTTGAATTTTCCATCCACTCTTTTATGACTGATGCTTTCGGAGGATTTGCTTTGATATCAACTGACTCAAAGTCAGTGGTTAAAGCTGATAGTTCTTTTTTTGCTCGCTGACATGTTGAACACTTAGGATATTCATATAATGTAATCATTTGGTCACCTTTTCTAAAATTGTTTTTTCATGATTAAGGAGCCACTTTTTCTTATCAAGCCCCCCTGCGTAGCCGGTTAGGCTACCGTCACTTGCTAGGACGCGGTGGCATGGTACGAAAATACTTAAGGGATTGCGACTAACTGCTCCACCGACAGCTTGGGCTGAGGCGCAGTCAATTGCTTTAGCAATGGCACCGTAGCTACTGGTCTGACCTAGGGGAATCTCTTGCAATTGGTTCCATACTTTAGCTTGGAACGGACTGGCATTGGCTTTCAAAAAGCTTGCTGTTTGTGGGATTTGTCCGGAAAAATAGGTATCCAACCAGTTGATTGCTTGCTCAAGAATCGGTGTCTTTTTTTCCAAAAAAATGGCATCATTTAGCCCTGCTTGATAGTACTTTTGGTCAAAAAACCAGGCGCCAAGTAAGTTAGAATCATCGGCCACTAGGGACATGACTCCTAATGGGGATTGGTAGCTAGTATGGTAAAGTGTCATCCGTATCACCTCTTACTATTTAGTATAATGAAAAGAAATCCCGAAAGCAAGTTCGGGACTCTATTTCTATTTGGTAATTAATCTAACTTTTATAATGTTGTCACTGTCTTTGAAACCTTGTACCAGTTGGTCAATTTTAGTGGCATCGCATTCATCCAAATCTAGTAAGGTATAGGCATAGTCACCTTTTGATCGATTAATAATATTAGCAATATTGATATTTAAATCAGAAACAGCTGTCGAGATCTTCGCCACAATATTTGGGACATTCTTATTGATTAGTGTAATTCGGTATGGCGCTACTAAGGCTTGGTGAACATTCGGGAAATTCACAGAATTGGTAATCTCACCAGTTTCCATGAAACGTCGAATAGTTTGACTTGCCATAATGGCACAATTTAATTCCGCTTCTGCCGTTGATCCTCCAACGTGAGGGAAGACTGTTACTTTTTCTTTATTTAGAAGTTCTTCTGTACCAAAATCAGTAATGTAACGTTTAACGACTCCTGTTTCAATAGCTTCAAAGAGGGCTTGATTATCGACCAATTCGGCGCGTGCAAAGTTGATAACAGTTGTTCCTTTTTTCATAATACCAAAAGCATCTTTATTGAAGGTGTTTTTGGTATCTTCAGTCAAGGGAACATGAATTGTAATGTAGTCACACTGTGCAAAGATATCTTTAAGGTCATTGACCCGTTTGACATGACTTGAGATATTCCAAGCTGTCTCAATGGAAACATATGGGTCATAACCAAATACATGCATGCCTAGTCGATAAGCATCATTAGCAATTCTTGCTCCGATGGCCCCCAGTCCAATAACACCCAATGTCTTGCCACTTATTTCACTACCCGCAAATTGTTTCTTACCGGCTTCAACCTGTTTTGGAACATCGTTTCCAACTAAGTTATTTGTCCACAAGTTTGCTGAAATATAGTCTCTTGCTGAAAGTAGAATCGAAGTTAATACTGCTTCTTTAACTGCATTGGCATTTGCACCTGGTGTATTAAAGACAACTATCCCCTTTTCAGTTGCTACTTGAATTGGGATATTATTAGTTCCTGCACCTGCACGCGCAATAGCTTTTAGATTATCAGGAAATACTATGTCATGAAGATTTTCACTTCTTAAGATATAGGCATCGGGATTTTCTGCCAAATCCCCGTCAATTTGAAATGCGTTTCCTAGTTCTTTTAGTCCAATTTGATTAATATTATTAAATGTTTTTACACTAAATACCATAATTTTTTAAAAGCTGAGATAATTATCTCAGCACTCCTTATTATTTTTATAAACCATAGCGACTGTCTTCATCAATTTCTTGATAATCAGCCTTCTCATGGTCACCTTTGATTTTTTGATAGGCAAGTCTGACACCTGCTAAGGGTACTTTACCGCAGTAGATGTAGCCTAATTTTTCAAAAATATGTTGCATGCCCAAGTTCATTTCATGTGTATCGCCACGGAAATCAACTTGATCAAATCCTTCAATCAGTCCTTGTAAGAAAGTTTGTCCGATAGCTTGTCCTTGTTTGTCTTTAGCAACAGCAATGCGATGAAAAGTAATATAGACTTTATTATCTGTTAACCATTTACCATCATAAATAGCATTATAAGCCTCTTCATTACCAAAAATGGCAGCTGTATAAGCTACAATCTCACCATCTTCCAAGGCAACATAACCTTGCCCGGCCAAGATATCATCAATAATGATTGAGCATCTGGATAACCATCTTGCCATTGATCACTGCCATAGGCAGCAATGACTTCTTTAGCACCGTCAATAAGTGCCATAATTTGATTTACTTCATTTGGAAAAGCTAATCTAATTTCCATACTTACAAAACTCACATTCCTAATTTTTATTTAAACGTTCAAATTCTTTCATAAAATCAATTAATGCAACTACACCTTCAGCTGGAAAGGCATTATATAAGCTAGCACGCATGCCACCAACACTGCGGTGACCTTTAATATTTTTAAAGCCAAGAGCATCTGCTTCTTTTACAAAAGCATCGTCTAACTCCTTACTCGGAGTGGTAAATGGAATATTTGCGACTGACCGATCCTTAGCATTTTTTACTGGACTCTGATAGAAGTCCGAATGGTCGATATAAGAATAAAGTAAGCCCGATTTATCTCGATTCAAGACTTCCATCTGATCCAAGCCTCCTAATTCCTTAACCCACTCAAAAACCATTTTAGCAATATAAATACTATAGGCTGGTGGTGTGTTATACAAGGATTGCGCATCTGCCTGAATCTTGTAGTCTAACATACTTGACAGTGTAGGCTGCGTATTTAGTAAATCATTTCTGACAATAACTATTGTCACTCCAGCTGGACCAATATTCTTTTGAGCACCAGCATAGATAAGTCCAAAGTCTTCCACATTATAACGAACTGCTAGAATGTTTGATGACATATCGGCCACTATTGGGACACCTTTAGTGTCCGGTAAATCATAAATAGCTGTTCCTTCAATGGTATTATTTGTAGTTAAATGAACATAAGCTGCATCTGGTGCAATTTGGGTTATATCACTGTGAGGAATATGGTCGAAGTTACTATCTTCTGAGGACGCCCATAATATCGGTTCAAACGGTATTGTTTTAGAAAGTTTTAAAGCTTCTGTATAGGCTTTTTTACCCCATGATCCTGCGACTAAATAATAGGCTTTTTTACCACGCGCTAGATTCAAAGGCAACATGGTAAACTGTGTTGATGCGCCGCCTTGCAAAAAAAGAACCCGATAATTATCAGGAATAGCCATCAATTCTCTTAAAAGGTATTCTGCATCTTTTATTATGTGATCAAATTCTTTGGATCGGTGGGACATTTCTAATACACTCATGCCACTTGATTGGTAGTCAAGCATGTCTACTTGAGCTGTTTCAAGGACAGACGTTGGCAAGACCGCTGGCCCTGCAGAGAAATTATAAATTGTCATAGGTACACCTCCAAAATTATTATTCCGAGTATATCATAATTTTCAGAATGTTACAAAGATTTTTAGAAAATTCCTTTGATAAAACATGATATAATAGAAGAATAAAGGAGAAGGTTATGTTAATCAAAGAATTTTGCGCAGAAAACTTAACAAATTTGAACAATTTAAGCACATTATCAATCTCCCGTGTTGAATTATGTGATAACCTAGCTGTTGGTGGGACCACACCTTCATTTGGCATTATTAAGGAAGCATGTCAGTTACTCCATGAAAAATCAATCACAGTAGCTACCATGATTCGTCCACGTGGTGGCAATTTCGTTTACAATGATATCGAACTACGAGCCATGGAAGAAGATATGATTAAAGCCATTGAAGCTGGGTCAGATGCTTTAGTCCTCGGTTGCTTAACATCTGATAATCTCTTAGATACAGGTGCCATAGAGCAGCTCCTACCGGCTAGCCAAGGTTTGCCACTTGTCTTCCATATGGCTTTTGATGCTATTCCTGAAAAAGAGCAAAAATCAAGCATTGATGCCTTGATTGATTATGGTTTTGTTCGTATCCTATTGCATGGCGGTTCAGCTAGTCAAAGTATCTATGACAATGTCGACCACATCAAAGATTTAATCACCTATGCTGATGGCCGCATTGAACTAATGATTGGTGGAGGTGTCACAGCCGCTAATGCACACGAACTAAGCCAACTCACTGGAAGCAAAATTGTCCATGGGACAAAAATAATATAAAAAAATCAACTCAGTGAGTTGATTTTTTAGCCCATAATATGATTTACAGTATGGTAGTTACCTTCTGAGTAAAGTTTACCAAAAGCTACAACTAAGGTCACAATTCCTGGGAAAAATAATCCAAGTACTGCCAATCCTTTAGATGCACCAAATGCTCTCAAGTAGCAAAAATGTGTGTAAGAATAATAAATAGCCAAAACCCAACCAATAAAATAGAGCCATTTATTTTCTTCACCAAAGGCAATTTTATGTTTTACAAACCCACCGTAAATTGGAATAATTGATTTCCAGCCTTCATAGCCAGCCTTTTTAAAGAGACGCCAGTTTCCAATCACCATCAGCAATGCTGACAGAAAGACAATAAGCAAAATAAAACCATAAATACCTGCAATGGTAACCAATGTTACTTCTTCTTCAGTCATAAATCTCCTCTTTCTAATTAAAACAATATGACAATAATTCAATTACATTGTCATAATGATATCCCGACATTAAAATGGTATCAAATTTGTAGCAATTATCCAAGTATAGTCGATTTTTGGTATTAAAAAAAGATGAAAATGCGAACAATCATCTTTTTATATTCCATGATAAGCATTATAGACATCTTGTCTATTAAGTTGATAATCTTTAGCAACTGTTTTAATAGCCTGATTTGGTTTCATCCCTTGATTAATTTTTTCTTGAACTAAATTTGGTATAGAGGTTATGATGTCATCTTGCTCAATTCTCGGGGTTACATCACTGTGACCTGAGACAATAATCAAGCATTCTCCTTTTAGAGGACTTTCTAAAATAGAAGACAATAATTCAGAAATTGTCCCACGTCGATATTCTTCGAAAATTTTAGTCAACTCTCTAACCAAAACCACTTGTCTATCTCCATAGATCAATTTCATATTTTCTAAGGTATCTGCTACACGATAAGGTGACTCATAAAAAATCTGTGTTTCAGGATAATCTTTTTTTTCAGTAAAAAAATCTTTTTGTTGACCTGCTTTTCTTGGTAGAAAACCATAAAAAATATGTGGTTGCGGAGCTAGGCCGCTTGCAATTAAAGCCGTTATCCCTGCGGATGCTCCTGGCAAGGCAACGACGTTAATATCTTTTGCAATAGCTTCTTTAACTAAATCATGACCAGGATCAGAAATAGAGGGCATCCCTGCATCAGATACCTGCGCTAGCGATTTCCCCGATAATAATAATTCAATTAAGGCCGGTATTTTGTCATAAGCATTATGTTCGTGAAAGGAAAATTGTTTGGTCATGATATCAAATTGTTTGAGAAGAAGGCCGGTATTTCTGGTATCTTCCGCACAAATCAAATCAACTGTTTTTAGGATTTCAATTGCCCTAACAGTCATATCCTGTAAGTTTCCAATTGGTGTTGGAACTAAATAAAGACATCCTGATTTCTTTTTATCTTTGAAACTTTTCTGGATTTGCATTGGCTACTTTCTGTCTAATAATTCTCTACAAAACATGCATTCTTCGTCATTCTCACGGCGTTGTCCATAAAAGAAATTACAAATATGAAAACCTTCATCATAAATATTTTCCAAATGCTCTTTCCCTTGTTTTAAGGTTTTGTGGACTGTCTCGTGTTCTAATTGACTAAGGCGATCACGTAATTTTGTATTTTCTATTCTTAGTATTGTGTTTTCTTCAACCAAGCCCTGGACTTGTTTTTTCATGGCTTCTATATCTGCTAATGTCACCATAAGGTTTTGCGAAAAGCCATCGAATGCGTCAAAGAGCTCTCTTTTATTGACCAATTTTTACCTCCTCTAATGGGTAGTCAACGATGGTACCGTTATTTTCTAATTTTACTTTTAAGACTTCTTGAAAAATATCAATTGCCTCTACTCTTGCTAATCCCTCTTTTGTATGAACAATTTCCCCATAATCTGGAAATTTGAGTTTACTTTCTTTATAGAAATCATCCTCATACTGCAAACAGCATAACAAGCGACCACAGTAGCCTGTACTTTTGCCAGAGTTCAAGGATAGTCCCTGATTTTTTAGCATTTTAATAGATACAGCTGGAAATTCACCTAAAAAACTTGAGCAACATAAGGGACGTCCACACGGACCAATTGCTCCAAATATTTTAGCTTCCTCTCGGCTATTAATTTGTTTTAATTCAATTCTTGTTTTGAATAGCGTCGCTAAATCTCTTAATAATTGTCTAAAATCTACACGTTCTTGTGCAGTGAAAGTTATTAAGACAAAGCTTCTCTCCAATGGAAAAACAATATCAACAATCTTCATGTCCAAACTGTTTTTAGCAATAAGTTCTTTGACTGTTTCTTTAGATTGCTTTGCGTAATGAGCATTATGTTTGTTAGCTTTGGTGTCCATATCTGTTGCTTTTCTAACAAGCACAGGGATATCTTGAGGCAATTTATCCTCAGCCATCTCCCTTATGGGATGAGAAATTTTTGCTAAATAAGAACCTTTTCCGTCTTTAACAACTATCTCTGTTCCTTCTGGAAAGGCTAGGTCTGTTTTTACAAATTTTGCCAAGTCACCAACTGCATACTTGACACCAATTACCTTAGTCATGAAATCACCATAAATTCTACAACATTGAGGAAGCTAACATTACTTTGCCACATTAAGCGAGCTTTATATAAGGCTTCAAGATAATATAAATTATTTTTTTGAGAATAATCCTTTGAAAGGATGAGGGTTAGTAGTTTCAAAATCATATCTTGATCTGCTTTTTCACTAGCTACTAGACTTAATCGACTAGCTTCAAGATAAGCTTTTTCTTTATCACTGATCAACAGACTTGCAAACTGTTGACTTTTATTTACTAATTCTAAGACCTTATTATCTTTTGCCAAAATTTCTAAATCTCTTGGACTTTTTGCAAGTTGAGCAATGAGATTAGCTTGTCTTTTCAATAGCCCTAATTCTTGTGCTCTTTGTGATAAAAAAGAAGTATTTTTAGGAAAATGGAAAATCTGTGTCCGACTTTTTATAGTTGGCAGTACTTGATTGTCGTCATTCGTCAACAGAAAAATATACGAAGCACTTTGTGGTTCTTCAATAAATTTAAGCAAACTATTAGCTGCATTGATATGCATCTTTTCACAATCCCTAATAATAAAAACTTGTTTTTGACTCTCATATCCCGTCTGAGAAAAATTTCGCATCATTTCTCTAACAGTATCTGTTTTTATAACTTGACCAACAGGTTCTAAAATTGTAACATCAGAAAATTCATTGTTTTCAATCAACTGACAACTTCGACATTTTCCACAAGGCAAGTGATCTCTAACTTCCTGACAAAAAATAGCTTGCGCAAGAAAAATGGCCATATCGAAATTAGCATAATCTCCAGAAAAAAGATAGGCATGATTGAGACGATTTTTCTTTAATATCTGTTTAAATTCTTGGTATGCCTTTGGTGCTACTTGCTCTATTTGCATCCCTCTTTCCCTCTCAGGCATTTAATTTTGCTTTAATAGTTTCGAAAGCATCCGATACAACCTCTTCTAAAGCTTTTGAGGCATCAATTGTTACGATTCGATGAGGATTTTCAATCGCTAATTCTAAATACCCCTGACGAACAGCTTGATGCATTTCTAATTTTTCAAGGTCTAATCGATTGATTTCGCGTTGACTATTTTTAGCGATACGACTTAGGCCCACTTCAGAAGGAACATCGAAATAGAGAGTTAAATCAGGATCAATACCATCGGTTGCAAAATCATTTAGCCACTGAATATCAGCCTTTTTTAACCCCCTACCACTACCTTGATAAGCCACAGAACTATCAATAAAACGATCCATGAGGATCATCTTCCCAGCTTCTTTAGCAGGAATTACTTTCTCAACCAAGTGCTGACGTCTAGCAGCAATGTATAGAAGTAACTCCGTCTTATGATCCATAGCTGTATTCTTAACATCTAGGATAATTTCTCTAATTTCTTCAGCAATTGCTACGCCCCCAGGTTCTCTAGTTATCAAAATCTCATCTTGCCACTCTGATTTTAATAGGGGCAAGAGAGCCTCTAAGACACTCGTTTTTCCTGCACCATCTGGACCTTCAAATGTAATAATGATTCCCTTGGATTTGTCGTTTTCTTTTTTATTCATACCTCTATTTTACCAAAATTTAAGAGAAAAAACACTGCCAATTACTAGCAGTGCATTAATCTTTAAAATACTTCTTGCTTTGGGTGAGTTTTTGAAACAGATACAACTTCTACACCTGTATTTTCCAATTTTTCCTGTAAGATTTCTGGAAGAATATCGCCATCAATTTGAATTTCAACAACCGTCTTACCACTTGAGCGGGTATCTACAACTGTTCGTCTAATATTTAAATTCGCTTCTGAAATTGTTGAAGTAAGGCGAGCCAAAACTCCTACTGCATTATCAGTATGAATCACAACTCGAATGCCTTCTAAACCATAGCCTGAAATGTGTAGAAAAGCTCTATAAACATCTCGATCTGTGATAATTCCTACTAACAGATCTCCCTCTAAAACAGGTAAAACACCAATTTTATGGGTTAGCATGAGGTAGATTGCATCTTCCAAACTGGCATCAGGTTCAACAGTGATTACCTTTTTAATCATAATATCTTTTATTTTTGTTTTATTTAACAAATAATTCATTTCATAAATTGATAAACTAGTTGCTTTTGAGGGCATCGCTTCTGCCATTGTTCCTGCAGTGACCAAGCCCACTAAATAACCATTCTCAACAACTGGAAGTCGACGTAAATCTTCTTCTCTCAATAAGTCAGCTGCCTTCGCTACTCGAGTTTCTGGAGTAATGGTAACAACTTCTTTAGTCATATAATCTTTAACTGACATATCTTATCCTCATTTTATCTACATAATTTATTATAGCATGCTTGAACACTTGAGACAGTGTTCGGAGTTAAATTAGAAAGTATTAACCACCCAGATAAGCTTTTTTGACTTGGTCTGATTCCAATAACTTCTTACCAGTACCAGATAAAACCACCCTGCCTGTTTCTAAAACATAAGCTCTGTTAGCAATTGATAAGGCCTTATTGGCATTTTGTTCAATTAACAAGACTGTAGTACCTTGCTTTTGAATATCCTGAATGATATCAAAAATTTCTTGGATAAAAATTGGTGCTAATCCCATCGATGGTTCATCCAACAGAAGCAATTTAGGTTTACTCATGAGGGCTCTTCCCATTGCTAGCATTTGCTGTTCGCCACCTGAAAGCGTTGCAGCATCTTGAGCTTTACGTTCTTCAAGTCGTGGAAAACGATCAAAAATCATTTTCAGATTTTTTTGATTCTCTTCTCGATCTTTACTCAAAAAGGCACCCATCTCTAGATTTTCCATAACCGTTAAACCAGAAAAAACATGTCGTCCTTCTGGTACTTGTGATAGACCACTCGCAACAATTTTACGGGCCGGCATCTTTTGGATTTCTTTACCTAAGAAACTAATTTTTCCACTTTTGGGACGATTTAGACCGGAGATAGTCCTTAAAATGGATGTTTTTCCAGCACCATTGGCTCCAATTAGTGTAACAACTTCGCCTTCTTCAACGTGAAAAGAAACATCCTTGACAGCTTCAATAGCCCCATAATTAATGGATAAGTTTTCAACTGATAACATTGACACTACAAATCACCTCCAAGATAAGCCTCGATAACACGCTTATTATTTTTTATTTCTTCGGGATTGCCATGGGCGATTAAGCGACCATACTCTAACACATAGATTCGTTCAGTAACTTCCATAACCAGACTCATGTCGTGCTCTATAAGGATTATGGTAATCCCAAAATCATTCTTAATCTGACGAATTAATGCCGTCAGCTCTGCTGTTTCCTGTGGATTCATCCCTGCAGCAGGCTCATCTAAAAATAAGATTTTAGGTTTGGTTGCTAAAGCTCTGACAATTTCTAAACGACGTTGCTTACCATAAGGAAGATTTTTTGCCAATGTGTCGAACTCAGTTTCTAAACCAAAAATTACTAGTAATTCTAAAGCTTTCGCCTTCAATGCTTCCTCGCTTTGATAGAACTTAGGAAGACGTAATAAACTTGCAAAGGTATGCGATTTTTCTTGATTAGCTAAACCGATTAGTACATTTTCAAGAACTGTCATTTCTTTAAATAGACGAATATTTTGAAAGGTTCTAGACAAGCCTAGAGAGGCAATTTTAAAAGGAGTTTTGCCATTCAATTCAATCCCATCGAGTACAATCGTTCCTTCACTTGGAGAATAAACACCCGTTAAAAGATTAAACAAGGTTGTTTTTCCAGCTCCATTTGGGCCAATAAGTCCAACCAGCTCTCCTTCAGTTAGTTCCAAAGAAATATCTCCAACGGCTGTTAAACCACCGAAATTTTTTGTTAGATTTTTTACTTCAAGAAGTGCCATCTATTTGCCCTCCTCTGTCTTTTTTGTGAAAAATTTAGATAGGCTGAGCTCTTTTGTTCCTAATAGTCCACTTGGCTTGAATACCATAACTAAAATGAGGGCTAAAGAGTAAATAATCATACGAACTTCTGAGAAGCTTTGTAGATACATATTTAGGCCACCTAAAACTATTGCTGCTACAATTGTCCCAGTCATTGAACCTAAACCACCTAAAACTGCAATAATAAGATAATCAATAGATCTCATGATGGTGAAATCTTTAGGAACAACCGTTCCAATATAGCTAACATATAATGATCCTGCAACACTGGCAGTCATTGCTGCAAATGCAAAGGTCGCAACTTTAATTTTTGTGGTATCAACGCCCATTGATTCTGCTGCAATTTCATCCTCACGGACTGAAATAACTTGGCGTCCAAATGAACTTCTAATGAAATTCATCATCAGAACAGCTATTAGAACTGTAAATACATAGACAATTGGTAATGTAGTATAAGGCAAGACACCTGATAAACCAGCAGCGCCATTTGTCATTTCACCACCATTAACGATAGCAATACGAATAATTTCAGCGACACCTAAAGTAGCAATTGCTAAGTAATCACCTTTTAAACGAAGAGTCGGAAATCCGACAATTACAGCTATTAAGCCTGCAATAATCATTCCCACAAGCATTGATAAATAAAACCCAAAATAAGTTGGCATTTGTTTGGTTAAAATAGCTGTTGTATAGGCTCCGATGGCCATAAATCCTGCTTGACCAAGGGGAAACTGACCCGAAAATCCAAGAACAAGGTTTGTTCCCATTGCCATAATAATTGAGATGCCAATCCCCATTAAAATTTGAACGTAATATGGTCCAAGAATTCCACTAATTGTTAAAAAATTAAGAACTAGAAAAAGAAGAACAATTAGGATACCCCAGGCTAAAATGGATTTGATATTTCGTTTCATTTTTTACACCTTCTCTTTCACATTCTTACCTAATAATCCTGCAGGTCTAATTAATAAGATAATAATAAGTACTGCATATACAACTGCATCGCGATAACTGGATAAACCGATTGACGTCGAAAAAGTTTCCAAGAGTCCAATCATAAATCCACCAAGAGCTGCACCCGGAATAATCCCAATTCCCCCAAGAACCGCAGCTACAAAGGCTTTTATCCCTGGCGTCATCCCCATCAACGGATTAATTGAATTATAATAAAGTCCAATTAGCACACCTCCCGCTCCTGCTAAAGCAGAGCCTAAGGCAAAAGTGAAACTAATGGTAGAGTTAACATTAATACCCATTAATTGGGCGGCGTCACTATCAACTGATACGGCACGCATTGCTTTACCCATCTTAGTTTGTTTTACAATAAATTGTAATCCTAACATTAAGGTAATAGATATAAGAAGGATAATCATTTGTACATTTGTGACAGTAATGGGACCTAGTGAATATTTAACAATTGTCAAAGCTTGAGGAAAAGCTCTTGCTTCAGCCCCTACAAAATAAACCATACCATATTCTAGAAGGAAGGATACCCCAATTGCAGTGATTAAAGCAGCAATCCTCGTTGAATTTCTCAAGGGACGATAAGCTAAAAATTCAATTAGAACTCCCAAAGTCGCTGTAATAACCATTGTTAATACAAGTGTCATAAAGAAATTCAGATGGAGTGTATTAATTAAATAATAACCGATAAAAGCACCCATCATATAAATATCACCATGGGCAAAGTTGATCAATTTTATTATTCCATATACCATTGTATAACCTAAAGCTAACAAGGCATAAACACTTCCTAAAATAAGACCATTTACAAGTTGTTGGAGCATATAAATACCAAACTTTCTAACATAATAGTGTGGGGAAGCATCGCATCCCCACACCTTTTATTACTAGTCTGCTTTGACTGTTGTTGAAGAAGATTCTTTACCATCAGTTAGCCCGACTACAGAAACTGATTTAACAGGATTATGTTTTTTATTAATTGTCATACTTCCAGTTGCACCATTAAAATCTTTAAGTTTTTCTAAGTTTTTAGCTAAATCAACTGACGTTTTAGCCCCTTTAGCTGCATCAGCTGCCATGTATACAGAATCATAGCTTAAAGCGGCAAACATTGATGGCTCTGTACTATATTTTGCTTTGTATGCTTCCGCGAATTTCTTAGCTTTGTCTGAGCTTGAAGCTGAGAAACCTGAGATATAGTAAACTTTATTTGTGTTAGCACTACCAGCAAGTTCAACTAATTTGTTATCCGCAAAGCCATCAGGTCCTACAATCGGCGCATCAATTCCCATTTCACGGGCTTGTTTGATGACTGTACCAGTTTCTTGGTAGTATCCAGGCATGATGATTGCGTCAAATGATTCCCCTTTAATTTTTGTAAGGGCTGATTGGAAGTCTGTATCTCCCGATTGGAATGTAGCTTCCGTTACAATTGTATCTTTGTAGATTTTTTTGAAGCGTTTTGCAATACCTTTTGCATAGTCACTTGAATTATCATAGAATAATACAACTTTTTTTGCTTTAAGTGTCGTCGTCGCATATTTTGCAAGGACATCCCCTTGATAGCTATCTACGAAAGTTGTTCTGAAAATGTATGGATTAGTTTTACCATCACTTGCAATTGTCAAATCATCCTGAGTACCAGAAGGTGTGATTAACGGTACTGCAGCTTTAGTAGCATTCGGTGACGCTGCTGCTGTTGCACCAGATGTTGCTGGTCCTACAATGACATTAACCTTGCTTTGAGTTGCTAAACTAGTTGTTACAGTTGCTGCTTCAGAGTTGTCAGACTTGTTATCCTTTGAAACAAGTTCAAGTTTTTTCCCTGAAACCCCACCCTTTTTATTAATCTCTTCAACAGCTAATTTGGCACCTTTTTCCTCAGCACTTCCATAAGCTGCAACTCCACCTGTTAATTCCAAGTTAAGTCCAACTTTTACTGTTTTGCCGATTTCATTTCCTTTTGAAGTGGAATTCGTACTCGAAGGTGCTGCAGAACATGCTGCTAGAGACACAGTTGAAACAAGTGCAAGTCCTGATAATAACATTTTTTTATTCATATAAAATCCCCTTAAGTTGAAAAGTATTTTTAGTATGATAATAAGAATACAGAATTATCTGAAAATTGTCAATAATTTAGAATACATTTTTTAAAATAAAATAAAAAAGCCATAAAATAGTATTTTTAGGCTTTTTTTAGCTTATTTAATTGTCAGATAATTCCAGATGCCATCTCGTCTTGACGATGTAAATTACCAACAAAGTCATGATTAATGTCGTCAAATCCAGATAATTTCACATCTTTTATAAATTTTAACTTTCCAATTTCTTTGATTTTACTATCAACATCCTCTGTATTAATATATAAGACCAAATATCTAGAGCGTTTGGAATGATAATATAAATCACCATACTTTGTCACTTTTCTAGCATCACGATTATAATATAAATAAATAATAATTCCGATTCTATCTTGTTTTGAATACATGTTCAATCCTTTTCTTTGATATTTTGGTACCGCCCATGCTTTGGGTGTTTTTTTCTAGATGCCAATGGCAAACCTGTGTCGATAAATATCGTAGGTGATACAGCACTAGCAAGTTGTTGGCTTATTTTAGCTAAGATTTCTTGGCATGCTATCTCAGCATATCTTAACGCAATGATATTGGGACTGGTATCAAGTTCCTTTTTCTTAGCCAAAATTGATTTCCTCATTTCTCTCAATTCCGGCCGAAACCTAATAAATTCTTCTTGAGTATAGTTATCTGTTAATTGCTTTAGCTCTGAAATAGACTCTTGCAGCTCGTGATCATTATCAACTATCTTTAGTTTTTCTTTATAATTAATAAATTCAGGAGAACTTACCAACTCATTAACCAAAGAATCAATGGCATCTTCAATTATAATAAGATCTTCATTTATGACTAACATATCTTGATTATAACATAATGTCCTGTAAACAGTTGATAAAGCTCATTATTTTTATCCAAATTCTCCTATAAAATAAAAAGCATCCCAATCGTTAGAGTTTTTGTCTAACTTTCGGGATACCATCCTTTTTCAAGGGCATGTTTTATTTAAGGCTATTATTTTCCATGATTTCATCAATGAAACCATATGCTAAGGTTTCCTTAGCATCCATCCAGTAATCTCTTTCAGCATCTTTATGAATTTGCTTAATTGTTTTACCAGAATTATCTGCTAAGATTTTTTCTAGACGTTTACGAGTTTTTAACAATTGCTCCGCAACGATAGCCATATCTGATTGTTGCGTACCACTTCCAGCTCCCCCCATCGGTTGGTGGATAAGGTATTCAGCATTTGGCAACATAAATCGTTTACCTTTTGTACCTGATGAGGCAATAATTGTTCCCATCGAAGCTGCCATCCCCATAACAATCGTTTGGACATCAGATTTAATAAAATTCATTGTATCTACAATTGCTAACCCTGCAGAAACAGAGCCACCTGGAGTATTTACATAAAGGTAAATATCTTTGGTATTATCTTGTGCATCCAAGAATAATAGCTGAGCAATAATAGAATTTGCCATATTATCCTCAACTGGACCCGTTAGCATAATAATACGATCTTTTAAAAGACGTGAATAGATATCATAAGAACGTTCACCACGGCTTGTTTGTTCAATAACAACAGGAATCATAAAATTCTCCAATCTAATTTACTATTTTTGAGATGATACTCTAAAATAGGTAATCTATAATGATGACCTTATTATAGTCTATTGGTCAATATAGGTCAAATAATAAACTTACTTTTAAAAAACTTTCTAGCCAATAAACTAGAAAGTTCTCTGAATCAAGCTTCATTTCAGAAAAGACACTCAAGGCACCTGACTTTAATGCTTAATAAATAAAAGTACACCAGTGTTCTTCTGTCTCCATTTCTGATCTTATCTAAGTAAACAGCCACTGGAGTCTGAGGACTCGCGCCTTTGTTTCAGGGCTCATCTAAGTAAAGATCCCCCGGATCTTTACTTAGTACCAAACAAGCGGTCACCAGCGTCACCAAGACCTGGAACAATGTAGCCGTGCTCATTTAGCTTTTCATCCAAGGCTGCTGTAAAGATATCAATATCTGGATGGGCATCTTGTAATTTTTTAACACCTTCTGGCGCTGCCACTAAGCAGACAAATTTGATATTAGCTGCACCACGTTTTTTCAATGAATCTACTGCTAAGATTGCAGAACCACCTGTTGCTAACATTGGGTCAACAACAAAGATTTGACGTTGGTCAATATCTTCTGGTAATTTTACTAAGTATTCAACAGGTTCAAAGGTCTCTTCATCACGATACATACCAATATGTCCAACCTTAGCAGCTGGAACAAGACTTAGAAAGCCATCAACCATTCCAATACCTGCTCTTAAAATTGGAACAATAGCTAATTTTTTCCCAGCTAATTGCTTTTGAACTGTTTTTGAGACAGGTGTAGTAATCTCTACATCTTCAAGTGGAAGATCTCTAGATACTTCATATCCCATTAACATTGCGATTTCATTGACTAACTCACGAAAATCTTTTGTTGACGTCGTTTCACGACGCAAAATAGATAATTTGTGCTGAATTAGTGGATGCGAAATAACTTGAAATTTTCCCATTGTTGTTTACTTCCTTCTTATTTTTTTCACTTGTAACATTATAGCAGAATTCTTCAATTTTTGCAGTTATTTTTCAATCCATACACCTATAATTTACATGTTTTACGATCAATTCAATTAGAGTACGAAGCCACTAAAAAGAGTCTGGAACAAGTGTTCTCAAACTCTCTTTTTATAAAGATTTATGTATGTTACGCAGTTATTGAGTGGGCTCTAATACCTTGAAAATCAACTGTTACAGCCCTACTCAACTTTGCGGAGGTAGGACGACAAAATCAAATTGCTACGGAATTACTGATTTTTGTACCACTCTCAGACTTAAGTGATATTAAATTTGCGTCGCAAGTTATTTGCTCTGCTATTGCCAATCAATTTATCCAATTGATGGGTAAGTAATGTTAAGTAACCATAGACTACAAATCCAAGGCCGCCAATAATCAATAAATAAAGGAGACTGACAATACGGCCATCAGTTGATAAGAAGAATCCTAATAGCCAGTTGCCAAGTGCAACAACAATTCCCATGACGACAGTTAGTATGGTGAGTAATAAAATTTGGCGGAAAAGTAAATTCCGATTAAATCTAGTTACTTGATGCAAACGACGAATCATCAAAACAATTGGCAAGAGCAATCCAAAGGTGGTTGCAAGTAGAGGGCCATAAGCATGGAATAAATAAATAGATGGAATCTGTAAGACAAGCTTAACAATGACACCATAAGCGAAATAGAGCATGGCTCTTCTATTTTCAAACAAAGCTTGCAGCATTGGTGCCAATAATGAATAAAGAGCTAATAAAACAACTTGTAGTAAAACAATCCTAAATAATGTGATAGCAGTAGGTACTGTTACCCCATAAAAAACAACATATAAAGGTTTTGCTAAAATGATGGCCCCTGTTAATGCAGGTAGCAAGAACATGAAAAGCATGGTAATATTATTGATGATTAACCTAGCTGCGGCATGCATGTCTTTTTTGACATAATTTTCTGTCAATAGGGCAATTCCTACACCACCAATTGAGGCTGCTACTGCAATTAATATCATGGTAATTTTGGCAGGGTTAGCATTAAAGTAGCCAAACAACTCCAATAATTGTGTTTTGGGAAATTTGGTAAATAGCAACATGCTATTGATAAAAGTCCACTGGTCAATCAATTGAAAGGCTTGAATGGCACTTCCAGTCACAATAAAAGGAATGGATTCTTTCAACGTTTCCCATAAAAGACCCTTAGCATCAATTTTAATATCGACTTCAGGTTTTGCAAAAATTTTGCTTAGTAGCCCGTCTTTATTTAGATAGAAAATTAAAACAAACATACTTGCAATCATGCCGACAAAAGCAGCAAATGTCGAGTGAGTTACAGCCTCGGTATAATTACCAGATCCCAACTTCATCACTGTAAATGTCGCTATCAACATCCAGATAACACGGACAATCTGCTCTGCTATTTGACTAAGAGCATAAGGTTTAATATTATTATGCCCCTGGAAAATCCCTCTGATAATACTCATAATCGGGAAAACAAGCACAGCTAATGACAAACTATGCATAACAGGAATCAAGGCTTGGTCGCTACCTGACATGGACGCAAAAATAGGTGAGGTTACGTACATGATTATTGAGAAAAATACACCTAAACCAAGCATTAATTTCATGGTTGAGCGAATTAATTGATAACTATGTTCGGTTTGACCAAGTGAATTATATTTGGCTATTTGCTTTGCAATTGCTACATTGAGTCCAGTTGTTGAAATCAATAAAAAATAGGCATATACATTATAGCCCATGTTAAATAAGGCATTTGCCTGTGTCGCGTACTTGCCCATCCAGATAAACCATGGGATGACATAAACTGCTCCTAAGAATCGACTAATAAAATTACTAGCTGTGGACCATGCCGTTCCTCTTAGCATGAGTTCCTTTTGGGTCATTTCGTTGTTATTGGTTTCCATATCTATACTTTCTAAGACGTAGTAGCTATATTATAAACTTTTGCATGATACTTGTAAATCTAGAACTTTAGAGATAAAATATGTAATATGATAACAATTGAAAAAACTATTGAACTTCTTAAGGAAGATAATAACTTTAGAGAAGTGTTAATCAAAGAAAATTATTACTATAATTATTCTGGACTAACCTTCTCAAACCTCTCATATGATAGCCGAACAGTAGATAATAAGACCTTATTTTTTGCTAAAGGGGCAGCTTTTAAGGCTGACTATTTAGAAGCTGCTAGTCATTCCGGATTAACCGCCTACGTTTCAGAAATTGACTACCAAGTTGGCATTCCAGCAATTATTGTGACAGATATCAAAAAAGCAATGGCTGTTATTGCCCGTCATTTTTATGGCAACCCTCAAGAAAAGTTACAACTATTGGCTTTTACTGGAACTAAAGGAAAAACAACCGCTGCTTATTTTGCTTATAATATTTTAAAAGAATCTCACAAGCCAGCCATGCTATCAACCATGAATACGACCCTAGACGGTAAAACATTCTTCAAATCTCAGCTAACGACTCCTGAGTCTTTGGACCTTTTCCAGATGATGGCTACCGTTGTTGAAAATGGAATGACACACTTGATAATGGAAGTTTCAAGTCAGGCTTATTTAGTGGAACGTGTTTACGCCCTAACCTTTGATGTTGGCGTATTTCTCAATATCAGTCCTGACCACATTGGCCCAATTGAGCATCCAACTTTTGAGGATTACTTCTATCATAAAAGGCTATTAATGGAGAATAGCCGAGCAGTTGTCATCAATAGTGATATGAACCATTTTGGTATCCTTGCTGAACAAATTGTCAATCAAGAGCACGACTTTTATGGTAGCCAGTCTGACAATCACATTTTAGACAGTCAAGCCTTTTCTTTCACAGCAAATGGCAAATTGGCTGGAGACTATGATATCCAACTGATTGGTCGATTTAATCAAGAAAATGCTATTGCTGCTGGACTAGCTTGTCTTCGTTTAGGAGCTAGTCTGTCTGATATCAAGTCAGGAATTGCTAGAACCAGTGTTCCAGGTCGTATGGAAGTTGTTTCACATCCAAATGGTGCCAAAATTTTCGTTGATTACGCTCATAATGGAGATAGTTTGGAAAAATTGGTTTCAGTTGTTGAAGAGCACCAAGAAGGAAATATCAGCCTGATTATTGGAGCAACTGGTAACAAGGGAGAGAGTCGACGAGCAGATTTTGGTCAGGTTATCACGAATCACCCTAACTTAAAAGTCTACCTGACAGCCGATGACCCCAACTATGAAGATCCTGAGAAAATTTGCCAAGAAATTGCAAGTTATGTCACACGCCCACTTATCATCATTACCGATCGCCAAGAAGCAATTGAAACAGCTATTAATGATTGCCAAAAAGCAGGTGATGCTTTAATTATTGCTGGCAAGGGCGCGGATGCCTATCAAATTGTCAATGGACAAAAAACTGACTATCCTGGTGACTTAACAGTAGCTCAAAGTTACTTAGCACTTTAAAGACATATCCTAACCATTCCAAGTGACGTCTAATAGTTTAGACGCCACTTTTTTGCTCTCAAAATAGAAAAAAGTCAAATTTTCCTTAGAAAAATACTTTTGGTTTCTCGAAAGCCTAACTTTGTACTGTCTATTTGGACCATTTTAGCGATCCGTTTTTTCACAACAATTCGCAATTTTCAGTCCCTTTTTAGAACGATTCTTACTACTCTTTTTAACCATTCCAAACTAGTCATTTTTTTACAAAAATGCGACATAAAGGGGTTTATACCGTCTTTTTTCTATGCTATAATGAGGAAGATTTTAGGAACAAAATGAGAAAAAAGGAGGTGAATATGTCGATTATTTCAGCTGAATCTATTCAAGTCGCCTATGATCAATCAATCATACTATCTAACTTATCTCTGGAACTTTTAGATAAAAAAATCACTACCATAATTGGTGCAAATGGCTGTGGTAAATCAACTTTGTTGAAAGCATTAACACGGATTCTACCTATCTCAAAAGGTCAAATCATTATTGATGGCCAACAGATTGCCCATCTACCAACAAAAGAGATTGCCAAAAAGATTGCTTTATTGCCACAAGTCCAAGAAGCTAGCCAAGGGATTAGCGTCTATGACCTCGTTTCCTATGGACGCTATCCTCATCAAGACAGACTTGGTCGTTTAAAAGCCAAAGATAAGGAAGTGATTGAATGGGCTCTTTCTGCTACAAACACTGCTGAACTTGCAGCTACTCCTGTTGATTCCCTATCTGGTGGTCAACGACAACGCGTTTGGATTGCGATGGCCCTAGCACAAGATACGGATACCATATTCTTAGATGAACCAACTACTTATTTAGATATGAATCATCAACTAGAAATATTGGAACTCTTGAAAAAATTGAATCAAGATGAAGGAAAAACAATCATTATGGTTTTGCATGACCTTAATTTATCGTCACGTTTTTCCCATCAGTTAGTTGCCATGAAGCATAGCAATATTCACTATCAGGGATCTGTTAAAGAGGTTATGACACCAAGCATACTTAAAGATATTTTTAACATTAACGCTGATATCGTTGAAGACTCGAAACATCGTTGCCCAACACTTTTGAGCTATGATTTACTATAAATTTATTCTAGGAGAATAGAATACATGAAAAAATTACTATCATTTGTTACTTTGACCTTAACTCTTTTTATTTTGGTTGCCTGCGCTAGCAATCCTACAAAAAAAGAAACCACTAAGCCATCTAAGATGCCTAAAATAAGTGGCTTTACTTATAAAGGCACAATTCCAGAAAATCCAAAACGAGTTGTCAGTTTAACTTCAACCTATACCGGTTATTTAGCCAAATTAGATTTACATCTTGTCGGTGCGACAACTTATGACCAAAAGAATCCTCTTCTCAAAGATGCTTTGAAGGATGCGAAAATTGTCTCAGCAAATGATTTAGAAACAATCACGGCCTTAAAACCTGATTTAATTGTTGCTGGATCTACTGAAGAGAATTTAGATCAACTGTCAAAAATTGCGCCAACGCTAACCGTCCAATATCGCAAGCATGACTACCTACAGGTTTTTGATGATTTTGGAAAAGTATTCAATCAAGAAGACAAAACAAAAGCTTGGCTAAAGAAATGGCATAAAGATACAGCCCAGTTTGCTAAAGAAGTCAAAGCCGTAACGGGAGATAAAGCAACCTTTACAATAATGGGACTCTATCAAAAGGATATTTACTTATTTGGAAAGGATTGGGGCAGAGGCGGTGAAATTATCCATCAGGCCTTTAACTACCCAGCTCCAGCTAAAGTTGAAAAAGAAGTTTTTCCTAAAGGCTATCTATCCGTATCCCAAGAGGTCTTGCCTGATTACATAGGTGATTATGTTGTCGTTGCTGCAGAGGATGATAAAACTGGCGCTGCTTTATATGAAAGCCAGTTATGGAAGGACATTCCAGCTGTCAAGAATAAACATGTCATCAAAGTTAATGCAAATACCTTCTACTTCACCGACCCACTATCTTTAGAGTATGAATTAAAAACTTTAAAGAAAGCAATCTTGTCACAAACTAAAAAGGACTGATACAGTCATGTTATATGGACAACAAAGACGTCAATTTAAGAATAGGCCAAATCACTTTTGGCTTATTCTTTTCATAAGTTGCTTAATTCTTTTTCTAGGCATTTATTTAAGTCTCTTATATGGAGCAAAGCCACTAACCGTTCACGAACTATTAACTGCTTTAAAAGCAGGGCCCTCTAGTAACATCTATACAATCCTATTTACTGTTCGCCTGCCTAGAATTTGTGCCGCTATCCTAGTTGGGGCTTCATTAGCATTGTCAGGTAGCATTATGCAAGCAGTCACACGAAATCCAATTGCGGATCCAGGGCTATTAGGAATTAATGCCGGCGCTGCTTTAGCACTATCTCTTGCCTATGCAATATGGCCACACTTACACTATTCACTAATCATTATCATTTCAATGATTGGGTCAACGCTAGCTTGTTTACTCGTTTTTACACTGTCCTATCAAAAGGGAAAAGGATATCAACAAATGCGACTCATCTTATCCGGTGCGATGGTCGCTATGCTTTTGTCAGCAATTGGCCAGGCTTTGATTAATTATTTTCACTTAGCCACTGCCATTATTGGATGGCAAGCCGGTGGTCTAGTTGGTGTAAACTGGAAAATGTTATCATTTATAGCACCAATTATCATTTTTTCTGTCATCATCTTATATTGTTTAGCCTATCAATTAAGCATCCTCAGTTTAGCAGAGGAAAAAGCAAAATCGCTAGGCCAATCAACTGTGGCATTAACACTGATTTTCTTAGCTATTGTCCTTCTACTCTCTTCAGCTTCTGTCTCATTGGCTGGAAATATTGCTTTTGTTGGTCTCATTATTCCTCATCTAACAAAAAGGTTTATTCCAAACAACTATCAGCAAGCTCTGCCAATTATTGGCATTCTTGGTGCAGCTTTCATCGTCTGGGTTGACTTATTTTGTAGAACGCTCCATCCGCCATACGAAACACCAATTACAGCCGTCATTAGTATCTTAGGCTTCCCTGTACTCTTATGGTTGGTTAGAAAGGCAGAAAACTAATGACAAAGAAACGATTTATCCCTTTAGTAACCAGTCTGCTTTTTCTCGTAGCCTTGTTAATGGTATTTAGCTTATCTATTGGTGATTCACAACTGTCACTACTTGCCGTTTTTGATGCCCTTTTTGGAAAAGCTGACGTGCAAACGACATTTATTATCACGACCATTCGATTACCTAGAATATTAGCAGCTCTCTTTGGCGGTGCAAGTCTTGCTATTTCTGGTATGCTCTTACAAACACTCAGTAAGAATCCACTGGCTGACTCAGGTATCTTAGGCATAAATGCCGGTGCTGGTATTGCAGTGACACTAGTTACTATTTTTGCTACTGACTGCCCACTACTTATTACTTACCTACCATTATTAGTCATTCTAGCAGCAATTATCACTGTTACTTTAGTATATGGACTCTCGCTCAACAAGTCTGGTCACTTAAAAAGCCATTCACTTATTATCACTGGTGTCGGCTTATCATTGATGCTATCCAGTTTGATGATAGCAATCACCAGTCAGGTTAACCCATTTAAATTAGACTCTATTATCCATTGGTTGAGTGGTCAAATTGTTGGGGATAATTGGCCCAGTCTGAGTCTAGCCATACCTGGCATGATCATATTATTAGGCCTAGCTTACGCAAGAAGCCATTCCCTTAATATCCTTAGCCTGACAGATGAAACTGCTCTTTCTCTTGGTTTATCCATTGAAAAAGAAAGGATCATAACACTTGGCTTATCAACAAGCTTAGCTGCACTTAGTGTGTTACTACTTGGTAATATCACCTTTATCGGACTGATTGCTGGACACATCGCAAGTCAATTAATTGGTTCTGATCATCGTCAAAAAATGCCACTTGCTGCTTTACTTGGAATGCTTTTCCTACTATTTGCTGATACCATTGTTCGTGTCTTTTTAGTTGGTACTGGTATCACAACTGGTATTGTCATTTCAATCCTCGGGGCACCCTATTTTCTTTACCTTATGTCAAAAACAAAGTAAAAACCTTAGACACCTTTTATATTGTCTAAGGTTTTTTTGCTGTAAATATTAATTGCTCTTTGTCCATTATCATCTGTAAGCTATAATTTGCTTCATCAATCACTTCAAGATAGCCCAGTAAAACTAAGGTCTGACAAAAAATATCTGTTGATTTCTGCTTGACGACATCCTTGCGTAGAAATTTGGTTAAAAAAGTTGATACATACTTCAAGGCATATTGTGCATTAACATCACCAATAAGCTTATATAATGGGAGCTGTTGCTCTGAGAGGGGATAGCGATGGTTTAAACGATAGAAATAATTTGAAAGGGTCAATTCTTGTCGTTCAAAGTCCGTTGATTCTATGATGACACACTCATTAGTGGTATTAGGTAATTGCGTTTCAAAGCGTAGCTCTTTTAAATCTTGGTAAATAGCAGAGCAGTCATCAACAAAAACCATTTGATCTAATTTGACACCATCTAAAGTATTAAGCATTGGCAAAGCTAGGTGATAGCGTTTTTCAGCGCGCACAATATAACCTGCTTGGATATAATCTTCTAAGTGGCGGTCCAAGTTTTTTTGTTCAGGAAAATCTTTTTTGAGTTGTCGTAAAATGACATCATTATGTTCAGCCAAATAATTAACGAGATCTTGAAAAAATGGCTGTGCTGTTAATTTATCCGGGTTTATTATTTTAATCATGACACTATTATAACAAAAAAGAAGGATTCCTCCTTCTCTTTATAAATATTCTTTTTTGACAACAAAGAATGTTCCGCGAATTTCTCCTGCCAGTTTTGAGCGTTGGCGAGCAAATTTAAATTTGCCTTCAAATTCTTGTGGAATCTCAATACCATTTGATAATTTGAAGCCAACGGCACGTTTGCCACCTTCTGCTAAAGTATATAAAACATTTACAGCAAGTCCATTATCATAATAAACATGTGACCATAAAATGCCATCAACTTCCATCTGTGAGACACAGAGTGCTTTATAAGGAAAGACCATATCTCTTTCTTCTAAAACTTTTTCAATAAATGGGAGAATGTCTGGCTTCTCTTCTGGTGTAAAGACTTCGTAGTCAATCTTATATTTATTCCAGAAATAACGGGCTTCATTCGCACGAAGGCCAGCTAGTACATCTTTAACTGAGCTATCTTCTAATAAAGTCGTTTCAATTTCTTTAAAATTTACAATGTATGACATTAGGCACCAAAGCTCTCTGTTAATTGTGGAACAACTTGTTTTTTACGTGAAACTGCTCCTGCTAAAAAGGCATGATTATTTTCAAGTGAGAACTCAAAAGCTGCTTCAACTTTATCCATGTTGCTACCAATTGCTAAAATTTCTGAATTTGAATTGACAATATCGGTGATCATAAGAACGAAGTCTGAGTAGCCTTCTTTTGCAATGGCATCTTTGATAGCTGCTTCAATGGCTTCTTGACGTTCTAAAATGTCATTGATATCAACAGTGTTAACTTGTGCGACACGAACAGCATTGCCATTCAGTTCAAATGTTTTTGCGTCGATGTCAATTAATTCTTCTTCTGTTTTACTTGAGAGGTTTGTACCTGCTTTAAGTAACGCCATTCCGTACTCTTCTAAGTTAACTCCTGCCAGCTCTGCTAATTCTTCAGCCAATTTAACATCTGTCACGTGAGTTGTTGGTGATTTTAGTAATAAGGTATCTGAAATTAAACCAGAAAGCATTAAGCCGGCAATTTCTTTTGGTACATCAAGATTGTTTTCTTTAAACATACGATAAACAATTGATGACGCTGATCCCACTGGTTCAACTCGCATAAATAATGGGTTAGCAGTCTCAAAGTTGGCAACACGGTGATGATCAACAACGCCATAAATAGTTAGTTCTTTAATATCTGAAATTGATTGTTGGAACTCATTATGATCGGTCAAGATAACTGTATCCACACCTTCAGATTTAGCAGATTCTACCACTCGTGGTGCAGCCACTGAAAAATAATCCAGAGCAAATGTAGTTTCTTCATTTGGTTCACCTAAAGCAACAGCTTCTGTATCCAAACCATAAGCATGTTTTGCTAAATAAGCAAAAGCATAAGATGATCCGATCGCATCAGAGTCTGGATTCTGGTGACCAAAAACAAAAATTTTAGACATGTTTGTACCTCATTCTTTTTATTCACTCTATTTTAGCAAAATTAGAGGCTAAAATCAAAGTATGCTTCTTTAATTTAAGGGAATTTAAAAGGCCAGCGCAATCAGCTAGCCTCATTTATGATTGATGAATTCGATTGAGGTATTCTGTGTAAGTTTCCGTTTTCATCAACTCTTTGGCATGTTGAACGCGCTCTTTTGTTGGCGGTTTTACCCCTTCCAGAGGATAAGGAATGCCTAATTCACGCCATTTGAATTCCCCCATCGTATGATAGGGTAATATTTCAAATTTATCGACATTTTTTAAAGTCGCAACAAAGTCACCCAAACGTTCTAAATGGTCATCAATATCGGTCAAGCCTGGTACTAAAACATGTCTGATCCATACTGGAATACCTTTATCAGATAAATACTGAGCAAACTGTAAAATATTTTTGTTAGGCTGTCTGGTAACAATTTTATGTTGTTCTTCATCGATTTCTTTAATATCTAAAAGAATTAAGTCTGTGACAGCTAACAATGTATCTAGTTTTTCATGGTATTCCGGTTTAGCACGATAAGCAAAACCACAGGTATCCAGAGTGGTATGAATCCCTAATGCTTTTGCTTCCGTGAAGAGAGCGATAATAAAATCAATTTGAAGCATAGCTTCCCCACCAGAAACCGTGATACCACCATTTTTACCCCAAAAATGTCTATATTGCAAAGCTTCTTTTAAGACGTCACTGACTGTTCGCTCTTGTGACTTGTTAGTTTCCATTTCCCATGTATCTGGATTATGACAGTACTGACAACGCATTTTACAGCCTTGCATAAATATTATAAAACGAATTCCAGGTCCATCTACTGAACCAAAACTCTCTGTAGAATGAATCATACCTGTTACTTGACTGTAATCTATATCTGCCATTTATTCTCCTTTTCATGAAAACGTTTAACAGTTTCATTATATCATTTTTAAGAAAAAAGACTAGGTAATGTCCTAGTCTTCATCAATATTCTGTTCTATATTAGAAACAATCATTTTAAGCTTGGTAATGCGTCCATCTTTTACCTTATCATTGATAAGAATTAAGTGTTTACCATTACTATCACATTCAAAGCTTTCTTTTTCGTCCTGACTTGGGATATTACCAGTACCTGTTATATAGAAACCTGCAATAGTATCCACATTATCACTTTCAAGTTCCGTTTCAAAAAACTCATTGAAATCATTTAAAGTCATCGTCCCAACGACAATATAAGTGTCTTCTCCGATAACATGAACAAACTTTTCAGCCTTATCAGATTCATCATCAATTTCACCAACGATTTCTTCTAATAAATCTTCCAGTGTAACAAGACCTGCTACTCCACCATATTCATCTAAAAGTATGGCCATTTGATTTTGCGTATTCCTAAATTGTCTTAAAAGATCATCAACAAAGATAGTCTCTGGAACAAATAGTGGTTCTTGCAAAATACGCTTCATATTGATATTTTCAAAACCTTCTTTAAAGCCTGCTTCCAGGAGACGTTTGGTGTGGACAAGACCAATTACCTTATCTTTATCATCATCATAAACAGGTATCCTTGAAAAACTTTGACTCAAAATTTCTTTAATATTTTCCATGGTATTATCATTGATGTCAATCATAAAAGCATCGGTTCTAGGAACCATTACCTCACGCGCCATTAATTCATCAAGTGAAAAAATACCTTGCAACATTTCGATTTCTTCGGCATCTAATGTCGCTTCACTATTTGACAACATGTATTCAATTTCATCACGGGTCATTTGTTCGTCGGCATCATCAAAGGTCATCGGTGTTAAACGGCTCAGTAAATTAGTTGAAGCTGATAACAACCAAACAAAAGGACTAACCATTTTGCCTAATATAATAATAATTGGTGCAGAAATAATTGCCAATTTATCTTTTAAATTCATGGCAATTCGTTTTGGATAAAGCTCTCCTAGCACAATCGAGATATAGGTTAAGAAAACAAGTGAAATAATACTTCCAGCTGTTTGGGCTGTTTCAGATCCACCCATCCATTGTGAAAAAACTTTACCAAGTGAGGCTGATAAACTTGCCCCTGATAGTAGTCCAATAAAGGTAATACCAACCTGAATTGTGGATAAGAAATTATTGGGTTGCTCCAAAACAAATAATAAACGACTATAATTCTTATCTCCATCTGCTGCTTTTTGTTCAACTCTAGATCGGTTCAATGAAACCAGAGCCATTTCACTAGCAGAGAAAAATGCATTTAACAATGTTAAGAAAAATAGTAATAAAAATTGTAAATATAAGGGCTGACTCACAGGGTCTTCCATTAGTTGTAACTCCTAAAAATAGATATAGTACATTCATTATAGCACATATTTATTTGATAACAGATATTTTGTTTTTGATATCTTAAAATTTTCCACAACAATTATTTTTCTAACACCAATCACCTCTGTCCCAGACTCTAGTTGTATTTTTCAATCATAAGCAGATAGGGAGGATTATTAACTTGATTAATAGGCTGATAAGTCATAACCGTTATTTCTTTCTGGTTTAGACCAGACAAATAGGTCATTAAGGCTTGCCGTTCTTCTTGACCACCATCATGACCATAATAGACCATAATAGCAATCCGACCACCAGTTACTAATTTTTCAAGTATTTTTTCAACAGCCATTATCGTTGTATCTGGTTTTGTTATGAGCTCCTTATTGGCGCTTGGCAAATAACCCAAATTAAAGATAGCCGCATCAATCTGATCTACATAACGATCAACATGTTCATGGCCATCATGGATTAATTGCACATTATTAAGATTAGCTGCCTCCAATTTGGCTTTAGTTGCTTCTATTGCTTCCATTTGGATATCAAAGGCAAGGACATTTTTTACTAATGGTGCAAAATGTAATGTGTCAAAGCCATTCCCCATAGTTGCATCAACAAAACAACTATCCCTTGTTACTATTTCTTCTAAAAATTCATGTGATAATTGAATTGGTCTTTTCACGTTTTTCTTCCTAACTTGCTAAATCACGATTATTATAAATAAGGCTTGCCGTTACGATTGAAATTAAGGTAATAGCTAATGCAACCAGTAACATCTTCCAGTCCAAGTTTTGCCCACCAAATCGATCGGTTGCGTTTGCAAAGTAAAAGGGTGTCATAAATTTAAGGTAATCAACTTTTTCTACTAGGCGACAAATAATATCCATAAAGTAAGCCAATAAAACGATTCCCATACCAAGACCAATCAACCGTTTTCTAGTAAAAGCAGAAATCATAAAGCAAAGACTGGCAATTTCAATTTGTAGTAAGAGGACTAAGCCATGGTATTGCCAAAAAGCTGTATAATCAAACGTCATATTCACTTTCCATAGGCCAAGAAATTCGAGTGCGATACTAATGACATTGAAAAACATTAAACAGACTAGCATACCCATATATTTGCCATTAAGAACGCGTTGTCTACTCAAAGGTAAACTATAAAGAAATTCAGCAGTATGCCCTTCTTCTTCCTTAGCGACAATTGATATCCCAAGTAAGGTAGCATACATGGCAGCGCCCAAGGAATAAATCAATGCAATCTCAGCTGCATAATACCCCCCTAATGTTGCAATGGAGACTTTGTCCATCCCTAGAGCCTTAGAGACACCTCCCATAT
Source organism: Streptococcus uberis (assembly GCF_000785785.1). Classification (GTDB taxonomy): domain Bacteria; phylum Bacillota; class Bacilli; order Lactobacillales; family Streptococcaceae; genus Streptococcus; species Streptococcus uberis_A. The sequence goes on from NZ_JRQN01000005.1 coordinate 55,648, forward strand.
CCTGATAAAGATTAGCGATGGATTTTATACTATCTGCCACACTTTCATAAAGCAAGATACAAAGAGCACTGCTAACACCGACTGAAAGGGCCCAAATCAAAAGACTTTTGGTATTTTGACGTAATTCATGTCTAATAATCATTTGCCATCCTCCTGATAATAATGCATAAATAGTTCCTCTAAGCTAGGTTCCTCAATTAAAACATCATCAGGATTTAATTGACTCAAATCAGCAAGCAGTTGAGTTATTTCCCCTTCAAAAGTAAAGGTATTAGACTCTCCATCTTTCCAAGTTGTCACTGTTTTCTTTTTACTGCGCATCAAGTTTTCAACGGTATCCACTGCTAAGAGTTTTCCTTTTTTAAGGATACCGACCCGGTCGCAATAGTCCTTTACTTCAGATAATACATGTGATGAAAGGAAAGTTGTCCTTCCAGCCTCTTTGGCTTCCAGGAGTAATTGGAAGAAACGTTCTTGCATGAGAGGATCTAAACCAGATGTCGGTTCATCAAGAATCAACAAGTCTGGCTGATGCTGCAAAGCACATACAATACTAACCTTCTTGCGATTTCCAAGTGATAAATCCTGAATTTTTTTAGTCAAGGGAACATCTAACAATTGACAAATACGGTCTGCTTCCTTTGTGCAATCTTTAGAATGAGCCTTGGCAGCAAAACGGATAACTTGCTTAGCTGTCATAGTCGGATAAAACATTGCTTCTGATGGCATATAGCGATATGTTCTAATAAATCTTCACTTGTTTTATGACGATTATTGAACAGAGTGATTATCCCTTTTTTATGACCAATCAATTCAAGAATACAGCGAATCGTCGTTGATTTACCTGCTCCATTTGATCCTAAAAAGCCAAAAATCTCTCCTTTTTCAACCCTTAAGTTGAGATTATCTAATGCCAAATGTCTGCCATATGACTTGGATAAATGCTCTATTTTTATAATTGTATCAGACATTTTCTCTCCTTTGTTTCCTTTAATTCATTAAGCTACGACAACCCTGATAAGAGCCTCTTCTTTCCATTTCTAAATCAATTGCATTTAATACTTCCCATTTATTTAAGCTCCACATGGGACCAATCAGCATATCTCTTGGAGCATCACCTGTTATGCGATGAATGATGATATCTTCTGGGATTATTTCCAATTGGTCACAAATAACAGAAACATAGTCCTCTTGTGACATTAATTGTAGTCTACCTTGATGGTAATCTCTTTGCATGCGCGTGTTGGTCATTAAATGCAGTAAATGGAGCTTTATTCCTTGAATAGCATTATCTGTAACACAACGTCTCACATTTTCAACCATCATCTCCCGAGACTCTCCTGGAAGGCCATTAATCAAGTGTGAAACAATTTCAATCTTTGGATATTTCCTAAGTCGTTTTACCGTTTCTTTATATAAGTCATAGGAATGAGCACGATTAATGATCTGTGATGTTTCTTCATAAGTTGTCTGCAAACCTAATTCGACAGTAACATGCATCTGCTCTGCTAAATGTCCTAGATAAGCTATGACATCATCAGGTAAGCAATCAGGACGCGTGCCAATATTGACACCTACAACTCCAGGCTCAAAAATAGCTTGTTCATATCGTTCTTTAATACTATCCAAAGGAGCGTGAGTATTAGTAAAATTTTGAAAGTAAACCAAATATTTTTTGACATCTGGCCACTTCGTATGCATAAAATCAATTTCTTTGTAAAATTGTTCCCGAATCGGGGCATCTGGCGCTACAATAGCATCCCCTGATCCTGAGACGGTACAAAAAGTACACCCTCCGTGTGCCACTGTTCCATCCCTATTTGGACAATCGAAACCAGCATCAATAGGAACCTTAAAAATTTTTTCTCCAAATGTACACCGATAGTAGCCATTAAGGGTTTGATATCTCTTTTTCATATTCATATTATAGCATTAAATATACAGAAAAAAACAACTCTGATGAGTTGTTCACTGATTATTTTTGTTTGGATTGAAAACGCCATTCAAACCGTTTTTTCACATAAAGTGGGTATAAGAATTCCAATATCCCAAATCCTAATATAAAGCCTGCTAAAACATCACTTGGGTAATGAACCCCTAAATAAATCCGCGATATTCCAATTGCAGCTATTAATAGGCCCATTAGACTAACTGTAATAGTTTTCAAAACCTTGTTACTAATTCGTTGATAAGCAATAATAATCAATGCTCCAATTATCAACATACTCCCCATTGAATGCCCCGAAGGAAAAGAAAAACCATCTGCTACCACGATATGAATTAGCGAAGGACGACCTCTTTGATAAATGAGCTTTAATCCAGTGATTAAAATTGCTGCAATTATGCCAATAGTAAGCATAAAATAGGCTTCAGCTTTCCATCTTTTAAAGGCTAAAATGCTAACTGAAATAACGACGATGATAATTTGGGTCATAACATTTCCAAATTTAGTTATGATTTTGAAAAAATCAGTTAGCTCCTCAGGTAAATTTCCTCTAACTGCTGTCTGTATCGTTTGGTCAAACGGCACTAAATTTTCTGGAAAAAAACGCACCATATAGCCAATCATAACAAATATCAGGAATGCAAACGAAGCAATGACCCAGTATTGTTGCTTATTTTTCATTTCTTATGTATATCTTTCTAAAATTGGTTTACAAGCAATATACACAAAATAAAATGAAATAGCAAATATTAAACTTTCAAGAATATTGAATGGTAAAACCATGGCTATCATGTATTTACCTACACCAATAAAAGTTCCAATATCAAAATTCGCAAACTTAGCATAAAGTGGAATGGCATAAAAATAGTTTAATAAGAGCATTGAAAGTGTTAAAACAATTGTCCCAATAAGACTAGCACCAACATATTGTTTAAAAGTTGGCTTAGGTTTCCAGATTACAGCAAATACAGCCACAAATAAGCCTAAGGCAACAATATTCATTGGTAAACCAATGAAATCATTGATGCCACTATTATTGAGTAATAATTTTAATAATGACCGTAAAATAAGAATGACATAGGCACTCTTTAAATCCAGTAATATCACTCCCAATAAAACAGGAATTATCGAAAATTCAATCTTTAGGAAACTCGCCCCTGGAATGATTGAAAAGCTAAAAAACATCAAGACAAATGATACAGCAGATAAGGCTGCAATCATTACCATACGTTGTGTTTTTGACATAAAAAAGTTCCTCCAATTTTTTCAAATTGAAAGAAGTTCCGTCGTATTTGGGTACCAAAAAAGAGTAGCCCAAAAAGCCGGTCTTCTCTCATCCAGACTATACTGTCGGTTGTGGAATTACACCACATCAGCTTGCGCTCGCGGACTTCTAGTTTACTAGTCACCGCCGGTCGGGAATTACACCCTGCCCTGAAGACACTTATAGCATAGCAAATATCTGAGATGATAGCAAGGCCTTTGATTAAAAAAGCAGGACAAAAATCAGTAATTTCACAGAAATTTGATTTTGTCGTCCCACCTCCGCAAAGTTGAGTAGGGCTGTAACAGTTGATTTTCAAGGTATTAGAGCCCAGTCAACCAACTGCCTTACAGACATAAATCTATAAAAAATAGAGTCTGAGAACAGTTGTCCCAGACTCCTTCTATTGTTAGAGTGTTGTAATTTTAAAGAAAGGTGCTTTAATATTTATATTATCACTATGATCAGTGCTTCTTTGGTTCCACAGCGTGTTAATAGAATACCAACCACATAATTAGCCGTTTTTTTTTGCAAGAAAATACCTTTAGATCTGATGGCCCTTATGACAGCTTTAGTGTTACTTCAACTTATCATGTTCGTATGTATGGCTTAATTCTAAACCTTGGAATGACTGTTGTTTTAATGCTTCATAAACAATCATACAAACTGTATTTGAAAGATTTAAACTTCTAACATGTTCATCATTCATTGGGATGCGTAAGGCCTTATCTGAGTGATTTCTCATGAATTCTTCAGGTAGCCCCTTGTCCTCACGTCCAAAAATAAAATAATGGGCTTGCCCATCGTCATAGTCATAATCTGAATAGACCTTTTCTGCAAATTTACTGATTAAATGAATCTCTCCGTCTACTTGTTCTAAAAAGTCATCCAACGAATCATAAAAACGAACGTCTAATTTATCCCAGTAGTCCAAGCCAGCGCGTTTCATCTTTCGGTCATCAATTGGAAATCCCATAGGCTTAATAATATGAAGGGGAGAATTGGTTGCTGCACAAGTTCTAGCTATATTTCCTGTGTTTTGAGGAATTTGAGGTTGAAACAAAACCACATGGTTTTTACTATTACTTTCTCGATATTCTTCAGCTTCTAGTTGCTTTTTCATTTATATTTTTACCTTTTCACTCATAAAAAAACCACACTGCTCGGAGTCATGCTCAGCAAACAATGTGGTTGTGGTGCTTCGCAAACTTAAATCATAACAGGTTTGATTTAAATCAACGAAAACTTATTATTAATTATAGCACTCTGACCTCATTTGTCAAGAATTTATCATTAAAAATTTATTATTTTATCTTATTTTCTTATGACTTCGTAAAGTGAAATAATCCGGTACAGGATCATCTCCACCTTTGACAAAAGGGTGACAACGTAAAATACGTGCAATACCCATTATGACCCCCAAAAAACCATGTTTTTCAATTGCTTCAATCATATAGGTTGAACAAGTTGGTCGGTAACGGCATGATGGTGGAAAAAGTGGCGAAATCCATTTTTGATAAGCTCTGACCGGTGCAATTAATAGTCGTTTCATTTATTGTTTGTGACAGCTGAATTATGAAGTTGGCTGATTTCTTTCTTATTTAAGCGACGTGCTTCTCCTGGACGTAAACCCGTTAAATCTAAGGTTCCAAACTGTGTACGAGATAATTTATCAACCAATAACCCAACAGATTCAAACATTTTTTTAACTTGGTGATGACGTCCTTCATGAATCGTCAATTCTACAATTGAACGATTTTTATCCGCTTCAACACGAATAATATTATAGCGAGCTGGTTTTGTTTTCTTACCATCAATCACAATACCACGTGTCAAAGGACGTAAATTTTCCTTTGTAGCAATTCCCTTAACGCGTGCTAAATAAACCTTATCAATTTCATTTCGAGGGTGAATCATCATATCAGTAAAATCACCATCATTGGTTAAAATTAATAGTCCAGACGTATCCCAGTCTAAGCGACCAACTGGATAAATTCTTTCTTTAACTTGAGGTAATAAATCGATAACTGTTTTTCTCCCTTTATCGTCAGAAACAGACGAGATAACGCCTCGGGGTTTATTTAATAGGTAGTATACTTTTTCCTCATTGTAGATTGGACTACCTTCTACTTCTACTTGATCGCCTGATTTTACAAGTGTTGCTAGTTCAGTGACAACTTGACCATTAATCGTTACCAAGCCTTGTTTAATTAATTCTTCAGCTTTTCGTCTACTGGCAACCCCAGCATGGGCAATAAATTTGTTAATTCTCATTTTTTCTCTTTTCTATTTCTAGCAAGCCTATTTAATCATTATTATGAAAAAGGTCTGTTTCTTGCTCTTGCATATCGACCTCAGATATATCGATTAAGTCATTTAAGTCATTGATTCCCATAAAGTCCAAAAAGTAGTCTGATGTAACGTACAAATTCGGTCGACCAATAACCTCTTTTTTTCCAGCCTCTTTGATTAACTCAAAGGCTAGCAGTTTACTCAAGGCTCCACTTGAATTCACCCCCCGAATGTCATCAATCTCAATTCTAGTGATGGGTTGCTTATACGCAACAATAGATAAAACTTCTAAACTAGCTCGTGATAAACTTTGGTTCATTGGTGCTTTAGCAAATGCTCGAAGTAATTCCCAGTAGTCAGATTTTGTTACCAATTTATAAGTATTAGCAGATTCCATTAATAATAGACTGGAATCGTCATCACTTTTATATTTATCTGCCAATTTTTCAAGTTGTTGCTGTAAAGCAGTCGGTGTCAAATTAACCATGCTAGCTAAATTTCGTAAGCTAAGTCCCTCTTCACCAGCAACAAACAAAAGTGCCTCTATTTGAGATAGATAAGTCATCCATTTCCCTTTCTTAAAACAATGTCTCCAAAATTATGTTCTTGTTGAATATAGACATGTTGAATTTTTACTAATTCTAAGGTCGCTAAAAATAAGGTAATCACTTCGTTCAAACTGGAGCATTCTTGAAAAACACTAGACAATTTTAACTGAGTTTGTTGCCTTAACTTATCGTCCAAATGAGTCATCAGATCTTCGATTCTAAAGTCATCGCGCTCAATAACCGTATGATTATTTTTGAACTCTTCTTGTTTAACTGTCATAATTTTTGAGAACGCCAAAAATAAATCCGTAATTGTCTTATCCTGGTTTAAAACGGTATCTTCAAAAATCAGTTCTTGTTTAGCTTTTGAGTAAAATTTGGCTCTTTGGTCATGTTGATTACCAAGTTCTTCACTCAATTCTTTGAAACGACTATACTCTTCAATCTTACTAAGCAAATCCATTTCAGGATCATCAACTTCAGCGTCGACTTCAACAACTTTTGGTAATAAGCGTCGACTTTTAATTAACATTAATTGACTAGCCATCACCATATACTCACCTGCTACATCTAATTTCATAGCCTGCAACGTGTTAAGATAAGCTAGGTATTGCTCAATAACTTCCACAATCGGAACATCGTAAATATCCACCTGATACTTAGAAACTAAGTGGAGTAACAAATCAAGCGGCCCTTCAAAATCTTTTAATTTAATATCCATTAATTTTTATAATACTTTTCTAGCGTGATTGGACTCTTTAAGCCAAGTTCCTTACTCAACTCCATTAACGACTTTCCCTTCTCCTTTTGAGTCAAGATAAACTCCGTTCGAAGATCTTGAGCAGAAAGCTGACCATACCCAATTGATTCAAGAAAACTCTTTAATTGACTGAAGTACCATTGCCTAGAAAAAGGCTTCCCACCATGTTCAAATAAGAAATTGTGATGTGAAATCAGTTGTTTTTCCAGAATCGGAATGACTTTTTTGGGGATCGTTAGCACCCTCACACGTTTTTTATGAGTTACGCGTATCACATCGAATGATAGATCTATGGACTGATGCGACAATTGAGCAATTTCGTTAGGAAAGAGTCCCATTTCCAAAGTCAACAATGCAATCAGCTGACCCGACTCAAAAGCTGTAGCTTGATAAAATAATTCTGGATTAACACGAATCTTAGGACTATCAGAATCAACTTCCACTCTAATTTTATCATCTAAAAAATAATAATCCATTACCAGTTTATGCTGATAAAGAAACAAAAGAAATTGATTGACTGCTGAATACTTTCTCTTTTTGGCTGCTGGACTTAAAGATGATAAGCTTTCCCGATATAATTTCAATTTATCCTGAGAAAGCCTATCACCGATTACCTCTACAAATTGCAATAAGTCATAACGGTAAGAAAGTTTTGTGTTTTGTGAAATTGATTTTTGGTCAAGAAATAAGTCAATGTGTTCAATCATGTTTTTCAACGATTTCATATCCTTCAGTAAAATCATGCAAGAGGGAATTCACTGCTTTTAAAATTGATTTTCTTGTAATGATTCCTACAAATTTTCCTTTCTTATCGACAACTGGCAAAAATGGAAACTCAACAAGTTGATGCATAATTGTTGCTAATCTAGCAGTAACCGAAATAGGTTCAATTTTTGTATTCACCATTTCCCCAATATCCATTTGATTCATTTCCCAATCAGTTAGTTGGTTTTTACGTTGGTAATTCATAATATCAGAGATACTAATTGTCCCTTTATATATCCTATCCTTAGTTAAGACCGGTACTCTTGAAAAACCGTTACTAACTAATAACAACATAACATGGTCTGAATTATGGGTGTCAATAAAAATAGCTAAATCATCCGCAGGGATTAAGTAACTATCCAAATGTTGAAGTAAAAAGCTTTCAAATTCTTTTGCAATCATCGATTAAATTCCTTAGTTAATAGGGGATAAATCTGATGGTCTCGATTAAAGAATTCAACTTTAATCAAGTCATCAGACAGTTGCACACGGCATATAGTTTTTCATTAATTTCTCCTCGCGGTTGAACTAAGCTTCCGGGATTAATAAATACAATGCCACTAGACTTCCAAGCTGTTGCACGATGTAAATGCCCATAAAGACAGATATCAGCCTGTGCTTCCTGAGCAAAGTAATCAAGCTTATCCCAAGTAAAATTAATGTGATAAAGGTGCCCATGTGTTTGTGCGACAGTGTATGGACCAATAGTAATAATATTTTTGTCTGGATATCCAGCGTCATAGTCACAATTTCCGGCTACAACATGAATTCCTTGCCAAATCTCATCCGAACTTTTTAATTCCGAATCCCCATTATGAAAAATAGCATCCACATGTCCTAAATAACGATTTTTGATAGATTCAATAATACCACGATCTCCGTGCGTATCACTCATAACTATGAAAGTTTTGCCTGCCATGATGGAAATACCTCCATTAATTTCTTAACAGCTTGACCTCGATGTGATATCTCATTTTTTTCTTCAGCTGATAATTCTGCTGCATGCTTATCAGTTTCTCCAACTATGAAGAGCGGATCATATCCAAATCCACCTTGACCCTTAGGTTCCGTCGCAATATACCCCGGCCAATCTGCTTCGACAACCAAACTGTCTTTTCCTGGTGCAGCTACAACTAAGGTTGTATGAAATTGAGCTGAACGGTCTTTTTTGTCAAATACCATTGCTAATTCATGTAATAATTTTACATTATTGCGCAAGTCAGTTGCCTCAGGTCCTGAAAATCTTGCTGACCAGACACCAGGTAAGCCACCTAAAATGTCCACTTTTAGCCCGGAATCATCAGCCAACACCATTTTGCCTGTTAAATTGGCAATTGTTTCTGCTTTTAGTCTGGCATTTTCTTCAAAGGTAAGCCCAGTCTCTTCCACTTCAGGTAATTCTGGATAATCAGTTAAGTCTTCTACCTTATATCCCATTTTACCAAATAATTGACGAAACTCCTTTGTTTTACCCTGATTATGTGTTGCAATTAGGATAGTATCTCCTAAACTTTGTGAGGACTTGCCAAAAAAAGCTGTTTTGCTGATACCTTGATCAGGTACTCTTATGGCATAAATAGTCTCACCTTCAAGAACAATAATTGCCCCAGCCTCCTCAATGGCAACGAGATGGCGACCTGTTTCTTCATTAATCATATTAATCACAAAAGAAATTAATTTAAAGTCAGATTCTTTTTCAATTACTGTAATAGCATATCCAAATTCTTGCCAATTTTTTTCATCAAATTCTTGATTATTTAGTGGCGCCAACAGTTGATTAAGACTATTAATGTCTTCATCAAGAACACCACCCAATAATTCAATCGAATTATAGCCATTCCATTTACCAATAAACCAATTTTGGTCATCTTTCAGTTCGTAAGTTTTATTTATCATAGTATCACATGCTCCACGTTTACATTTTCTTCTAACCAGTCTGTTGCAATCTCTTGAAAACTGTCAATTCCTGCCGTTGTATAAAAGTGATGATTAGCTATTATCTCACTAGGACTAGCATTGATTTGAAAATAATTTAGTAAGACTGATATATCTCGCACACATTCAGCTCCACTATCAATTAATTGAACTGATGGTCCCATCACATTTTGAATAATTGGTCTTAGTAAAGGATAATGTGTGCATCCCAAAACCAAAGTATCAACTTTCCCAACTAAAGGAGCTAAGGTTTCATAAACCACCTTCTTAGCTACGCTAGACTTAATCTCATTAGACTCAACAATTGGAACAAATTTAGGACATGCTATACTTGTCACGTCAACCATTGGTGCTAACAGTTGAATTTTTTCTTGATAAATATTGGAGGAGACCGTCATTGGTGTTCCAATTACCCCTATTTTTTTTGTAGTTGTTGATTTAATCGCTGCGCTTGATCCAGGTAATATAACACCTAGAACCGGAATTGATAATGCCGCTTTAACCTCCTCCCAAGCTACCGCTGTTGCCGTATTACAAGCAAAAACAATCATTTTAACATCTTTGGTCAATAAAAAATTGACTAAATCCCAAGTAAATTGACGAATTTGATCGGCTGATCTTGGTCCATAAGGGGCTCTTGCTGAATCTCCGATATAAACTATGTTTTCATAAGGTAATTGCCTTCTAAGCTCTCGGACAACTGTTAAGCCACCCACTCCTGAGTCCAGAAAACCAATTGGTCTATTATCCATTATATCTCTTTTCTATCAATACCATAAAAAACTCAGTCGGTATGCCAACTGAGTTGATTTTGAACCCTGAACAGTTGACAATGCAAATCAATTACAAAAGTTTTTAAACTTTAACTATTGATGACTGTTCACTTGTAAAAAATAGCTATCCTGAACTGCTATCAATCCTTAAACTATTCTTATTTTTTACTTTTGTTTGAAGCTGCTTTAGCTTGTTTGATAATATTACGATAAGTCTGTTGAACTTTCGCTTCGCTTGGTTTTTGACCAGTTTGACTCATCATTTCACGAATAGCTTCTGGTGTTAAACGAGGATGCTCACCTAGTTCTTTTTCCATTTGTTTGCGAGCAATAAATACGCCTCCGAAAAGACCACCTGCAAGGGCAACAATAATTAATAAAATCCAAATAGCTGTAGACATATGTATGTAAATTCTCCTAGTTTTTTATTCCACTTATTATATCAAACTTCAAGTCTTTTTACAAATAGAGGTCCTCTAAAATCAGTCACCTAAAGGAATGGTTTTTAGAAATCAAATCCTCTAATTGTTGCAAAATAATCTTCTGGAGGTTCTGCTCTTCTAATTAAACGGTAATCACCATTTTCCTTTAAGAGAATTTCAGCTGATCTTAAACGACCATTATATTGGTATCCCATCGAAAAACGATGTGCCCCTGTATCGTGAATGACCAAAATATCCCCAATTCCTGCATTTGGGATTTGGCGTTCCTTAGCAAATTTATCATTATTTTCACACAAAGAACCCACTACATCTACTGTTTCTAGTATTGCATCAGGATGCGACAAATTTGTAATGTGATGATAAGAACCATACATAGCAGGACGAAGTAAATTAACTGCTGATGCATCAACTCCTACGTACTTTTTATAGGTTTCTTTACGGTGTAACACTTTCGTTACTAGATGACCATGAGAAGCCAACATGAAGCGTCCTAACTCCGTAAAGATTTTTAAATCGCCTAATCCGTTTGGAACCAACAATTCATTAAATACTTCTTTGACACCCTGCCCAATCACAGCAATATCATTCGGCTTTTCTTCTGGTCGACAGTTGACCCCAATCCCCCTGATAGATTAATGAAATCTAATGAGACATTTAGCTGCTCTTTGATTTCAATAGCTAGCAAGAACAATTCCTTAGCCAACTCAGGATAATAATCATTGGTTACTGTATTAGAAGCTAAAAAAGAATGGATTCCAAACGTTTTTACACCTTCTGCTTTTAACACTTTGATTCCTTGAAAAAGTTGATCTTTAGTCATCCCAAATTTTGATTCTTGAGGATGGTCCATAATTGCTGTGCCTAAGGTAAAAGTCCCTCCAGGGTTAAAGCGAAGAGAAATAGTCTCAGGAAGACCGGCTGCAGCTTTCAAGAATTCAATTTGGTCATAAGAATCAAGATTAATAGTCGCATCAATTTCTCTGGCAAATTGATATTCACTAGTTTTTGTATTATTTGATGAAAACATAATATCTGTAAAGCCAAGTTCATGACTCATCATCAATTCAACATCTGTTGCACAGTCAACACCACAATTTTCTTCTTGAAGAATCTTTAAAATAGTTGGAGTTGGTGTAGCTTTAACAGCAAAGTACTCCTTAAAGCGCTTATTCCATGAAAAGGCATTATTTAATGCTCTTGCTTTTTCTCGTATCCCTTTTTCATCATAAAGATGAAATGGCGTGGGATGATTAGAAATAATGTTTTCTAAGGTTTCTTTACTAACAAAAACGACTTTCATATCAATTATCCGAATTTTCAAAAATATTAGAAATAGTATAATATAAGTCCATACATAAAGATAGAAAAATAGCCAGCCCACATGAGACTGACCACATTTTACTTAATCATTTCTTCCAAAAATACGAAGTAGACTAATAAACAAGTTGATAAAATCAAGGTACAAGCTTAATGCCATAGCTACGGCCCAACCATCACCAACTTGTCCATTGTTTGCTTGATAAACGTGTTTAATCATTTGGTTATCCGAAGCAATTAAACCTGAGAAAATCAAGACAGAAACAATTGAAATGATATAGCTCATCGCACCACTAGCAAGAAAGAAGTTAACAAGACTAGCTAGGATAATTCCAATCAAAGCTGCAAATAAAGCTTTTCTTAAGCCAGATAAATCACGTTTAACACGAGCACCAATCATTGCCATAACAAAGAAGATTCCAGCAGATGAGATAAATGCTTGCAATACTACTGCTTGCGTATAAGCCATGATGATGAAACTTAAGGTAAAACCATTTAATGCTGAATAAACTAAGAATAACGGTAGGGCAGCAGGCGTATTTTTCCTTGCAGCACTACTAGCAAAAAAAACTAATAGCAATTCAAAAATGATTGCCCCATAATAAACAAATGGATGGTTGGCCACAATCATTAACATGTTATCTCTAAAGGGATAAAGCATTAGGTAGGAAATAAAAGCAGATAAGCCAATTCCCATCCCTACTAAACTATAGATTTTTGCAAAAAAATTGGTTAAGACCTGTGTCAGTCTCAGCATAAATTATATTTTCGTTCATTATTTCCTCCTAACGATGATAACTATTTAAAGTCTTTCTCTTAAATGCTTTTTTGTTAAACAAGCGACGATTAGCCCAACGTCTGCGTATTGGAGTAGTCGCTTCTTTAACGGCCCAATACTTATCAACCATTGTCACAATGTAAGATTCCTTATATCGTGGAAAAGCAATCGTTGCTCCCCACATATGCTTTAAAATAATATCTTCTTCTTTTTTATTTAAAGGGGTTAATTTTCTTGCATTCCGAACGGCAATCCTTGGATGAACCCAAGCATGACTTTTGTTAAATTTCGTAACGCGCCAATCATAATAAAAGAAGTCATGAAGTAGACCACCACGAGCAGTACTAGCCGCGTCCCAACCAAATCGCTTAGCCATTTTGAAACTACTATATGCAACATTAATAGAGTGTTCAAGGCGTGTTGAATGATGGTGTTGCACGATATGTTCCAGTTTTTGAAACCGTGGATGATCAATCAACTCACCAACGAGTTCCATAAATTCTTTATCTTTTGTATATTCCATAAACGATCACCTCACACACTTATTATAACACATAAGCTTAAATCAAACTGAAAATAAGTATGCCTCCTGCGACTGCAACATTTAAACTTTCTGCCTGTCCTGGCATCGTAATGTGCACTAAAGTATCAGCTATATCCGACATTTGAGGGCTAATTCCAGAGCCTTCATTTCCCATAACAAGGACAAATGAAGCTGGTTTTTCAATGACGTGATAATCAACGGATTGATCTGATAGAGTTGAGGCAATAATTGGAAGACCATTTTCTTTAACATTTTGACAAATGAGAGCTGGGTCTTGTCGCCAAACAGGTAGATGAAAATGAGAGCCTTGCATAGATCTTAATGTTTTGGGATTATATAAGTCTGCTGATTTCTCAGACAGAAAAACACCCGTAAATCCAGCTGCGTCAGCAGTTCTAATTAGTGTCCCCAAATTCCCAGGATCTTGAACATCCTCTAAAAGGAGATACTTGCCTTGATGACAGTTTGGCATTGGGGTAATTGGCATTCTCACTTCTGCTATAATTCCCTGTGGATTTGGTGAGTCCGTTAATTCTTTCAAAATGTCGTAAGTTACCAAGGTAACCCCTCTAGGAGCGTAGCTTATCAGCCATATCTTCTTGCAAGAAAATATGTATAAATTCTTGATTAGCTTTTTGGGCTTCGTCAAATAAATGCCAACCTTCAATTAAATAGCTTACTTTACGATGCTTCTTTGTTAATAATTTTTTAGTTTGTTTAATTAATGGATTTGCTTTGGAAGTTATTATCATGCCCATATTATACCATATCTTCACCTAAAAGCGATGCTGACTTGCCTTGCTTTGCTATATGGCAAAAAAATTATATCAAGTTATGCTATAATTAAGAGGATAAGGAGGGATACTATGAAAAAAGTACGTTTAACAGTGTCAGGTAGGGTTCAAGGCGTTGGTTTTCGTTATTCAACCTATGCTTTAGCACTTGAAATGGGCGATATCTATGGACGTGTCTGGAATAACGATGATGGAACAGTTAGCATCCTTGCCCAATCTGAAGATCCAAACAAAATTGCCAAATTTATTCAGGAAGTTAGAAAAGGTCCTTCTAGATGGGCAAACGTCACTTATTTAGATGTTGCTTTAGATAATTCTGCCGATTTTACAGACTTTAAAATGTCAAATTAAAAATCCGACTACAGAAGTATTGTACTATTGATGGAAAAAAAGTAAAATAGATAGGTATATTAAAATTTAAAGGAAAATTACATTGAAAATTAAATTAAATCGTGTTCTCTTATCAGGACTTGCCTTGTCAGTATTAGTGACCTTAACAGGTTGTGTAGGTAGAGATTCTCATGGTAATCCAAAAGGGATGATTTGGGATATAATTGGTAAACCCATGTCTTATTTCATCGACTACTTCGCCAATCATATTGGGCTTGGTTTTGGATTAGCTATCATCATTGTTACCATTATTGTTAGAACTTTGATTCTACCCCTTGGACTTTATCAATCTTGGAAAGCAAGCTATCAATCTGAAAAAATGGCTTACTTAAAACCTATCTTTGATCCAATTAACCAACGTATGAAAAATGCAAGTACGCAAGAAGAAAAATTTGCTGCGCAATCAGATTTAATGGCTGCGCAAAAAGCAAATGGCATTAACATGCTTGGTGGCATGGGATGTCTTCCACTGCTTATCCAAATGCCATTCTTCTCAGCAATGTACTTTGCAGCATTGTATACAAAAGGGATTTCAACAAGTACTTTTATGGGACTAAACTTAGGGAGCCGTAGTCTAGTCTTAACTGGAATTATTGCTATTCTTTATTTCTTCCAATCTTGGTTATCAATGCAGGCAGTTGCTGAAGAACAACGTGCACAAATGAAAACTATGATGTACACAATGCCAATCATGATGATTTTCATGACTTTGAGCCTACCAGCCGGTGTTGGACTTTACTGGTTAGTTGGTGGTTTCTTTAGTATCATTCAACAGTTAATCACAACTTATATGATTAAACCAAGAATCCGTCAACAAATTGAGGAAGATTATAAAAATAACCCTCCTAAGGCTTATAAATCAAATACAGCTCGAAAAGATGTTACTGCAAATACCTCGCAAACTTCTAAAAGTATAGCTACTAACGGCCATACAAAAACAAACCGTAACGCCGGTAAACAAAAGAAACGCAAATAAATAATAAGATCCCTCTGAAACAATAGAGGGATTTTTTTATGAGCAAAATAAAAAAGCGCTGAATAATATCAGCTACTCCCTTATTTTGTTTTTTCAACACTGACAATTTCAACTTGATATGTCGCTGCAGGTGATTCAATTTTAGCAAGGTCACCTGTTTTTTTACCAATCAATGCATGTGCTATTGGACTTTCATTGGAAATTTTTCCAGAGAAGATGTCTGCACCTGCTGCACCAACAATATGATAAGTATCTGTATCGTTAGTTCCAACTTCTTTAACAACAACTGTTTTACCGATAGCAACTTCATCTTTTGCGACTGCATCGCTATTGATAATTTCTGCAAAACGAATTTTAGTTTCTAAAGTAGAAATTTGTCCCTCTACAAATGCTTGTTCATCTTTTGCTGCATCGTACTCTGAGTTCTCTGATAAGTCACCATATGAACGTGCTATTTTTATACGTTCAACAACTTCTGGACGACGAACTAATTTTAATTCTTCTAATTCTTGTTCCAACTGATCTTTTTCAGCTTGGGTCATAGGATAAGTTTTTTCAGCCATAATTTTTTTACTCTCTTTTCATGTTATGTAATCAGAAATAGAAACATGATGCCTAAGCATCATGTCTCATCTTACTGAATTTGACTATTGACGTATTTTTCAACGTTAGCAGAATGTTGCTCATAAGTTTTAGCGTAATAAACTTCGCCAGTTTTTACATTAGCAACAAAGTATAGGTAATCTGTATGTGCAGGTTTTATAGTTGCTTCAATTGCAGATAAACCAGGGCTATCAACTGGACCAGGCATGAGGCCAGTGTTTGTGTAAATATTATAAGGCGATTTAATGGTTGTGTCAATAGAAGCATCCTCAGCTAGTGACGTTTTATCTCCTAATTTACCCATCGCATATAATATGGCGATATTGGATTGCAGCGCCATCCCGTTATTTAAACGATTATAGAATACGCTAGCAATATTTCGACGATCCTCGTCTGTAGAGCCTTCTTTTTCAACTAATGAAGCCAAAGTTAATACTTCATTTACAGTTTTGCCTTCTTTTGCAATCTGATCATAATAGTTAGCTAAGGTAGCATCCGTTGTCGCTAACATTTGATCAACCATTTCCTTTTCACTACTGTTTTTATAATAATTATAAGTAGCAGGATATAAATAACCTTCTAACTGATAAACGGCATCTGATTTTTTAGGGATGCTTGATAGAAGTCTTGGGTATTTTTTTACCATTTCTTTAATAAATGCATCATCAGAAACAACTTTTAAGAAAGTATCAGCACTAAATGGCGTTTTATCTTTCGTTGATTTAGTATTGACATTATTTTCTATAGCTTTCGCCATTTGACGAATTGAATAGCCTTCAGGAATCAGAACTTTGCCCAATACTGGTTTCGACGGTTCTGACGTTCCTCCTTTTTGTAAAGCTTTAGCTATTTCAGACATAGACATACTCTTTTGAAGATTGTAATAGCCACTTTGGAAATTACCATAGTTCTTAAATTTTGTATAGAAACTAAATACGGTACTGTTTTTAATTAAACCATTTTTTTCTAAAACTTGGCCAATTAATTTATTCCCTGAACCATTAGGAATTTCTACCTGAACATACTTAGTGTCAGTTTTATCAACTGGATTAACTGCACTGTAAACATAAGTAGTGCCAATAATTGCAACTAATAACATGATAACAACAACACCAGCAATAATTATTAACGAGATTTTATTAGCCAGTTTATTAACATGTTGACGTTTTACCCGCTTATTTTTCACAAGCCCTCCTCCACCATTAGGAGTCTCATCCATCATCCCATTCAATGATTGGTTACTTTCCGAAGAATAGTCGTGGTGAATGACTTCATCATTACTTATGACAGTCGTCTGATTTTCAGTCGTCATGCCTGTTGGATCAAAATCATTGGCCATTAGTGGTGTAAATGGAATCGTTTTTGATAAATCATTCTCTTCATCACCTATAACCAAATCATTGGCACTATTATCTTCATCTTCAGAACCTTGCAAGTTAGTAAAAGAAGACTCAGATAAGATATCCTGTTTCTTATTACTTGCAGTATTTTCTTTACTTAAAAACTGAATCAGAGACTCTTTTTCAAGACCTTTTTCTTCAACGTAATCTACCTTTTCTTGCCCATCTCCTATTGGAGTTTGCTCATTGTTAGGACTGACTGGTTGAGATTCTGTTTCTTTTTGGTATTTATAGTATAGTTCAGCAGTTCTTCGGGCTGCTTGCCTAGCTTCTATTTCCTTTTGTTGAACTTCATCTTCTCTTAAGCCCTTCTGATGCAGTTCTTCTTCTTTTTCTTTTCTGATTTGATTAGCTTTTTCCAACTCAGCAAGAATTTGTTCCTTAAAACTAAACTTAGCTTGAGACGGCTGCTCATCATCTTTGTGATCTGTCAAAGCGGATCCTCCTAAATATAATCAATCGCAATTATAACTTAATATATCTATAAATGCAATTAAATCCCAACTTTGTTACTCATTTTTAATAAATAGTGCTACTTTAGCTTGCTAGATGGCCAGCCAGCTCATTAAATACCATACTGATCCACCATGTGTAGAGTCTGATAACCCTAAATTAGAAAAGCCATTCATTTCATAATAAGCAATCAGTTCTTCATGGCAAGTTAAGATGATACCACTTCGTTCTTGTGAAATGGCAACATCTTTTAGTGCTGCTAGTAAGGCAATACCGATTCCTTCTTGTTGGTGCATTTTCTCAATAGATAAACTAGTTATTGCTATATAGCCGCCTGTTAGAGGATTTTCTTTCACATCGTGAAAAAGATGATCTTCCAAAATTGGTTGCTTAACAACAGGACCTTCAATATAACCTACAATTTGGTCATCTAATTCCGCAACCAAAAAAGTATCCGTAATTCGTTGACATCTCTGTTTTATGGCATCCTCGGTCATTGCTTCTTCCTTGGAAAAGTTGCTACTTTCTATTTGGGAAACTCTTTGCCAATCACTTGGTCTAACATTTCTGATAATCATAACCTACCTCTTTTAACAGAAGAGTCTGGGACAAATGTTCTCAGACTCTAGTTTTTATATAGATTTTTGTATGTTACGCAGTGGTTGAGTGGGATCTAATGCGTTGAAATTCAACTGTTACAGCCCTACTCAACTTTGCGGAGGTGGGGCGACAAAATCAAGTTTCTACGAAATTACTGATTTTCGTCCCACTCTCATTTTTATTGATTATTACGTGTTGAATTTGCAAGAAGTTCTTCAAATGAGCGCTCATACAACTGAATATCTCCAGCACCCATAAAGACATATACTGCATTGTTATGGTCTAATAGTGGGGAAACATTTTCAACAGTGATAACTTTTGACGGCTTATTGATTTTAACTTCCAAATCTTCTACTTTTACATCTCCATGGTCCACTTCACGCGCTGAGCCATAGATTTTTGCTAAATAAACACTGTCCGCTTCATTTAATGCGAGTGCAAATTCGTCAAGCAAAGCAATTGTCCGTGTAAAAGTATGAGGTTGAAAAATAGCAACAATTTCTTTACTTGGGTATTTTTGTCTTGCCGCATCAATGGTTGCTACAATTTCTGTTGGATGATGTGCAAAGTCATCAATAATAATCGTATCGTTGATGATTTTTTCTGTAAAGCGACGCTTAACGCCATTAAATGATACCATATGTTTTGCCACTAAATCCATATCAAAGCCAGCAATATAAAGGTTAGCAATAACGGCTGTAGCGTTCAAAATGTTATGACGTCCATAAGCAGGGACATGGAATTCACCAATTTCCTTGCCGTCATGTTTAACTTTAAAATCTGAGCCATTTGTCGTTCTCAAAATATCATAAGCTGTGAAATTATCGGCATCACTAAAGCCATAATAGTAGATTGGAGCATTGGCTGAAATTTTCTTCAATTCTGGATCTTCACCGTAGACAAACAATGCTTTTTGGACTTGCTTGGCATAATCATTGAAAGCAGAAAAGACATCATCGATTCCTGTAAAGTAGTCTGGATGGTCAAAGTCAATATTTGTAATAATAGAATACTCTGGATGATATGGCATAAAATGACGTTCATACTCATCTGACTCAAATACAAAATATTGGGCATTTGCAGAACCCCTACCTGTCCCATCACCAATGAGGTAAGAGGTGTCCGTAATATTTTTTAAGACATGAGACAAGAGACCTGTTGTAGATGTTTTACCATGTGCTCCTGCAACACCAAAGCTGGTAAATTGTTTCATGAACTCACCAAGAAACTCGTGATAACGTTTGAAAGGAATAGTTTGGTGAATTGCATAAGCTAATTCTTCATTATTATCTTCTCTGAATGCATTACCTGCAATCACTTCCATGTCACCAGTCAAGTTAGTTTCACTAAATGGTAGGATCTCAATTCCTGCTTTTTCTAATCCACGTTGTGTAAAGTAGTATTTGTCTACATCACTTCCTTGGACCTTATGGCCCATTTGATGTAACATAAGTGCTAAAGCACTCATTCCAGATCCTTTAATCCCAATAAAATGATAGGTTTTTGACATGATTACTCCTTCTTATAAATAACCCATTAACTGTTAATATCATCTAACCGTGTTAGATTCAGTTCTTGTGCAATTGTTTTCTCTCTATTAATACGTGTTTGTTCACTATTGTAAATTTGACTCCGTTTAAGAAAATCATAATTATTTTTTCTAGCCACTGGCTGATTATTCTCTTGTGATTCATTATAGTGAGTCGGAAGTTCAGCTAAAATATAAGTATCCTGTCTTAACTTTTCACTTAAATGACTTAAGGCTGTCACTGGTTGATTGACAACTTGACTGTTTTTTTCATTTATTACTTTTTTATCTTGGTGATGCATTGGTTTTTGAGACAAGGTCATTTCTTTTGCAATATACTCTTGACGCTTAGCTTTAATATCTTGCTTAGCCCTTTTTCTAGCCATTTCTGCATAATTACGGCCTTCATCAATGACTTCCATCCGTTTTGATGTCTCATATGAGTCGGATTGGTCTTGATTGGCAAATTGATAATCCTGAGTGACATCATCGTAATTTTTATCTTGATAGTAGCCACGAATATTAGTAATCAAATCAGCATTTTCATATAAACGCATTTGACGCCCCTCTTCGATAATCGGCTGACCATCGGCAACCAATGGAAATTGATGCTTAGTCATACTATAGTCCTCTTTCTTCCTGTAGCATTCACTATTATAAACTAATTAAGGCGTTTTTTCAAAGCATTCCCCTAGCTTAGGCAGCTTTTATGATAAAAACTGTCTTTATTAACTTTCAAGCCCTAGAATTTCCTTGATTTCCTCGATAGACATGCTTGCTCTACTTTCATTACCATCAAGAACCGTCGTAACTAAATTACGCTTACTTTCTTGCATTTCAAGAATTTTCTCCTCAATTGTTCCTCTTGTAATCAAACGGAAGACTTCGACATTCTCTTTTTGTCCAATCCGATGCGCACGACTAATGGCTTGCATTTCAACTGCAGGATTCCACCAAAGGTCAATCAAAACAACGGTATCCGCCCCTGTTAGATTTAAGCCAACCCCACCTGCTTTTAAAGAAATGAGAAAGACATCTTTGGAACCATTATTAAAGGCCCTTGTCATTTCCTGTCTATCATTTGCTGGGGTAGAGCCAGTAATTTTGTAATGTGTCAACCCAAGAAGTTCCATCTCTTTTTCTGCAATTTCTAACATTCCTCGGAATTGTGAAAAAACTAAAGCGCGATGTCCATTTTCCTTGATTTGCACTAAAAGGGTTCGTAAACTATCTAATTTTCCACTATCACCGTCATAATCCATAAATAAACTTGGCGTATCACATATCTGCCGTAATCTAGTAATTCCAGATAAAATTTCTATTTTCCGGCGATTAATATCGGCATCACTAGAATACCTAATTGTATCCTGCATTTGACGTAATTGAGCCAAATAAATCGCCTTTTGCTTATCAGACATCTCATTTTGATAATTCATTTCAATCAACTCTGGTAATTCTGGCAGAACATCGTCTTTTCGACGCCTCATTACAAATGGCTTAATATATCTCGAAACTTGCTTGGCATCCATTTTTAAGAAATCTTTCTTATTTGGAAGAAGACCAGGTAAAACAATTTGAAAGATGGACCATATTTCTAGAAGCTTGTTTTCAATTGGTGTACCAGATAAGGCGAAGCAATTGCTAACATTAAATTCCCGTAAGCTTTGGGCAATTTTAGTCTGTGAGTTCTTTATAACCTGAGCTTCATCTAGAATCAAGTAATCATAGTTATAATTTTTATAGGTTGTAAAATCCTGCCTAAACGAAGAGTAAGAAGTAATCGTGACCTGATGTTCCTCTGAAATAAGTTGATCCCGCGTTTGTTTTAAGCCATACGAGACAGCAACATCTGAACCAGGGAGAAATTTGTCAAATTCATCTAACCAGTTATAGAGTAAACTGGACGGAGATAAAATGAGCACTTTCTTGCCAGCTACCAATTGGCTACTCAAAAAAGCAATGGTTTGCAATGTTTTTCCCAACCCCATATCATCAGCTAGAATCCCGCCAAAGCCATACTTATCCAACATGGACATCCATTTAATCCCATGATACTGATAATCTCTTACTGAGGCGTTGATCGGTAATTGAGGTAATACAAAGCTCTCAGGGTGCCTTAAATCAGAAATCAATTGTTCTAATTCTTGAGAGAAATGGACGTTATCTTGTCCTTCAAAAAGTTGAGATAATTGAACTGCTGCGATACTATCTAATTGTAAATGACCATTTTCTTTCTGTTTAGCACGTAATTGCAATAAAGATTGACTAATTTTTTGTGTTTGATCATCAAATACAACTAACTTACCACTTTCAGTGACAAAATAAGGACTATTTGTGAATAAAGCCGTAAGGGCGTCATCAATATCATTTTCAAGCACTTGCGAAAAATCAAATGATACATCTAATAAGCCCCCTTGTCTTTCAATGGCAATCTGCGGCGCCTCAGAATACTTCAGCTGATTGACAGCTTCAGAAAGTGTTACCTTCCCTAATTTATTAAAATAAGGAAGTGCCTCTGTAAAGAAATGATATAAATCATGAGCTGATTCAATGTCTTTGGTAGAAGAAAATTGAGGTGCAAAGCCATAGAAACTCAATGCCCTATTAATTTTATCTTCTTTTTTAAAATTACTAGCAAAAGGCAGATGATCAAAGGTCATCTTATCTGATACTTGCAATTCACCATAATCTAAAACGAGTTGAAGGACGAGTTGGTTAGGATTTGCATCAAAATGAAATGTCGCATCAAAATCTCTAATGTCAAAACTTTTTGGTGCCAAAACCGAACCAATTTCTTTAAAATCTAATAAACTTGCTGCTAATTTTGTTTGATCATCCAAATCAAAATAAATGTGCTTTTGTAAATCAGACTCAATCGGTAAACTGCGCAAAGCTGAAATCAGTTTTTGTTGTTTTAAAGTGCAATAATAAAAAGTATCATTATGCAACAAATAAGAATTATCAAAGAGATAAGTTACCGACTTCTCAGTTATTTTAAGTTCAATCGATTTACGGTGAACGTCAACAATAAACTTGAATAATTCTGCATCTGCTTCTAATGGTTTGATAAATACTTTAGTGTATTTTTGGTAAGTTCCTTCAAAAGTGAATTCGTATAAATCTCTTAGTAGAAATAAACCTTCTTCAAAGAAACCACTTGGTAAATGAAGGTGTCGGGCATGATTGGGAAAAACAAAACTATGGTCACTTTTATCAGAGTTAGGTGCCAGTCGCCATAAAAATGAGATTAAATCTTGGCTAGCTTGATCGAATTTTAAAAGTGATAGTTGCTCATAATAGTTTTTTCCAATTTGATAAAACCCTTCTTTTTTGATTAAGTTAATGAATCCTCTGATATCTCTGATAACATAAGTCCGATCATCAGGAAGACGATTGATCTTTAAACTCCACCAAAATTCTGAAGAATAAGGACTGCGACTACCAGTTGCTGATAGCCTGTAAACAGTTGTATCATCCTCATTCATTTTTAAATTATCTAAGAAAAGACTTCCAAAAGAGGTCATTTTTTTTGTTTCTTCTTTTGATTCAGATTGGCTGGTAAATTGTTGGGAAATCAGTTTGCCATTATGATCATTTTTAAAAAAATATTCCAAAGCTGCGATATGTTGACAGTATTTTTTTCGCGCAAAAAAATCACATTGACAAGTAATTGCATCATCATCAACCCCATAAGTTACTTTCTGGGAGTCAACGCGTGCCTCAATGTGGCTCTTTTCTTCTTTAACGATTGTCACTAAGCCTTGATCATATAAGGCTATCCCTTGATTTCTAATCCTTCCCGGAATTAATCTCGCCATAGTTACCCCACCTCTGTCATTATCCCTTAATTATATCAAAATTCCACTCATAATTCCTCAATAATCTGTCTAAAAGAAAAAATTTATGAGTTGCATTAATTGCTCATTTTGAAATTTCTTCAACTAAAAGAAGCCAAGAACAAAATAGTCTTAGCTTTTTTTATATAATACTATGGACGATACCAAATGGGTTAGCGGGCAAAATACATTGCTGAATCACTTTCTACAACCCTACTTAATTTTACAGAGGTAGGATGACAGAATCATAATGCTTGGTAGTTACTAATTTTGTCCTACTCACTATTTTCGTTTACGGGCAATTAAATGAATTGGTGTACCTTCAAATGTAAAGGCAGCACGAATTTGATTTTCTAAGAATCTCAAATATGAAAAATGCATTAATTCTTCTTCATTGACAAAGACAACAAAAGTAGGTGGTTTAACCGAAACTTGTGTTGCATAGAAAATCTTAAGTCGTTTACCTTTATCTGTTGGTGTTGGATTAATAGCAATTGCATCCATAATAACATCATTAAGCACAGCTGAAGGAATACGGCGACTTTGACTATTACTGATTCGTTTAATCATTTCTGGTAATTTATTCAATCTTTGTCCTGTTTCTGCTGAAACAAAGATAATTGGTGCGTAGGATAAAAATTGGAATTGATCTCTAATATCGGCTTCCCACTTGGAAACAGTATGATTGTCTTTTTCAAGGGTATCCCATTTATTAACAACAATAATCATCCCCTTTCCAGCTTCGTGAGCGAAACCAGCTATTCGTTTGTCGTACTCACGGATACCTTCTTCGGCATTTATTACCATTAATACGACATCAGAGCGATCAATGGCGCGCATAGCGCGCATAACTGAATACTTTTCAGTGTTTTCATAAACTTTACCTGATTTACGCATACCTGCTGTATCAATCATGGTAAATTCTTGACCATCTTCATCTCTAAATGCGGTATCGATAGCATCACGGGTAGTCCCCGCAACTGGGCTAGCAATAACACGGTCTTCACCAAGAATAGCATTGATCAGACTTGATTTGCCAACATTTGGGCGCCCTATCAAACTAAAACGAATAACATCATCATTTTCTTCTGCAACTTCGATTGGCAGATTTTCAACAATAGCGTCAAGGACGTCACCAGTACCAATACCATGGACTGAAGAAACGGGGAATGGATCGCCTAATCCCAATGCGTAGAAATCATAAATATCATTACGCATTTCTGGATTATCAACTTTATTAACAGCTAGAATGACAGGTTTATTTGTACGGTACAGAATTCTTGAAACGTACTCATCTGCATCTGTCACTCCCTCTTTACCAGAAACGACAAAGACAATAACATCAGCTTCATCCATAGCAATTTGAGCTTGATGCTTAATTTGTTCCATGAATGGGGCATCGACATCATCAATACCACCTGTATCAATAAGTGAAAATTTTCTATTTAACCACTCACCTGTGGTATAAATTCGGTCACGCGTAACACCCTCTACTCTTCGACGATAGAAATGCGTTCCCCTGCAATTCGGTTAAATAATGTGGACTTGCCAACATTCGGACGTCCAACTATGGCAACTGTAGGTAAAACCATGATTCTCCTTCTTTTTTGTCACTCTTATGACAATTTTCTTCTCTAACGACGATTCGCACCCTCTAAGTGCAACTCTTTAGCCAAATAACGGACACGTTCCATGACACGTTTAGCTTGCCAAGTTTCATCATTACCTTTGATATTTGCCCACTTCCTCTCCAAATCATTAAAACTATAATTGGAAGTAAAGAATGTCGGTAAATCTTCTAACATACGATATTGTAAGATAACTTGTAAAATCTCATCACGTACCCAAGAGGTTGCCTGTTCTGCACCAATATCATCTAAGATCAGAACTGGTACTGATTTTACAGCATCAATTTCTTCTTTAACAGAACCTGTTGAGATAGCATTTTTAACATCAATTGTGAAACTAGGAAAATGAAGCAAGGTTGTAGAAATCCCTTTTTGCTCTGACAATTCTCTAGCCATAGCGGCCATCAAATAGGACTTCCCAATTCCCATATCACCAAATAAGTAAAGCCCTTTTTGTTCAGGAGATGGGTAACTTTCTACAAAATCCAGTAATTCAGATAAAGCCTTCATTCGACTAGCATTATCAATATCAAAATCAGACATACGAATATGGCGATAGGATTTTGGTAAATTGACTAAATTGATGCGGTCAGAAATTGCGGCCTTCTTCTTAGCATCAATCAATGCTTTAGTCTCTTTGTATGAGACGTCAGCATAACCTTCATTCATTACCAAAATAGGTGAGTACCCTTTGGCGATATATGATGGATCAGCTGTTTTGAATTTAGCACGTTCAACTAAAAATTGATTAAACTTTGACAAACTCAAATTAATTTCTTCTTGACTCAGTTGATGACTAGCAATAAACTCAGCAACTTCTGGATCAGCTAAAATCACCTGGATTAGCTCATTTGCATTATTTCGCCCAAGATGGCCTTTTTTATCGATTGTTTGACCAATTTTTTCCATCTAGTCACCACCTTTTCTGAGATTTTCCAAACGCTCCAAAGCTTCTTTTTTGAAATGATTGAGTTGTTCCATTTCTTCTTGCGTCGTTGATTCTTGATAGTCTGGATTGCTCCACTCAGGAACATTAGATTTCTTTGCTTTGTCCTTGCTTGTTCCTTGTTGCTTACGTTCTTCAAAACTACGCATCTTCAACACAGCCTCATCGGCGCTAGCGATTTTCTGATAAGAAAAATCATTAGCAATCTTTAAAATATAATTTTTTTGTAGATTTGCTGAATTCGTTTTATTGAAAGTATAAAGCACCATAACATTAATGACTTCGTCCAAAAAATTCATTTCTGCCAATTGCAACAAAAGATTTCTCTCATCTTTAGTAACTGTTGCACGACGGGCTTTTTTTATTTTTTCTAAAAATTGCAGAGCGGTATCATTTTTCGCTGCCTTAATAATTACTTTTTCTGCTTCCGTAAAACTACCCTCAGATACTGCCACAGTAGGCTGTGATTGTTTTAAATGCATACGACTGGGTGAAATTTTACCATTTATAGCTGTCGCCTTTGCGACTTGATAAGCATCAAACCAACTTAAACTGTATTGTTCCGAAAAACTATAGAGATCGATGATAGCTTCCTTTTCATTACTAAATTGCAAGCCATCTCTAATCATTAATCGTTTGAAACTATCTAAATCAAATTGACCCTGTCGTCTTTTATGCGATTGGGAGTGACTTTGACCTGTTACATCCGAAGAAAAGACATCGGAAAATTTTTTTGAAATGTTTTGAGCATGCTTAGGAATTTCAGGAATCATTTCTGAAACAGCTAAATCTCCAATTTTTTGCTCCAATAAACGTCTATAAACAGGACTTTGTAAAAACTCTTCTCTATCTAATGCAGCCTGTAATTTAATGACATAACTTTCTGGTAATTGATAAAATGTCACTAAATCCATTGCTGTTAAAACAACCAATGCCTCTTCTAAGCGTGTCATTCCAAATTGCAGATGGTTCAATACTTCTGAAAATTTGTGAGAGCGTTTAGCATCATCAAAGAATTGAACAAAGTACTGATATAAGATCACAGCATCATTTCCAATTATGGGACCATAGACAGCTGTTAGACTATCGGAATTGTATAAAATTTTATTACTTTTGACATAATAAAATTCATCAATGGGTTTCATCATTCACTCTACTTTTCTTTTTTCCTCGAACGCGTGTTGTAATTTGCTGAAGTAATTCTTCAATTTCATCAACATCTTTAAAGCTCTTATAAACACTGGCAAACCGAACATAAGTAATTTCATCAAGTTCAGCTAATTCTTCCATCACTAAATTGCCAATAGCTGCGCTAGAGACTTCATTTTCATAATCAGCTCTCACTTTTTGTTCAATTCTTGAGATAAGATTTTCAATATCCGTACTAGAAACTGGTCGTTTCTGGGCACTCTGAACGACACCGTTTAAAAGTTTATCCCGTGAAAATTGCTCTCTAGTACCATCTTTTTTGATAACTAACAATGGGAGTTCTTCTAGACGTTCAAATGTCGTAAATCGTGTATGACATTTTTCACATTCTCTTCGACGTCTAATAGTATTACCATCTTCGGCCTGTCTACTATCAACAACACTTGATTTATTATAATTACATTTTGGACAACGCACGCAAACACCCCAATTCTATCAAATTAATTTAGTACTCTATTCTATCATATTTTGCAACTAAAAAAAAGGATATTCATCCTCGATTACTAGCCCTCTCATCTTTATCTAAAAAACAAGTCTGGGAAAACTGTTCTCAGACTCTAGTTTTTATATGACGCAGTGGTTGAGTGGGCTCTAATACGTTGAAAATCAACTGTTACAGCCCTACTCATCTTTGCGTAGGTGGGACGACAAAATCAAATTTCTACGGAATTACTGATTTTTGTACCACTCTCATTTCAATAATTAAAATGGATCCACAATAGGCAAATATAAAACGAAAGTTGACCCTTGATTTAGTTGACTTTTCACTTCCATATTTAGATTATAACCTTCCACAATTTGATGTAAGATGGATAAGCCAATCCCAAGTCCAGCCTGTGTACTCGTTCTATTACGAGATTTATCAGATCTGTAAAAACGTTCAAAAATATGTTCAATATCTTCTTGCGAAATACCTTCACCTTTATCACTTACTGTTACAATAGCCTGATTAGCACTATAAAATTTTAAATCGATTGTGATTTCTTTTTCATATTGAGAATATTTAATAGCGTTATCAATCAAAATCATTAAGGCTTGTTCAAAGTGA
Organism: Streptococcus uberis; assembly: GCF_000785785.1. Classification (GTDB taxonomy): domain Bacteria; phylum Bacillota; class Bacilli; order Lactobacillales; family Streptococcaceae; genus Streptococcus; species Streptococcus uberis_A. The sequence continues at coordinate 84,423 of NZ_JRQN01000005.1, forward strand.
TTCTTATAGATTCTAGCTTCAATATCCAAGTTCGGATTTATCCAATTAAAAGTAAAGTCTTCTCTAAGAACTTTGAAATTGCCAATAACAGTTTCAATTGAACTTTCCAGATTAGTCGTATCATCTTGGTGGCTATCAAAACTACCTTGAACCCTTATCATGTCCAACATATCATTAATCATAATCGCCATCCGATCAGCTTCATGAGCAGTAGCATTCAGACTTTTTTCTAAAATCTCACTATCATCTTTACCCCATCGTTGCAATAAGCCAATATGCCCCTTAATAATCGCCACTGGAGTTCTAAGTTCATGACTAACATCACTTATAAAACGAGATTGTAAATTAGTATAATTTTCAACCTTATCTAACATGGTATCAAAAATGGTAGAAAGTTCTTCGATTTCATCTCCCGATTTTATTTTTGAGCGTAGAGCTAAATTATTAGGATTTTCAGAAATAGTCCGCATGACATCATGCAGATTTTGCAATGGTTCTAGAAATCGTCTTGTTGAAAAATAAATAATGAAATAAGCAAGACTTGTTCCAAATAATTCAACAAAAAGTAACCAGATTAATAACCTTGCTCGAATGACAAAATAGTCTTCTAAATCTTGGTAGATTTGGACATAACCAAGGAATTTTCCAGTTTTTTTAGAGTATACCCTTTGAATAATCGAAAACCCTCGGTACTGACCTTTCGCTTGGTCATCAAAAACTCTATTAATCGGTCCCTTTAGAGGACTAGCAGTCTCTTCCCCATCTGTCGTAAAAATCATCCGTTTATTTGTATTATAAATATAAATTTCTTGATTTGAGTCTAAGATATTTGTTAAATCTCTTCGACTACGGACTAAATTTTTACCACTATAACTATCTTTTTTTAGATTTTCTTTGCTATTTTGATATAAAACTTCCGATAAATTTTCAACTGAAAAATTAGAGTCCACCTGTGACAGACGAACTCTAACAATATTAACAGTTTGATTGACAGACTGCTTTTCTTTTTTCAATAAAAAATAATTTGTTGAATAGTATGCAATCAAAGTAAAGGCAGAAAAAATGCAGAAAAATAGTACAAAGAATAAATTTGATAAACTTTTGGGTAATGATTTTTTATACTGTCCTGATTCCTGATTTTTCATATGCATCTTATTTCTCGCGAATTACATAGCCCATTCCACGAACTGTTTGGATGTATGATTCTCTTCCTGGCATATCAATTTTCCCACGAAGATAACGAATATAAACATCAACAACATTAGTCTCAACAGCTTCATCGTATTTCCAAACATTTGATAATAACTCTTCACGTGTCATTACACGGTTCATATTTGTCATCAAAATGTTTAACAAATCATACTCACGTTTAGTAAGTGAAATTTCTTCATCTCCACGATTAACTGAACGATTTTGAGGATTTAAAACTAAATCACGGTAAACTCCTTGGTTTGGAGTTTTCTTCTCAGTTTCAATATCTTGGCGACGGAAAATTGCACGAATTCGAGCCAAGAGTTCTTCAATTGCGAATGGTTTTACGATATAATCATCTGCACCACGGTCAAGACCTGCAACAACATCCATTATAGAATCGCGTGCAGTCATCATCATAATATAAGTCGTTTTTTCTGTTTGTAAACGACGAGTAACTTCAAATCCATCCATTTCAGGAAGCATTAAATCAAGCAAGATTAAATCAAAGTCTTTTTCTAATGCAGTTTCAAGTCCTTCTCTTCCATTTACCTCAACACTTACTTCATAACCTTCGTGTTGTAATTCAAGAGAAACAAACCTAGCTAGATTTTTTTCATCTTCAACAATTAATATTTTCTTAGTCATTTATACCAATCCCTAATCTTCTAAGTTCTATTAGATTTCGAACATTAAAAGCCTTATTTTTTATTTTTTCGCCTCTACGACATTGCTATTAAATTTCACTTTCTAAAATCCACCAATTGCCTATTAGACCTTGTTTTAAGAGAAATTTAAAGTGAACTACTAGATACTGTATAGAGTATACCAAAGTCAACTCAATATTTCAATAAAAAATTACAAAAATCTTAAAGATTCAGTTTTATTCATAATTGAAGTACACTATTCATCAAACATTCCTTGCAAACTTGCAAATGGATTTGCTTCCTTATTATTTTCTTCTTTAAGTTGTAAATATTGTTCCTCAGTTAAGACTTCCCAATCATCTCCTGCAGGGAATTTTTCTGATAATTTTTCTTCCTCTGTTAATACTTGTAGAGGAATACTTAACAATATATTATCAACAACACTCTCTTCAAGATTGATGAAGGGGTCTGTCAAAATAAGAACGAGATTCTCTTCAACCATTTCTTTTTTTTCGGAAACATGAGATTCTTCAATAAATAATTCTTGAATATGTTGTTTTTCTGTTAAAGTAACTTCCGTCATCGAACGACTTGAAGGGAGAACAATTGTATAATCTAGACTATAATCTAAAATGAATAAACCTTGATCATATAATACTGTTCCTTTGGCATAAACATCATGAATATCAATGATTTCCGGATTTCTGTTTTTAAGGACCGAATCAATTGTCAAAGTAACTTCAAACTGTTTCGGTTCTTGTTTTTTTTTGATTTCTGAAACTGCTAACATTGTTTCTCCTAATAAATATCTAATTATTTTTTACTATTATTTTTTGTAATTGTCAATAAATAGTTCAAGAATTGAAAAATCAAGCTTTTAAACCGCTATTTAAAAATTAAATTTTCCGTCAGGTTATACTACATTTCTTTCAGCCTTTTGATTCTTTCCTCAATTGGTGGGTGAGTACTAAAAAGTGAACTAATTTTTTCTTTATTTCTTGGCTCATTTATGTAAAGGGCTGCACTTGCATCATCGACTGAATTAACCATTGATTGAGAATTGTTTAGTTTCTCCAATGCTTTAATCATTCCTTCTGGATTACGTGTCAACTCTACAGAACTAGCATCTGCAAGAAATTCTCGTTGCCTAGAAATAGCTAATTGAATGATTGAAGCAAGTATCGGAGCAAGAATTAAGGACAAAATAGAGACAACCAGAAGTATAATACCGAGACCATTGTCATTATTTCGGCCATTATTATTTCGACGGCCTCCGCCATACCACATCATTCTTCCTCCAATTGAAGAAATCAAGGTAATGGCAGAAACCAATGCGACAGCAATTGTCGAAATACGGATATCATAATTACGAATATGGCTAACTTCGTGGCCAATTACGCCTTCTAATTCTTCACGACTCATCACTTGTAATAAGCCACTTGTCGCTGCTACAGCAGCATTTTGCGGGCTAGAGCCAGTAGCAAATGCATTTAATGATGGATCATCTATGATATAAACCTTAGGCATAGGAATCTGTGCAACCATTGCCATATCTTCAACAATATGGAAAAAATCTGGTGCTTGGTCAACTGTTATCTCACGCGCATTATTCATACTCATTACTACTGCTGTAGATTGAAAAATCATACTAAAGGCGTAAATAGCACCAATAATTAATGCAATAACTATCCCTAATTGATAATTCGAAAATAAGGAATAACCAGCAGCAGCTCCGATAAGTGTTAATAAGACAAAAAATCCAATAACTAAAATAATCGTACGACGTTTATTTTGAGAAATTTGTTGGTATAACATTAAGCCTCCTTTCTACTTGAGTTACAATTATTAAAATTCAAATGTTATTTTTGGAACTTCCTTTTCAGCTTCAGGTACTTGTAAGAATTCACTAGCTTTAAAGTTGAACAGTTTTCCAACAAGACTACTTGGGAAAGTTTCTAATTTGGTGTTGTAGTTTGAAGTAGTGCTATTAAATAACTGACGAGAATATGAGATTTTATTTTCTGTGTTAGTTAACTCTTCTTGTAATTTAAGAAAATTTTGATTCGCTTTTAAGTCAGGATAATTTTCTGCAACAGCAATCAATTGAGAAACTTGTCTTGTCAACTCATTAGACGCTTGCATTGTTTCAGCTGGTGTTGAAGCTTGATTTACTTTGGCACGCAGATTAGTAATTTTTTCAAATGTTTTTTCTTCGTAACTTGCATAGCCCTTAACAGTCTCAATCAGGTTTGGAATTAAATCATTACGACGTTTCAACTGAACATCAATTTGACTCCAAGCTTCCTTTGTATGCATTCTAGCCTTTACTAAACCATTATAAGTAGTCATTAACCAAAATGCTATAAGACCTACGACAATAAGAATAATTAAAAATGTTGGCATCTGATTTCTCCTTTTTTTCTTTGTTAACATTATAACAACTTTTGTCTTTTTATGATACTAATAGATAATCAAAATCCTGTTCCGATCATTTTTTTATTAACTATTTTATGGTAAAATGGTTAAAATTAGATATTGAGGATAAGCATGACTCCAGAAGAATTTTATAAAGCTCTAAAAAATAATGATATTATCTTGAGTGAGTATCAAAAAAATCAGTTTGAAACCTATTTTGAACTCTTAGTAGAATGGAACCAAAAAATTAATTTAACCGCAATCACAGAAAAAAATGACGTTTATTTAAAACATTTTTATGATTCCATAGCACCCATTTTGCAAGGACATATTAGCAACCAACCTCTCAAACTCCTAGACATTGGGGCGGGAGCTGGCTTCCCAAGTATTCCAATGAAAATTATTTGTCCAGAACTTGATGTCACCATTATTGATTCGCTAAATAAACGGATCAATTTCTTACAGTTGTTAGCTGAAAAACTAGACCTAGATACTGTTCATTTTTATCATGGCAGAGCTGAAGACTTTGGACAAGATAGAAACTTTCGTGCCCACTACGACATAGTTACCGCTAGAGCTGTCGCCCGTATGCAAGTCTTATCTGAACTCACCATTCCCTTTTTAAGAATTAATGGTCGCCTTATCGCCTTGAAAGCACAAGCAGCTGACCAAGAAATAAATGAGGCGAAAAAAGCTTTGTCTACTTTATTTTCTCAAGTTAGTTTAAATCACCATTACTTATTACCGAATGGTGATTCGCGTTATATCACTATTGTAGATAAAAAGAAAGAAACACCAAATAAATATCCCAGAAAAGCTGGTTTACCAAATAAAAAACCATTATAATGATGTAAAAGACAAAAACTGATGATTTCACAAGCAGGATTGTCTTTTTTTTGATACTATAGATTTGATTGGGAAAGGAAAGTTTATGAAATTTACGTATTTTAGATTATGGTCTATCACAAGACGACTTACTTTTAGCTTTGTGATTGTTATTTTAATTGGCAGTGTGCTTTTGTCTATGCCTTTTTCCCATTATCCAAATAGTCCAGAAGTTGGTTACCTTAACCATCTCTTTACTGCTGTTTCAATGGTTTGTGTGACTGGCCTAGCAGTTGTTCCAGTTTCTGAAGCATACAATGGTTTTGGGCAAGTTGTCTCTATTTTGCTGATGCAAATAGGTGGTTTGGGGCTCGTTACTTTAATAGCCATAAGTACCTATGCCCTTAATCGAAAATTAGATTTGGCTGGCAGTAGTTTATTGCAATCTGCCTGAATCATGAAAATCATCACGGGCTTAAAAATTATCTCTTTTTTGCTTACAAAATAACTTTTTGTATTGAAAGCCTAGCCATGTGTCTAATAGCTACAGATTTTGTACCACGATTTGGTTGGAAAAATGGCCTCTTTAACAGTTTGTTTTTAGCTGTTTCAGCTTTTTGTAACGCTGGTTTTGATAATTTTTCAACAAACAGCCTAAAAGATTTTATTATTAACCCAACTATTAATTTGGTCCTATGTGGCTTAATTATTTCCGGAGGAATTGGATTTACAGTCTGGAAAGATATCTTTGATAATCTTAAAGTATCTATTAGTGATAAACCACGTTACTTTAAATCATTCTTCAGAAAAATGTCGCATCATACGCGTTTGGTTCTACAAACCTCAGCAATTATTCTACTTGTTGGAACACTTATCACATGGTTTCTTGAAAAAGATAATCCCAAAACCTTGGGAAACTATCATTTATTGCAGCAATTAATGATTGCTTTCTTTCAAACGGTCACAATGCGAACGGCTGGTTTTGCAACGATTTCGTACACTGATGCTTTAGCTCCGACTAATTTTCTTTATATGTTTCAAATGATTATTGGCGGTGCACCTGGAGGGACCGCTGGTGGTATTAAAGTAACAACCGCAGCTATTATCTTCTTACTTTTTAAAGCTGAATTCTCAGGTCTTTCAAAAGTAACCTATCAGTTTCGCTCTATTTCAAACAAAACAATTAAACAAACAACTACCGTAGTCATCTTTTTCTTTACAGTGCTGTTTTCGGGATTTCTCTTACTCTTATGGGTAGAGCCAGAAATTGACTCCGTTGCCTTACTTTTTGAAACTGTTTCAGCTATTGGAACAGTTGGGGTATCAATGGATATCACTCCGAAATTGTCACCTATTGGGAAGATAATTGTGATAGTCTTAATGTTCATCGGTCGTGTAGGGCCAATAACTTCTTATTAAGCTTAATAAAAGGAAACGAAAAGAAAGTTAACTTTGCTGAAGTGAAAATATTAGTCGGATAAGGAGATTTTATGTTTAAGAGAAAAACAGTTGGCGTTTTAGGATTAGGAATATTTGGTAGAACAGTAGCTAGACGTCTAAGTGAATTCGATCAGGATGTCATTGCAATTGATAATGATGAAAAATTGGTTAATCAAGTTTCAGACATTGTGACTAAAGCAGCCATCGGTGATATGACTGATCAAGAATTTTTACTAGCTATTGGTATTGACAATTGTGATACAGTTGTCATAGCTTCTGGTAATAACTTAGAATCGTCTGTATTAGCTATCATGAATTGTAAAAAGTTAGGTGTTCCAATTATCGTAGCCAAAGCAAAAAATAGAATTTTTGAAGAAGTCCTACTAGGAATTGGGGCTACCAAAGTTATTACACCTGAGCGTGATTCTGGTAAGCAACTTGCAGCTAATATTATGAAACATCATATTGAAAGTATTGTGTATTTAGAACACGGTGTCTCAATGGTCAATTTCCATATTCCAAAATCTTGGGTTGGTAAGACACTGACTGAATTGGATGTTCGTCAAAATTTTGATTTAAATATCATTGGTACTCGTCATACTAGTGATAAAAAATTAATTCCAAATATCGATCCCAATCTGCCACTCATAGATGATACAATTATTGTAGCTATCGCCAATGATAATACCATTGAAAAATTTGATTATTTAGGTTATTTAAAGTAAAGCTAAGAAAGACTCTTAGCTTTTTTTATTTTCTAACATTAAAAATAGATTGACGGTAAGAGTAAAGTTAGATATAATGTTTTTTGTCGTCAATTACGATTACGATTAAAATTTTCAGAATTTTCAATATTACGAATTAAGGTAGAATATGTCTCAAAAAAAAGTTTATATTATCATTGGTTTCATGCTCTTTGCATTATTTTTTGGAGCTGCAAATTTAATTTACCCAGCAATTCTTGGACTCTATTCAGGTAACCACCTTTTTGGGGCCATTTTAGGATTTTGTTTAACAGGTGTTTCTTTACCACTCTTGGGAGTTTTAGCTATTTCAAAATCCGGTTCTAAAGATGTTAAAGAATTAGCTATGCCAATAGCAAAGTGGTTTGCCTTCGTTTTCTCTGCTCTCTTATATCTCTCTATCGGACCTTTTTTTGCCATCCCAAGAACTGGAGCGACTTCGTATGCAGTTGGAATTGCTCCGCTATTAGGGGACAGTATCAGCCATAAAATTGTTTATGCCTTGTTTTTCTTTGGTTTGTCCTATTACCTAGCTATTAAGCCCAATCAGTTGTCAAATAATATTGGAAAATATTTAACACCAACATTACTAGTTGTTATTACAATTCTTGTTATTGCTTCATTTATACAACCCGCAGGACCATATGGACAAGCACATAATGCTGGTTTAGGCATCAATAATGCTTTTAAAGACTTTCCCTTTATGGCAGGTTTAATTCAAGGTTATGGTACAATGGATGCTCTAGCATCACTTGTTTTTTCAATACTAGTCATTCAAGCAACCAAACAATTTGGAGCAAAGTCTGATAAAGACATCACTAGAATAACTATCATTTCTGGACTAATTGCCATTACCTTATTAGCCATTGTTTATATTTTCATTGGGCGAATTGGCGCAACATCACAATCCCTTTTCACTTTCAAAGATGGCTTATTTATTTCTGGCAATAAGCCCATAAATGGCGGGCAATTACTTAGCCATACCAGTGCTTTTTATCTTGGAGGCTTAGGGCAAATTTGTTTGGCTATTCTTATCTTCTTAGCTTGTCTTACAACGTCAACTGGTCTTATCAGCTCAAGCGCCTCTTTCTTTCATGAACTACAGCCTCGATGGTCTCAAGTCACTTGGGCAAGTATCTTTACGCTCATTTCAGCTAGTTTTTATTTGGGTGGTCTGGATGCCATTGTCAAATGGTCAACTCCTGTCCTTTTCTTACTCTACCCTATTACCATCGCTTTAATCTTCTTAGTTTTATTGCAAAACGTATTTCATAAAGATCCTCTAGTTTTTAAAACAACTATTTTTATGACCATGATACCAGCCTTGTTTGATGCTATTTCAACCTTATCAAAAATGACTGGTTTATTTTCACTACCAACCTCACTAAATCAATTCTTCTTAGAGATTGTTCCTTTAGGACAGTTCTCTCTTGGTTGGATTAGCTTTGCGATCATTGGATTCTTACTTGGATTATGTCTAAGACAACTAAAAAAATAAGGGACAAGAATTTGTCTCCTTATTTTTTTTATTTGTGACTAATACGACGTGTTAAGCTGTCGCCTAAGAATTGAATCAAAAAGATCAGTAATAAAATTAACAAAGTGGCTACCCAGGTCACATCGTTGTTAAAACGATTATAGCCATAGGAAATAGCAATATTACCAAGTCCTCCAGCACCAATTGCCCCAGCCATCGCCGTCTCCCCGACAAGTGAAATTAAGGTCACTGTAGACACTCGAATCAAGTCAGGTAAACCTTCTGTTAAATAAACCACTACAATATCCCAGAAAGTCGCTCCTGAAGCCTGGGCAGCTTCAATAACCCCTTTATCAAGTTCTGAAAAGACAACTTGAACTTGCCGTGCGAAAAATGGAAAGGTCGCAAAAGTTAAGGGGACGAGAGCAGCCTTAGCACCTAAGATTGTTCCCATTAGCAAGTAAGTCAAACTAGCCAATATAGCAATTAAAATGATAAATGGGATCGCTCTAAATATAGAAGTTACTTTATCTAAAAACCAAGAAACCTGTTTATTTTCAATGACGCCACCTGGCCCCATCAAAACGAGCATTAACCCAAGAAAAAGCCCAATAGAGCCCCCAACAATAAATGGTACGATGGTCATAAAAAGGGTATTCCAAATGCCCATGCCCCAGCCAGCATCACCTGACCAACCTAACTGAACAACATTTGGTAAATAAGTATGTAAGAAATCAGTCATTTATTCTCCCCTTTTTAACACTTGTACTTGAACATCTGCTTCATTAAGCGCTTTTTCAGCAGCAATGATAGACTCTGGTCGTCCTTCTAGAACGAGAATCATTTCACCAACAGGCGTCTGATCTAATATTTCGATATTACCATATAAAATATTTGCCGTCACTTCATAATCACGGTAAATCTGATTTAAAATTGGTTCATCAGTTGAGCTTCCAATATAATTTAATTGGACTAGCAGCGCATTTTTCGGTAGGTTTTTCACAATTTCTTGTTGGTTAATTTTTGACATTGCTTCATCAATTCCCGTTGCCGTTAGGATAAATTCCTGTGTTAAAGCTTCCTTAGGATTTGAAAAAATCTCAAGAACCGATCCTTCTTCAATTAAAACGCCATTTTGCATAACTGCAACACGATTACACGTGTCTTTTACAATTTGCATTTCATGGGTAATCATCACAATCGTTAAGCCTAATTTTTTATTGAGGTCCTGTAAAAGACTTAAAATTTGTTTTGTTGTTTTAGGATCTAAAGCCGAAGTCGCCTCATCTGAAATTAAAATCTTAGGGTCATTGGCCAAGGCACGCGCAATCGCAACCCGTTGCTTTTGTCCACCTGACAATTGTGATGGGTAATTGTTAGCACGATCAGATAATCCCACCAAATCAAGTAAGTCTTCTACTTTTTTGTCAATAGCTACCTTAGACAAGTCTGAATGACGTAGTGCAAAAGCAACATTTTCTTTAGCAGTCTTTTGTGCCATCAAATTAAAATGTTGGAAAATCATGCCAATATGGCGTCGTTTTTCCCTCAAGGCTTGTGTTGACAATTGTACTTTGCCTTGATCAAAAGTAACATCCTGATCAATGGTAATTTTTCCTGAACTTGGTTTTTGCAACAGATTGATAACACGGACTAAAGTTGATTTACCAGCACCAGAATAGCCAACTATTCCATAGATATCACCTTTTTTGATGTCTATTGAAACATCTTTTACAGCCTGTATTTGACGATTTTTTTGTTCAAAAGTAATATCAATATGATCTAATTGAATTATCGTTTCTTCACTCATAACTTTTAATTAACTCCTCTACCAATACAATATGGGTATAATAATCTTCAATACTAATATTTTCATCTCCAGCATGATCACGACTATCCTTGTTGCCTAAACCAAATGAAGCCATAGGTACAGCTAATTCTTCAAAGACTGTATGCATTGGTCCAGTTCCTGCCGATGTTGGTAGAAGGCTTAGCCCTCTTGGATAATGCTTATCTAAAACTGTAATCAAATGTTGTATAGCCGGATGACTTAAATCACTGCGGTAGCTTTTTTCACCAAGAGTATAAAGCAATTCAACCTGATCAAAGCCATTTTTCTGTAATTGCTTTTTAACCTGTTCAAAAACGACTTCCGGATCCATCCCTGGTACCAAACGGATTTCTAACTTGGCGTTCGCTTCCGAGGGAATGATTGTTTTAACACCTTTTCCTAAATAACCTGATGCAAAACCCTGAATCGTTAATGAAGGTTGAAAATAATAGGTCTTCAAAAATTCCAATCTATCTGATTGTAACATAGGTAATCTAAGCCCGTAAAGCCCTTTTATCTTTTCTTCATCTTCTAATGCATAGTGTGCCACCAAATCTAATTCTTTTTGACTCGGTTTTTGAATGGCATCCGTCAATCCATCAACTAGAATTTGGCCATTTTCTCCCCTTAAGCTGCTTAAGGCATCAATCAGATACCAAGTTGCAGATTCAATACTTCCCCCTAATTTAGAGTGACAATCGAGAGCTGCACTCTTAACCTTTGCATCAAAGGTGACGATCCCTTTATTGCCCCCTGTTACCTCGAGTTGATCCTGTTCATTTCTGATACCTTGTTCCCAAATCAAGAGTTCTGAACCCACTAACTGATTTTTGTACTTGCTTAAATAGTGCTCTAAATCGACTGATGCTGATTCCTCGGCACCTTCTAACATAAAAATAATATTGATTGGTAAAGCGCCAAAGTCACTTATGTATTTCTGAACCGCAGTTAAACGCGCAATAATATGACCTTTATCATCATCAACGCCTCGCCCATACATAACGTTATCTTTGATTGTCAATTCAAACGGTTGACTTTGCCATTTTTGATCACCATCTGCTGGGACAGTATCATAATGATTATAAAAGATAAGCGTTTTGGCATTCTTATTTGGGCTAATAAATTTTGCCAATACAAAGGGAGCCTGATAAGTTTTATCTAAAATCACTTCGGCCCCTGCCTTTTCAAAAATAGTTTGTAGAAAAGTTGCTACGTCAAGAAGACCAATATCTTGCGCAAAAATTGATTTTTTAGCAATTAATGACTTTAATACCTCTAAATAAGATTGGGTTATCGAATCTTCCCAGAATGTATCAATGATATCTCTATTATCTAATCTAGTCATTTATTCTTCTCCTATCAAGAAAAGGTTGGGACATTTGTCTTCAACCTCTTTGTCATTACTTTAATCTGTTATAAGGGATTACCATACTGTGATATCAACACCATTAGATGTTTTATCAACAACTTTTTTCACATCATCTGTGTGGTAAGCTTTGATTAATTTTTTAATAGCCTGGGCTTTGTCAGTCTTCTTCCAATCCTTTTTAGCTGCTAAAATATTAACCCATTGTTTTGTATTTTTATCAACTTTTTCTTTGTAAAGTGATGTTTTGTAATCAATTTTTGCAGGAACTGCAAAGCTATTATTGACAATAGCTGCATCAGCAGAAGTTAATGAACGTGCAGTCTGACTAGCATCAAGTTCCTTGATGTCCAAATCCTTACTATTGCTTGTCACATTAGCAATGGTAGCTAATTTTTCACCAGAAACATCTAATTTGATAAGTCCAGCTGATTCTAATAAATAAAGTGCACGTGATTCATTTGTTGCATCATTAGGGATGGCAATTTGTGCGCCCTTTGACAAATCTTTAATACTAGTATACTTAGCTTTTCCTTTTTGATCTGTACCAGAGAATAAATGAATTGGACTGATATAAGTATCTGCAATAGCAACCAAATCACCTTTGTTTTCTTTATTCCAATTATTTAAAAAGTTATAATGTTGAAAAGCATTGATATCTACTTCTCCATTATCAACTGCCTTATTGGGTTGGTTATAATCCGTAAACTCTTTATACTTAATTGTGATGTTATCCTTTTTTAACAAGTCTTCAATTTTTTGCCAACGCGCTTGATCTGACTCTGTCTTTGTCATAACACCCACAGTGATGGTGTTTTTATCATTTTTTTCACTACCACAAGCAACTAAAACTGTTGACAATAATGCAATCCCTGCAATTCCTAAAACCTTTTGTAATTTCATGTAATATAGTCCTCATTTCTAAATCATGTTCTTATTCTAACCTAAAACAATATAGTTTTCAAATAGATAAAATATAGCTTTTTATATAGTTTCAAACTATATACCTAGGTATTAAAAAGACTTTCCGTTGGAAAGTCTGTCATCATATTATTTGGGTTCTTTCATTTCAACCAAACTTGGAGCATATGATCCACCCAGGTATTCCTTGGCTAACTTGGTCAAAGTTCCATCTTTTTCTAAGGCTTTCAGACGTTTGTTAACAAAGCTTTGCAATTCTTTTTGATCTTGACCAAAAATGAAGTAAATGTATGGTTGATCTTTGCTTTCCAAAGGAATTGTTTTTAAATTATCCAAGCCTTGCTCCTTGATAATAGCATTAACGGTTGGGGCATCAAAGATTTTGAAGTCCACCTTACCTTGACTCAAATTATTTAAAATTTGCGTAATGTTTTCGTTAGTATACTTCAAGTCTAAACTTGCATTGCCTTCTTTTTTCTTGTAAGCTTCAAGCTGAGCCGCAGTTGTTGTCCCCTGAACTACTTGAGTTGAATGCCCTTTGATATCACTATAAGATTTGATATCACTATCTTTAGGAACAACTAAAACAGATGGCGTTGTCCCTGTGGGGTATGAGAAAAGGTACTTGTTAGCACGCTCTTTTGTATATGAAATATTATTGGCACCCATTTGGAATTTGCTAGCATCTAAACCAGTAAAAATAGATGACCATTCTGTTTTCTTAAAGTTAACTTTGTAATTTGAAGAATCTTTAAAAATAGCTTTAGCAACTTCAATATCATAGCCTGTTAATTTTCCATCTTTTTGATAAGAAAATGGAGCAGTTGTTCCAACAGTTGCAAAGTTTACTTCTTCCTTCTTATTTGAACTAGTATTTTTATCATTAGCACATGCTGCTAAGAGGCTGACTGTTGCCAAACCTAAAGCACTGACTGCTACTATTTTATTTAATTTCATTGAGCATTCTCCCCTTGGTTATAATAGTAGTATTTTAGCATGATTCACTAGCTAGTACTAATACCAATACCATATCACAGTGATATGCTTTCTTTATCACATAAAAAAAGTGGACAAGCCTTTTGGCTTATCCACTGATAGAGAAGATCTCATTAAAAATCTGAAACGTTATGGTAAACTTTTTGGACATCATCATCTGATTCAAGTGCGTCAACTAATTTTTCGAATTTTTCAAGATCTTCGCCTTCAAGTGTCACTTCTGATTGCGGAATCATTTCAAGTTCAGTCACTTGGAATTCTTCAATCCCATTATCACGAAGCACTTGGATACCTTTGTGAAGATCCGTTGGGGCAGTATAAACAGTAATTGTTCCTTCTTCTGCTTCCACATCGTCCACTTCAACATCAGCTTCTAATAGTTGTTCAAAGATAGCATCCGCATCATCACCGGCAAAAACGATAACTCCTTTTTTATCAAACAGATAAGATACTGAACCTGACGCGCCCATATTGCCACCATTTTTACCGTAAGCAGTACGAACGTTAGCTGCCGTACGGTTAACATTTGATGTCAAGGTATCAACGATAATCATTGCACCATTTGGTCCAAAACCTTCATAACGGCCTTCTACGAAAGTCTCATCAGTATTTCCTTTAGCTTTATCAATCGCTTTATCAATAACGTGTTTTGGAACTTGCGCTTGTTTAGCACGGTCAATAACGAATTTTAAGGCTGAGTTTGACTCAGGATCTGGATCCCCTTGTTTTGCAGCAACATAGATTTCTACACCAAATTTAGCATAGACTTTTGAAGTAGCACCATCTTTAGCAGTTTTCTTGGCAACAATATTGGCCATTTACGTCCCATTGGAATCTCCTCTAAATTAACATTTTTTTATGTAGTCCCTGTTGAATTGCAGAGCTATCTTATCTTTTAACTCTATTATTATAGCACTTTGCAAGCATTTGGTAAAATGAAATTTAACAGAGCTGACGCTTGTGAACAATAAAAATCAAATGATTAGTCCATCTGACTGAAGTATCTGTCTTGCCCTCAAAAAAGCCTCAATTGAGACTTTAGATAATATAAACTGATAAGTTACTGATCGGCATTATTCTGATAAACCTAATCAGATCATAAAAAAATCTACTAGAGTATTGCTTCTGCAATCAACTGATCGAGTTGTCTAATATCGACGCCTCGTCTTAGATTAATTTTGATATGACCTGCTCTAGTCCATAATTCAACTTCAGAATTCATATCCAAAACACCAGCATTTTCAGTAGACCACATATTAATAGCTGAATACGGCAATGAGTAAATTTCTACTTTTTTCCCTGTCAATCCTTGAGCATCTCTAACAATCAGTCGTTTATTGGTAAAAATCGCATTATCTCTGATTGTTTTGTAAGCTGCAACTGCAACTTCTCCAGGAACTAATACTGATTCAACATCATTTGGAATTTGACATTCTGAAATAAATGTCCACTGCAACATACTTAAATCTGACATGATTTAACTCCTTTATTTTCTATTACTCTTATTACAAGGTGAATTAAGCACTCTGACAATAGGTTTCAATAGCTTTGCCTGCAAATTCTGCCGTCCCACTTCCACCCATCTTGTCAATGTTAGCTTTAAAGCGTTCATCTTCCGTGTAGAGTTGTCCTAGACCAGCTAAAATCTCTTTTGTACAGGTATAAAAATTAGCTGTAATATAAACTTGCAATTTTTTAACTTGTACTTGCACAAGTGGACTAGCTACTGCTTCATTTTGTAAGTTCCCAAACTCAGCAAAAATAGCTTGCATATCAGCAGCAACTTGCTCTTGATTAATCTTACCAGCTTTGCCCTGATACTCTTGAAAGGCTTCCGTATCACCCCAACGCTCTTTTACTTCTTGGTCGTAAACATCAAATTCTGACATCTCATTTCCTCCTTGGATAGCCTTAGCATGCGCGATCACTTTATGTAGGTGGGCTTGTTTCTCCTCTAAAAAAGTAATTTGTTCAAGTAAGGCCTCATCTCTGATATAAGCTGGGCTATCCATTATTTCTTTGATTTTTTTAAGAGGAAACTCTAATTCACGGTAAAGTAAAATGGACTGTAACCTCTTGAGGCTCTCATCATCATAAAAGCGGTAGCCATTTTCCCCAACACGTGTTGGTTTTAATAAATCAATCGCATCATAATAGTGGAGCGTGCGCACACTAATACCAGTGAGCTTACTCATTTCATTTACTGTCCTCATCATTACCTCTTACTAAAAAGTATAAACTATGACGTCATGTGAGGGTCAAGCCTTTTTTTCCTCACAGGCACGCGCCCGTAGTTCTGTTCCTCAATCTCGGGATTCCCCATTTGATAGACTTGATCAGCCAACTGAGTCATGGGGTCCCAAGCTTTTGCACCAATGCGACTTACCAATTCTACCTGCGACTTGATTGACTTCAAATGGGCCTGACCTGCTTCTGAGAAGCCCAAAACATGGACCGCATCAGGCAGTGGTTCCTCTTTGGCATTGACTAAGATATAGGTCAACACACGACGAACTCGCGCCTTTGTATAGCGTTTTGTGGCAACTTTGTCGACCAACTCATCTATAGTCGCTACGCTCCCAATAGCTGCGCTAATCCGACTTGCTAGTTCCTGATTAACCTGGAAAATGCTGGTCAAGTCCCGATGGATCACAATCTGGTACCTTAAGAAAGGAAAATAGTCCGCCCAAGACACAGGATTTGCCTGTAAGAATAAATCAGAATCTGGCATGACGCTTTCTAGAAATTCTTGATCATTTAGATGCTGTCGAATGGCTGTCGCTGAAGCCATTTGAGCAGTTTTGTCAGTGGAATGATAATTAGCCCCCTGGCGTTTGATTGCTTCAAGTTTAATATTTTTTGCGGCGCAAGCTTTGGCATAAGCCAGTCCTAAAATATGATTTGGGGTTTCTCCTGCAAAGTCTAAACCGGCAAAGGCTTGCCACATTTTTTGTGTTTTCTGAGGATAAGTGAGGGAGTCATCAAGTTGCCTTAAATAAGCTTCCATCTGCTCTGCTTTTTCCCCATAAGTATCAGAAACGCTTTGGTAATCAATCACCTCTTCAGAGCCAAAGACTAGTTTTCCAACTCCCAATTTGGCTAGGATAGCAATGGCTCCCTGAGCAAAATAGTCAGCCGACTGGACTGCCACTAAAAATGGCAGTTCAACAACCAAATCAGCTCCCTGATTCAAAGCCATCTGAGTTCGGGTCCATTTATCAACAACAGCCGGTTCACCTCTTTGCACAAAATTGCCAGACATAACAACAACTTTTAGGCTCTCAACTTGGTTTAGAAGATAAGCATGCCCATTATGAAAGGGATTGAACTCAGCCACAATACCAGTAATTGTCATAGTACCTCCGGATTTATTTCTTTTAGGAATGAATTAAACTCTTCTTCTGACAAATCAAATGACACTTTCCCTGAATCCAATTCAATATCTTCAGTAATCAAGCCTAGTTGCTTTAATACTAATTGAGTAAAACCTTCTACACCACTTTTATCACCTACTGCTGTAATGATATTTCTATCCTGATAATAATGTGCACCAGTGTAATTTTCTTTTTCTAGCCATGTACAATAATCTAGAAAGTTGCTATAAATACCACCAGTAAACCGATGTCCACTCAATACTCCTGCTTTTGCAAGAAATAAAGGAGATGACGAAATAGCTGCAATAGTCGTCTTATTTAAATTTATTTTTGATAATTCTGAAAGTAGTTTTTGATCCTTCAATATTTCGAATGCAGCCATTGTCCCAGTTAACAAAATAGTATCATAAGTGGCCAAATTAATCTGGTCTAAACTAAAATGAGGCATGACTTGAAAATTATCCTCACTCTTTATTACCGTCATTTCAGAGGCAATGATATCAACTGATATGTCATAATTAATGGCTAATGTTGCAGTCAAGGGTGTCACTTCATATAGTGAGAATTCTGGATAAATAATAAGAGCAACTTTCATTATATTGTCTTCCTTTATTTTTGAGCAACAAAGAACCATCGTTTGCTTGTTTCAGTGGGTTCTTTATCTTCAAAATCAGCATAAAGTTTGAATGATTTAAAACCAGCCTGTTCAAGCAAGATATCATAAGTTAAGACTTCATAGGTCCGTTCTTCATGGACTTCGTCATGACGTGTGAAAGAGCCATTTTCTTCTTGAATAAAGAATGTTAATTCATGGACGACGGAATGTGGAGCCTCATCCTCATAGGTATCCCAAATCATGGCAAATTCATCTGCATTTTTATGGTAAGAATAGCTGGAAAGGCTGTATCTGTTTGGTAGGTTGAGTGAACATCAAAGATAAAGACGCCACCATCATTTAAAGCATTATAAACTTCCTTGAAGACATCGCCAACTTCCACTTCATCTTGCATATAACAAATCGAGTCTGAATAACAAGTAACAAAATCATATTTCCCAGCTTGGGTTAAATAAAGCATGTTCCCTTGTAAAAAATTGATTTTTTGTTTAGCTGACCTTGCACGCTTTTCAGCAATATCAAGCATCTCTTGACTCAAATCAAGACCAGTCACATCAAATCCTGCTTGTGCAAATCGAACAGATTGTATCCCTGTCCCACAAGCTAACTCTAGTAGTTTTTTTCGACTATTACTTTTTGGTAAATGGCGAAGCGAAAAGTCAGTCCACTTGTCATATAACGTATCGTCCATAACAGCATCATAAACTGATGCAAATGTTTCATATGTTGTCATCTTTTCTATCCTCTATTCTGAAAAAACAGCCTATATGGACTGTTTTTCTTCTTATGCTAAAACATTTTCAATAGCTACTGTTGGAGCATCATGCCAGAGTTTTTCAATATTATAATGAAAACGTTGATCTTCTGTAAAAATATGAACAACAACATCATTTAAGTCTAACAATATCCAGCCAGTTGCACTATCGCCTTCGGTATGACTAGCATCACCGCCAGCTTCTTTGACCTTTTCACGAATATTTTCAGCAATCGCTTCAAGTTGTCTTGTATTAGTTGCACTAGCAATTAAAAAATAATCAGTTAAGCTAGTTAATCCTTCTAGGTCAAGTACTAAAATATCCTCAGCACGTTTTTCATCTGCTGCTTTAACAGCAATTTCTAATAATTCTTCTTTTTTCATTAAATTTCAATTTCTTTCTATTTGATCATCTCATTGATGTGCTGTAGCTGAGCAAAACGACCAGCCCAAATACCTTCATAATGTTTAATTAATGTATCGGCAGACATGAGATTATTATCAAAGGTTGAAACAAGTCCCTTTGGAACAATAACATGATAACCTAGATCAAAAGCTGACTTTATGGTTGCATCAATGCAATATTCTATTTGCATACCAACAACAATGACAGTTGTAATCTCTAATTCATCCAAGTAAGTCTTCAAATTTGTATCTTTAAAAGCACTATTATAGCTTTTATCAACTAGTCGTTCACCATCCATAGGTGCTATACTTGAATCAATCTCCCAATCCAGGCTACCAAGCGGCATCCCTAAATCATTGTGTCTGACAAAAATAATGGGATGATTAGTTTCTCTAAAATGAGCAATTAAGCTTTGAATCCCTTCTAACATTTGAGGTAAATGATAAGGATTTTCAGCAATTAGTTGCTTTTGCATATCAACAACAAGCAATACTTCATTCACGATTAGTTCCTCAAATAATGACAAAAGGCATTATAGGTTTCTATTGTTTGTGGATAAATTGGCACTGCTTTTTTAGCTAAATAAGCTACTGTATTTACGGTTTCAAAAGCAACAGCCTTATCAAGATCTTCATTAGCAATCAGACGAGCGTCATCAACTAATGGGAAATCTCTCCCCTCTTCAATATAGTCAGCTACATATAGTATTTTATCAAGAGTTGACATAGTTGCTGCACCAACAGTATGAATCTCGATGGCACGTAAGATTTCTTGGTCTTGCAATCCTAAATCTTCTTGTATCTTATAGATACCAACTTTTCCATGCCAAACATTGTTATTCCAATTTAGTAAATCAGTATCCAACTGATACGTTTTTATTAAATCAATAAAAACGTGATCATCACATTCTTTAGCGTAATCATGTAATAGGGCAGCAAGCCCTGCTTTTTCATAATCGTAGTGATTCTTTTTAGCTAGTGCAATGGCTGCTTTTTCAACTCCTAGTACATGTTGAAATCTGTGAGGACTCATCTGCGCAGCAATTTTCTCCAGTAACTCCTGACGGTCATAAGGAAGGTAATCCTGGTATGTCATTTATAAAGACCTTCTTGCTCAATATATGTTAAGACTGCCTGTGGCAATAAGTAATTTGGTTGACGATCTTTTTTAATGAAATCACGTATCATACTTGAAGAAATATCCAAAAGAGGAATATCCACCCAAATTACTGGATAAGAAGTACCTGCTTTGAACTTTGGTCGTTGGACACCAACAAACTGGACCAGTTCCACAAGTTCATCGATACGATGCCATTTAGGCAAATAGGCAACCATATCTGCACCAATAATAAAGTAATAATCAACATCCGGATTTTGTTCCGTTAGAAATTTCATGGTATCAAAAGTATATGACGTTCCTTTTCGGTCCAGTTCACACGTTTCAATAGCCAAGCCATCTACTTCTTCAATGGCCAACTCTATCATCTTTAGACGATGCATCTCATCAATTGTTTCTTTTGTATCAACATGTGGAGGTTTAAATTCTGGCATCAAATAGACATGATCCAAACCAAGTTGTTGTCTCACTTGGTCAGCAACCACTAAATGGGCATTATGAATGGGATTGAAATTTCCACCCAAAATACCGACTTGCTTTCTATTGTTATCCTTTTTTTCTGTTTTTAATTCTACTTTTGTAAATGGTGTTACGAGTTCTAAAGACATACTTTCCTCAACTTGTATAAATTTTACGATAACCTAAATTGAAAAAGCCTCAGCTATTCATTCACTTTAAATGATTAAATATCCTTTACTTTTACAGATAATTTTCGATTCTCTTTTTTGGCAGACACTTTATATAAAATCAAGATACGACCTATTTTTAAAACTGTATCACAACCAATTTCTTCTTCCAAAGTTTCAGCAACATCATGAATATCCTCATCGGTATTTTGCAACAAAGTTACCTTAATCAATTCACGTGCATCAAGTGCATGTCTAATACTTGTTTTTATTTGGTTATTTAAGCCATTTTTTCCAATTTGTACAATTGGTTTAAGACTGTGTGCTTCTGATTTCAAAAATGCACGTTGTTTACTTGTTAACATCTTATTTCCTTTTATTTTCTTAGATTATTTTTTAGATAATCGCTTTGCGTGTTAGAACACTAACGCCTTTAGGTGCCCAGCCTGCAACTCTTACAGGATTTTCCTTACTTCCATTGATTCTTATCCAGCCTAGACCAGAAAATACTAAATCCGTCTTATCAGAAATCGTGAATTCATGCTGCGTAAGCTCTGGGAAATTTTCCTTATCAGCAATTCCGGGTGGCATTAATAATGAGCCAAGGTGCTTTTGATAAAATTCACTTGCACCCTCCAACTTAGTTCTATGAACCATTAAATTGTTATCGAAATAAGCTGTAAAGCCTTGCTTATCCCCGAGAATAAAATCAAAACGACCTAATCCACCTAAAAAGAGAGTTTGTTTTTGATTCAATTGGTAAGTCTTTGGTTTTATCTCTTTTTTAGGACTGATATATTTTAGGTCTTTTGCAGATAAATAATGAGCCATTTGGTGTCGGTGGATGATTCCAGGTGTGTCAAAAATAAATGAACCATCATCTAAAGGAATTTCTATCTTATCAAGAGTTGTTCCAGGAAAACGGGAAGTTGTTATAAGATCTTTATCCCCAGTTATTTCTTGAATGATTGCATTAATTAATGTTGACTTGCCAACATTCGTAACCCCAACCACGTAAACATCTCTTCCTTTTCGAAGGCGATCAATTTTTGAAATTAAGTCTTTAATGGCCTCTTTACTTTGAGCACTAGTTAAGATAACATCAACTGGTCGAAGGCCTTCTTCATGAGCCCTTTCTGTTAACCATTGTGTTACTTTACGATCTTTTACTGATTTCGGTAAGATGTCTTTTTTGTTTCCTACTAATAAAACATCATTACCAGATACAAACCTTGATAAACCAGGAATAACAGACCCATTAAAATCAAAAATATCAATAACATTAATGACCAATGCATCACTATCTCCAACTTCATGAAGTAGCTTTAAAAACTCATCATCAGAAATATTAACATCTGTGATTTCATTGTAGTGGCGTAATCTAAAGCACCGTTGACAATATAATTCACCTGTCTCTAATCCTTTTTTTAGTGCAGCAAGAGGTGTAAAACCCGCCTGCTCCTTATTTTCAGTTTGAATGCTTACCCCACATCCAATGCAAAATATTTCTTCCATCAAATTCCTTTTTTATATGCTAATGCGCCATATTTATTTTCTAGTTTTGAAATGACACGTT
Organism: Streptococcus uberis; assembly: GCF_000785785.1. Classification (GTDB taxonomy): domain Bacteria; phylum Bacillota; class Bacilli; order Lactobacillales; family Streptococcaceae; genus Streptococcus; species Streptococcus uberis_A. The sequence continues at coordinate 106,743 of NZ_JRQN01000005.1, forward strand.
TTTCACGCATTCTATTTATTTTAGTATTCCAAGCATCAGACGCTACTAATGGTTTAACTAAAACAGACTTGATACCAGCTCTATGAGAGGCTCTAATATCAGTCATCAATTGATCACCAACCATGATAACTTCATCTCTGTCAAAGCCATAACGTTCTATTGCAATATTAATACCTCTAGCAAAAGGTTTCATAGCTCGACTGATAAAATCTACCCCAAACTTAGAAACTGCTCTTTCAACACGCTTATAATTATTATTTGAAACGACTACTACACTAATATCCGCAATCGTCATCTCATCTAGCCAAGCTCTCACTTCGGCTGTGCCATCAGGATTATTCCAAGCGATTAGCGTGTTATCCAGGTCAACTAATACAGCAGTGATACCATTTCTCAATAGATCATTTGCTCTTAAATCATAAACTGCCTCAACCATATAGGTCGGCCTATAATCGTCTATACTCATTTTTTCTCCAAAATCATTAGTATCTCTTATTATACCATATTTGATAAGAATTGTAAGTAAAGTATAGTGAACTAGCACGCCTTTCGCATGAAAACTTTCTCCTCACCTTTTTGTGCCCTCACATCTTTTT
>NZ_JRQN01000006.1 GCF_000785785.1 Streptococcus uberis
GCCTGACTATCATGAGTATTTCCAGAATCTACAGTATAAGCTAAGACCCAACCATTCTTATCGCATGCCACTTGACTTGTGTAGGCAAAGACATCTTTATGTTCACCTTTATGATACCAACCACTTTCAGGATCAGTCGTAGAAACTTTCTTATTTGTGGGCTCTTTTTCTTTGGTAAGTCCTAGCAACTTTTTTCCATGTTTCTCCCAGTCTCTAGCAATTTCCAACTCCAATTGGTCACACATAAATTTAGCTTGTGACTCTACTTTCTGATTAATATATTTGTGATTGTTGGTAGCAACCTTGACGTGTGTGCCGTCAACGAAAATTTCAGTGGGATCAATCACCCCAGAATTAAGACATAACCCTAAAATATGAGAAAAAATGGCTTCAATTACTTGTTTATATTGGAAACGACGGCTGTAGTTCTTACCGTAAGTTGTAAAATGGGGCACCTTATCTTTCAAAGTCTATCCAATAAACCAGTGGTAAACTATGTTGACTTCAATTTCTTTAATAGTTTGTCTCATAGAACGGATGCCAAACAGACATTGGATAATAAGAAATTTAACCAACATCACCGGGTCTAAACTAGGATGCCCATTATCAAAACAATAACTATCTTTCACTAGGTCATAAATAAATGAGAAATCTATGACGTGATCACTCTGACGAAGCATATGGTCTTTAGGAACTAACTCATCTAGGCTATAAAAGCAACTTGATTGCGATTGTAGGTAGGATTTTCTTTGTGGAACATAGAGAGACCTCTTTTATAGTTCTATTATAACTCTAGGAAAACAAAAAAAGCCCTTAGAAAAATGAATTTCTAGAGACTTTGTTTACACTCTGAAAAAAAGACATGTCCTCTTTTTATTTGGCATAATCAACAGCTCGCATTTCACGAATGACTGTTACTTTAATATTCCCAGGATAATCTAAATTATTTTCAATTTTTTCACGTACTTTACGTGATAAGATAACAACTTGATCGTCACTAATTTTTTCTGGTTGAACCATTATTCGAATTTCACGCCCTGCTTGTAAAGCGAAGCTAGTTTGAACTCCATCAAAGCCGTTGGCAATTGCCTCTAAGTCACGTAACCGTTGAATATAGTTTTCCATTGACTCATTACGTGCACCAGGTCTTGCTGAGCTTAAAGCGTCCGCAGCCGCAACAACCACGGCAATGACAGATTCTGGTTCTACGTCACCATGGTGACTTGCAATTGTATTAACAACTACTGGATGTTCTTTATATTTACGAGCAAATTCTGTACCAATTTCAACGTGGCTACCCTCAACCTCACGGTCAATTGCTTTGCCCATATCGTGTAAGAAACCAGCACGTCTAGCCAGTGCAACATTTTCACCAAGTTCTCCCGCCAAAATACCAGCTAGTTTCCCAACCTCGACTGAGTGGCGAAGGACATTCTGGCCATAGGAAGTTCTAAATTGGAGACGTCCCATAATCTTGATTAAATCTGGATGAAGGTTTGGTGCACCAATTTCATATGCTGCAGCTTCCCCGTATTCTCGAATACGGTTATCCATTTCCAAACGATTTTTCTCAACTAATTCTTCAATCCGTGCTGGATGAATACGACCATCTGCAATCAATGACTCTAAAGTCATCCTAGCAATCTCACGACGAATTGGGTCAAATCCTGATAAGACAACAACTTCAGGCGTATCATCTATAATAACATCGATACCTGTTAAACTTTCAAGAGTTCTAATATTACGACCCTCACGTCCAATAATGCGCCCTTTCATGTTATCATCTGGAAGATGAACACTTGTTATTGTTTGCTCAGTAACATACTCACCAGCCATCCTTTGCATTGCTTGTGCAAGTAAGTCTTTTGCAGTTTTATCTGCACGGTCCTTAATGTCACGTTCCGCATCGCGAATGCGTGTTGCAATCTCTTTAGATAAGTTGGTTTCTGTTTCCATCAGGATTACTTCGCGAGCTTCTGCAATTGTCATTGCTGCAACACGTTGTAATTCAACTTTTTTCTCTTCTTCAAGTTTTTCAACTTGTGTTTGACGCTCATCAATATGTTTAGATTTATCGGTCAGACTTTGTTCTTTACTATCAAGAACTTTCTCTTTGCTTGACAAATTTTCATCTTTTCGGTCAAGAGAAAAGGCACGTTCTGTTAAACGTGTTTCTAACTGTTTAAGCTCTTGTCTTTCAGATTTAAATTCTTGTTCAATTTCTTCTCGATATTTTCTTGCTTCTTCCTTAGCTTCCAAAAGCATTTCTTTACGACTAGCCTTTGTTTCACGTTCTGCTGTTTTCTTAATTGTTGAAGCTTCTTCTTCTGCCCTGCTTCTGATATTAACAGCATCTTGTTCAGCATTTAAAAGAGTCAAGTCTGCATTTTCTTTCGCTGATTTTAATTTAAGCGAAATAAGTACATAACCTAGTATCAAACCAATGAGAGTACAAACAATTAATAAAATAATATCAACCATTTTTATACCTCAATTTTTATTAGTTTTCCTCATAGAAAGCTATACTTAAGTTTACCATAAAACAAAACTGAAAACAATTCCAATACTTAAAAGGTCTCACAAAAGTAGCCTATTAATTTATATATCTGTGTTAATGTTTAGAAAATGATCGCAGAAGATTATCCATAATATATGACTCAATATCAGAATAAGTATTTTTCTTAATTCTAGTCAATAAAACTTTCCATGAAACAGGGTTCTTCATGCTAATGCATTTAATATCTTTTGAGGGGTATAAATCAATAATTGGCTTTGGACAAATGGTTAATAGGTTATGATTAATTTTTGTGGAATTTATCAAAAAATCCCACGAAGCAGAAGTTAAGACAATCTTAGGCCTTATTTGATGACGTTCACAGGCTTTCATTACTAAATGATTAACCATAAAGGTTTTATCAAATAAAGCCATTTTTTCATGATTGATATCATCCCATTTAATTTGTTTTTTACTTGCAAGTGCATGTTTTGGTGACAAGCAAACTGCTAACTCTGATTTTTGAATCTCATAAGTTTCAATCAAATTATCTGGAATTCCAGTTGGAGATAAGAGCACTGCGATATCAATATTGCCTAATAATAAGTCATTTTTTAAATGATAAGCACCAATTTCTATAATATTAAATTGAATATCTGGGTTCTCTAAAATTAATTTTGGCATCACTTCCGAGAATACAACCGAAAGAATTAAGGGAGGAATACCAATATTAATCACCCCTGAAACTTTTTTAGATGGCTTATGCAGATTTGCAATCATACGCTCATACTCTTCAAGAACACGTTTGGCATCCACCAAGTAATTTTGACCAATATAGGTTAATCCAATAATACGTCCTTTTTCTCTTTTAAATAATTTTAAATTTTCTCTCTTTTCAAAATCAGTTATCATCATACTCAAGGTCGGTTGCGAAATATAGAGAATTTCCGCTGCTTGACTAAGGTTGAAATCACAGTCAACTATTGCAATAAAATATCTAATTTGTTTAATATCCAATACACTACCCCTCTCAATATTATCTTATTTTGTTATTATCTCTTTATTAATTAAATCATATCCCGCCGGTAAAAACTATCTCTATCCTATCAAAATTTTTTATAGGCCTATAAAAAAGGGTATTTCCTTTTTGCTAAAAATATTGATAAATTAGTTTTACAGAAAGCGCTTTCTACAATCTTATGAAATAAAAACTAATCCATTCTTCGCTTAGCTATTATACAATCTAACTATAACTTAAAACAGGAATGATTGTTTTTACCAATTCTTATTCACCTAATGATTAATAATTTAAGGAGGAAAAAATGTCTAAAGAAATTGCTATTGAAGAAGCTGTATCATATATAAAAGATGGGGATACCATAATGGTTGGTGGTTTTATGACCAACGGGACACCAGAAAAACTCATCGATGCCTTAGTTGAAAAAGGAACCAAAAATCTGACACTAATTTGTAACGATGCTGGTTTTCCTGATAAAGGCGTCGGAAAAATGGTTGCCAAAAAACAATTTTCAAAAATTATTGCATCACATATTGGACTCAATCGTGAAGCTGGACGTCAAATGAATGAAGGAGAAACCATTATTGATTTAGTGCCTCAAGGAACCTTAGCAGAAAAAATCCGATCTGGTGCATTTGGACTTGGCGGATTTCTAACTCCGACTGGTATTGGTACTCTGGTAGCTGAAGGCAAAGAAATCATTCGCATTTCAGATAAAGATTACCTGTTGGAAACGCCTTTAAAAGCTGATGTTGCACTCATTTTTGCTCATAAGGCAGATAAAATGGGAAACCTACAATACCAAGGATCCGAAAATAATTTTAATCATGTTATGGCTGCTAATGCTAAAAAGACAATTGTTGAAGCTTCTGAAATTGTTGAAGTTGGTCAGATCGATCCTATTGCTGTCCATACTCCAAGCATTTTTGTCAATCATATTGTTAAAGGAGCATAATTATGACTAAAGAAATCTTATTATCAAAAGAAATGATTCAAGAACGCATTGCTAGACGTGTGGCACAGGAATTGGAAAACAATAGTCTAGTAAACTTAGGAATTGGACTACCAACAAAAGTGGCAAATTATATTCCTCAAGGAGTCAATGTGATGCTGCAGTCTGAAAATGGCTTTGTCGGTTTAACAGGTCTCACTGAAGAGAATTATAATCCAGCTATTGTCAATGCCGGTGGTCAGCCAGTTGGAATCTGTCCTGGAGGAGCATTTTTTGATAGCACGACTTCGTTTGGCATTATTAGAGGCGGTCATGTTGCTGCCACTGTTCTTGGTGCTTTACAGGTTGATAAAGATGGTAATATCGCCAATTACCTCATACCAGGTAAAATGGTCCCAGGAATGGGTGGAGCCATGGACCTCTTAGTCGGAGCTCAAAAGGTTATTGTTGCCATGGAACATACTAACAAAGGCATGCCAAAAATTTTAAATCAATGCAGTCTACCACTGACAGCAAAAGGAGTGGTCGACTTAATCATCACTGAATTGGCTGTTATGGAATATAGAGAAGAAGGCTTATGTGTCATTGAAATTCATCCTGATTATAGTTTCAATCAAGTCCAAGAAGTAACCGAAGTTAAACTGATAAATAAAACATTTGAATTCCCTACATTAAATTAAGAGAGGTTAACTATGACAAACGAAAAAGAAATTGTATTTATTACTGGTTCTGCAAGCGGCATTGGAAAACAAATTGGCGAAACATTTTTAAAAGAAGGAAAGACCGTTGTTTTCTCAGATATTAATCAAGAAGCATTATCCAAAGTTGTCACAGACTTTCAATCAAATGGCCTAGATGCATTTGGATTAGTTTGTGATGTCACTAGTGAAGAAGCCATCAATCACACAATCGATCAAATCATTGACAAATATGGACGTCTAGATATTTTGGTGAATAATGCTGGGATGCAGCATGTTTCACTAATTGAAGATTTCCCATATGAAAAGTTTGATTTTATGATTAAAGCAATGTTAACAGCACCATTTGTGGCAATAAAACGGGTCTTCCCTCATATGAAAAAACAAAAGAAAGGCCGAATTATCAACATGGCATCCATTAATGGTGTAATTGGATTTGCTGGTAAAGCAGCTTATAATTCTGCCAAACATGGTGTCATGGGACTCACAAAGGTTAGTGCTTTAGAGGGAGCTGAATATGGCATTACGGTTAATGCTGTTTGTCCAGGTTATGTTGATACCCCATTAGTGAGAGGACAATTTCAAGATTTAGCAAATACAAGAAATATTCCACTAGAAAAAGTTTTAGATCAAGTACTTTATCCCTTAGTTCCACAAAAACGTTTGATTGATGTTCAAGAAATTGCTGACTACGTTTCCTTCTTAGCAAGTGACAAAGCTAAAGGAATAACTGGTCAGGCATGTATTATTGATGGCGGCTATACTGCTCAATAACTCAGGTCAAAGGGACGATTTTTCGTCTCTTTTCTTATCAAAAGGAGAAATATAATGGAAATTATTGGATCACTAGGTGTCTTGATTGGGGTCTTTCTGATCATTTACCTGTCAATGAAAGAAATAAGCATCTTGGTTGCAGCCCCACTAGCAACAGCTACTGTCATTATCTTAAACCAGATGAACCCTATTGTAAGCCTCCTTGGAAAAGAAGGAAATAACTATATGGGGCCTTAGCCACCTACATTTTAAATTACTTCGCCATATTTTTACTAGGATCAATACTTGCAAAATTAATGGAAGTAAGTGGGGCAACGACCGCTATCGCAGACTATATTTTAAGTAAAGTTGGACACGATAATCCTTACCGTGTTTTAGTTGCCATCTTTCTTATTAGTTCGCTATTGACCTATGGTGGGATTAGTTTATTTGTTGTCATGTTCGCAGTCATCCCACTAGCACGTAGTCTCTTTCAAAAAATGGATCTAGCCTGGAACCTTATTCAAATTCCACTGTGGCTTGGAATTGCAACATTCACCATGACCATATTACCTGGAACACCAGCCATCCAAAATGTCATTCCAATTCAGTACTTAAACACATCACTAACCGCTGCAGCTATCCCTAGCTTACTAGCATCAGCAGTTTGTATCATTTTTGGTCTCATTTATATGTACCATTGCCTTCAAAAGAGTGTGGCAAAGGGGGAAAATTACTCAACTTATGTGACGGAAACCCACAAAGATACCAACTTCCAAAACCTGCCACATTTTTCAACAAGTATTGCTCCTCTCTTACTATTAATCGCTATCGCATTAACCGGCTCGCTATTTGGAAATGAATTAATAAAGAAGAACATTATTTATGTAGCTTTGCTAGCCGCGATAATCTTAGCCCTCATCTTGTTTAACAAAGTTATCCCAGATAAAATTCAAGTCATTAATTTGGGAGCAAGTAGTTCAGTTGCACCTATTTTTGCAACTGCTTCTGCTGTCGCTTTTGGTGCCCTTGTCATGGTTGCGCCAGGCTTTAAAGTATTTTCAGACTTGATAATGAATATTCCTGGAAATCCTTTATTTAGTTTAACAGTCTTAACGGCCTCAATGTCTGCCATCACAGGCTCTTCTTCTGGAGCTCTAGGAATCGTTATGCCAAACTTTGCACAGTATTATCTTGATAGCGGAGCTGACCCTGAATTAATTCATAGGGTAGCAACAATTGCATCAAATATCTTTACAATTGTGCCTCAAAGTGGTGTCTTTTTAACCTTCCTAGCCTTGACCGGCTTAAATCATAAAAATGCCTTCAAAGAAACATTTATTACTGTTTCAGTAAGTACTTTCTTAGCAGAAATTGTAATCATCTTAGCCAGTTACCTGTAACTAGCTCTGCTATCCTCCTTATAAACATGAAAGAATACTCAAAAAACGAGCTTTTTATGATATGATAGTATCAAAAATATGAAGGAGAAGTGTTTTGGTAAAAGAAGTTATTGTAGAAAGTTTTGAATTGGATCACACAATTGTGACTGCACCTTATGTCCGTCTAATCTCCGAGGATATGGGGCCAAAAGGTGATATTATTACTAATTTTGATGTTCGACTAGTTCAACCTAATCACAATTCGATTGAAACGGCTGGCTTACACACTATCGAACACCTGCTTGCTAAATTGATTCGTCAACGCATTGATGGAATGATTGACTGCTCCCCATTTGGTTGCCGTACTGGTTTTCATCTGATTATGTGGGATCAACATTCTGCAACTGAAATTGCTACTGTCATCAAATCATGTTTAGAAGAAATCGCAGAAAGTATTACTTGGGAAGATGTCCCCGGCACAACAATTGAATCCTGTGGAAACTATAAGGATCATAGCTTATTTGCTGCTAAAGAATGGGCAAAATTAATTCTAACACAAGGCATTTCAGATAATGCTTTTAATAGACATCTCATTTAAAAAGATAGAGAAATTGACTTTGAGCCCACTAAAAAAGTCATCGCCTATAATTTTATAGAGGCAGAAAAAGAGGAATCACTCTAAATTGGGGATGATTCCTCTTTTCTTTTGTTCTATTTCTGATTTATTATAGTCGGAATTCGCTTCATAATGACTACAAATATAGTTGTTGCAGCTTGTAACTCCATGTTGAAAAGACCTATTGACCTAGGGAGCCCACTGAAAAAGCCATCAAATTTGATGACTTTTTCAGTGGACTCCTTGACTTTCTCTATCTTTTTTAGATATCACTCTGATAATGTTTTTTAAAATACCTGTCACTCATAATTTTATGATTGGTGGCATCAAAATAATCTCCGATATAGGCATTCTGATACATATGGTAACCGGCAAAGCCTCCACCTGCTACTGAACCTACAAGTCCAATTTTGGTATTCGTAACAGAATCAGCATCAAAGCCAACCATTAAGATGCGAACATGATTGTCAACCCATTGGAAATAATTGCGTTTAAAGGCCTCTTGAACCTAATCTGGTTGAGTCCCCTCTTTTGAAATTTGCCAAACCTTTACTGGCTTCTTCTTGTAATAAATAGTCATAGTATTCTCACTTTCTTTGACAAAATGTAGAACAAATTAATAATATAAATATATCATTTTTTAACAAAAAGTTAAGCAGTTTCAAATAATTTATTTCTGCTGTTATTAGTCAATAAAAGAGAAAAAGAGAGAAGCAAACTTCTCTCTTTAATATTAATAATCTAAATTATCGGCATTCCCTTTAGCATTACCTACAAAATAACCTGTTTTACAATTAATTGAGAACAAGTAGGTTCCATCAGTTTTAAACATATTATAATAGCCATTACCATTTACAATCGTTACAGGCTCTAAAATATAATTATTGCCTGAGAAGTAACCACGCGCTTGAGAAGTTGCAACAATTTTTTCAAGTATCCCTGGGTTAAATAGCCATGCGGGATTAGTAGTGTCAGCAATAACAGCACTATTATATGGTACACGAGATAAATGACGTTGCAAACCGGGATGATTACTGTAAGGTACTTGCGTACTTGGTGCACCTGTGTTAGTGTTTGCAGCAGAAGCATTATTTGCTGTCTCACCCGCAACTTGAGATGTAGCAGCGTTAGCTTCTTGGTCAGCAGCTTTTCTTTCTTCTTCAGCTTTCTGACTAGCAGCGGCTTTTTCAGCTTCTACTTTTTTACTCAATTGATCACGCCCATCTTTAATGACAGATTGGATCAAAAGATCTAAACTTGGGTTACCGGTATTCGTTAACTCCCCTTTCAGATCATCAAAGTTAGCAGTTGCTTTAATCGTTGCATCAGCCTTCTTACCATCGTTAATGGCCTCAATTGAGAACTTAGCATTTACCGCTTGAATAGCTGTTACCTGCTTTTTCAAGGCATCAAACTTCTCTTTAGCCTTGTCATAGTAAGCAGTCCCTTTCAAATCCTTTACAGTTTTTTCCAAATCGCTAAGCTTAGCAAATGAACTATTTTTCAACTTATCTTTTTTAGAATCTGTAAAGAAAGCATCGTAGGCATCTGTAAAACCTTTATTTTTCTTTTTAGCAATTGCTGCGCTAGTTGAGGCAGTTTTACTACTTTCAGTTTGCTTACTTGATTGAACAGTCTTATTAGTTGTTGAGGATCCTTTTAGATAGTTTACCCCAAAGAAGACTGCCAAAAGTAATAAAATAAGTGCAATCAGACTTGCTACAATTTTTTTCGTCTTGCTAGAAGATTTATCAGGCTTCTCATTTTCAGAAAGTAGGCTCCTCTCTCTGGTCATGGTTGATTCTGACAGAGGTTCAGCTTTGTCTTGTGCTTCAATTGATTTTGAGTCCAAGGCCTCAGCTAATAGACTTGCGTCAGCTATTGCTGCTGATGTTGCATCAGCAGCAACTGTTTTTTCATCAAACAGACTTTCTGATAGAAGAGTCTGACTGGTTACATTCTCCTCCTCTGATTTAGCCAATTCTTCACGTTGCTTTTTAATAAAGTTATCCAAGGTAGCAGTGTCTAAAGTTTCTAAATCTGAATACTTGGTATCAAATTTTTGAGATGCGACTTCTTCTCTATGCTGCTTAATATACTTATCAAGAATATTATCTTCTTCAGTCACACCAGCTTTTAGCTCTGAATCTTTTCGAACAGCTTCGCCAATAGTCATATGTTTAGCTCGATCCATGTCGAGAGCTTGTCCCTCTTGATTCATTTCGAGATCTTTATTTTCTTCTGGCACGTTATTACCTCTCTGTAAGATTTCTCTTCACACGTTCTCCGTAAAATTGATAGAGATCAACTTTCAAAGTTCCGTTGTAAAGTTTTCGTTTTTTATCTGCTTGTCGCCCAAATTTCTTTTCAAAATTTTCATCACTTGTCAAAATAAATTGACTCCACGTTTTAAGTGGTGCAAAGGATTGACCCATTTCATTATACAAAATGTCAACAGCTTTGTCATCCAGTAATCGTTCACCATAAGGGGGATTGGAGATTATGACACCATTAACCTTATCTGTTTTCAAATCTTGTAAACGCATTTGTTTAAAGGTAATAACATCAGCTAAACCAGCTTCTTGAGCATTTTCTTTTGCAATATCAATCATCCGAGCATCAATATCAAATCCTGAAATATCTAAATCAGCATCGTAATTTGCTTTTAAATCTGCTTCATTTCGGACTTTTTCAACCAAGTCTTTATCGACCCAATTCCACTCTTCAAATGCAAATGAACGATTAAAACCAGGAGCTATATTCATCCCAATGAGTGCTGCTTCAATGCAAAAAGTTCCAGAACCACATGTTGGATCAATCAAAGGTTTGTCAGGATACCAATTTGTTAAGGCCATGATGGCAGCTGCCATATTTTCTTTGATTGGTGCGCCACCTTTTTGACTACGGTATCCACGTTTAAATAAACTTGTACCTGTCGTATCAATCATAATTGTGGCTACATCTTTTAAAAGTGATACCTCTAATTTGAATTCTGCACCAATTTCTTGTAAGGGTACCCCTTCCGGACGATGGTAGTATTTCTGAAGTTTTTTTACGACTGCTTTTTTGGTAATTGCTTGAACACTGGGTTCATTATGTAATTTTGATTTGACACATTTCGCCTTTGCTATTGGAAATTTAGCTCCTAAGGGAATATAATTTTCCCAATCTAAATTGGTAACTCCTTGGAATAATTCTTCAAATGTCCTAGCTGGGAACTGACCAACTATAATTTTGATTCTGTCGGCGGCCCGCAACCATAAATTTGTCGTTATAATAGCCTCAACATCACCTTCAAAATAGACTTCCCATTTTCTACTTACAATCAAAACCAAGGTTCTTTATTTCTTTACCAACTACAGATTCAAGACCTGCAGCAACTGTTGCAACCAGTTTAAAATTTTCTTTCATTTTAAAATTCTTTCTTTTAATTAAATAAAAGCTAGCATGTGCTAGCTTACCCTATTATGCAATTTTCTATAAGCCATGTTTTGTTCCAGAAGTGACTAGGTATCACTTCCTTCGATAATCATCTGTCTACCGTTATAACAGTCAGAATAGCTCGTTCTTGATTCCAATCTATTCCATGCCCCGACCAAAGTTTGGGTTGCTAGCTTGAGGGGTTTACCGCGTTCCATTTTTTACGTTTCCATAAAAACTACGTCACTGTGGCACTTTCAGAAATACTAAAGCATATCTAAGACTTAGCCCGTTCTTCCGCCGTAATGTATTTCTACATCCCTAGCTTATTTTTTCGCCTAGCACAAACACTACCGGCATCACAGCCGGTGCTAGCATGGACTTTCCTCATAGTATTAAAATACTACGCGATTATCCAAAAATTGCACATTAGCTGATTACTCTATAATCTGTTTGCCAAAAACTTCTTTTTCAAGTCTACTAATGCGTTTTAATATATCAAAATTAGTTGCAGTTTGAGCAACTCTCGTCGGTTGAACAGGAACTTGACGCTGTTCATGACTATTGTTTCTAGCCTGATGACCTTCTCTTTTCAAGCGTTCAATTTCTGATTTTAAGGCTTCAATTTCAGCAATATAAGTTTCATAATCTTTAATAACATTATCTAAAAACTCATCTACTTCTTTTTTATCAAAGCCACGCATACTAGTTTTAAATTCTTGCTCAAAAATGTCCTTAGGACTATAAATAATACTTGTCATTCTATACTCTCCGACCGGTCTTTCTTCTATAATATCAACATAGTGATATCAATACTAATCATACAGAAAAACAAAATAAAAAGCAAGTATTAAACTAACTAAATAAAAGATAAAAACGGTTTCTAATCCTCTATTAACTCATTAAGACGGTCAAATGTTAGTAAATTGACGAAATAGTTTGGTCTATCTTTCAAAAAATTGACTAAATACTTCAAATTTGTGACATTTTCTTCATCATAAAACAGAAAAGCCTGATCTGTGTTATCAGCTAAGAACTGATTGTATTGTTTAAATTGTTCTGGATTCTTATATGATGGAAAACAATATTTAACAAAATTAACTTGATTAAATCTTACTAATTTTTCTTGATTTGTATCATTCCAACTTTTGCCATGATCTTCAAAAATAAAAATTGTTGCAAGATTTATCGGGTAATCGCTTTTAAGCTCGTTACAAACTTCAAGAACCCAAAATTCAAAACCAAGATTTCCGGTAAAAATAAACCAATCAACGCCATCTTCAATATAAGCAATAATATCTTTTTTTATAGCTTTTTTGATCAAAGGAATTCGTTTGTCTTTATCTTGAAAAATGCCTAGGTCTGATGCTCGATAGCCACTAATTAGAATTGCAGTCATTTTATGTTAACCTTTCCGAAATTATGATATAATAAGAATGCTTAAATTTCTCATTAAGTCAATGAAGATAGGAGAACTATGGTTAACTACCCTCATCATCTTATACGGAAAAATGCAAGCCCTGTTCAAACAACAAAAAAAGAGTCCAAAATTGATTTTGCAAATCGAGGAATGACATTTGAAGCAGCAATCAATGCGACAAATGATTATTACCTTTCTAGACATCTTGCTGTTATCCATAAAAAACCAACACCTATACAAATTGTAAAAGTCGACTATCCACAAAGAAGTCGAGCAAAAATTGTAGAAGCCTATTTTAGACAAGCTTCTACAACAGATTACTCTGGTGTTTATAAAGGGTACTATATAGATTTTGAAGCCAAAGAAACACGGCAAAAAACTGCTATGCCAATGAAAAATTTTCATGCGCATCAGATTGAGCACATGGCTTCGGTTATAGAACAAAAGGGAATTTGCTTTGTCCTTTTACACTTTTCAACCCTGAAAGAAACTTATTATCTGCCAGCTGAAAAATTGATTGCTTTTTATCAAATCGATAAAGGGAATAAATCAATGCCACTTGATTATATCAAAAAAAACAGCTTCCCGATAATAATTGGAGCTTTTCCACAAGTTCCTTACTTAGAAATTATAGAAGAAAATTTTATAGGCGGTGATTACAATCAAAAATCCAACAGTTAAAAAAGTACTAAAATATGCACTCGCAGGAATTCTTAGTATCATTATTATTTCAATCCTTTTTGGTGGTCTTTTATTTGCATTCTACGTGAGCACAGCTCCAAAGCTTTCTGAAGCATCTCTAAAATCAACGAACTCCAGTTTGGTTTATGATGCCAACAATAAACTAATAGCTGATTTAGGCTCTGAGAAACGTGAAAATGTAACTGCAGACAGTATTCCTTTAAATTTAGTAAATGCTATTACCTCAATTGAAGATAAACGATTCTTTAATCATAGAGGTGTTGACCTTTATCGTATCTTAGGTGCTGCATTCCACAACTTAACTAGTTCTAGTACTCAAGGTGGCTCAACTCTTGACCAACAACTTATTAAACTGGCATATTTTTCAACTAAAGAATCTGACCAAACCTTAAAAAGGAAAGCTCAGGAAGTTTGGTTAGCTCTAAAGATGGAGCGAAAATATACCAAGCAAGAAATTCTGACGTTCTACATTAATAAAGTTTATATGGGAAATGGTAACTATGGCATGTTAACTGCCTCTAAGGCATACTATGGAAAAGACTTAAAAGATTTATCTTATGCACAATTAGCGCTGCTTGCAGGGATTCCGCAAGCTCCAAATCAGTATGATCCCTATATAAACCCACAAGCAGCAACAACTCGTCGTAATGTCGTTTTACAACAAATGTATTCTGAAAAGAATTTAACTAAGGCTGAATACGACAAAGCGATTAAAACGCCTGTTAACGATGGGTTACAAGCCTTAAAGCAAACCTCTAGTTATCCTAAATATATGGATAATTATCTAAAACAAGTCATTAATCAAGTAAATTCTGAAACCAACAAAGATATTTTCACATCTGGTTTAAAAGTCTATACTAACATCATCCCTGAAGCTCAAAAACGTCTTTATGATATCTATAATACCGAAGACTTCGTTTATTACCCAGACGATCAATTCCAAGTTGCTTCCACAGTTGTTGATGTAACAAATGGTCATGTTATTGCCCAATTGGGTGGTAGAAAACAAGACACAAACGTTTCATTCGGTACCAACCAGGCTGTCCTTACTGACAGGGACTGGGGATCAACAATGAAACCAATTTCCGACTATGGTCCTGCCATTGAGTCTGGTGCATACAATTCAACAGCACAGTCTACAAATGATTCTATTTACTTCTGGCCAGGAACACAGACCCAGCTATATAACTGGGATCGTCGTTATAATGCTGGATGACCATCCAAACCGCCATTCAACAATCTCGTAACGTACCAGCCGTCAGAGCACTTGAAGCTGCTGGCTTAGAAACTGCTAAATCTTTCCTTAACGATTTAGGAATTGATTATCCAGAAATGAACTATTCTAATGCGATTTCAAGTAATAATAGTGGGTCAGGTGACAAATATGGTGCAAGTAGTGAAAAAATGGCGATGGCCTATGCTGCCTTTGCAAATGGTGGAACCTACTATAAACCACAATATGTTAATAAAATTGAA
Organism: Streptococcus uberis; assembly: GCF_000785785.1. Taxonomy (GTDB): domain Bacteria; phylum Bacillota; class Bacilli; order Lactobacillales; family Streptococcaceae; genus Streptococcus; species Streptococcus uberis_A. The sequence continues at coordinate 14,932 of NZ_JRQN01000006.1, forward strand.
TTTAGTGATGGTACTAAAAAGATCATAGAAAACAAAGGTAAGCGTGCAATGAAAGAAACCACTGCTTACATGATGACAGATATGATGAAAACAGTTTTAACTTATGGTACTGGGGTTGATGCCCAAATTCCTGGAGTTGTTCAAGCTGGTAAAACTGGTACATCAAACTATACCGATGAAGAATTAGCTAAAATTGAAGCTGAAACTGGTCTTTACCCTGACTATGTTGGTACTATGGCACCCGATGAAACTTCGTTGGTTATACCAATAAATATGCTATGGCGGTTTGGACTGGTTATAGAAATCGTTTAACTCCGGTATATGGCAATGGCTTAAAAGTCGCTACAAGTGTCTACCGAAATATGATGTCTTATGTCACTGACGGCTATAGTGAAGACTGGTTAATGCCAACTGGACTTTACCGAAGTGGTGGTTTCCTCTATTTAAGTGGAACATATACAAGCAATAGCAACTATGGTAGCTCAGTTTATAACAACATCTACGGCAACTCTAGTAGCTCACAGTCTAATTCAGCTACTAATGATTCAAGTAGCACACCTTCATCAGCTCCTTCAAACTCCAATTCAACTAATAGTTCGGGAGCAAATTCAGGAAATACACCACCAGGAAATAATAATTCAAATGGGGCAACTCCTGGCAACGGAAATGGTAATGGTGTTAATAATTCAAATTAGTAACCATAAAAAAACGGAATTTCGTTTTTTTTTTATTTTGCTAAAGCTCCCATTGGATCCCATGGAGCTAATACTTGTGCCCGGCCTTCATAAGCGTTTAGTTCTTCTTCTGAAAGTAATTCTTTTCTTACAACAATTTGGTAAGTATAGTCATCCATCCAAGCATCCGAGGCAACAAAATACCCCTTTTTACCTACTTTTTCACCCCAAGAATTTTCAACTTTCCATTTCAACGGAGCCCCATATTGGTCTAAATCAACACCTGTTAGAACCATAGCATGCGTCATTAAACTTTCACTATAATCCAATCGTCCAGCTTTATCTTGACTTAATAAGATATCCATACTCGAAGTGAAATCATATGTATTTGTTGCTAGAATACCTTTTTTACGATCTGATACTTGACCAACATCGGAACCAAACCAGACAGTCTCACCATTCTTTAGTTGTTTAATAGCTAATTCCTTAAATCTATTCATTTCAAGGTTTAAATAGCGAACTTCCGGCCCACCAACAACATTTCCAAGCATTTCTACAATATAAGCTTTGCCAAATGGTTTATCACGTGTTGGCGCATTAATAACAGAAACATAGTCTGATAAATTGATACCAACATATTTCTCGTAAAACGCTTTTGGACTAATTCCTTTTTCTGATTGATAGTGATTATTCTTATCTCGGTAAGCAAAATCAAACTGACGAGGGGGCAAACCCAGATTCATAGCTAAAAAGTTAAACACTTCTGCCAATAACTCTTCCTTCTTCGTTTGTAGCTCACTATTAGTTTGCCCTGCCTCAAACATATCACGTAAAATCTGGGCATTTTGTCTTAACAGCTTGTTTAGAATGCTATTGAGTTCATTACTATTGCTTGATGAAACAGATTCAGGATAGACTGATTTAGGAACCACCCCATATTTTTCAAATAATCCTACTACCATATCCCACTGTCCACCATCCTGTTGAGGAACATCCAAAAGGAATTTAACCTTGCGACTCGATAATTGCTGATCTGCTGTTGCAATGACTTGTTCCATAAACCAGTTTGATTTTTCATATTTATCCCAAAAAAAAGTGTGAGCCTGCGATAATTCAAAATCTTCTAATTGATAGTCAGAAATTAATTTGTGTCGAAATGTATTTAAAGCTGCAAACATCCAACAACGGCCCGATGATTTTTGATTGGTTACTTTATCCTTTGTTAAATCAACTGAAAAGGTAAAGTCATTTTCAATTTCGCTTTGTCTAGTCTCTAAAGAGTGTAATAAACCATTATGGGTTACCGCATTTTCTATTGCTGAAAATTTTGCATTTGCCTCATATTGTTCATATAATTTTTCGGTAAAACTTTCGGTTAATTCTGCCATAATATCCTCCATTTCTTTATCACTCTTCTATTATATGACTTATTCATTTTTCTTCAACATAAAAAGTTAGGTTTCCCTAACTTTTTTATCTTTATTTCCAAAAATCATCAAAAATAGTAATTGGTAAATGTCTTTTATGTTTGCCCTTGTTCCACCAAGCCTCAATTTTTTCTTGAGACGCTTTACTAATTTGTTTTCCTTCTAAATAGTCATCTATTTCATCATAAGTCACACCTAATGCTACTTCGTCAGCAATTCCTGGTTTATTTTCTTCCAAATCAGCAGTCGGTACTTTTTCATAAAGGGATTTATTCGCTCCAAGCTCTTTAAGCAATTCTCTTCCCTGACGTTTATTTAATCGAAATAAAGGTAAGATATCTGCTCCGCCATCTCCAAACTTAGTAAAGAATGCTGTGACGTTTTCTGCAGCATGGTCTGTGCCAATCACTGCTCCACTTGTTTGTCCTGCTATGGCATACTGGGTAATCATGCGTTGTCTTGCCTTGATATTCCCTTTGTTGAAATCTGAAATATCAATACCTGCTTGTGCTAATGCTGCGACTTGAGAATCGACTGCATCCTTAATGTTAACCGTTAATGATTGATCGGGCTTGATAAAGGCTAAAGCCTTTTGAGCATCTGATTCGTCAGATTGTACACCGTAAGGTAGACGAACTGCGATGAATTGATAAGAGTCATCATTTTTCTCAGCTCTTAATTCAGAAATCGCTAGTTGAGCCAAACGACCAGCTAGTGACGAATCCTGACCTCCTGAAATTCCCAATACCATGGTTTTTAAAAAAGGGTGTTTTTGCATATAAGCTTTTAAAAAATCTACAGATTTCCTAATCTCTTCTAAGGGAACAATTGATGGTTTTACGCCTAATACCTTTATAATTTCAGTTTGTAATGTCATTTTAAATCACCTGTCTCAAAGTTTCTTTTCGAATTTTATCAATAAGAGCCATTTTATTTTCCCAAACATCACGGGCCAAGTCAACTGGGTAATCCTGAGGGTTCAGGATACGTTTGTACTCATCCCATAAATTATCAAATTCACCACGGGCATAATTTTGAATATCCTGAAGACTCGGTAAGTCATAAACACGTTTTCCTTTTACAAAAATATCAACTAAAAGTGGGACTGCATCAAATTCTTTCACTACTTTATTGATATAAGTATAAGTTGGATGGAACATTTCAATTTCTTCCAATTGATTTACATCACAATCTGAAAATGTGACATAGTCTCCTTCAGATTTACCTTTAGCCCGACTTGTGATACGCCAAACTTGTTTTTTACCAGGAGTTGAAACTTTCTCTGCATTGTTAGAAAGCTTAATTGTATCATGCATTTGACCCTTGTCATCTTCAATCGAAACAATTTTATAAACAGCTCCTAAAGCAGGCTGATCATATGCCGTAATTAGTTTCGTTCCAACACCCCAAACATCAATTTTAGCTTTTTGCATTTTTAAACTAAGAATCGTTTCTTCATCCAAATCATTAGATGCGTAGATTTTAGCCTCAGTAAAACCAGCCTCATCTAACTGCTGACGAACTTTTTTAGATAGATAGGCTAAATCTCCTGAATCCAAGCGAACTCCTAAGAAATTTATCTCATCACCCAATTCTTTAGCCACTTTAATTGCACTTGGTACACCAACTCGTAACGTATCATAAGTATCTACCAAAAAGACGCAATCTTTGTGACTTTTAGCATAAGCTTTAAAAGCTTGGTAATCATTTCCATAAGTTTGAACTAAAGCATGAGCATGCGTTCCTGAAACAGGAATATCAAAGAGTTTTCCAGCTCGCACATTACTTGTAGCATTTGCTCCACCAATAACTGCTGCACGCGTTCCCCAAATAGCTGCATCCATTTCTTGAGCACGTCGTGTCCCAAATTCAAGTAATGGCTCATCTTCAATAACTGAACGAATACGCGCTGCTTTAGTAGCAATTAAGGTTTGAAAGTTAACAATATTCAATAAAGCCGTCTCTACAAGTTGGCACTGGCCAAGAGGCCCCTCAATTTGCACTATAGGTTCATTGGCAAAAACCAAATCACCCTCTTTGGCAGAGCGAACACTTAACTCCAATGTCATCTGAGATAAATAATCTAAAAAAGCTTGATTATAGCCTAAATCTTTTAGATAAGCTAAATCTGTCTCTGAAAACGATAAATTCTCAAGATAGTTAACTATTCTTTCTAAACCTGCAAAGACAGCATAGCCATTTTCAAAGGGCTCCTTACGAAAATAAACTTCAAAAACTGCATTTTTATTGTGGATGCCCTGCTCAAAATAAACCTGCATCATATTTAACTGATATAAATCAGTGTGAAGTGTCAAACTGTCATCTTTATACATCGAGGTGACTCCTTTAAATTATTGTTATTATTATAACATAATTTTGATTTGCCCAGAGCTGTCATTGATTGCATATCATGCAAAACACAACAAAAAGGGATGATTAACATCCCTTCTATTATTTATTATAACGCTTATTACAATAAACACCGAAAACAATAATCCATATAGTTGCACCAATAGCACCAATATAAGTTGAACTTTGTAAGAACAAGGATACAAAAACTAGAGCAAAGAATGCTAATGTAATTGGTGTTGTTACTTGATAAGCTGGCATTAGGAAACCATCTGGCATAAAATCAGCTGATTTCCGGTATTTCCAATGAGCAATCATTGTTAAGGCATAGATAGCTATATAAACTCCTGAAGACGAAGCAGCAATTAAGGTAAAGGCATCTGAGATACCTGGAATAATATTAATAACAGCTGAAATACCGACAATGATGGCTGAGAAGATGATAGCACGACTAGGAACACCTTGTCTTGATAATGTATTTAATTTCAAACCTGTTGTTAATTTATTTGGGTTCTCATTTGCTATCTGATACATATGACGTCCTGTCGAATACAAGACAGAATTTAATGCTGAGGCTGAAGATGTTAACACAACAAAGTTAATGAGTGCCGCAGCCCATTTGATTCCTAGTAACTTAAAGACCATAACAAATGGTGATTGTTCAACAGGTAATTGATGCCAAGGAACAATAGCCATAATTGAAATCAAAGATCCTACATAAAAAATAACAATACGAACTGGAATATCTTTAATGGCCTTTGGCAGTACTTTTCTTGGATTAGCAGTTTCAGAAGTTGTTATCCCTACAAACTCAATAGCTTGATAAGCAAAGAATACCATTTGGAATCCCATTAGAAATTTTAGTATCCCATTAGGAAAAAGTGAAAAGTGACTTCCAATATTAGCAAGGCTAGCATGACCAGTCGGTGTTTTAAAGCCAGTCATTACCATAAAAATACCAGTAGCAATCAAAGCAAGAATAGCCACAATTTTAATCATTGCAAACCAAAATTCAGTTTCTCCAAACAAACGAACCGCAATCAGATTAACTGAAGCCAGAATTGCTAGAAATACCAATTGAATTAACCAAGAATGCCAGTTGGGAAACCAATACTGAACATAGGTCCCTACAGCTGTAATATCGGCCATTCCGATAAACACCAAAGATACCCAGTAAGATAATCCAGAAAAATGTCCCCAACCAGGTCCAATATATTTTGTAATAAAGTTAATAAAGGTATGTTGGTCTGGGTCATAGTATAACATTTCACCAATAGCACGCATCATCAAGTACATGAAGATACCTGTAAGGATATAAATGAATATAATGGAAGGTCCTGTTAAAGCAATTGAGCGACCTGCCCCCATAAATAAACCTGTTCCAATTGTACCTGCAATAGCAATTAACTGGACATGACGATTCTGTAAACCACGAACCATCCCATTTTCAAGTTCATTTTGTTCTGACTGTTTTTCTTTTGACATTCTTTACTCCGTTCAATAAAATATGATTATTATACTATATTTTCAGAAAATTGACAACATTATATTTAAATCATATTGGCAAAGACCAATCACTTCTTCAATGACTGGTCTTTAGTCTTACTTCTCTACTGATAAATTTTCGATATAATGGTAGACGCCTTGTCCTGCGATAGCACCATCACCGACTGCAGTTGTGATTTGTCTTAAATCTTTTTGCCGGACATCCCCGATAGCAAAAATTCCTGGCGACTTAGTACGCATATGGTCATCTGTCTCAATCCAACCTTCTGTATTACAGATACCTAAATCTGTAACCATACTTGTCACTGGTATCATTCCTACATAGATGAAGACTCCACCAAATTCATGTTCAGTTACTTGACCAGTTTTGACATTTTTAATAGCTACTGATGAAACCTTGATATCACTACCTTTAATTTCGTCAACGACTGAATCCCAAATAAAGCTAACTTTGTTATTAGCAAAAGCACGATCTTGTAAGATTTTCTGAGCTCGTAATTGATCTCTGCGATGTACTACTGTTACAGACTTGGCGAATTGCGTCAAATAGATAGCTTCCTCAACTGCTGAATCACCCCCACCAACAACTAATAGGTCTTGATTTCTAAAGAATGCACCATCACAAACGGCACAATAAGATACGCCTCGGCTAGTATAAGTTTCTTCACCAGGAACACCTAAGAGCTTGTATTTTGCTCCAGTTGCCATAATAATAGTCTTAGCATCATAATGCTCATCATCAGCCCAAACACGTTTAATATTACCCAAATCTTCGACCTTTTCAACAATTCCATAGATGTGTTCTACATGGAACTTTTCAAGTGGTTCAAACATTTTCATTGATAATTCAGGTCCAGTGATATTATCATATCCTGGATAATTTTCAATTTCAGAGGTATTATTCATTTGTCCACCAGGGGCACCTTGTTCGATAATACCAACTTTGAGATTACTTCTCGCTGCATATAAAGCAGCTGTCATTCCCGCTGGACCTGATCCAATAATTAATGTATCAAACATGATTAATTCTCCTTATAATGTTTTCTGTCATCATTTTATCAATGCTATTAATGTAATGCAAAGTTTATGATTTCAAGACAATCAAAATACTCATATATGCAAAGGATACAATTGGAATCAAGATAATTGCAATTGTAATCATTTCATAAAGAAAAGTTTGCTTTTCTGAAGCTGTTTTATCTTTTTTACTTCTTGCTCTAAGTAGCGTCCAAAGGCAGCAAATAATAAGGACAGTTATAGATGATAATATTAGCCCTTGTACGTATAGACCAAATAATTCTTTTAACATCGCTTCCTTCTCCTACCAATACGTTTATTTTTTCCTTACCTTGTGGCCTCACAAGAAAAAGTCTAGGCTGACCCAGACTTATCTATTATATCAAAATATTTGTAAAAAAAATAAATTATAAAACGGAATTTGTAGATTTCATAAAGAAAGCTTTCGTCCGTTCTTCTTTCGGAGCTTTGAACATTTCTTCTGGTGTCCCTGATTCAATCACTTTCCCTTGATCCAAAAATAGGACCTTATCTGCCACCTGATAGACAAAATTCATATCATGACTCACTAAAATCATTGTCTGTCCTGCCTCTGCAGCAACTGCAATTGCCTTCTCAACTTCTAATACCAACTCTGGATCCAAAGCTGAAGTTGGCTCATCAAGTAGTAAAACATCTGGCTTCATAGCTAGTGCACGCGCCAAAGCAACACGTTGTTTTTGCCCTCCCGATAGATGTCTTGGGTAGTGATTTTGGCGATCCGCTAAGCCAACCTTCGCTAATTCTTCCTGAGCAATAGCTGTCGCTTCAGTATCAGACAGTTTTTTAACGACAGTTAGACCTTCTTTAACATTTTCCAGTGCAGTCCTACGTTCAAAGAGATTAAATTGCTGGAAAACCATTGCTAATCGACGTCTCAAAAAGAGTATGTCGTCACCACTTATCTTTTCAAAATCAAAAAAATCTTCTCCAATTGTTAGTTGCCCTCTATCTGGTTTTTCTAGAAAATTAAGACTTCTAAGAAATGTTGATTTTCCAGCCCCTGATGAGCCAACTAAAGCAATAACCTGTCCTTTTTCGATCGTTAACGAAATATCATCTAGAACCTTTTGTCCTGAAAAACTCTTACTTAAATGTGAAATGGTAATCATTAGCGTAATTCCCCCATCATCTTATCATTGATTTGTTCCGGCGCCTTGATAGCCATTCGTCGCTCAATAGAAGCACCAAGCTGTTCAATAAAAAAGCTAATCATCCAATAGATGAGGGCCACAGAAATATAGCGCTCAAAATAACGGTAATCTGCACCACCAAGAATCTGAGCTTGAGCAAACATTTCAACAATTCCAGCATTAAAAGCTAACGAGGTTCCTTTAGTTAAGCCAATCAAACCATTAATCAACGTTGGGGTAGCAACAACTGCAGCATTTGGGATAATCACACGTTGATAAACTTGCCTATTAGACATGCCTAGACTTTTAGCTGCTTCAATTTCTCCTTCATCTACTGAAAGAATGGCTGCGCGAATAGTCTCACTCATGTAAGCTGCCTCATTAAAGGCAAAAGCTGTAATTGCAAAGACTGACGCAGGAATGGCATTAATGTTCCAATGAAGTCCATAAGTAAGGTTCAAATATTTTAGGAATAGCGGTATGCCATAGTAGGTCAACATCAACTGAACAAGTATTGGAGTCCCTCGTAAAAAACTGACAAAGACTGCCTGAATAGGATACAGTACTTTAACCCGATTGATTTTTACAATTGCAAAAAGAAGGGCTAACAGTAAGCCAATTATTGCTCCAATAATCGTAAGTAACAAGGTAATCGGAAGTCGATTCATGATATCAGGAATGGCATCAAAAACTGCACGCCAGCTAAACAATTTTCCTTCTGGAATGTTAGCTGTTAATTGATGAAACCAGTCCCAAGAACTGGCTAAATATAAGTGGGACATGACAACTCCTTTTGGTAATAGTAAACTATAGTTTATCACTACTTAGTATTTCTGTAAAATATGAATTTACTATGGGGACAATAGAAAAATCTTATCACCAAATGTGATAAGATTTTCATTTATTTAAGAGATGAAACAAAATCTCCTTCAAAGAAAGTTTGACTAAGTTTTGTTAATTGTCCTGATTTTTTCAAAACTTTAAGGCGTTGATTTACAAAAGATTGCAGTTCTTGACCCTTGTCGTCTTTAGAAAAAATAAAATACTCTAAACCATCCTTGTCATCACCGACCGTCCCCTTTAAATTCGTTACTTTTAAGTCAAAGCCTTGATCTTTGATTGCAGTTTTTAAAGAAATAGCGTCATATAACAAGAAATCCAGTTGTCCATCTTCAAGCATTTGTAAACGCTGTGTATAGGGCGTTGATGAACCTGCATAAGTTAAGTTAATAGATTTCTTATCTGGATGCTCTTTATTCCATTTTTCCATTACTTGCATATAATTAGCCCCAGAGATTCCTTGTGTTTTCTTACCAGACAAATCTTTTAATGTTGAAATTTTAGTTTTTCCTCTAGTCGCGATAGCAAAATTTGATTTAGAAATGGGACTAGAAAAAAGATACTTTGCTTCTCTTTCTTTACTATAGGCAAAATCATTGGCTGCAATCTGGTACCGGCCTGCATCTATTCCTGTTAATATAGATGGGAAGGCAACTGTTTGAATTTCCAATTGGTATTTTTTTGATCCCTTAAAAACAGCTTTTAAGACTTCGATATCATAGCCGGTATCTTTTTTACCATCCTTATATGTAAATGGTTTTGTTGCACTATCTGTCGCAACTATCACTTTTTCCTTGGAATCAGCTTTTACCGTTGAAACACTAAGTGCCACAAGCAAAAAAATAAGTCCTAATATGCCAGTTATTATTTTTTTCATCTCTTTGACCTCTTTGTATTGATATCATTATCCTATCAAAAAATGAATTAACTAGCTAATATAGCTTTTCTATCAGGGTAATTATAAAAACCTATCACAAAAGGAGCCTACTTAGACTCCCTCATAGTATTATTAAAAAGTTTGTTTTTTAGCTTTACGTTCAGCCCTACCTTTGGCACGGCCTTCTGCACGACGTTCCTTACGACGTTTTTCATCAACAACCCATTGAATTTTTTTCTTATAAGCCGGTTTAACTTTTTTCTTTTTCTTTTTAACCAAACCAATCATTTCCGTATCAAGTTTTTTGTAAGATTTTTCTCTTGATTGGCGACGGTCGCGGTCATAAGTATCTTCAAAATGCCCATTTTTTAGCATTTTTGGTACAAATTGAATCCCTAATTTTTCAAGTTCTTTGATATCTGAGTCATCACTTGGTTTATAAAGTGTAATGGCAATACCTGACATCCCATTTCGTCCAGTACGACCGACACGGTGAACAAAGAAAGATAAATCTTGTGGGATAGCATCATTAATAATATGACTAACACCCTCAATATCAATCCCACGCGCTGCTAAATCAGTCGCAACGATATATTGATAATCAAGTTTTTTCACTTGATTCATAATCCGTTTGCGCTCTCTTGGCGGAACACCCCCATGAATTTTTGCAACCTTTAAGCCATTTGCAACAAGGAAAGAGTGTAGTTCATCTGCTCTTTCTTTTGTATTAACAAATAGCATGGCTAAATAGGGAGTCATATTTTGAAGAATTGCTAAAATCTGACTATTGTTATCACGCCCTTTAGTTGACACTAACCAATTATCAATGGTATCCGCAATCACAGTCTGCGTCTTGATTTGTTCAATAACTGGGTTTGTCAAATATTTCTTCAAAAATGGCTGTAATTTTTGAGGGATTGTAGCTGAAAAGACAAGGATTTGCACCGCTTTTGGAAGAGCTGACGCAATCTTGTCAACAGTATCCAAAAATCCCATATCCATGGTCATATCAGCTTCGTCAACGACAAATGTAGTAGCTTTATGAATTTCCAAATCACCAGATTTGACTAAATCATAGATACGACCAGGTGTTCCAACTACAATATGTGGTTGAGAAACTTTTAATTTTTCAATCTGGCGCTGTTTATCCGTACCTCCAACGTAATTGACAAGACGAATTTCTTTTTCTGAGAAACTTGCAATTTGTTTTGCTGCATTAAATATCTGCGTTGCTAATTCCCGGCTTGGCGCAGTTATTAAAACTTGAACATGTGATTGATTTTCATTTAATTTTTCAAAAATTGGTAATAAGAAAGTATGTGTTTTTCCTGACCCTGTTTTTGATTCACCGACTAAATCACGTCCTGAATTGACAATTGGTATTAGTTTTTTCTGAACGTCTGTTGGTTCAGTAAATTTGATAGCATCCAAGGCCTCTTGGATGTATTGCTTAAAATTATAATCTTTAAATGACATAGTAACCTCTTCTTCTCTCATATTATAACATTAAAGGCTTAGACAAGCAAAATGCAGTGCATCATCTGCACTGCAAATCACTTTATACATATAATACTGCTAAAACAATTAAACTAGCAACTAAACCGACTGACCATAAGAAGGCATCAACCTTCCATTCTGACCAACGATCTGATTTTCCAGTAAGTCCACCTAGTTCTAAATGATGGTGAAAGGGTGTCATTCTAAAAATACGACGACCTTCTCCAAATTTTTTCTTCGTGTATTTAAAATATGAAACTTGCATCATCACAGAAGTTTCTTCAAATACGTAAACAATCCCAATGATAAGCAGGGTCCATTCCTGACGCAAAGCAATAGAGATAGCAGCAAGCATAGCACCTAATGCTAAACTACCGACATCACCCATAAAGACCTTGGCAGGCTTGTGATTGTAAAAAAAGAATCCTATTAGTGCCCCAATCATAACACCAATCAATAAGAGAACATCAAATTGCTGTTGAAGATAGGCAATGATACCATAGGCGAAAAGTGAAATAACGACAGAAATCGATGCTAAACCATCAATACCATCCGTCAAATTGACAGCATTAGAGAATCCAACCACCCAAAATAAGACAAAGAGAACATAAAACACACCTAAAGGTAATTGATATCCTAATATATTGACAGCATCTATACCACTTGGTAAAACATGTAATAAGTAGAAAATTAATCCCCCTACAATTTGCAAAGCAAATTTTTGCCTAGCGGTTAAGCCTTCATTTTTTTGTTTAAATATCTTTAAAAAATCATCTAGAAAACCAATTAAGCCATAAATAACAACGACAGATAGGATTCCTGAAATGAGCCCCAAACTACTTCCTTGACGGTAAAATAGTAAGGCAAAAACAAAGGACACTAGAGTTGCGACAAGAAGGAAGACCGTCCCACCCATTGTTGGTGTACCTGCTTTGGCTAAGTGCTGTTTAACATCTTCATGCATTTGTTGCCCACCAATTTTTTTCAATTGATAGTACTTTATAAAAAATGGCATGACAAGAGCAGTCAATACTAATGATATGATTGCCGCTATGATTGTTAAAAACATGTTAATCTCCTAGTGTAATTGTTATTTTTTTAATCTTATGAAGCGATTTACCGACTTCCGCATTCTGTTTCGTTACTCTCCCAGAACCAGAACCCTTATAGCTTACTTCAATTCCAGTCCATTTAGCAAATTTTTCAACATTTGATTTGGTCCAACCATACATATCTGGGACTGTCGTTAATTTATCAGTCAGAATCAAAAGTTGTTGATTCTCTACCAAATTAGTCCCCTTACTCTTAGACATTTTGACAATCTTCCTGCCAGTTCCAAGAACAATTGGTTGCACTAAATTTTGACGTAATTCATCTGCAGTAGCTCCAGGAGATTGACCAATAAAATCAGGCAACTTATATGCTGTTCCTTTTTTAGCATCAGCGGGAGGCTCAGCCAGAGTTTCTTGCATGAGGTAGGCTTCTTCTAAGACAGGATTAACTACATCTTGCCAAAATAAACCTGACCAGTGTTCAGGCTGCTGAACAGTGACATACATAATAAAGTCTGGGTTGTCAGAAGGAACCATAGCCACTACTGAAAAGACGTAGTTTGTTTGACCACCTTCTAGGTAACCACTACCATTTTCTGCTGCAATTTGGGCCGTTCCTGATTTAACGGCGACCGGTAAATCACCAACCTTAATAATTGGTCCAGACGATTTCGAATAGAGAGTTCCAAAAACAGGGTCAGTTCCAACGGTCACCATATAATCTCTGGTCTCGCTAGCAGCTTTCTTTGAGACAGGTTTTCCTATCACTTCTTTTCGTGATGTACGATAGCTTCCATTATTAGGATCGTAGATTTTACTAATAAATTTAGGCTCTAGCATGACACCGTTATTTGCAATAGCTGAAAACGCCCTTAACATTTGAATTTCTGTAACTGAAATACCCTGTCCAAAAGCACTCATTGCTTGCGTAACAATATTATCCCCTGGGAAAATCCCTGACTCTTCATCGCCTATCCCAAATCGTGTAGGGAAACCAAACTTGAATTTAGACAAATAGTCTAACCAAGTCTTCCCACCCATCTTTTGTTCCAACTTGGTCATTCCGACGTTACTGGAGTATGCAAAACCTTGAGCATATGTCATATACTGACCAGTTGAGATACCTTCATTAATTGACCAGTCTTGGATCGTTGCGTCTGCAATGGTCAAACCATTAGCATTGCTATAAACATCATTGGGCTTAAAAATGCCATTATCAATAGCAGACGCTAGTGTCATAACTTTCATTGTTGATCCAGGTTCAAAGTTGTTTTGATAAAGCGCACTTTTCCAATTATAATTTTTATTATTTAAGCCTTCTAAAGTATCTGCATTATAGCTTGGTCGTTGAGAAGTGGCAAGAATTTCACCTGTTTTAGCATTTACAAGAGTTGCACTTGAAAGTACACCTTTAGCTTTTTTTTGGAATACATCCATCTGAGCTTCTAAGAAGGTTTGGATTGGCTCAGAAATTGTTGTATAGACATCTTTTCCATCAATAGCTTTTTTGACTGTCTTACCTGTTCCTAATAAGGTATTGCCATTTCTATCTTTTTCATAGGTGATCGTACCATCTTTTCCAGATAAAGTACTATCCATTGAAGCTTCTAAACCAGTTTTACCAACTAGACTCTTACTGCCATCCTTATTTTCATGGAGTGAAGCTAAACCTATAAATTCTGAAGCAAAGGTTCCATTTGGGTACATGCGTCCCGGACTAGTTGTAAAAGCAACACCTTTTATTTTAGCCTCTTCCATCTCTTTTCGGATGGTGGTCATCTTACTATATGAGATACCTGAACCTGGTGTGCCAAAGGAAACTTGAAATAAGCCACTTCGCCTTAATTGTTTGATAACATCTTTTTTCTTAATTTCTAATTGTTTATTTAAAATAGTAGCCACGGTATCAAACTGTGAGGGCTGAACGTATAATTTTTCACCTGTAGCCGAAACGAATGATTTGTCCAAAACAGCATAAATACTATAAGTTGTCGAGTCAACAGCTATTGCTATACCATTGCGATCATAAATAGTCCCACGCTTTGCTTGCACTGTCACTGTTTCTTGATAAACATTTTTTGCGCCCTCAGAAAGATTAACCCCAAATTTTCTATCTGTTCCAATAATAATAACAAAATTGATAATAAAAACAAAAAAGAGAAAGATACTTAAAATCATCATGTTCTGACCAACATGTTCTCGATTTTTTACAGGTGTTTTACGATCACGAACAGCGTAATCTATAAAACCTTTAATCAATTTATTCATCGCCTATTTAACCTTCTTAATATTATCGTTATGGTTACTTAAACCACCTTTGCCAGCAATGTCAACGATGCGATCCCGTCGTGATAATTCATTGACCTCTTGTCTGGCATTGTTAAGTTCCGTTTGCTTATCATCAATTTTACTATTAAGAGATGTGATATCTTGTTGTAACTGTAACTTACGGCTTTGTAAAAAGATGATACTAATAGACATGGTAATTGCTGTCACAATTAAAGCAGTATAAAAAGCCTTCTCAACTCTAGAGAAAGTTTGTATTCTCTTTTGCAATGCCGATGTTACTTCTTGACTTCGTTTTTCATTGTTCATAGTTTATACCCGAATTTTTCTTGCGACTCGCAATTTTGCCGAGTGTGCCCGATTATTTGCCTCTAACTCCTCTGGGCTGGGCAGAATCGGTTTTCTTGAAATCAACTCAAACTTTGGTTGAAGATGTTCTGGAATAATTGGAATGTTCTTTGGAACGTCAATACTGCTGGCTTCTTTAAATAATTGTTTCGTTAATCGATCTTCTAAAGAGTGAAAAGTTATGACTGAAATACGACCATCTAAAGCTAAAAGCTCCATTGCATCTTGAATAGACTCTTCTGCTGCGCCTAATTCATCATTAACTTCTATACGAATCGCTTGGAAAATTTGCTTAGCTGGATGCCCTTTTTTCTTAAGTTCCTTGGCTGGTTTTGCTGACTTAATCAGCTCCGCAAGTTCAGTTGTGGTTTCGATAGACTTGATTTGTCTAGCTTGTTCAATTTTTCTTGCAATCTGTTTAGAGAATTTATCTTCACCGTAACGGAAAAAAATACGAACCAAGTCATTAAAGTCATAATTATTAACAACCTCAAATGCAGTTAAATCAGCATCCGTATCCATCCTCATGTCTAATGGTGCATCTTGTCGATAAGAAAAACCACGTTCTCTTTCATCAAGTTGTGGACTAGAAACTCCTAAATCATATAAGATGCCATCTATTTCTGTTACACCAAAGCTAGCTAATCTAGACTTGAGATTCCTAAAATTATCCTTGATAAAGGTGACTTGCCCCTTGTCAACATAGGTTTTCAAAAAGACCTGTGCATTATCAATTGCTTTTTGATCTTGGTCAAAGCAATACAAATGCCCATTATCATCTAATTGAGATAATAAATATGCTGAATGACCAGCACCCCCTAAAGTAGCATCAACGTAGATGCCATTGGATTTTACGTTTAACATATCAACAGTCTCATTAAGAAGGACTGTAACATGATGGAATTCTTTTGTCATAACTTTAATTCTAACACATTTTAGGTATTAAGAAAACAAAAAGGAGAACTGTAAGCGCTCGACTTAACAGTTCTTTTTTTACTGCCTAATTTGTCCATTTCCATTAATATAATATTTACTACTGGTTAATGCTTCTAATCCCATTGGACCTCTAGCATGCATTTTTTGGGTTGAAATACCAATTTCAGCACCTAATCCAAACACAAAACCATCGGTAAAGCGTGTAGAGGCATTAACATAGACAACGGCTGCATCAACCAATTCTTGAAACTGCTCTGCCGATTCTAAATCCTTAGTAATAATAGCTTCTGAATGGTGACTACTATAGTGATTAATCCATTCAATAGCTTCTTCCAAATCAGAAACAACTTTAACTGACATAACATAGTCTAAAAACTCGGTCGCAAAATCCGCTTCTTTTGCAGGAACTGCCTCTGTAAACAAAGGTAGAGCCTTGTCATCTGCTCTAAATTCAATGGGATGAACTGTTGCTAATTCAGCCTCTAAACGAGGAATAAATGTTGCTGCAATCTTTTCATGAATAACCAAGCCTTCTGCAGCATTACATACACTAGGGCGTTGCGTTTTTGCATTAATGACAATTTGGGTGGCCATATCAATATCTGCCGACTGATCGACATAAATATGCACATTGCCAACACCCGTTTCAATCACAGGAACTTTTGCTTTTGCCTTAACTGTCTGGATGAGATGGGCGCCTCCTCTAGGAATTAGTACATCAATATAATCTGTCGCTTGCATAAGTTCTTCTGCTAACTCATGAGAAGGATCTTCGACTAATTGAATAGCATTTTCTGGTAAACCAGCTGACTTCAAAGCTTTTTGAACAAGAGTGACTAAAGCTTTGTTTGAATACAAGGCATCTCTTCCGCCTCTTAAAATAATAGCATTATTAGTTTTGAAAGCTAAGCTAAACGCATCAATTGTAACATTTGGTCGACTTTCAAAAATCATTGCAATGACACCTAGTGGCACACGTTTTTGCATGATTTTTAAGCCATCAGTATTTGTATAGCCTTTAATAATCTGACCAATCGGATCAGCTAATTCAGTAACTTGTTTCAACCCTTGCCCCATTGAGGATATACGGTCTTTGTTTAATAGCAAGCGATCACGCATAACCTCTGAAATACCATGATCTTGTGCTTTTACAAGATCCTTGGCATTTTCACTAATAATTAGTTGGCTTTCTGCTTCAAGGAAATCTGCCAGAGTCAATAAAAATTTATTTTTTTCTTGACTAGAAAGTCTTAACAATTGCTTGCTTGCTTCTTTTGCTTGTTGTCCAAGCTTTTCAATAACAGTCATATCCTATACTCCTAACTTTGAATAAACCAAGTTCCAATCATTTGACCCTCTAACACATTTAGAATATCTCTCGGATTAGCCCCATTCATCAATATCATTTGCCCATTATTTTCAAAAACAATTTGCGCCGATTGAACCTTACTTAGCATGCCACCTGTTCCAAACTTACTGCCTGCGCCTCCAGCTTGGGAGATGATTTCTTCTGTAATGGCGTTAACCTGGTGACGAAGAATGGCATCATCAAAAATTGTCGGGTTTTTATCAAATAAACCATCAATATCTGAGAGCATGATCAACAAGTCTGCTTTTGTTATGTTCGATACAATTGCAGAAAGCCTATCATTATCCCCAAATTTAGTGGCATGATCCATCTCATCTACGCTAACAGCATCATTCTCATTAACAATTGGAACAATGCCCATCGCAATTAAACTTCAAAAGCATTCGTAACATTAAGTAAGCTTTCTGGAAAAATAACCACATCCTGTGTTAAGAGAATTTGAGACACATTGGTTTGGTAATGCGAAAAAATTTGTGAGTATAAGCTCATCATAGCCACTTGACCAACACTTGATACGGCTTGTTGTTGCGCCAAATCACTCGGTCGTTTGTCCATTTTTAAGATATCAAGTCCAAATCCCATTGCACCTGATGAGACTAAAATAATTTCTTTTCCTTTATTTACCAAAGTCGCAATGACAAAAGCTAACTGATCAATTTTTTCTAAATTTATTTTCCCATTGGCTTGGACCAATGAGCTAGTACCAATTTTAATGACAATACGTTTTACTAATTCAAAATTCCGTTTCTTCATATTCTGATTATATCAAAAAAACAGCTGTAAAAACTGCTTTTCTGATTATAATTCTTATTCCTTAATAATATCTAATTTATCCCAGAATTTAATTTTGAGGACATATTGGCAAATTGCCAAACTAATCATTATAGCGATAAATAAGATTACATTGATAAGTAATGCTTGTTTTGAAATGAGTGATAATATGACGACCAATGCAATTAACCCACTGCCTAAAATCATGCCACCGAACATAATCCCCATCATTTGCCACTGACTATTACCTCTTGTGAAGAGTTGTGAAATATCCTGCCAACGAAGACTGAGGTAGCGATAATCTCTTCTATACATAACTTGACCTTGAATGAAGGCCTGCACTGAGTAACCCAGGACAAACATCAGTGTCATTAACAGATTTACTTTTAAAACAAGACTGCTAAAAATGATATAGAAGACAATCGGTAGACTGACCTGAAGGACATAAAGTACCATAAATTTTTGCATTAGAAATTGCTTCATATTGAATGGCAAGGCTTTGATAAAAATAAAATTTTCCTTCTCTAATGAAATAGCTACCCCTAAAAAAGTGGTCTGGCTTGTCCCCATTACCGCAAGAATAATTCCCGTAAGAAATGCCAAACCAAAATAAGAGGAACTTAAAAATTGACCAAGGTTCACCCCGCTTTTTAATAAGGGAACAAGCATGGATACAATAAAAATGAAGGGCATTAGGTATGTTTGAATAATCAAACTTGCATTTTGAATAGTTGACAAATGGTGTCTGATCATCACTTGTTTTAAACTTTCACCAGAAAAATTCCTGTTAGTAACTTTTTTCTGAGGATTAGCTTTAGTCTTTGGTATACTATACAAGGTTTCTTGAAAGTATTTTGGCATAATGCTTTTGACAACACCCATAATCATTGCGAGAATGAGTAATAAAGGCAACCAAAAGTTCAATACTGCCTGACTTGAAAATGGCGAAGCAATAATATAATAGTAGCCAGAAAAAAATGGAATCTGACTTCTATCAATGAGTTCACTTACTTGCATCCTTGTATTATTTGTAAAGTTCAAAAAGAAAATCAAACCAATTGAACCTATGGCTGACAAGGACATCAAAATCGTCGAAATCAATTTTCTCCTTGAACTTCTAAGAATTACCTTCCCCACCCAAGAATTAATATATAAGGAAAAAACAATTGAACTAATCAACAATATGACAAATATGAACAGAGCAATTGGAATAGCCCAAAAATTTCCAAGTATTTGCCAATAAGCAATAATAAAGAGTGACAAAAGTGGCATCAAAAACATCGAGCCCAGACCAAGCGAAGAGATGACTTTTGCCATATAAATTTCAGATGATTTAATCGGCATATGCACATACAGCTTCAGATCGTTACTCTCATAAAAAATAGTATAGAGTGCCGTAAAAGATGATAGTGTTGCCATAATGAAGAAAAGGGCAATATAAAACGAAAAGTAACCTGGATATTTATTAAAATCTATCCCAATAAACATGAAGGCATAAATAAATAAAAATACAAGAACCATAACTGATTGCTGCTTAAGTGTTTCTTTATAGGCTACAAAATGTTTTTGCGGATTTTTTTCTTGTTTCTTCTTAATCGCTGCCATGGTTTGTGGACTGGAATAAAGAAGGTTTATTTTAACTAATTCCCAAATTGTTGACCAATGCATAATCAGTCCTCCTCTTTGGCATTGCGCCCTGCTAACTCAAGGTAAATTGTTTCTAAATCTTTATCTGGGTAATTTTCTTTCAATTGATTCAAGGTCCCTAGGAAAATTAATTTTCCTTGTTTCAAGATAGCTAAACGATCACATAGTTGCTCTGCCACTGACAAGACATGGGTTGAAAACAAGACAATATTGCCAGAATCAGCATGTTCCCGCATCATGGCTTTCAAATCAAATGCAGCCTGTGGATCAAGCCCCGTTAACGGCTCATCAAGTACCCAGATTGCAGGATTTGAGATTAAAGCGCCAATCACAATGGTCTTTTGTCTCATGCCATGAGAGAAGCTATCAATGGTACTATTGATATCATGCTTAATATCAAACAGTTCACTTAGTTCACTAATTCGTTCTTCAGCTATTTGAGCTGGAACATTATAAATTTTAGCTAAGAAATGCCAGTACTCATTGGCTGTTAGGTTGAGAAAAACATCTGGTGAATCTGGTACATAACCAATCTGCTTTTTAATAGCATCACGATTATCACTAAGTAGTTGTCCGTTAACTAACACGTCGCCATATGATGCTTCAATAATTGAAGTTAAGATACTTAAAGTTGTTGTTTTCCCAGCGCCATTATGACCAAGTAATCCAAAAATTTCCCCATCATTAATGGTTAAGTTTAAGTCACTTAAAGCTTCCTTTTGGTCATAAATCTTAGAGATATGTTTAAATTCTATCATAATGTCATTCCAATCTATTTTTACAATCTGGATTAAAGCTATTAATTAATCACTATATTTTACTAATGTTTTTTTCAAAGCAAACAGAGACTGTGGCAATTGCATGTTATTTAATGCGAGATAATGATCAACTTGATAATTCAACTGTTTAGCAACTAACATGGGGTTTTGATTTTTGATTAAATCATTTGAAGCAGTAATCAGATAGAGCGAAATTTGATTATTTTCTCTTATCTCTGGACTATCAAATGCTAATTTAATTTGTTTATAGATATTCTGTCTAACTTTTTCCATAAGCTCTCCAACCTTTTTGTACGTTTAAGTTAATACAACTCTATAAAAGTATCATATGCTTTTTTTGCTTGTTTGTCAACGGTAGCAAAGTTCATCCCTAACAAAAAAGACTGGTTTCCCAGTCTTTCATTGTTACTATTATTATAATGATTTATACAAGTTAACAGCATTTTCTACAGTGAAACCATACTCATCAAAGATACGGTTACCTGGTGCAGAAGCGCCCCATGTATCAATTGTTAAAGTAGTTCCTTGTAAGCCCACATATTTTGCCCAACCAAAGCTTGATGCAGCTTCAATGGCTAAACGTTTTGTGATGTTTGTTGGAAGTACTTCTTCTTTGTACACAGCAGATTGGTCATCAAAAATATTTTGTGATGGCATTGACACCACACGAACATGAATGCCTTGTTCTGCTAAAGCTGCTTGAGCATCAAGTGCTAATTTAACTTCAGAACCAGTAGCAATAATAATACCTTCTAGCTCACCTTTTGCCTCTGATAAGATATAAGCACCTTTATTAAGGCCTTCTTCTGCCAATTCATTAGTTCCTTCAAGACTGGTAAATTTTGACGTGTAAGAACAAGCATTGTCGGTTTAGTTGTTTCCGCTAATGCACGTTTCCATGCAGCATTTGTTTCATTTCCATCCGCTGGACGAATAACGTTTAAGTTTGGCATTGAACGAACACTTGCTAACTGTTCAATTGGTTCATGAGTTGGTCCATCTTCACCAACTGCAATCGAATCATGTGTCATGACATACATTGTTGGTAAGTTCTGGAGAGCCGCCATACGAACAGCTGGTAATAGGTAGTTTGAGAAAACAAAGAATGTACCTCCATAAACACGTGTTCCACCATGAAGCGCAATACCATTCATCGCTGCTGCCATTGCAAATTCACGAACACCAAACCAAATGTTACGTCCTTCATACTGGCCAGGTTGGAAGTCTGTTTCAGCTTTAACCATGGTGTTGTTAGAAGCAGATAAGTCTGCTGACCCACCCCAAAACGATGCAACTTGCTCAGAGATTTGTTGAATAGCTTCTTGGCTAGATACACGGCTAGCTTTTGAAGAACCAAGTTCGTGCGCAGCTAATTCTACAGAGGTAGCTTCATTTGAGAAAGCTTCTTTGTATGCACTAGCAAGCTCTGGATAGTCAGTTTCGTATTTTGCAAAGAGTTCATTCCAAGCATTTTCAGCTGCTTCACCACGGGCTTGCAAGCCTTCTGCAAAGCGTGCTTTAACTTCTTCTGGTACAAAGAAATCGTCATAAGTCCAGTTATAGGCATTTTTAGTGAATTTAACACCTTCAGCTCCAAGTGGTGCACCATGAACGGCAGATGTTCCTTGTTTTTCGGCACCAAAACCAATAATTGTTTTAACTTCGATGATAGTTGGTTTGTCACTCTCAGCTTTTGCTTCTTCGATAGCTTTTGCAATAGCTTCTAAATCATTGCCATCTTCAACAAGTAGATGTTGCCATCCATAAGCTTCAAAACGGTCTTTAACTGATTCTGTGAAGGCTTGTGATGTTGGTCCATCTAATGAAATATCATTTGAATCATAGAACAAGACTAATTTGCCAAGTTTCAAGTGTCCTGCAAGACTAGCTGCTTCTTGGCTGACACCTTCCATCAAATCACCATCCCCATTCAAGGTATAAGTGTAATGGTCAACAATCTCAAATCCTGGTTTATTATATTTAGCTGCAAGATGTGCTTCTGCCATTGCCATTCCGACAGCATTAGCAATCCCTTGACCTAAAGGTCCAGTTGTTGCTTCAACACCATCAGTGTGGTTAACTTCTGGATGTCCAGGTGTTTTTGAACCCCATTGACGGAAATTTTTAAGATCGTCAATGGATAAGTCATATCCTGCAAGATGTAACAAACTGTAAAGCATAGCTGAACCATGTCCTGCTGATAAAATAAAGCGATCTCGGTTTGTCCAGTTACGGCTGGTTTTTGGATTTACTGTCATAAAGTTATTCCAAAGAACATAAGCCATTGGCGCTGCACCCATTGGTAAACCTGGATGTCCTGAGTTTGCGGCTTGAATAGCGTCCATTGAAAGTGTGCGGACAGTGTTTACTGCCAACTGGTCAACTGCATCGAATATCATAAGTAAAAACCTTTCTGTTTTTGCATCAAAATGTTTTGCTTTCGCTAACTATTGTATCATATTTTATCTATTTATTTGATGATTTTTGTGAAATCATTACTTTAAAATTTACTCAAAAATATACTGATAAGGAAACCTAGTTGACGTTTGTCAACTAGGCTCTGACTTATTTTTTAAAAGAAGCCCAATCTTTCATAAATTGGTCAATCCCATTTGTTGTTAATGGGTGAGCACTCATCTTTTCAAAAACACTATCAGGAATTGTTGCAATATGGGCACCTATTTGGGCTACCGCTTCAACGTGAGCTGAATTACGGATACTTGCTGCAATAATTTCTGTTTCAAAACCATATAAATCAATAATCTCACGAAGATCCTCAATTAATTGATAAGGATCTGATCCAATATCTTCAAGTCGGCGACAAATGGACTGATATAGGTTGCGCCAGCCTTCATAGCCATAAGCCCTTGAGAAACTGTAAAGACAAGTGTTACATTTGTTTTTATTCCCTCTTGAGATAAAACATTTGTTGCTTTTAGCCCTTCAGTTGTCATTGGAATTTTAACAACAACATTTTTATGCCATTTAGCCAATTGACGAGCTTCTTCAATCATTTCATCAGCAACTAAACCTGTCACTTCCGCAGAAATTGGACCATCAATAATCTCACAGATTTCTTTAATAACTGTTTCAAAATCTCTACCTTCTTTAGAAATTATACTTGGATTTGTTGTCACGCCATCTACGAGTCCAAGTTCATTAATAGCTTTAATAGCGTCAACATTTGCAGTATCTAGGAAAAATTTCATCTTATCCTCCAAAAAAATTTGATGTAATGTAAGGTTCTCACTAAGAGAACAGAGTAATATGTCTAATTATAGTATAAGTGTCAACTGATTTAATTTAAAGTCCAACTATTACACAGTTTAGTGTTCAGGAATAGGCGATTCAGCAAACCACATTAGTTTTCTTGCTTATTCTTTTTGAGTAACAACTCTTTTAAAAACAACTCCAAAGCTTTGAGATCATGTGAAAACCCATAATATTTTAACTGGTAGACTGGTCTATCTGATTGTATTTCTCGATTTTGATAACAAACAATGCAATCAAAGTCACCCTTTTCTTGATAAGGAAGAAAATGAAAGTTACGGTTATTATCTAATTGTTTTCGTATCGTTACTTCTAAGATAGCTCTCTCCACAGAATCTGCCCCTAAACAAAGACCAATTTTTAACGGCTTCGTTTGTCTTTCAATTGCAAATAATAATAATTCGAGCATCTTATAAGACAGACTCTTGGCAAGATCTGTTTCTTGTAACGCTTTATCGCCTAGCAATATCATATGGTGCCGCATTAACACCTCGATTTTCACCTGTTCTTCAGGAGCTACCAAATCAGCTAAAAAAGCCAAATTCTTTTCTCCACTGATTAGTCCTCCTTTAAAGAAATAAGCTTTGCCAAAGAAAAGACTGAGGCCATAGATGATTTCTTCTTTCGTACGATAAGCAACAATATTAGCTTTACGCATTAACCATATTGCTTCCGAAACCTTGTCTGCTATCGGTCCTCCAAATCCTAAAATATAAGATATCGTTGGGAGAGGTAAAATCGGATAAGACTGTAAGAATGCAAATAAACATTTGGCTTCAAAACTATCAAACTCAATCGCATAACGGCTCAAATAATGAAACATAATTTTTTCTAAACGATTGTAAAAGACATTATTTTGAAAATAGACGCCATTTGGCCATTCTGCTTCTGCTGATTCTTTCTGGAAAGCTAATCGTTTCTGAGAGATTGCAATAAAAAGCGACAGCTTATCTAGTTTTTCTGGTTCTAATTCTTGACGCGTCAAATGACTGGTTAAATGCTTGAGGTGTGAGCGATCAATTTCAGCCGTTAAGCTGCTTCGGTCCTCTTTACTATAAGTCATTTCCAACAATTCATAATAAAAATAACGCCATTGTAATTCACTACCTGTCTGCTTCCCTTGTGAAATCCCAATACCAAACTCCTCCAAACACTGGTTAATTGAGGCTAGATGGCGATTAAAGGTTGCCTCGCTAATCATTAAGTCAAGGGATAGTTTTGTAGCATTAACATGTTGATGTGTAAAGAAATGCAGTAACATTTGATAAGGGATGGAATCTTGAAGGAGGAGCCAAATCCAATTTGTCCAAGAGAATAGCCCTGTTTCTTGCGTTATCAATTTTTCATTTTCGATTATCAGTTGGCAAGCAACGCCATGTTTGTCAAATAATTGATTCAAATTTGTGATATATTTTAAAAGTGTTACCTTTGACAACTGCAAAGCTTGTGTCAAATCTTTTACACTTGGAGGCCCTTCTGCCTGATATAAAATCATGAATAGATGGTATTGTGCTTGCCTCTCTTTACCCATTAATTGCTCTATCTTCATAATCGTTTTCTCTTTTCATATAAAGCCAAAGCTGCTTGGTGTAAATGATAAGCTAAGTCTGAATGACCTTTTGTAAAAAGAAAATCCTGAAATGCTAAATCACAATCAGTCTGCTTCAAACCGATACTTTGTGCTAATTGATTGGCTAAAAGGAGGTTATTTTCTTTGGAAAGTAATTGGGCACCTACCAACTGTCCTTTTTCTTGATTAGCAATCAGCTTAATCCAAATAGGAGACCGATCTTCTCTATCACTTTTTGCTTGATAACGAATGGCCACTAAATTATCATATAGTGATCCCTCTTCTTGGGTTAGCCCTAAAGTAGCATGGTAATAGTTAAAATAGTAACTACCAACAACCTTGGCTGTTACCAGTTTAGGTGTGTCAAATCCAGCTAAATGGTAGGCTAACAACTGCCCTGTTTTGATAGCTTGATTAATTAGCGGACTATAATAAGGAACACCCAAAACCGCTGAATCTAAAGCTACCAAGTCACCAATAGCATAAATATCTTTTTGACTTGTTTGCATCACTGAATTTACTTTGATCGTTTTATCTAGTGAACAGTCAACAATATCTTGAAGAAGGCGACTATTGGGTCTGAAATTCACTGCTAAAACAACTGTATCACACCTAATCTGGGTGCCTTCATCTGTTATTAGGCAAAGCCCTTCACGACATTCTTTAATCTCATTAATATGAGTCTTGGTTAACAATTTGACTGAGGTTTTTGCCATTTCCTGCAACAAAGGTTCAAGCATATCTGGGTCACTTTGATGACTGTTAATTGTCTCTGCTGCTTCCACTAAGGTGACTGACTTACCTTGCAAAGAAAGACTAAAAGAAATGTCTAAACCTATTACACCAGCACCAACAACAACTATTGAGCGGCTTTTTTCAATTTTCTCTAAAGCTTGTTGACTCTCTTTAAAATATTTGGTCGTAACAACACCTTCACTATTACTTCCTTTAATATTTTCAGACTCAGCCTTTGCCCCCATTGCACAAACTAAGATTTCATAACTCTCCTCAAATGTATTTCCAAGGTTATCCATTAGTTTTAAGGTCTTAGTATCAGGGTCAATAGTCTGAACTTCTGCTTGAATAAAACAACTATTTTCCGATAATCTTAATGTAGCATCCTGCCATTGTGCTTGAGATAAGTCATCTATTTGTTGACGATAAATAAAATTTAAACCATTTGGAATATAATTTGAATACTCTTGACGATCTATTATTATCAGTTGATTGTCTGGCTTTAGTTTAGAGAGTTGTTTTGCACAAGCTAATCCTGCAAAAGAAGCTCCTATAATAACGATTTTTTTCTTTTTATCTTTCATAGTCTTTATTATAACAATCACTCCTTAAAAATGAAAACGTTTAAAAAGAGTTTGAGCCAACTTGTCTCAAACTCTCTCATCCTTATCATTGACTAGGCTATTGGTCCAAAAAGAAGAACAGCTAAACTTGCACCAATAATTGGTCCGACAACTGGAATCCACGCATATGACCAATCTAAGTCGCCTTTATTAGGTATTGGTAACAAAGCATGGATCATTCGTGGCCCTAAATCTCTGGCTGGATTGATGGCATAACCAGTAGTTCCTCCTAATGATAACCCGATACCAATAATTAGCACACCTACACATAAGGTTCCTAATCCTGGAGGTATTTGGTACAGACCCAGAGAGAGAATGCCAAGCATTAAGACAAAGGTTCCAAAAATTTCACTTATTAGATTAGAACTCGTATCCTTGATTGCTGGTCCAGTAGCAATGGTTGCTAGAATATCTCCGGCTTCATTAGCAACAAGGTAATGGGGACGATATTGAAGATAAACCAAGATGGAACCAAGCATTGCTCCTAAAAACTGAGCAATAATATACAGTATTGCAGTGCTCCAGGAAATACTGTGATTCATTGCAAAGGCTATACTTACTGCTGGATTTAAATGTGCTGGTGCAATTTTTCCAGTAATAAATACTGCGACCGCGACTGCAATTCCCCAACCTGTAGCAATAACAATCCATCCCGAATTATTATTCTTAGTTTTTGGTAAGACAACCCCTGCAACAACACCATTCCCCATTAAAATCAAGAGCGCCGTTCCTAAAAACTCTCCTAAGATATCTATTATTTTCCCCTTTTATTTTTGTTTCAATGCTTCTAAATCATTATCTTTTAATGTCTCACGCAAGGCTTTTTCTTCAGCTAATTTCTCTTCTTGTGTCCACTGATAATGTTTAGCCATTTCATTTAATACTGGCTCAATCAAAGCTTCTAAACGATCCCTCATAAAGAGCATGTGATTGGTTCTCCGTAAGAAGAAGTCAGTGGGTTTCAAAGCCATTTCAAAATCCATTGCATAGTGTAAAGAAAGTGTTTCTGCTAATGTAAGCCCTTCTGCCGCAATAATTTGACGGGCTAAAGCAAAGACTTTTGGTGCATTAGAGCCATATAAGTTTGCCAAGTAAAGAGCCTCATCCATTGATAGACCACTTAAAGTACCAAGTTGTGCATAGGCTTCAATCTCAGAATCAACATTTGCAGGATTAATTTCTCCACCAGAGACAGGGTAGGTTTTTGAGTTAATTAATTTAAAGCTACGATCAAATTCTTCTTTCAATACAGTTAGGATGACTTGCAAAGCACCTTCTGCCATCTTACGATAGTCTGTTATTTTGCCACCTGCTAGTGTAAATAGACCATTGGCATCTCTTTCAAAGCTTGAACCACGTGACACAGCTGAAGGATCCAATTCTTTTTCTGACGTACTTGATTCAACTGAACGGATAGCTTTTTCAACAGCTTCACGGCTTGATTTGTCATCAACATAGTCTTGCACAGTTTGAATAAGTTCTTCAAAACTATCATCCGAAATTTTACCACTGTTACCCCCATTATAATCTGAGGCACTATTGCCTGACAAGAGTGGTCTAAGCCCAGCCCAAGAACTTTCAATATCTTCTAATTGCAAGTTAGCTTCTGGGAAGCGACGATTAATAATGTCTAATAGGTAATCAACATCTTCTTGTGTCACCGTTGGGTGTTCTAAATCACCAGTATAGTCCGTATCTGTTGTTCCAAAATACGTTTTTTCTTCTCTAGGTAACACAAATACCATTCGACCATCATTCAAACCAGTATCAACATAGACTGGTTGGGAAATCTTTAATTTCTTACGGTCTACAACCAAGTGGACACCTTTAGTTGGGCGCATTTGGTGAATAGCTTCGACTTCATTTGAAAAGTTTCTAACCTGATCACTCCATGGGCCAGTTGTGTTAATTACTACATTAGCATGTATCGTCATTAACTCATCGGTCATTAAGTCACGAGCTAATACGCCAATAATTTTGCCCTGATCATCAAAAATAAAGTCTTCTGCTTTAACATGACTGGCAATCAGGGCGCCATCACGATTAGCCCGCTTAATATTTTCAATTACTAAACGTGCATCATTGTTTCTAAAGTCTAAGTAAACACCACCACCGAGAAGTCCTTCAGCTTGTAAATCTGGTTCTCTGGCTAGGACTTCTTCTTTAGACAAGACTTTATTTGCCGCAGGAGTATTTGACACACCAGCTAATAAATCATAGAGATCCATAGCCACTTTTAGACGAAACATACTAAAGGTGCTACCAGCTTCATCATAAACTGGTAATAGCATTGGGTCTGGCTTTGGAATATGTGGCGCAATTTGTTGAACAACTGCACGTTCAGATACCGTATCAGATACAACTTCTACATCAAATTGCTTCAAGTAACGTAAGCCGCCATGAACTAACTTGGTTGAGCGACTTGACGTTCCTTCGGCAAAGTCCTGCATCTCAATTAAACCAGTTTCAAGTCCAGAGGCTGCTGCTTGCAAGGCTACACCTGCCCCTGTTATACCACCACCAATGACTAACAAATCTAATTGACGGTCTTGCATTTTTTGGAGTGCTAATCGACGTGTTTCTTTTGAAAATTCCATTCTTTCCTCCCTTAGTCTTTATCTATTTCTGCAAATACTTGTGTTGCTTTAACGGCTTTTTTCCATCCTTTGTAGAGTTTTTCTTTGCGTGATTCGTTCATACTTGCTTTGAATAATTGGCCAGTTTCATTTAATTCTTTCAGTGCATCTAAATCTTCCCAGTAACCAACTGCCAAACCTGCTAAGAAGGCTGCGCCTAAAGCAGTGGTTTCAAGATTCTTCGCGCGAGCAATATCCTTACCTAAAATATCTGCTTGGAATTGCATTAAGAGATTGTTCATTGCAGCCCCACCATCAACCCGTAATTGTTGGATATCAATTCCTGAATCAATTTGCATTGTATCAATAACATCACGTACTTGATAAGCAATTGACTGAAGGGTTGCTTTGACAAAATCTTCTTTTGTTGAACCACGTGTCAATCCAAAAACTGAACCACGTGCATTTGAATCCCAATAGGGTGCACCAAGACCAGTAAAGGCAGGCACAACGTATATTTCATCATCACTAGTTGATGCATTGGCAAGTTCTTCAGATTCAGGTGATGATTCAAACATACGTAAGCCATCTCGTAACCATTGAATCGCACTCCCAGCAATAAAGATTGAGCCTTCAAGGGCATAATAGACCTTACCATTAATGCCATAACCAATTGTTGTTAAGAGGTTATTTTCAGATAACTGAACTTCTTCACCTGTATTCATGATAATGAATGACCCAGTACCATAAGTGTTTTTAACCATACCTGGTTCAAAAGCTAATTGACCAAAGAGAGCTGCTTGTTGGTCTCCAGCCATGCCAGAAATTGGCACTTCACCACCATAGAAATGGAAGGCTGCCGTTTTACCATAAACCTCTGAATTGGATTTTACTTCTGGCAACATGATTTTAGGGATATTCAAAATATCTAGAATCTCATCATCCCATGTCAAATCTTTAATATTGTAAAGCATGGTTCTTGCAGCATTTGAATAATCCGTTACGTGAACAGCACCATCTGTTAATTTCCACACTAACCAGGTATCAATGGTCCCAAATAGCAATTCGCCTTTTTCGGCACGTTCTTGAGCACCTGGAACATGATCTAAAATCCATCTGATTTTTGTAGCTGAAAAATAAGCATCAATGACAAGTCCGGTTTTTTCATGGATCATGTCTGTGTAACCATCTTGCTTTAATTGGTCTGCAATAGGGGCTGTTTGGCGAGATTGCCAAACAATGGCATTATAAATAGGCAGACCCGTTTTCTTATCCCAAACAACTGTTGTTTCACGTTGATTTGTGATACCAATCGCCTCAATCTGACTAGGTTTGATACTAGATTCAATAAATGCACCTGCAATAACAGACTGTACAGAATTCCAAATTTGATTGGCATTATGCTCCACCCAACCAGCTTGAGGAAAGATTTGCGGAAACTCCTTTTGGCTACTACTGATTTTTTCACCTTTTTTATTAAAGATGATTGCACGAGAACTAGTCGTTCCCTGATCGATGGCCATAATGTACTTTTCTTCTGACATTCTTTTACCCTCCTGAAGTAAGCGTTTTCTTTTGTAGTTCTATTATAACGAAAAAATGTATAAATGTACTATCATAAATTTCTTTCTACAACTAAATTTATGATAAGATAAGCCAAATTAAAAAAAACGAGGATATCCTCGCTTCATTTAGTCATTAATTGGTTCTGATGATTTTTCAAGTATCTCTCCTGAATTAGCATCTATGATGTAACTATATTCTTTATCTCCATGATTAAATTCCACATCATAAACTAGCTTACCATCGTCATTTTCTTTTTTAATAGTAAGTAGTTTAGTATCAGATTCAGTAACGGAAGCATCCTTTATTGCAATTGATTTAGCTTTTTCTTCTGAAATTTTAGCTTTTTTTGTTTTAGCCATTTGGCCTGTTGACTGATTCTGTGTAGTGCCTTGTTGCTCCTTATCCATACCACAAGCACCCAAACTTAGTAAAGAAAGGCTTGCTATGGCAAATATTGAGAGTTTTTTCAGTGTCATATCTATTACCTTCTTTCATTAATTTCTTTTATTATACCTTAAAACATAATTTTTTTCTAATAATGACATTTTTTCTACCTTGATACTGCCAGAATCCTCTGTGAGCCCATATTTATGTAAAAACAAAAAAGCCTCACGTGGAGGCTTCAAACAATCAGGAATTTGGATCATCTAATGATCGACCATGGAGTCCTTTTTCTCGTTGGACTTGTTTTAATTTTTCAGGAGTCAAGTCATTGCCTTTTTCATCGACCACTTTAATTCCTTCAATATGATGACGAACTGAGCGACGGTAACCTTCTATGTATTCTCGTCTAAGCTCTGCTTGTTCAACCTTTTCTGGGCCTGTTAGACCTACTGTTTTTTTCTTTTTAGCCAGTTCATTGATACGTTCGATTTTCTTAGGATCCATATGACACAGCCTCCTTCTACTATTTTGTATTTAATTTATTGAAGCTAGCAACACTTCTAGCTTTTTCAACTAAACTTAACAATAAGGCTAAACGATTAGCTTTTAGTTGGTCATCATCAGTCATAACCATTGTATTGTCAAAGAAAGCAACAATAAGATTGTTCAAGGCAAATAACTGATTAATTTTTTCCTCTGCACTGCCTTGTAAATCAAGTGAATTCACGGCTTGGAACAAGGCTTTTTCTTGATCGTTTTCAAGTAGCGATGGATCAACGACAACTTGCTCTTCAGCTTTCTCTGCTAAATTAAAGGCACGAGACAAGTTTTCAACAGCTGATTTATAGGTAGAACCTTTGGATGCTTCTACCAAAGCCTTAGCTGTTTCAAGCATTTGTGGCACTTGGAAATTCGAACTTGAGAGAACTGCTTCTTTAATGTCTTTTGGAATTGCTGCGCCCATCATTTTATCAACACGCGCTGAGATAAAGTCCATCACTTGACTTTGATTATCATAAGTTAAAGTATCAAATGGTAAGCTGTAGCAATCTGCAATTAATTGGTCCATTGGAATATTCCAATGGAAAGCTTCAAGAATACGAACGATGCCTTGAGTTGCACGGCGAAGCGCATAAGGATCGTTGGAACCACTTGGAATTAAGCCGACTGAGAAAAATGATAATAGGGTATCTAATTTATCTGCTAATGCAAGAACAGCACCAGCTTTGCTTTCTGGAAGCTCACCTTCTGCAGAATTTGGCAGATAATGTTCACGAATAGCTTGTGCAACTTCTGGAGTTTCTCCTGCAAGAAGCGCATACTTTTCTCCCATGACACCTTGCAACTCATCAAACTCACCAACCATACCAGTCAATAAATCAAATTTATAAATTTGGCTAGCACGAACGAGAGCTTGGCTATCTTGACTTGACAAATCAAGTTCCTGTGCAAGATAGTCAGCAATGACACCTGTCCGCTTCATATGGTCTCTTAATGAACCAATTTTTTCATGGAAGGTAACATTCTCTAGCTTTTCAACTAAATCTTCAATAACTAATTTTTGATCTTCTCGCCAGAAGAATTCACCATCTTCTAAGCGAGCTACAAGTACCTTTTCATTTCCTTTAACAACATTTTCAATGTGCTGATCATTACCATTACGAACTGAAATGAAATTTGGTAATAACTTGCCAAATTGATCACGGACTACAAAATAACGTTGATGATTTTTCATAGACGTTACTAAAACTTCTTCTGGAACATCTAAATATTTCTCATCAAATGTCCCCATAAAGCTGTCGGGTACTCAACCAAATTTAAGACTTCATTTAATAAGTCGTTATCAATGTCAACTGTGACATTATATTTAATTTCTAATTCATGAATTTGATGAACAATCATCTCCTGACGTTCTTTAGCATCAGCAATAACATACACACGTGCAAGGTCTTGTTCGTATGAATTAGCAGATGAGATTGTTGTTTCTTCCCCTAGGAATCGATGCCCACGAGAAACGCGATCAGCGGAGATATCCAAAAAGTTCATCTCTAAAGCTTGATCATCTAATAGGACTGTCAAGGTATGCACAGGACGAATATACTCAAAACTATTTGAAGCCCAATGCATGGATACTGGAAATGTTAAGCTAGCTAGAACCTGTGGAATGGCTTGTAAAACTTCTTCTACCACTTTTCCTTCTTCATGTTTAGTCACATAAACATATTCTTCACCTTTGATTTCACGGAATTCAATAGCCTCCGTAGTTAATCCTTTACCACGTACAAAGCCTTGGGCAGCTTTTGAAAAATTCCCTTCGGCATCCAATGCAATTTTTTTAGATGGACCTTTAAAGTCTTCGGTTAAATCAGTTTGTTTTTCAGCTAATCCACTGACTCTAACAGCTAAACGTCTCGGTGTTGAAAAGGTTTGGATTGCTTCAAATGACAACCTATTGTCATTCAAGAAAGCTGCCAATTTCTCACCAAATTGTTGTTCACTTGGTGTCACAACGTATGCTGGTAATTCTTCTAAACCTAATTCTACTAATAAATTTTTAGTCATTACTCCGCCTCCTCTTTTAACAATTCAGCACGACTTGCTTCATCCAATAATGGGAAACCTAATTTCTTACGTTCAGCGACAAAAGTTTTTGCGACAATACGTGCTAAATTTCTAATACGCGCAATATAACCTGCACGCTCTGTAACTGATACAGCACCACGTGCATCAAGCAAGTTAAAAGTATGAGAACATTTCAAGACATAATCATAAGCTGGGTGAACTAGTCCTTCTTCAAGGGCGCGTCCAGCTTCTTTTTCAAATTTTTCAAAGTTCTCTAAAAGCATTGCTTGGTCAGAAATTTCAAATGAGTACTTTGAATGCTCGTACTCAGGTTGTAAGAAAATTTCACCATATTTAACACCTGGTGCCCACTCGATATCATACACAGAATCCACTTCTTGTATATAAGAAGCAAGTCGCTCTAGTCCATAAGTCACTTCTGCAGTCACAGGACCTGTTGCTAGTCCTCCGACTTGTTGGAAATATGTAAACTGTGTGATTTCCATACCATCTAACCAAACTTCCCAACCAAGTCCTGCAGAACCTGTTGAGGGATTTTCCCAGTTATCTTCAACAAAACGGATGTCATGTTCAAGAGGATTAATACCGAGTTTTTCAAGTGACTCTAAATAGAGTTCTTGAATGTTTGATGGTGAAGGTTTCATAACAACTTGGAATTGGTGATGTTGATATAGTCTATTTGGATTTTCACCATAACGACCATCTGCTGGACGACGACTTGGTTCAACGTAGGCTGCATTCCAAGGTTCTGGACCAATGGCACGAAGAAAGGTGTAAGGACTCATTGTACCAGCTCCTTTTTCATTGTCATAGGCTTGCATTAGCATACAACCTTTATCATTCCAAAATTGTTGCAAAGTTAAAATAATTTCTTGAAAGGTTAGTTTGTTACTCATTTTTGCCTCTTTCTAATATGTCTTACTAACAAATTGAACTACACAAATAGATGTGGTTCATCCCAATAAGTGATATTTTAATATCAGAAAAAGGGTAAAACCACACCAACTCCTATACCAATACTGATATAGGGGCGTTGATACGCGGTTCCACCCTAGTTTTTTACTTCATTACTATTTTTAATTGTAACCGAAAGTGCCTTAAAATTATCTTTTTCATCCGGCTTACACCATACCCGAACTCGCTTGAGAAATCCCATAATTCATTTCTTTCTTATAGATAATTCTAGCACAATTACATTGACTTGTCTATTCCTAGCAAATGTTGCTGTTAATTATTTGCTCATATAGCCATTAGGCTTAATAACTTCTTCAATTAATCGATTTTCTTCAATAATCCTAACGGTCAAGGTTATTGCATAACACGGGAATAATAGCATAGCTGTAATCTGTGCATGACAAAGCAAAGCAATACCTATCAACTCTGGACAAATATTTAAAAAGTAATTGGGATGCTTAACATATCTAAAAAGCCAATGGTCAACATAACGATGATTTTTAACAATCATTAGTTTCACAGTCCAAATGCCTGTCAATAGTTGAGTCACCTTGTATAAGACAAAAACAGAAACGATTAATAATACCAACCCTAAAAAGCTAATTGCATCAAAAGTAACCATCTTTAAATAAGCTTCTAGACTTGCAAAAAAATAAATAAGGATATGAAGAAGCGTAATAAATTGAGAATTTTTGACACCAAATTCTCTACCTCCCTCAGCTTTAATCCGTTTTTCGTTAGCAATTGATATTTTTAAAAAATATAAACGGATTAAAAACATCCCTAACATAATCGCTAATATCACTTTTTCAATACTCCTTCTTAGTTATTAATTACATAGAAGAGTATAATAAAAAATGATAGGAAAAGTCAAATCAATAACAAAAAGTTCAGTATAAAAACTGAACTTTTTAACTCAAGTAGATAGATACTTCATCACCAATAACAAATAAACATGTCTCATCTGTTGATGTAACTTCAATTTAATACTCTTTGGTATCTGGATCAGGAACTTCTGTCATCCCTTGCAGATTTTTTATGATTTCAGCATCTTCTTCCGTTAGTTCAATATCAAAGAAATCCATATTCTCCTTGATACGATCTTCATGAACTGATTTTGGCAGTGGTAAGAAACCTTGATAAACAGACCAAGCCAGCGCCAATTGAGCAACTGTTTTACCATATTTATCAGCCAAAACTTTCATTTCTTCATTTGAGAAGATATCACCTTGTCCAAGTGGTCCCCATGCTTCGACGACAATCTGATGTGCTTTACAATAATCAACAACTTCTGGTTGAAAACAGCCTGGCGCTAAGCGAATTTGGTTGACTGCTGGAGTCAGTTCAGCGGTTTCAGCTAAAGCTTCCAAATGATGAACCATGAAATTGCTGACACCGATTGTTTTAACCAAACCTTCATCAACAGCATCTTCCATATATGACCAGGCTTCAGCATTAGCTTTTTGCCAATTATCACGATAGGCTTTTGGATTTGGCCAATGGATCAGATATAAATCGACATAATCTAGTCCTAACCGTTGAAGCGATGCAGCTAAAGCTTCTTTAGCTTTAGGATAAGAATGGGAGTCATTCCAAAGTTTAGTCGTGACAAATAATTCTTCACGAGGAACACCACTATCTTTTATCGCTTTTCCTACACTCACTTCATTTTTATAAATAGCTGCTGTATCAATATGTCGATAGCCAGCTTTAATAGCAGCTAATGTTGATTGATAAGCTTCTTCGCCATCTGCTGCTTTAAAGGTTCCAAAGCCCAGAAGAGGGATTTCTAACCCATTATTCATTGTAAATGTCTTTACCACAAGAATACCTCCTTAATATAAGATTATTCTACCATAATCCAACTATTATTAAAGCTTTTGAAACGTCCTATTATCGGTCAACCTATTGTTTCATAGCTTTTTCTGGTTTATCTAATGCACTAATCAACTTTTCTTGAATATACTGCATAACTTCAGGGTTACTTGGTAAATCTGAGTGAGTCGCATCCGTTCCGGTAACCGTAACTTGGGTATAATGTTTAGCAACATTTTGGAAAATGTATCTACCTGCAACCACACTTGCGAAGGGAACAATTTTATCAGCATCAAATGAATCCGTTCCAGCTAAATTATAAACAATGAGATTTTTAGGTATCGCAACATTATCACTTCTCAAATCTTTTAACATCTGCGTTTGATTAGAAAGATTACTTTCTTCAAAATTATAAGGCGTCCCAATAGTGGCTAACTTATCCATTTGAAAATTCTCTACCCCATAATAATTTTCCAAAAAAAGAGTCCAATTTAAGCCACCATTTGAATGCCCGACAGCATTAAAACGCTTAAAATGATAATGTTCTTGTAAATCAGCCATAGCAATAGCTAGCCATTTAGCTTGTTGCTTAATATTGGCATAGCATCTGCATTATTTTGAAAAGCGATGACAATAAATGGATGATTATCATTACTTGCAATAGCACCTTGATAAGTTAAGGTTCCCTTTTTACTAACTTCTACTTTTAAAATACTATGCTTTGCTCCCTTTTGGTTAAAGTAGTCAAGCATATCATTAAAGCGATTAATAGTCGCACCAGAACCAGGGACAAAAATGGTTGGTACCATCCGTGAATTATAAAGTTTAACTTTCTTTGCTGTCACTTCATGGACATAAGTTTCCCCAAGTATACCTAAAGTGATAAGAAGCAAAAGCATCATGATAAAAAAGAAACCTGTTAGCGATTTTTTCATATAAGATCTCCTTTTTTAAGGACACGATTAACAAATGGAAGATAAATTAGAACCGATAAAATAATAATCACAATTGAAACTATTAAATAGCGCCAGTCACCATTCGAAGCCAAGTAGCCAAATAATAAACTTGGTGTAGCTGTTGGAACACCATAAACGGCTGGGGTTAACCAATTTAATGAAAGTAAAATAGCCCCTAATGTCTCTGCCATTACTGTTGATAAAAACATAGGAATAATAAATAGCGGTTGTAAAATAAGTGGTAAGCCAACTAAAAATGGAAAATTGGCATCAAAAAGCATGGGAGCTAAACAGAGTAATCCGATTTGCCATTCCCTTTTCTTACCCATTAATCTACTGGCTATAAGAAAGGCTATAAGTAGCCCTAAAAGCACTCCAATCCCACCGAACATCGCAAAACTATCTCTTAGGGTATAAAATGTAAAAGGATGTGGTAAATGAGCTATGTTACCACTAAGTGCTGAACTTAAATTATTGCTTGTAGTGACCAAATCTCCAGCAGGTCCTTGAAAAATATCTGGAACAGAAATACCAAAAACTAAAAGAACAATAGCTAGAGCAGTCCAAATTAATACTTGGAAAAATGATTTTGGCCCATCACCTATTTGGATTGCTACAAAACTTTGCAGAAATTGGTCTGGTCCAAAACCAAAACGGCTTATCATTAATTTCGTAACCAAAACAACTAAGTAGACCATTAATGCTAATAATATAGCCCATAAAAATGGACTCCTCGTCTGAGATGGGGCATATTTTTTAAACCCTAACAAGAGGATTGCAAACCCCACTAATAGAATCCAAAAAGGCTGATGGGGCACTTGAACAAATTGCCTTTGATTTGAAACAAAGACCCATGTCAAAATAAATGATAATGTTGGCAAAAAAGAGACAACCACTTGCTTGCTCTTTAAATAATACGTAATCATTTGGCTAACGAAATAACTCGCAATAATAGTCATTGTAAAATGAGCAAATCGTTCAATCTCACCAGAAAGTATGAATAGCCATTTTTGACTGTAAAAACTAAAGTGACTGGTTTGGGCTAAGAAAGATTCCGGTGCAACAAAAAGACTGTTCACTAGTTCTACCCATGAAAAGAGCAAAGCTAAAGGCAATAACTGACGAAAACTGTATTTTAAAGCATGAGAAAAAGCACTCATCTTTTCATTTAATCTATCTCTCATAGTCATTCCTCACTCATTCTTCGCATTATAACCTTTGTTAGCTTTTTTATATTTTAGCATAAGTAACTGACAGAAGAAAAGATATTAGATTGTCAAAATATTAATAAAAAACTAGCACGCAGAGGGATCAGACAAAAAGCCCCAGATTATCAGACTATCTCCTTTAATAATCTGGTAATCTGAGGCAAAACTTTCTAATCCTGCAATGATTAATACGTTATCAACTAATCACTTATCAGAATTGTTATGAATACTAATCAACTTAGGCTTGATAAACTTTTTGACCATCTAAATAAGTTGCTTGCAATTCTAAATCTTGGTCTAATACAATAAAGTCTGCAGCATAACCTTCTTTTATTTGACCACAGACATCTTCAATACCAACTGAAAGAGCTGGTACGTATGTTGCCATATGGATAGCCTGTTCGGCGTCAGCAATTCCCCATTCAACCACATTTTTTATGCCATCTTTTAACTTCAAAATAGAGCCAGCAAGGTTACCACTTTCTTTCAAGCGAGCCGTTCCATTTTCGACCACAACTGGAAACTCACCTAACATATACTCCCCATCTGATGACCCACCTGCACGCATACAGTCCGTAATCATGGCAACTTTTTCATAGCCTTTTTGTTGCATTAAAATGTCACAAGCCACTGGATTGACATGGTGCCCATCGCAAATCAATTCCGCAAAAGTTCCTTCAATGTTATACATAGCACCAACCATTCCAGGTTCCCTATGATTTAAGCCACGCATTCCGTTATAGGCATGCACCCAAACACTCGCTCCTGCATTAACAGCAGCTTTTGCTTCTTTATAAGTTGCATTGGAATGTCCTAGTGCAACTGTGACATTGTCTTTTGTAATGGTTGAAACAAATTCTTCTACGCCATCGCGTTCTGGAGCAAGAGCGATTTTCTTAATTAAACCATTTGCTGCCTCTTGCCACTCTGCAAATTCATCCAATCTTGGGTTTTTCATATAAATTGGATTTTGAGCACCTTTGTATTCCTCAGTAAAATAGGGTCCTTCAAAGTAAATTCCTTGAATTTTCGCACCTTTTACAGCATCTGCCACTGATGCAACTGTTGCAGATACTTGTTTTAGCTGTTCAAAATCTGATGTTAATGTTGTTGGTAAAAATGAAGTCACTCCTGTTGATAAGAGTCCTTGACTCATTTGGTGAATTCCCTCGGCAGAGTTATCCATAACATCAGCACCTGCAAAGCCATGGATATGTGTATCAACTAAACCTGGAGCAATTTGATAGCCAGAATAGTCAATAATAGTCGCATTAGAGTCAACCTTTTCAAACCATTGACCAAATTTCCCATCTGCAACAGCTAGGTAACCCTTACATTTTTTATGATCTGAGTAGTAAAAACAATCTGCTTTAATATAGCTTGTCATCTTCTTGCCTCCCTTTTTTTCTTTATTATACGCTTAATCTGATTATTTGTAAATGGTATATACCACTTCTCTTGCTTGACATTTCTTAAAATTAATACTCAAAAAAGCTCTAGTTTAATTAAATTTTGAACAAAAATCATCTTTAACAATTCTTCTTTTTCTTGTATAATAGAGCTTGTCAGTATTCAAGTACATGTTAGGAGATAGGAATGAAACAAGCAAAAACAGAACGACTTTTTCTCGTTCTAAGTATTATCACCGTGATTATTGCAGGTGGTATCTATTTTATTTTCGGTGATATGGGAGATGTTAAATCTAATGACAATACTACACAGTCAGTTCAAAGTGTTGTTACTAAAAATAACCCGCTCACTGAAGCTATTGACTTAG
Source organism: Streptococcus uberis (assembly GCF_000785785.1). GTDB lineage: Bacteria > Bacillota > Bacilli > Lactobacillales > Streptococcaceae > Streptococcus > Streptococcus uberis_A. The sequence continues at coordinate 55,496 of NZ_JRQN01000006.1, forward strand.
TAGCAGAAGCAGAGAAAAATCCTAGTCAGGAAGCCATTGATCAGGCCCAAAAGATGCTTGATCAGGCAAAAGATACAAGTACAAAAAAACGATTGCAAAAAAAATTAGACCAAGTCAAATCGAATTTGGAAAGTTATAATGAGGCTAAAAAAGCTGTTGAAGATACAAAAAACACCCCAACAACAGATAACAAAGCCTTGGCTCAAGCGGCCATCGATAAGGTTGTCCTAGAAGATAAAAAAGCTGAATTACAAAGTCAATTAGACGCTATTGTAATTATTGATCAACCTGTTACAAATTCAACAACTACAATTCCAGCTAGTGGTACCGTAGATTATGGACAAGCTCCTGCTGAAAATTACTACCCTCAAGCTCCTGCAACAATCGAACCAACTCAGCCAGTAGTACCAAATACTGGAGCATCATCAAATGCAGCCAATACTGGTTCTAATGCTGTCATTAATCCATAATAAAAAGCCGATTCACTCAATGAAGTGAATCAGCTTTTTTTTATGCTTTTTCATACCCTAAAAGAATACCTTCTTCTTCTGCATAGAAACTACATAAGCCAGAACTATTAGCAATAGCCATCGTTGCTGTCGGAAAGCTTTCTTTTAACTTTTCTAAAATTTGATGACATATTTTTTCATTGTTGCGATGGCAAACGAAAACCTTACCACCATTATATCCTGCTTTTTTCATTTCATCTACAATGGATAAGACAGCCTTTTTCTGACCACGTGCTTTTTGAAGTAATTCAAGGCGCCCCTCTTCGCTGGCACAACCTACCATGCGAATATTCATCAAGCCGATTACTGTTCCTAACAATTTACTAACACGACCATTTTTAACCAAATTATCTACTTTAGCCAATGCAAATAGTAACCCTGTCTTTTTTTGATAGTCTGTAATTTCTTTGACAACTTGATCAAAAGTAAGGCCCTTAGAAATGAGTCTTTCTAACTCTAAAACAATAAGGTCCATTTCACCACCAGCTGATAGGGAGTCTATGATGTGAATGTTTAAATTTGGATTTTCCTCAAGCAACATTTCTTTTCCAAGACGAGCACTATTATTGCTTCCCGACAAACTACCTGTAATCGTTATTGCAATAACATTATCTGCCCCTTTAAATGCCTGCATAAAAGCATCTGGACTCGGGCAACTTGAAGTTGCTGCTTCAGAAGAAGCATACATTGTAGACATCATCTGGTCTACATCTAAATTAAAATCATCATTAAAATTCTCTTGTCCAATTCTTATTGTTAAAGGGACACGCTCATAAACTATCTGATCGTTTTCATTTGTCAAGGCTGTTAAATCACAGCCAGAATCAGCTACAATTTTCCAAGTCATACTTTTTCCTCTTTCGTTCTACTTGCTTTAATCTATTGACATTTCAAAGCTTTTCACCTAAAATTATATCATCATTAGTCTAATAATAGCTAGTAAAAATAGTCCGATGTAACAGTTGAAAGGCAAATGTAATGACCGATAAAGTAATCGCCAAAAATTCTTTGAATAATCTAATAAAATTCAATAAAGAAACTCGTCAATTAACCAGGGAGGCCTTAGAGACCGCCTTTTAAGTCTCCTCAATCAAAAAAATATAACACAAATTTCAATTTCTGAACTTGTGTCCAAGGCTGGAGTATCTCGAAATGCTTTTTATCGAAACTTTTCATCAAAAGAAGAGATTTTGGAAGGTTACTTATCAACCGTTTTACGTCGCATTTTTAAAGGCATCAAACTATTTGACTTAAATACGCAAGCAAGTCAGGCTTGGCTCTATTTATTTACAGAAGCTAAAAAAGAAGAAGCTCTCTTTAAAATCATTTTTAAACACCACCTGCAACAACTTTTGACACAGATGGTTACCAAACGCTTAAAAGCCTATCAACGGTGGAAAAAGAATAGACAATCTCACTACTCTCGTCTTTTTTGGAGCAATGCTATTGTCTCAGTCCTCACTTCTTGGATTAAAGATGGCATGAAAACACCCGCTGAGGAAATGGCTAAAATGGGATTGCCTCTCTTGCCATAAGAATAAACCAGTTAGAACGAACTGCAAGTTGCAGTCTCTTCTAACTGGTTTATTTTATTGATTTAATGCGTACTTTCTAATAGCTTGTGCCACTCCAGCTTGATCGCAGTGACTAGTGATATGATCAGCCAATACCTTGATGGATTCACTGGCATTGCCCATTGCTACGCCTGTTCCTGCAAAACTTAGCATTTCTATATCATTTGGCGCGTCGCCGATTGCCATCACTTCATTAGCTGTGCAATTTAAATCCTCGGCCAAATCTTTAAGGGCATGAGCCTTTGTCACGTGTTTAGGCATTACTTCAAGAATGTAATCTTGACTTCGAACAACACTAAAGTCTTCTACCAGTTGAGAGCGCATTGCATCTTCAAATGCATCCATAGCTTGACTAGTACCCATATACATAGCTTGAAAAATAATCTCCGAACCTTGCTCTAACGCTTCAATTGTCGTTGTTTTGACTTTTGTAAAGACCAATTCACCATCAGCTGCAACAATGTCAGGTACTTGTTCTCCAATAACGTAGTAGTTGTCTTCTGTCGTCAAGGTTAAGGCAACACCATCAAAATGACGGCTTAGTTTTTCCAGATGTTTCACTTGTTCTATGGTCAGATGATAATGGTGGATAAGGTTCCACTCTATACTGGTATAGGTGCTACACCCATTATTTAAGATGAGAAACTCATCCTCTACTAAGCCCAGCTGATCAAAATACGGTTTGGTCCCATTTTTTGGACGACCTGTACAAAGAACAATCTTAATCCCATTAGCAGTCGCTTCTTGAATCGCTTTAATATTTTCTTCAGGAATGACTTTCTTACTATTTAACAAGGTTCCATCTAAATCTATAGCAATTAACCTAATCATTTTTAAACCCACTTTCTCAAAAGGTTACTTTTCTTATTTCTATAAATAAGTCAACTTAATTATAAGTGTAACATTTTTAGAGCATCAATCAAACTACAAAAGTCATTTTGAAGATATTATTTGTTACATAACCCTTTTTGACTGTGATAATTCTTTATACCAATAGGCACTTTTTTTCGGGTAGCGTTCTTGTGTATCAAAATCGACATAAAAGAGACCATATCGTTTATCATAACCATTTGACCAAGAAAATACATCCATCAATGACCAGATAAAGTAACCTTTAACATTGACACCATCGGTGATAGCATCTGAAATAACCTCTATATGTTGCTTAACGTAATCAATTCTGGCATCATCATAGACAGTTCCATCGACAAATTCATCTTTATACCCCAAACCATTTTCAGTAACATAGATTTTCTTATAATTTGGATAATCACGTTTAACACGCATCATTTGATCATAAAGACCTTGTGGATAAATCATCCAATCCCAGTCTGTACGTGGGACATCAACATCAAATTCACGTTTTCCAACACCTTTAATTTGATACTTAGAACCACCTTTTTCACCTTTTCCATTGTGAGTAATTTCTGTTTCACAATCAAATGCACGCATCCAATCACTCATATAGTAATTGATTCCTAAGAAATCATTTAAGTCTTTAGCAGCATCAAGAATTGCTAAATCCTCTTTTGTTATTTCAATTTCCCCGCCATTGGCATCTAGAATTTCCATTACGCCTGCCAAAGTTTCGGAAGAATAGTGACCAAGATAAGTTGCATCTAAAATAAACTTATTATGGATAATATCTTCCAATTCCGCAGCATGGACATCTTCAGGGCTTGACTGATCAAATGGGTATTTAGTAGGCAAGGCATGAACAACACCAATTTCCCCAGTATAACTTGCATCTTTATATAGTTTCACTGCTCGTGCGTGTGCAATCATCATATTGTGATGAGATTGAAATACTTTGCCTAAATCATATGTAATACCTGGAGGAAATTTTCCAACAAGATACTGCCCATCACCAATAGGTCCAATCTCATTGAAGGTTGTCCAATAATTAACTTCAGAAAATTCTTTGAAACAGTAGGCAGCGTATTCAACAAAGTGATCAATCGTATCACGATTTAGAAAGTCCCCATTTGAATGAAGTGCTTCTGGTGTGTCAAAATGATGAAGTGTTACAAATGGTTCAACATGGCGTTTATGACATTCTGCAAAGAGATTATGGTAGAAAGCTACACCTTTTTCATTAATTTGCCCAAAACCTTTTGGGAAGATGCGAGACCAAGCAATTGAAATACGAATCCCATTTACTCCGAACTCTTCAGCCAATTGTAAATCAACTGGGTATTTATGATAGAAGTCACTAGCAGGCTCTGCCGTATACCAATAATTATCCTCTAGATAGTTATCCCAGGCAACAGAACCTTTGCCATCCGTGTGAGTAGCACCCTCAGCTTGATAAGCTGCTGTAGCACCACCAAAAATAAAATCATTAGGTAAAGTTTTCATTAGTTACTCCTTCTATAATAGAGCATAAGCTTGATGTCATCAAGTCCATCTCTAGTAGTCGTTTAAGCCATCATTTGTTGACGTACAAAGGCAAGAGCTCCTTGGCCATCACGTGTTAATTTGATGTATTCAGCACCCTCAGTTTTAGCTAATTTAATACCTAGCTTATCTGTTTCTTTTTTGATATCTTCGAAGTTTGAAGCTACTTGTGGTGCAAGAACTACCAATTGATACTCAGGTAACATTTCACGGTGAGCTCCGTAACTTCCAGCCGCAGCTGAGACGGATTCATTATATTCTTTTGCCGCCTTGTTTAAAGCATTGGCTAAAAGTCCACTGGTTCCACCACCTGCACAAAGAACAAGGACGTTTGTTTGATCAGTAATAGATGGTGAATCTACTCGAGTAGCGCCAGTATTATCTAAGCTTGCATCTGCTTTTTTGGTATTGAAGTTTGCAGCAACTTTTTCCTTAAGGGCATCTGAAGTTGAAAAACCTGTAACTTCTTCGGCAAGAATTTGTTCATCATAAACTTTTAAGAATGGATAATAAATGATAACATCTACAACAATAAGAACTATGGCTAAAATAAAAGCTAGCACTTGGAAATTTGTTCCTAAAAGTAATCCTAGTGGAGCGGGCGTAGTCCATGGTAGATTTGCCGTGAAACTGTTCATTCCTAAAACATCAATAAAGAATTTGAAAATCCACACATTAACAATCGGTGCCATAATAAATGGAATGAAGAAAATTGGATTTAAAACAAGTGGTGCACCAAATAGAATTGGTTCATTAACACCAAAGAATGTTGGAACAACTGATGCACGACCAATGGCTTTATTACGTTTTGATTTCGTCATCCACATAAACATGAATGGAACAACTAATGTAGCACCGGTACCTCCCATTGTTACGATGAACATTTGCGTCCCAGAGGTTAAAATTTTATCTGCATGTTGCCCAGCTTGTAATAAGTTCAGGTTAACTTCAGCATTAGCATAAGTGATTGCTGCAATAGCTGGTTCAACAATTGAAGGACCATGAATCCCTACAAACCAGAAGAAAGCATAGGCACCAAAAATTAATGTAATACCAAGATAACCATCTGCTGCTTGGAATAAAGGTGCTAGTAAAGTTCCAATAGATTGGGCAACATTTACACCCATTACGGATTTGACAAGCAATTGTAGAGCATACAACAATACCACAGATAAGGTGAATGGAATTAAGTCCTTAAATACTTGTGAAATATTAGGTGGAACTTCTTCTGGCATACGAATAGTGATGTTACGTTTGACACAGAATTTATAGACATTTACTGTTACAAACGCTGCTAAAAATGCTGTAAGCAAACCTTTTGTTCCCATAAATGCTGTAATAAATCCACCATCTTTTGAAGGATCAGCAGCCATTAAGAGGAAGCCTACCATTGTAGCCAGCATTGTTGCAATAAAATTGATTTGATTTGTTGACTCTAATTCCCTGTTCATTGAGTCTGTTAGTGCTTTAGCAGTTGTACCTGCTACAAAGAACCCTAAAATCCCCATTGAATAACTGTAGGGAGTCATCAACAATGATTCAACCGCTTTACTCCAATGGAAGCCCCATGCATTTGGTACATAAGCTATCAAGATAAAAATACTTGAAAATAGGATGACCGGCATACCTGCAATAAATCCGTCACGAATAGCACGTAAATATATATTTCGTGAAATTTTTTCAAAAAGCGGTTTTCTTTTTTCTATTTGAGCTATTAATTTATTCATTTTACCCTCTCTTATATAGTTCAATCATGTGTTTCATCATATCTTGTAACAACATGGTAGTCATTAAATGATCTTGGCCATGCATCAATGTCACACTAAAATCAATATCTTCCCCAGAAGACTCCGCTTGAAGCAAGCTAGTTTGTGACTTATGCGCTTCAACAATACAATCATTAGCTACCTTACAAAGTTCTTCTGCACCAGTATAATCTCCTGATTGAGCTGCATTTAAAGCTTCTAATAGTTTCGATCTAGCATCCCCTGCATAGGCAACAATCTCAAAACCTAACATCGTTAACTCTTCTTTTGTCATTTTACTCTCCTTTATCAATTATTCGTTGGATGTGTAACACTAAATAAATTTTTTCACCAGCCTGCAATTCCTGACCAGTTGCTTGACCAATCAAATGATAAATATCACACCCAATGGTATATGCTGTAGGGTATTCTCGCTTTACCTGATCTTCAATATTTAAAATCGAATTATTTTGGCTATCTTTACGATCCAAAGTATTTAAAAAATAGGTCAGGTGAATCATTAGCCGATCATAATAGTTTTCATTAGAATTTTGTCTCGTTATCCCATGAGCACTTAACTCCTGTTCAATCTGCTCTAAGATTTCTCTTGAAAAATCCCTCCTTAAATGCCCACTATTAGCTTCATCTTGTCCTTTAGCATTGATAAAATGCAGAGCAATACGAGCAATTTCATCGTCTGGGAATTGTTTAAGTAACCGTTTTCTTAATTCTGTTAAAGCAATGCTTCCCATTTCATATTCTTTTGGGTATTCTTTAGAAATATCTGGCAATCTACTTTCCTGATAAGACCCATTTTTAATGGCTTTATAGGAACAATAAATATGGTCTGTTAATGTGACATACAAATAGTTTTGAACAGGATAGTGAAATTCTTTCACTAGTAATTCGATAATGTCATAAGTTACGGAAATAAAATCCATCGGAACATCTTTTAACAGTAAGAGAAAATTTTCTTTTGCTTCTTCATTTTTAAGTGCAAAAATTTTTTCAATCTTATTAGCGTAGATGACATCACCTTTTTTCTTGTGAAATGTAATGCCTAGCCCCATAACGACAGCTTGATCACCATTGTTATTTTTTACCAATGCAGCATTATTATTCAATGTCCGAATAAGCCGAAACATATATACCTCCATTTTTAATAGAAAAAGACCACAAATAAATCAGAAGTCTCCTTCCAACTCATTTGCGGTCTTGCCTAAAATCTCGTTTAGTTACAATCCACTCTATTAACTTGACTAAATTATACAACAAAAACAAACTATTGTAAACCCTTTCAAACTTTTTTTACAAAATAGTTATTTCATATGAATAACTTGCGACTTTACGATTTTGTATGTAGGGCTCTAAGAATTGCATGTTTTGTTTTTCTTCAAAATAATCACTCTCCGTTTCTGATGTTGACATGCCACACCATGGTTCAAGAGCAATAAAGGGGCCTTTATTAGCAGTCGACCAAAGAATCAGATTTGGAAAATCAAGGAGATTAAGTGATAATCCTTTTTGGTGATTTTTTGATTTCAAACTTACAGTTTTTGATGCCAATTGATCAAGTACGATGGTATCATCTTTAAATAGGGAATAATCTAGGTTTAGTTTATTATCCCCAGCTAAAAATGGTTGTCTATCTGCACTATCGACGAGACCTGTCTCTGCAATAACTGTTGCACTGGTGCAGTTTTCTCGTTCAGAAAACTCTAGGTAATAATCCTCATAGTGTTCATTATCAACTAATGGACAATTAAAGGCTGGATGAGCACCAATTGTAAAAGGCATATCATATACTGTCTCTAAATTTTTAAGCTGATAAGCTACAGTGATCGTTTTTTCAATTAATGTATATACCGTTGATAATTCAAAATGATAAGGATAATTATGATACATGTCGTCTGTACTAACTAAAGTAAAAGCAACTTGATTATCAGATAGTTTTTCACCAATAAAAGGTAATTTTCGAACTAAACCATGTCTAGGCATTTCACCTTCTTTCAAAGAAGCAGCATTTGCACCATACAGCGTTTTATTGTGACGGAGACTCCCACAAATAGGAAAGAGTACTGGAGCCTGACCATTCCAGTATTTCGCATCCCCTTGCCACAAGTATTCAAGACCATCTTTATCCTTTATCGAACTTAATTCGCCACCTATTTCTTTAAATGACAGCCTCAAGTCATCGTTTTTGAGTTCTAATGCCATCTGTATCCCTTTTATACTTTCTCAGCCCACGAACTTGCTGTTTTTTCAAGGACTTTGTTGAGCTCATTAATGTTTTTGAACCCTTCTGTGCGGAGCCACTGGCGTGCCGCTTCTTCTCCCTGTTCGATGTAGACTGGGACAGACCCTGACCAGGTTGCACGGCCACAAAGAACACCGTTGAATTTTGCTCCCGATTCTGCCGCAAAGACTAAAGTTTTTTGGAATAGCTCTGCTGTTACCCCAGCGCTGAGGTAGATATATGGCAAGTGACTGGCAGCTTCTTGCTCTCTGAAGGCCTCCGCAGCTTCTTCTTTGCTGAAAACAACTTCTCCTTGCGCGAATCCTTCGACATAGGTCATGTTGACCGGCACTTCGACTTTGAGCACGTCCACACCAAAGCGCTCATCAGAGAAGACTTTCATGGCACCATTAACTTTGTGCGCTTTAACTTTGGCAAAGGCAATACTTGAATTGTCTGAAATCTTTTCATCATAAGTCAGAATTTCAAGGAAAAATGGGATATCCTCGGCTTTACATTCTGATCCAATCCGTTCGATGTAAGCTTTTTTTTGTAAGTTGATTGCTTCGTCGCCATCAACATCATAGTAAAGTAAAAATTTAACAGCATCTGCCCCTGCTTCTTTGAGGCGTTTTGCTGACCACTCCACTAAGCAATCTGGTAAGCGGCTAGTCGTTGTCGCATCATATCCTGTTTTTTCATAGGCAAGAAGGAGGCCAGCAGTATCAGCTTTCACTTTTGTGGCTGGTAGCCATATTCTGGGTCAAGTAGAATAGATGAGGCGTAAGGTGTTAATTCTTCAGATACCATTACTTTTAATGCTTCTATTTGCTCAACACTAGGTTCTTGCGTTTGATGGGCTGCCATCATCCGTTTTAAGGCACCACGTTGATCAAAAGCTAGTGCTGAAATAATCCCATCTTTACTTAATTGCTCCATAAACTTACGTTTGTTTTTTGTTAATGTCATTTGTTACCTCTTCTACTGTGATCTGACTATATAATGTGTCATAGTTGGCCATGTTAATATGGCCTGTCATGGCTTCTTGAGCATTCAACATGCCTAGTACATTTGCTTTTTTGAGTAAACTCAAATCATCGTCATTGACTGATAAGCCCCAGGCAATCCCTGCCACTGTGGAATCTCCAGAACCAACTGGATTGATAACCTCAATTTTAGGGATAGTCACTCTGTAAAACTGGTCATTATGCTTAGCGAAAGCCCCTTTGGAACCTAAGGAAACGATAATCCATTCAATCCCATCAAAAAGACTATCTCTTAAGACATCCTTTAATTGGTCATTACTATTTTCAATTGTCTGACCTAATAAACCTTCTAATTCCTCAAGATTAGGTTTGATTACAGTTGGTTTGTTTTGCCCTGTTAATACTGTCATTAAAGGAGCACCTGAACAATCCAGAACAACTTGTTTCTGGTGACGATTTGCCCAATCAAGGACATGTTGATAATAACTATCTTCTAAACCTTTTGGTAAGCTTCCTGAAATGGTAATAACCTCAGAGCTGTCTCCTACTAACTTCAAATGGTCAAGAAAGCCATTGGCTTCATCAGAGCTAATTGTCGGACCTGCTTCTAAAATTTCTGTTTGTAGACCTTCATGTAAGATAGCAATGCAATTTCTGGTCTCGCCAGCAATCTGATAAAAGTGATTGTTTATCTCAGACTGATCCAATTGCTCTGTTAAATACTGTCCTAACCTGCCACCTATAAAACCAGTAGCTAAAAGGTCTTGACCAGCTTCTTTGAGAACGCGACTGACATTTAAACCTTTACCACCAGCAGTTTTACTTGTTTGTGCCACTCTGTTCACTGTATCCAGACGAAAGCTTTCTAAAGGATAGGAAATATCAATGGAGGGATTGAGTGTTATTGTTAAAATCATAATTACTCCTAGTCGTGATACTCTCCTCGATCCCATTTCTCAAGAAATTCATTAAAGAAATCAGGATCGTCTTGATCAGCATTATGTGATTCAAGATGAGCAATTTTGGCAATAAGCTTTTTGTTTTCTTCTGTTTCTTTATACTCAGCATTAATAAAAGCTTCGATAATATCACACATTAACAGTTCGCCCGTTATTTTCCCACCAAAACCAATAACATTAGCATTTAATTCTTCCTTAGCATATAATGCACTGGTCATATCACGAACGAGTGCTGAGCGAATCCCTGGTACTTTATTAACAGCATTGTTAATCCCAACACCAGTTCCACAAATACAAACACCTAAATCTGCTTGACCACTTGCTACTGCTTCACCAACACGCTTCCCAAAAATAGGATAATGTGTCCTTGTATGGTCATATGTTCCAAAATCTAGAACTTCATAACCTTTTGATTTCAAAAAATCTGATACTGCCATTTTTTCATTTGTGACGATGTGATCACATCCAATTGCAATTTTCATATTATCTCCTTATCCTTAAGCCATTTTATTCAACATATCAACACGAATTTGATGACGGCCACCATCATATTTTCCTGTTACAAACCCTTTAACAATATTTTTTGCTAGTAGGTCACCTACAATTTCTGAACCCATTGTAATCATCCGTGCATTATTATGACCACGTGTCATGTAAGCTGAACGCTCATCAGAAACTTCGGCTGCCACCATACCTTTTACCTTAGTAGCAACTATAAATGGACCTGCTCCATAAGCATCAATCATAATACCAAGATTGTCTTCGCTAGCTTTTACAGCATTGGCAATAGCTATGGTATTGTCAATAAAGTCTTTTTCTAAATCAGTCACATCAGTTACAGTGTAACCTTGTTCAACCAGATATTCTTTGATAATTTCTTTTAAATCATTCCCCTGTGCATCAGCACCTAAAATAATAGTCATATTTAACTCCTTCCAAATACAAAACAAACTTTTGTTTGTTTTTGTTTTTACAAATAAATAATACAACAAAACAAACATATAGTCAACTCAATTATGTTTGTTTTTGTTTGTAAAACAAACTAGCGAGAATTACATACTATTCTCGTTAGTTGTTCTGCTAGACTAAAACTGTTTAAAGCCACTCTTTTTGTAAAGATCCATAGATTACATACTAATGTTGATAGTTATCTGATTAGTCATTTTTATTCTTCAAGGCTCTTCTTATCGGGATACCTAAACTTGATGTCAAAATCAAAGCTAATATCACTAGTAGAGATTGATTTTTTTCACCTGCCTCAGGCAATGAGCGATTAGTAGCTTGCCTATTAACTACTTTTTCTTCATTTGTAATATCATTTTGTCTTGTTTTGTTAGATATCATACTAATAGGTAGCACTGAAGCATTAGGTAACTCTTTTAAATCTTCTGTTCCTACAGTATGTTTCGCAGTAGGAAGGGCAGGTCTTAAAATAGCCATCGGATGACTTTTTTCTACTGGATTTGCTAGAGTTGTCTCTGTTGATTGGTAAACCACACTATAAAGACTGAAATGTTCAACAGCAAAGATTACCTTGTCCTTGTTAGCAGACAGGCTAAAAGGTAAACTTTCTAGCATCGTTCCTGCCGATGAAGGCAAGACATAAAAAACATGCTCAACTGTTCGATTAGGATCAACAGCAATTTCAACGATAGCTTTATCTGTAATTGCAACTTTTTGATCCTTACCATTATAAAGAGTGATATCATAAAGCTTGGCATTTTTTTGAGAGGATAATTCTTTTGGAACCATCGGCAATATCTCTGAGAATTTACCTGAGTAGTCAATTACTTTGATGGTCTTAGTTGCCTCCGCATCTGTGCTACTCAATAATACCCCAACATTACCATTCGAGAAGCGTTTGGACTCAGCCTTTGATTGTGTAATTTCTTTGTTTGATTCTGTTTGTTTTTTTTCTGGGACACGACTCTTAACCGTCACTTTTAGTCCACTAACATTAACAAGTTGTTCCCCAGCTTCTGAAATAATCATTTGTCCCCAATTTTTATCCGACACTTGATAAATTAATGTTCTAGAATCTTTTTGCTGAACAAAAGTTAAGACAGAGTCATTGGCTAGCCGTAAATCTGGTTTTTTGACTGCAAGAATCGGATGATCAAATGTCAATTCTAATTTATTACCATCAAATACTTTTGTTGCCATTACTTTTACTTCTGGAACCTGTGGATCTTTTATCAAGAAGTTCCAATTGAAAGTCTTAAAGCTTAGAGTATAATCGTTTTGACCACCTTCTCTATGCTCATAGAGTACGCCAAAAGTATCCTCGTCAACTTGCTGTACAGAGTTGTAAGCAAAGCTTCCATCTTGAATAAGACGATGATGTAACCATTTCAAGCGACCATCTGATTGAACTTCAGCTAGGCGAGCATACCCTGCGACACGATTCCTTCCAGGACCATTGGCATTAACTAGTAACACGTATTCTTTATCACCATGTTCAACGCGAATAGCTGATAATTGAACATAGGCGTCAGGAACCTCTGAGTATTCTTCAACCGTAGCTTCCCAAGTTTGGCCTCCATCTTTACTTGTAGCAACTTGTAATTTACCTGTCAAATTTCTCATGAAGAGTTTTAAGTCCCCATTTTTTAGCTCAACTGCAACCGATTCTGTATTCTGAGCTTTCTCATCATTCATATTTTTAGAATGAATAACTCTGCCATGGCTTAACTGACGATTATCATTAACAGCTTCCCCTAATTGCCATGTTTTGCCATGATCATCAGAATAAATGACTCGTGATGATTGAGAGCCTGTTAGATGGGATATCCAGTTCGTTGTATAGGCTGGCACAATAATACGCCCCGCATGTTTTCCATAGGTCAGAGTAATCCCAGTTCCAGGCCCTACTCCTAAGAATTTTAAATCAGGATTACGAAGACTAGCTGTGATGTCTTGTGGTGAAGACCATGTTTTTCCATCATTATCACTATAAGACATCCAGATATAATTAGATTTAGCAATACGGAAAGGAGAAGTCTTATGAGTAGTGAAATAGATATTCCCTATTTTTTGTTGATCCTCATAAATATCGCCTAAGTCAGCATGATCCTTTGTATCTGTTTTTATAATCACATGATAATTTGTTGGCTTACCATCAGGACCATAGACACGCCCTTCTTCACGAACAGTATAAACGTCATTTGTTTTTTGATCGGACTGATCAACCTTATACAGTCTTAAATATGATTTATCACCTACTTTGACATATTCCTCTTCGCGTTGTGACTCTTTTTCAGGCATTCCAAAGATACCTCTACCTTCTGGGAACATATCAAAGAGTGAGAAAATACGCTTTGTAGATGAGTCTTGAACGAGCACCATATCAATGTTTACTGGAGATCCTGCGTATTCTTTGGTGTGATAATCAACTTGTGGATTGTCTCTAAGATTGACTAAAGTTTGGCGTTTTTCCCAATCAAGCCCTTTATTAAGGCTTCGACGGATAACCATTCCAATGTTTCCCCAGTCTTTGATGTGCTCAAAACGCTCATCTGCACCAGCAATAAGGGTTCCTTTATCAGTTCTTAGTAAAGCTGGAATACGATAACCATAGACTTTATCTTGATTCTTTGCTTCTGTAAGCCCACTTTCAAAGAGATCGTTCTTTGGTGATAAGATGGCCCCTTCTGGTAGTTTTTTCTCAACATTTTCTCGTAAGAATAAGATAGATCGTTCCTTTACCTCATCTGCGTTGAAAGGTTTATTGTAGACTGTCAAATTTCGAACTTCAAAGTGAGAATCTTTCCAATAATCTTCATTACCTCGTTTTGTTATTCCGAGTTGTACCATTTTGGGACTCGCAAGATCCTTAATAAATAAGATCGGCTTATCGCTGGTGTAGGATAATTGTCCATTGACATATAACTGTGCTAACCCATCTTGAGCTGTCACAAAAGCAAGCGAGTTCCATTGATTCGCTTTTATAAGGTCTTTAGCTACTGCAACGGCATTCTTTTTATCATTCTTATCTGAAGCTTCGACGCCGAATTTACCTTCTTTTGTAAGATAGAGATAGAAGCGTTCTTTAACATTATCAGTTGTTGATACAGAAAAGAGGTTCATGAAGCTATCAAGCTGTTCAGGAGTTTTAATTTCAGCATAAATTGTTGCTCCTTTATCAAGTTTTTTCAGCTCATCAAGATGCTTTGTTAGGTCAACAGCCTTACCTTTTTCAACGTTAACGTGTTCTACTTTCAACACTTCATAAGCTTTAAAATCAGTTTGTCTAATACTTGAGGCGTTACTGTCACCATCTGTACCGATTCCTTTAGGCTCATTGAAATAGTAAGATTCCCCAAAAGCTTTAATATGATTTAAGATTTTTTCCATATCTGTTGGAACGTCTTGATCAGCCCATATAGCAGTCATACTACCTACAGTTTCAACTTTTGATTGTGCTCCCGCAACAGAATCAAAACCAATTGTTTTCATGTGTTCTAATGCTTTAGGTCCCGAATAGCCTCTACTGTCATTAGCAGAATCTCTCCCTAAAACATAATACCACCCATCATTAACGTTAAGAATCTTATGTCCTTGCTTAGCAAGAACTTCTGGTTTAGCAACTTTAAAGTTACCCCATCCTGCTGTCCAATAAGCTACAACTAGGTCTTTATCAAATTGATCGCCAGAAACATTGCCGTTATAATAAATGCCATCATTAAAGGCAATCGGTACCATACCTTTATCTTTAACCATTTTTACTAAACTATTAGTATAGCTAATAAATTTTGGATAGAGTCCTGTGGCAACCAATTTATTCCAACCGGGTTCACCATAGATATCATTGGCATACTCGTCTAAACCAATATTGAACCTTTCTACCTTACCACCAAAGAAGTCAATGTATTTTTGCAATAAAGCTTTTGTGAAATTCACAGCTTCACCATTGTTTAGGTCAACAGTTGTTTTCGATACCTTACCATTGTCCTTGTATCTAGGTGACTCAATACCTAGTGTTTCCATGGCGTCTAAAATAGCGTCCATATGACCTGGACTATTGATTGCCGGAATAATACGGATTCCACGTTCCTTAGCATAATTTAGTAACTCTGTCATATCAGCTTGAGTCAGAGCATTTCCAGCTGTTTGTTTCCGATAAGTGTCATTTCCTTTATAAATAGCAGCCTTGACAGCATCGCTACTATAAACTTTATCTCCCACCCTTACAGTCATATCATCCAATAAGAAACGCATGCCATCATTTCCAACTAATAAGTGAACATCAGAGTAGCCGCTGTTGTAAGCCTGGTTAATAACTTGTTTCAATTGCTCTGGAGTGAAATATTGACGACCCGCATCTAGTGACAAAACTTTCATTTTCTTGTTAATGTGGTCACGTAGCTCTGCCTGGTGACGTTCAGCTTTTTCTCGTTCTAGCTTCATTTGGGTTTCCAGATCTGCTGTCATTACACTTTGCTCTTTAAGACGAATTTCTGCAGCAGACATAAATTTATTATTTAAATCTGGTGATTCCCCAGCGGTACTAAGAGCTTCAAATTTAACGTAGCGGGCTTCCACTGGATCAAAGCTAACTTCCTGCCATTTAGCAACTTTATCAAAATGACCAGTGTGAACTAACTTCCACTCCTCTGAAGTATCTTTTTTAGTGAAAATCTTGTATTCTAGTACATTACCATTAACATAAGCATCTTGTCGACTCAGATAAGATAGTCCTGATATTTCTCTTACTTTCTGGACATCAACTTCAAGCCAAAGATTTTCCATAGCTTTACTTGGTTGCCATTTTGAATGCCAAATACTGTGTGCATCTTTATCGATAAGATTTTCCACATTTTGATTTGTACCTTCTTTGGTTTCTGTTGAACCTGCTTTAATAGTTAATTCTTCGGTAGGGATATCTGTTTTTGTTTTTATCACTTCCTTCACACGAAGTTCAGCAACAGACATATACTGATTACCTCCCTTACCCTGATCATCGTAAGTTTTTAATGGGATGATGCGCAAATATTGTGCTTGTACAGGAGTAAAAGGAATATCTTGCCATCCTGGAGACTTCTCAAAGCTATCCTTAGGCAAAGCAATGTCTTTCCAACTCTTACCGTCAAGACTTGATTGAAGTTTGAATCGCTCAATAGCACCATTTGAACCGTTCGTTTGACGAGCAGCATAACCTAAACCACTAAGTGTTCTTATACGACCGGTATCTACTTGTAACCATAAATCCTCAAACTTAGGCTTTTGACTCCATGATGAATGCCATATTGTGTGTAAATCTCCATCAACAGCATTATCAGTTTGACTTTCAACTCCTTGCTGAGTTGAACTTGCTGTTACTTTTAGCTCTGAATTTGGAATGTAATCACCGCTTGCTGTTGTACTTGTACTATTTGTAAAGGTAACCGTATACCTATCTGTTTTCATATGGTCTTCAGACTCTGTGAAAATTTTGACTTGATTATCTTTAACCGGAAGTACTGTAACTGCGACGTTTTCGTCTTTATTATGAGCAACTATTTTAATATCACTAGCCTTTTTACCATTAAGGGCTACCTTAATTTCTTTATTTACAGGGATACGGTGGACTCTACCATCAATAGATATCTCTTTTAACGAGGCATTACGATTAACACTGAAACTAGTACGCTCAGTCCATAATTCTACCTCTGTCAAACCAACAGATGCTTTGGCTGTACTTCCCTCAACAGGTTTAGTATCACTATGTAAGTTAATCTTAAAGATAACTGCTGGGACAGCACTGTCAAGGTCATAGACAATCTCTGTGAGATCCCCTTTTTCGATAGCCTTCTGAGCTTTAGCAACAACTGTTTGTAAGTTTGAACTACCGCCAGTACTCCATGAAAAGTTCACTTTATCTGGCAATTTCAAAGAATGCTTATCTAGAGCATAAGTTATTCTAATTTGCTTAATATTTTGAGCAGTATCATATGTAAATGTCAAGTTTGCTTCGGCTTTGCCTGACTGAGCTGCTTTATAATTTGACCATCTTGTTTGGTCCGTATTAATCTCTTTTTTGCCATCTTTGATAGCTTCTAGTTTGTCAGATTGTAATTCTGCTGATATATCTTGTGTTAATTTTGCTGAGGAGCTAACATTTTGATCTAGTAAACTACTTTTAGCAGCTATACGAACACTAGCTCTAACAGGATAAATTTCCCCAAGAACATCTGCCTTACCTTCAATGCTAATAATACCTGCTTTTGTTGTTAAAAGATCGTTTGGTATTTGCCATTTTACTGGGAACTGTGCTGACATTAAGCTACCGTCTGGTAAGTAAGCTTGAACACGTTGTGGTAAATCTAACTGAGCGCCTTCTTCAATTGCTTTGCTGACTGTTCTAATAGCAGCAATTTGATCGATCACTGCTACATGGTAAGTAATTCCCGAAGGTAATCCCTCAACTTTGCCAACAATCTCAAAACTCTTTCCTTTATCAAGTTTAGATTGCAATTCTTTTTGATCAATAGTTACTGGTTTAGACACTTCTTTACCATTTTCATAGCGTAAACGAACTGCTGATGGTAATAGTAATTGACCACCTTTTTTCATATAAACTACTTGTGCAGTCTCATAACTATCTACCTTGTGAGCATTTGCTGCCTTAGTAGCAGTAACGGCAAAGCTTTGACGAGCGTCCTTAAGAGATGGACTAGTTGCAGTTACGGTAACCGTTCCTGATTGTCCCATCATTTTAAGAATAGCCACTAATTTACCACCAAATGCCTTACGATTATTATCTTGATAAGATTGATGATCCACCGCATTACCGTTGTCTAGTCCCACTAAAATAGCTGGACCGTCTACTTTAAGGGTAATTGGTACTTTTGAATCTGATACCAGGCGCCCTTGTTGATCAAGGACATCAACCTCAACATAAACAAGAGAATGGTCCGTTACTTCTTTAGGTATTTTTGGAAGAGTCATTTTTAAATGATTAGCGTCTGCATAGCTTGTCACTTCATTGCGGCCATATGTCTGCTTAATCACATGACCAGATGCATCATAAGCCACAGCTTTTAAGTGACCTGGTTTGTAATCTACTTTCCAGGTCATATAAAGATTTTTATGACTTGCTTTTGTTATATCCTCAACATTATAAAGGCGGTAGCTATGTCCTGTTTTATCCAGAGTAATATCTTTTGACATCTGCTTGCCCAAGGATGTCTCATGACCAGTTTCATCAACATGGAATAATTCTACAGAAGCTGCATTAGAATACGCAACAACTTCTACTTTTCCCTGAGTATCCTTTTTAATTGCAGATTCTTTCCATGTAGGCAATAAATGTAATGTCGTGTCATCTTTCTTCCATTGACTTCTATAAAAATAGTAAGAATCTTTTGGTAGTCCTGCTGTATCAACAATCCCAAAATATGAACTCTTTGGAGCATTTTCTAGGGAACTAATTCCATTAACTAAGCCACTGTCTGTACCATTCCACGGCGTAGGTTCACCAAGGTAATCAAAACCAGTCCAAACAAACTCTCCTGCTACGAAGTTTCGTGTAATGACATCATACCACGCTTCACTAGCGAGGTGCCCCCAACCAACTCTACTTTGATCATATGAGGTTAATTGGTGTTCTGCATTAGCAACATGCCCATTACCATTCCCTGTAACATCATAAACACTACGACTATTGACAGAAGAAGCAGTTTCAGAACCATAAATCATCCACTCAGGATGGTCCTTATGGCCTTTATCGTATTGACTGCCATTGGCATAATTATATCCGACTATTCCTTTATTCTGACTTAGAACATTAGCCATGCTAATGGAGGTGTCGTTTAAATTTTTAAGCTTATTATCTCCCAAGGTTGTTGGACGACTATTATCCACTTCTTTAATCCATTTTACAAGTTTTTCAATAACTTTAGGATATCCAGATGTATCTCCACTAAAGCCTTCCATGACTTCATTTCCTGTTGACCACATGATGACAGAAGGGTCATTTTGGGCAGCACGAACCATTTGTTTGACGTGATATTCTGCCCACGTTTGATCTTTATGAGCATTTGTCAATCCTAAAAGGGTGTCGCCAATTTTTTCATTAAAGAAGCGTGAGTAATCATTAACATTGCCATTTTTAGCATATTCCCATGTATCGAATGCTTCATCAATGAGTAAAACCCCCTTACGATTGGCAATATCTCTCATCACACGAGATGATGGGTTATGAGTTACACGAACGGCGTTGACCCCCATCTCCTTCAAAATACTAATTTGTCGTTCAATAGCATCGTAATACGCTCTTGATCCAAGTGCACCTTGATCATGGTGCAAACAAACACCTTGTAATTTTAAGGCCTTGTTATTGAGTCTAAACCCTATCTCTGGATCAAATGTGAAGAAACGAAAACCTACTTCTTGTTGACTACTTTGAAGAACAGTTGTCCCTTTAAGCACTTCTGTCTTTAAAACATAAAGATTTGGATTAGCCGTCGACCATAATTTTGGTGTGTCTACAGATAAAGTCATATCAATAGTTGCGTGATTTTGTGATTTAATTTGTTTAACAGCAGAACTTGTTTCTTTGACAAGGCTGAGTTCACCATTTGCAAGTTTTTCAAACAATGTTGCTTTGACATGAATATCTGATGTTTTCTCAGAGTCATTTATCACGCGTGCTGATATTTTAACATCTGTGCTAAATTGACTATCTTTATAGTCCTTTTCAAGAGTTGGTGTTGTAAAAGTCACGCCATGGTCTGCTAAATGAACGGCAGGTACAAAGGATAGATGTACTGAACGATAAATGCCACTACCTGAATACCAACGTGAACTTGGTGTTTTATTCAAAACCTTAATCGCTAAAAGATTCTCTGAGTCTTTTTTTAAATAGTTTGTCAAATCAAAACTAAAAGCAGTGTAGCCATTAGGATGAACGCCCAAACTCTGTCCATTCACAAAGACTTCTGTCTCCATATAAGAACCATCAAATTCTAGGAAAACTCGCCCTTGTGCTGCCTCTTTACCTAGAGTAAACTGTTTACGATACCATCCGATACCTCCTAGTTTATAAGCACTTTCAGCTTCACCATTTTTAGTATAATCCAAATCACTACTAAAATCATGAGGGAGATCTAAGTTAACCCAGCTGGTATCATCAAAATTAGTATCACTGGCTCCCGCTACTTCTCCCCTCGTAAACTTCCAGTTATTATCAAAATTGACACGTTCATTGGTCTTTTCATAATGATTGACCTTATGCCATGTTTTTTCAGAAGAAGTCGTGTCATTGGTGATAAGAGCTTTATCAACTAAATCCTCTGCTTTTGCTGTTTCACTCTTTTCTTTTGTCGTTGCAGTATTCTCATTATCTATCGCTACATCAACAACTGAATCTTTAGCCGTCATAACATTATTTTTTGGTGATTTATCTGGTTCAGTAGATAAGCTTGTTGAAGTCGCCACATCATTTAGAGGCGTTACAAAAACCGATTCCTCTTTAGATACAGCACTATTAGTGTCATTATTAGTGGACTGAGTTCTATTGACTTCTTCTGAGGAAGTAACTATTTCTACTTTAGGATTTAATTCCTCTGCAAGAGCAGTTGTCTGAAATAGAAGACCCCCTGATAAAAAAATACCGACAATAACAGAGCCAACTCCAAGTCTAGTTTTACGAATTGAGAAATGGTATAACCGTTCTAAATTATTTTTTTCCTTTTTCATCATCACTTTTCTCCAAAATTCAACGCCTAAAATGTAATCGGTTACATTTTTCCGTAAGAAAAAACCACCTGTAAGTAGTATTCTAGGAGATTTGATGACTTCAACTCATCTCACAATACTGTATACTATTAACTTCTAAAATAAATAGTGATTACTGAGAACAAGTGACAAATGGTTCTATACGCAATAAATTAACATCTATTCGTAGACTACCATTATGCTAATCTCTAATAATTTCTCTACCGTCGAAATTTAATATGACTTTCACAAGTGGTTTTATTTAAACACATATAATAGATTTAGACTGAACCATGTAGTACTGATATACTGATAAATACCATACTAAATATATTTCTTTTCTCATAAATAATTGAATGTCTAATAATCTATTCTATGTAAGATCAAGATTTTTCCATTTTTACTCTAAGAAATAAAACTTAGAAAACCTTATTTTAATTTAGCTGAATAAATATTATTCCGTTTTTTCATTTGCTTAGCATACCAGAAGAAGAGGCCAAGATAAATACCCAAGAAGATAAGCAAACTAAAGATTGCTGCCAGTTGACCTGTTGTGGCTTGGCCAATCATATAACCAAAAATCTTTTCCATAGGACCTTCTAAAGTAGAATGTGTAATCAAGGCATTGGCAGAAGCACCTGCTGGGAAAGCCCCAACTTTTTTAGCAAGTTCTGTAGCAAATGGTGCAATCATTGTTCCTGATAGTAAGAAAAGCGGCAACAAGAGTGATCCAAAGATAATCATTCTTAGTAAACGACCTCTTGTTACGATTAATAATGCTGGTGTCATCCCCATTGCAATAATTCCAGCAAGTGGTAAAATTCCGTTCCCAACTTTTGATAGCAATATGGCTTCAATTAACATAATCGGAGCAAGAATATTAGCACAAGCCCAAATTTCTGCTCTACCAGCAATGAATGGCCAGTCTAAACCGATATTAAAACGTCTACCATTCATTTTAGAATTAGCAAAGTTAGTAATCCCTTGTGACAAAGGTTCTACTGCTGCAATAAACCAAGACCCGATTAATGAAAAGAGCTCCAAGCAGGCACCTGCTGTAAAACCTAGTTCAAACCAGTGTTTAACGGAAGCAACTTTCAAATGGGGATCCCCCATAATGCCGATGACAAAACCTAATACCATCCCAATAAAGAATTTTGATCCCCAAAAACCGATTTTCTTATTTAATTTTGCAGCATCAAAATCATATTTATCTAGACCTGGGAAGACCTTATCAAAAATTTTATCTAGTACCATAATGATTGGATTCATCATGTAATTCATATGAGTTGAAGTCATTGGTGAATTAGGACCTGTACCTAATAAGTCATCAAATGTTGGTTTCATTAAATCAGAATTGATAATTTTTAAAACACCAACGATAACAACAGCAATTGTTGCAATAATTATAGATAAAACAATCGGAATATGATTCCTTCCAGCATACCACATGATTAATAAGCCTGTAATAGATAAATGCCAAATATCGAAGATATCAACATCAAGGGTATCTGTTTTATTCATGATAATCATGATAATATTTACAGCTAGCATAATAACCAAGAAGTAAAGCGTATAGGGTGAACCCCAAGTAATTGTAGCAAGAGGCGCCCAGCCAACATCAATGATGTTTAAACTAATACCAGTGTTTTTAACAAATGCTTGAAGCGATTCTGAAAAGGCCCCTGTTAAAATGCCAATAATTGCACCAATTCCAGTTAATGCGATAGCTAATTTAATACCACCTTCTAAAGCCTTTGTGAATTTCACTTTA
Organism: Streptococcus uberis; assembly: GCF_000785785.1. Taxonomy (GTDB): domain Bacteria; phylum Bacillota; class Bacilli; order Lactobacillales; family Streptococcaceae; genus Streptococcus; species Streptococcus uberis_A. The sequence goes on from NZ_JRQN01000006.1 coordinate 78,371, forward strand.
AAAGCCATTGCTAGACCAGTCATAACTATCAACATGACTGGACCTGAACCCAATTTGATAATTGGTTTGAAGAAAATATTAATAAAATCTAAGAATGCTTGCATTATTTTTCCCCTTTATTTAAGATCACTAGCTTTAATCACGCGTTCAAGTTCAGCAAAAACGGGCTCGCTCATAACTGGAATACGATATAAAATTGGCCCTGCTTCAACTGTTGGAATCGGCATATTAAATCCAAGAGTTGTTTTGGCAATTGGGGCAAAGATATCGTACTTAGAGACCATTTCTTCTGTAATATCTTTTACCATTACAGCATCACATGTTACGTTATAACCGCGTTCTGATAGTTGTGTTTCGATGGCATCTTTGATTTGGTGACTTGAATTAACACCTGCACCACATGCTGCTAAAATTTTAATCATATTCTAAAACTCCTTTTGCTTCTAAAAATTCACTTATTTTTTCGACGTTGTTACCGAGCTCAGTTAACTGCTCTAAATTACCCTTTGTGACAAAGAATGTAATCAGGTTAGATAGAATTGTTGTCTGACCATCATTTTTATTATTGACAATAAAAAAGAAATGTTGGACAAAACAATCTTCTTCAGGGTTTATCATATGTTTGACAGTTATCGGCATATTATTTTGCACATAAACCACTTGATTTGACAGACAATATTTAGTTTCAGTATGCGGTATCGCTGCAAACAAAATGGGACTCCCATCTTTATAATCAATTTTTAAACCTGTTGGGAATTCCTTTTCTCTAACTTTGATAGCTTCCTGATAATCAGGTTTCACCAATTTCAAAGCAAGCAGTTGTTGTGACACGACATCAAATAATTCCTCAAGACTACTAGCCTCAGTAAAAAGTACGTTTGCTTTCATCATATCCCTCCTTTCATATGATCTAACAAAACATCCATTTTTGTTTATTTTTGCGAAGTAATCGCTTACAAAAACATTATAATCTAAAAACAATCATAAATCAACACTTTTTAAAAAATAATGTTTTTTTTTGTTTGTTTGTGGTTTTTATTGATTTATTTATAGCTTTATGCTATGATAAACAAAGAATATTAAGAAAGGAGGGCTAGAGATGTTAAAAAGAGAAAGATTGCTAAAAATTGTTGAAAAAGTTAATAGTAAAGGAATTATCACTGTAAGTGAAATTATTGATGACTTACATATTTCAGACATGACAGCTAGACGTGATTTAGATGAGTTGGAAAAGGCTGGAAAACTCATCCGAATTCATGGTGGTGCACAAAGTATTGCTAGTCCCTCAAAAACAGAAAAATCAAATACTGAGAAACTAACTGTACAAACTAAAGAGAAAAAAGAAGTTGCCGCCTATGCTAGTCGCTTTGTTAACGACGGCGAAACTATTTTCATTGGCCCAGGAACAACATTAGAATTCTTCGCAGAAGAACTATTAGCACGTCATATTCGTATCATTACAAATAGTCTACCTGTTTTTAAAATCTTAGAAAAAAGTAAAACTGTTGATTTAATTCTCATTGGGGGAGAGTATCGTGAAATAACTGGTGCATTTGTTGGTCGCATTGCTAGTCAAGCAATTGACTCCTTAAAGTTTTCAAAAACTTTTATTAGTTGTAATGGTATTTTTGAAAATGACATTGCTACCTATAACGAATCTGAAGGTGATATCCAAAAATTAGCCTTGACTAATGCTATGGAAAAATTTTTACTGGTCGATAGTCAAAAATTTAACAATTATGATTTTTCAATCTTCTATCACCTTGATCAAATTAGTAAGATTATCACTGATTCCACAATCACAGCTCAAGTTAAAAATGATTACAGTCAGCTAACTGAACTCATCGTGGCCGATAAAATGAATTAAGAACAAAAAACGAACATCGTAGATTTCTACTCTGTTCGTTTTTTAGTTAAGCTTAGTGAGGATCACAACTTTCTAAGTGTGCTTCCTTGTTAGTCAGTTGATTTACTCTAGCTTATAAGATGTTCCTTTTAAAGCTTGTTTTAAAGAGAAATATAGAGGTTTGCCTGTTACTTGGGCAGTGCTATTCTCCAAATCAACAAGGACGGCTTTAACACCTCCTACAGCTGATAATTTTTTTGTGACTGTATCGGCGCACCCCTGACACTTCATTCCTGTAATACGATAAGTTTTTTCCATGATAACTCCTTTATTTAATAATTTTGAGACGTAACGCATTTAAAACAACAGAAACTGAACTAAAGCTCATTGCTAATCCTGCTAACATTGGGTTCAGCAAGGGGCCGCCAAAGAGATGTAAGACACCCATCGCAACCGGAATCATTAAGATATTATAGAAAAAGGCCCAAAATAGATTTTCTTTAACAATTTTCAAGGTCAACTGGCTAAGCTATTGGCTTTTATTAAATCCATCAGTTGTGGTTTCATTAGGATAATATCTGCCGACTCTATAGCAATATCAGTTCCTGAACCCATTGAAATCCCTATATTAGCTAAGGCTAAAGCTGGCGCATCATTAATTCCATCACCAACCATCGCAACTTTTTTTCCAATTGCTTGCAAACTAGCTATCACTCCAGCTTTTTTGTCTGGCAAAACTTGACTATAAACTGTTTCGATACCAACTTCATCGGCAATTGCTTGTGCCGTTTTATCCTGATCACCTGTTAACAAAATGGTTTCGATACCAAGTTTCTTCAGTTTAGCAATTGTCTCTTTGCTATCCTCTTTTAATGGATCTGCCACTAAAAATAGTGCCTGTAATTCAGCATTTTTAACAAAATACAGAACCGTTTCATAGCCTTCCAAATGGTCAACTTGTCTGTCAACCTCTTGACTAATTAGAACCCCACTTTGACCTAATAAGTCTCGATTACCAACTAACAGTTGCTGACCAGCAACATCCCCTTCAACACCTAAACCAGTTAAACTGTTGAAGTTCGTTAATGGTAATAAGTCTAACTCTTTTTCTTTAGCTTTTTTGACAATAGCTTGCGCTAAGGGATGTTCAGAATTCTGTTCTAAAGAGGCTAAGTCTTGCAGCAATTGCTCATCACTAGAGTGACTAAAATTAATGATTTGAGTTAATTTGGGTTTGCCCTGTGTAATCGTTCCAGTCTTATCAAAAACCATGGTATCCATTTTTTGTAATTCTTCTAAGTATTCACCACTTTTAAATAGAATTCCATTTTCGGCAGCTCGTCCAGATCCAACCATAATAGCTGTTGGGGTTGCTAAACCAAGAGCACAAGGACATGCAATAATCATTACTGATATAGCAGCAGTTAGGGCAAAGCTTACACTCTCTTTCATTATCACTAGCCAAAAAAGTCCAGTCAACAGAGATAATACAATGACAATCGGAACAAAGACCCCTGAAACCTTATCAGCAATTTTAGCAATCGGTGCTTTCTTTTCTTGAGCTCCCTCTACTAAGGCAATAATCTGAGCAAGGAAAGTCTCCTCACCAACATGACTGGTTTTAATCGTAATACTACCTTGGCCATTTATGGTCCCGGTATAGACCTGGCTACCTGGGCCTTTCTCTAAGGGCACACTTTCACCCGTCAGCATTGACTCATCAATGTAAGACTTTCCATCAATAACTTGCCCATCAACCGCTACTTTTTCACCAGGCTTAACCAGTACAATATCACCACTTTTAACAGCTTCAATTGGCAATACAAGCTGTTTGCCATCTTTTATTACTGTTACCTGCTTAACTTTAAGAGCCATTAATTTTTCGATAGCCTTAGAGGTTGCTTGTTTGGATCTATTTTCAAAATAATTACCCAAGGTAATCAAAGTTAAGATAACCACTACTGATTCAAAATAAAGAGCATGGACAGTATGATTCTGACCGACTAAAATTTGTCCTAACGAATACAAACTGTAAAGCAAAGCAAAACTCGTCGCAAGGGCGACTAAACTATCCATATTGGGACTTTTCTTTGCTAAAGCGCGGAAGCCATTACTATAAAAATGCCAAGAAACGACCAGAACCGGAAGCGTTAAAATGAACTGAGCCAAGGCAAAAATGAGTGGGGAATGCATTGGTGAAATGATGTCCGGTAACCAAAGTCCTATCATTGATCCCATTGACAAATAAAGAATGGGAAGGGTAAATAAAGCTGACGTTAGAAAAGCACGCCATTGATCTTTTAAAGTGATTCTTTGCCAATCTTTTTGAGACTGTTGAACATTCATGGGATCATACAGACTTGCTTGATAACCTGCCGCTGAAACGGCAGTCTCAATGACTTGTGACTCTAGCTCTCCTGCGTGTGTTATCGTCAGCTTTTCTGTTGTTAAATTAACAACAGCAGTCTCAACTTCTGGTACTTTTTGAACTGCTTTTTCAACAGCAATAGCACAAGAGGCACAGGTCATACCACCGATTAAATAAACTTTTTTTGTCACTCTAAAACCTTCCTTTCTTTTTTACAATGGCATTGGCCAGGCAAACAGTTACAAGGAACTGAAGCCACCATATGCTGTTTTTTCTGAACAAGGAGTCGCTCAAAGGCTTCTAAGTCTGTTTTTGTCATGGGCAAATCCTCAAGAACTGTCAGAATCAATTGACTATGCTGGCGCTGACAAATGTTACTAAAACTCTCTTTCACCCTATTCTCTTGATAGAGTTTCTGATCTACCAATGCCGAATAAAGATAAGCTCTACCTAGACGTCTTGCTTCAACGAGATTTTTTTCTACCAAACGACCTAAAAGTGTTTTTACTGTTGAGGCTGACCATTCAAACTTTTCTTGCAAGATTACAACCATTTCACTACTTTTAGTTTCACCACCTGCCCATAAAATACGCATAACTTCCCATTCTGCACCTGATATTTCAGTCATTAAGACCTCCCTTGTTTTAATAAATCTACATTTGTAAATATATCATATCATATTAATCTATATTCGTGAACAAATCATATCACATTAGTTTATATTTATAGCTATCATTTTTATCTCATTTATTATATTGTTATTGACAATTATTTCATATATGATATGATAAAATGAGTAAAAAATGATAATTAAAAGGAGATACCAGTGAAAAACAAAATGAAACTTTTTCTTGTCTTGCTTGGCCTGATCTTTTCCATAGGGAGCCAAAGTCCCGTGACAGCCAATAGCAGATCTTGGAAAAGTTGGTTTATTGAAAAATATTTTTGGCTTAAAGGGGACAAAAGTTACTATTCAGAACAAGATGCCTACCAATTCGATCAATACGTTAAATCAGCTGGAGAAGCCGCTAATCAAGGCTTTAACCTTAAGCAAGAACAAGTAAATGGCACTTTAGTGACCAAAATCCATGATAATATGCAAGTCCATAGTTGGAATGAAAATCCAAACAATAAAACCAATCAAAAGGTAATTTTTTATTTGCATGGTGGTTCTTATCTCAACAACCCTACAACATACCATATTGATATGCTTAAGACCCTATCAACCAGCTTAGATGCTAAAATAGTACTACCAATCTATCCTAAGGCTCCAACTTATACCTATGACGTTGCCATGCCTAAATTGATTGAGCTCTATCGAGAAACCCTCAATAGCACAGCTGCTAAAAACATTACCATCATGGGGGATTCCGCAGGTGGAGGCTTAGCACTTGGCTTAGCACTTGCTTTAAAAGACAACAATCTTCAACAACCAAAAGATATCGTTCTCTTATCACCATGGTTGGATGTTACCATGTCAAATCCAGACATCCAAAAATTTGAAAGTAATGACCCTATTCTTTCGGCTTGGGGACTTCGCAAAGTTGGCGAAATTTGGTCACGACGCGGAGAAGAAAACAGTAAACATCCTTATGTAAGCCCAATTTATGGTGATGTCACCAATTTAGCTCCGATTACCATGTTTGTTGGTACTCATGAGATCTTCTACCCAGATATTAAAAAATTCGAAAAGAGTTTAACTGAAAAAAATCATCCCCATCAATTATTTGAAGCAGAAAAAATGAATCACGTCTACCCAATCTACCCAATTGAAGAAGCCAAAACCGCTCAATATCAAATCATTGATACCATTCGAAAAGCCTATTAATACAAAAACTAAAGTACAACGAAATGACTTTAAGGTTTTTGTATTAGTCTTTATGATCAAGCTCACGTAGTAACTGGTCAATTTTGTTACCATAGGCAATGGAATTATCTTTTTCAAAAATTAAATCCGGAATTTTATACATGGTTAGATTTCTACCAAGCTCACGTTTAATTGTTCCAGTTGCTTTTTCTAAGCCTATTTGGGCCTTTTGATTATCTGAAGCTAAGTCACTCATCAAAGTGTAGTAAACTTTAGCAGCAGATAAGTCACCAAGCATTTGAACTTCTGTAATGGTAACACCTTGAACCCGTGGGTCACGAACTTTCTTTTGTAAAATATCGTTAACTTCACGTTTAATTTCCATTCCAACACGATCAATACGATGATTTGCCATATGAAATTCCTTTCTAATACTTATTAATAAGAAGTAACCTCAGTTATCTTTGTCAGTATCACTTACGAATCACTTCTTCCATTACGTAAGCTTCTAAATTGTCATCCACTCTAAGATCATTGAAGTTTTCAATCATCAATCCACCTTCTTGAGCATTCCCAACTTCTTTTACATCATCTTTATAATGTTTAAGACTTTCAAGCTTCCCATCAAAAATAACGACACTATCACGGATTACACGTACACTTGAGTCGCGAGTGATTTTTCCTCTTGTAACCATGAAACCACCAATTGTACCAACTTTAGATACCTTAAATGTTTCACGAACAATAGCTTCACCAATGATTTTCTCTTTGTAAACTGGATCCAGTTTACCTTTCATTGCTTCTTCTACCTCTTCAATCACTTTGTAAATAATGCTATGAAGACGAATTTCAACTTCGTCAGCGTCAGCTTGTTGACGAGCTTGTGGCGTAGGACGAACATTAAATCCAATAATAACAGCATTTGAAGCTTCTGCCAATGTCACATCCGACTCATTAATTGCCCCTACAGCTGAGTGAACAACATTAACACGAACCCCTTCAACTTCAATTTTCATTAGAGAAGCAGCTAAAGCTTCTACAGAACCTTGTACATCTGCTTTAATAATTACATTGACTGTTTTAATTTCACCCGCTTTAAGGGTATCAAACAAGTTATCAAGGCTTACGCGTTGTGTGTTTTGACGTTGTTTAAGAAGTGCACGTTTTGCACGTTCTTCACCAGCAGCACGTGCTGCTTTTTCGTCTTCATAGACTGCGAAATGATCACCTGCCATTGGCGTTTCATTCAAACCAGTGATTGAAACTGGTGTTGATGGCAAGGCGAATTTCACACGACGACCTAAGTCATTTGTCATAGCACGGACACGACCAAAAGTATTACCAATAACAATTGGATCTTGTACATGAAGTGTACCTTGTTGAACAAGTAAGTTGCGACTGCACCTTTTCCTTTATCAAGACGAGCTTCAATCACTGTACCAATAGCACGAACAGTTGGATCAGCTTTAAGCTCTTCAACCTCAGCAACTAACAAGACTGTTTCTAAGAGTTCGTCAATATTTTTGTTGAACTTGGCTGAAATTTCAACAAACTCACAGTCTCCACCCCAAGCAGTTGAAATAATACCATGCTCAGCTAACTCTGAGATAACACGTTCTGGGTTTGCACCTGGTTTATCAATCTTATTGATTGCAACGATAATTGGAACTTCAGCAGCTTTTGAGTGATTAATAGCTTCAATTGTTTGAGGCATAACACCGTCATCAGCTGCTACAATCAGGATGGTAATATCTGTTACAGAAGCTCCACGTGCACGCATGCTTGTAAATGCCGCGTGTCCAGGGGTATCCAAGAAAGTGATTTTTTTGCCAGCTTCTTCAATTTGATAAGCCCCAATATGCTGAGTGATACCACCAGCTTCACCTGTTGCAACACGTGAATTACGTAACGTATCTAAAAGTGTTGTTTTACCATGGTCAACGTGTCCCATAATTGTTACAACTGGTGCACGTTCAACAATGTTTTCAGGGTTAAGATAAGTTTCATCATCGAAGAAACGCTCAATATCAGCATTATCAACTTCTACTTTAGCAGTTGCATCAATACCATAATCAACCATTAATAATTCAATTGTATCACCATCAAGAGATTGGTTTTGAGTGGCCATAATGCCCATCATGAAGAGTTTTTTAACAATTTCTGCTGGTTCACGTTTAATACGTTTTGCAATTTCAGCAACCGTCATACCTTCTGTATATTCAAACTCTTTTGGCAATTCATGAAATTTACGCTCTGTTACTGGTTTTGGAGCTGAATTGTTATTTCTGTTATTTTTACCTTTTTTAGGTTTTTTATTCCAGTTACTATTTCTTTGATTTCTCACTTGGTTCTGATTATTCCAACTTTTCTTAGTTTGCTTTGGTCCGTCTTCAGTTCGTTGATTGTCATCATGAACTTTTTCAGGACGATATTTCTTACGACGCTTGTCTGCAGGCTTAGCAGGACTTACTACAACTTCCGGAGTAGCTGTCACTTTCGTGGCAGGTTTTGTTTTCAGCGCTTCTTGTTCAGCCTTAGCCTTTTGCACTGCTTCTTGTTCAGCTAACCGTTTTGCTTCTGCTTTAGCCTTTTCGGCTAATCGCTGAGCTTCTTTAGCTTGTCTGAAGTCATCCTCACGTTTACGAGTATATTCTGCATTTTGTTCTGCTTTCAAAGCTGCCGCTCTGGCTTTAAAATCAATTTTACCTGCATTGGGTTTAGCCACAGCAGTTTGACTTTGATTTCCTTGAAAATGGTCTTTATTACCATTATCTTTTTTGAAAGCTTGTTTCTTTTCTTGCGTGTGATTTCCATCTCTAAAAGATTGACGGTTACCCCTAGATTGATTAGCATGTCTAGGATTACGTTGTTGGTTATCACGGTTTGAGAAACCACCTTGTCTCTGATTTCTCTGATTTGATTGGCGACCATTTGATGATTGTTGGCCACTAGCTTGTCTTGCCGCTTGTTCTTTTGCTCGAGCTTCGCGTTCAGCCTTAAAATTACGACTTTTCGGTTTTTGTGGTGTATTTGGAGCTTGTGATGTCACTGGTACTTCTACTGCTTGCTTTTTAGCTTCTTGTTCTTTTGAACCATCAACTTTAGCTGGCTGTGAAAGTGTTTCTTTTTGACTAACAGTCACTTTTGGTTCTGCTTTTTCAACTTTTGGTGTTGGTGTTGAAAAACTTGAAATGATTTTTTGAGCATCATTATCTTCAACACTTGATGCATGACTTTTAACGTCTAAACCTAAGTTTTTGGCGTGGTCCACAACTTCTTTACTTGTTTTACCAATTTCTTTGGCAATTTCATGTAATCTTCTTTTTGACAATTTGTGTCCTCCTATTCGTCTATTCCATAAGAGTCCTCATTTTCTTTGAAAATCCAGCGTCTGCAACTGCAACTACTTTACGTGGTTTACCTAGTGCAGCACTTAATTCCAGTGCGCTAAACACTGTGGAGACTTCTACATTATAATATTTACTTTTATCAGTTACTTTTTTCGTCACATTTGGTCCTGCATCATTTGCTAAGAAAACTAACTTAACTGCTTCTTGCTGAATAGCTTTAACAACTAATTCTTCCCCAGAAATAATTTTCCCCGCTCTTTGCGCAAGACCAATTAGATTTGACAATCTCTGTAAGTTATTCAAGACCTAACTCTCTTCTTTTGACTTTGTGATCAACATAAGCAATCAATTCATCGTAAAAACTCTCTGAGACTTCCATTGAGAAGCTACGATTAAAGACCTGTTTTTTCTTTGCCTGTTTTGCCTCATCATTGTCAAGCTTAATATAGCACCACGCCCATTTTTCTTCCCAGTTGGATCAATAAAAATATCCCCTTCTTTTGTCTTAACAATACGAAGCAAATCACGTTTATCTATTGTTTCTCCTGAAACAAGTGATTTGCGTAAAGGTATTTTTTTTTCTTTAGGCATAAAACACCTCTTTTCTTATTCTACCTCGTTTGTAGGAGTTGCTATTTCTTCTACAACTTCGGCTAATTGATTTTCTTGCTCAGCTTCCATACGTTCATAGTCACTAGCAGATTTGATATCAATACGGTAACCAGTTAAGTGTGCAGCAAGGCGAACGTTTTGTCCACGACGACCAATAGCAAGTGACAATTTACTATCTGGTACAACAACCGTTGCACGTTTTGAATCCGTTTCATCAAACAAGACCATGTCAACCTCAGCTGGTGCAATGGCATTGTAAATAAATTCAGCAGGGTCTTCTACCCATTGAATAACATCAATGTTTTCTTCGACAGGGATTTCGATGCCAGTTTTTTGATCAAAACGTTTTGGATGGAATTTACTGATAACTTTTTTAATGTTACTTCCACCGCGTCCAACAATGGTACCAATAGCATCAACATTTGAATTATGACTGCGTACTGCAACTTTTGTACGATCACCTGCCTCACGAGAAACACTCATGATTTCCACTGTTCCATCAAAAACCTCTGGAATTTCTTGTTCCATAATGCGTTTGATGAACTCCGGATGGCTACGACTTACAAATACGTTAACACCTTTAGGATTGTTTTCTACTTTGTAAACATAAACCTCAATACGATCATGTGATTTAAAGGTTTCACCAGGAATTTGATCTTGGTGAGATAATTGAGCTTCAAGCGATCCCAAATTAACATAGATAAAACGTTGATCAAAACGTTCAACAGTACCTGTCATGATTTCACCCTCATGTTCTTTGTACTCATTGAATGTCACTTCACGCATCTGACGACGCATCTTTTCCATAATAGTTTGTTTTGCAGATTGCGCAGCAACTCGGCCAAACTCTGTAACAGATTCTTCAAAACGAATCTTATCACCTAGTTCATAAGCTGAACTAATGGCTAAAGCATCTTTCAAACCAATCTCTAAACGGCTATCAAAGACTTCCTCAACAACTTCACGAACTGTGAAGACTTGAAAATCTCCCGTTTTTTCATTAAATTCAATAACACAAGACTCTGATTGACCATAGCGACGTTTATAAGCAGATTTTAGTGACTCTGTAACTGCCTCAATAATGTCGCTTTTGTTAATATGTTTTTCTTCTTCCAAAATACGGAAGGCTTCTAGCATTTCTTTGCTCATAATGTTTACGTTCTGTCATAAGACACAGAACAAATTTCCTTTCTGAGATAAATTGTAAATCTCTCAAAAACCGATTCTAACAGTTTATTTTATAATTTAACTGCTAACCGTGCTTTTGCGACAGATTGATAAGGGATTTCAACAGTTTTTTGACGCGTTTTATCCAAATAGTTAATTGTCAAGGTTTGGCCATCAAATGCGATCAAATCCCCTTGATAGACCTTATTCTTATTGATAGCTTTATAAAGGCTAACATTAATATAAGAACCTATAGCATTTGTTATACTATCTACTGTTTTCAATGGTCTTTCTAAACCCGGACTAGATACTTCAAGCATGTACTGTTCCGGAAAAGGATCAGGTGTAATCTGATCGAGAATAGGACTGATAATCTCTGTTAAAAAACTAGTATCTTCTACAGTAATTCCTCCCTCTTTATCAACAAGAATACTTAAAACGTAATCACTTCCCATTTTTTCATATTCAACATCAACCAATTCAAAAGGTGTTTGAATGCTTGGGGCAACCGCCTCTGTAACGGTATCAATAATAGATTGATTAGCTATTGTAATGACCTCCTTTTCAACTCTCTAGGACTTAGGATTTCTCCCTCGTTTTTTAATTTCAATACAAAAGTGGCGAGAATTTTCTCACCACCTTTCTGTATTAGTTATTAGCATTATATCATAAAATGATAAAAACGCAAGTAATAACCCACTTCTACCTCGTAATTTTCAGTCAATCTTAATTTACTAAACAATCCTCTCATCGAAAAGATTGTTTATATATAGTAGTTTTTGACGGGTGAAAAACGGGTGAACCTCTTAAAAACCTTATTATATCAATAGGATAAAAGGAGAGGAGGGGATTCGAACCCCCGAGCCCGGTTAAGGACTACACGCTTTCCAAGCGTGCGCACTCGGCCACTATGCGACCTCTCCATATCGAAGTTGTTAAGCATAACAACTCCATAAACTAACTGATTAAAATTGCGCCTCTAAACGGTAGATAACTTGACCTTTACTTGAAAATTTCGCTTCGTACTCTGTCATAACATTACCTTGGTAATCACTGGCATGTAAATCAAGCCAAACCTGATTAAGAGTCATACCAAACTGGGACATACTTGCCAAACTATATTCAAATAGGCCACGATTATCAGTTTTAAAGTGGATTTGACCATTTTCTGGTAAAATTTCCTTGTATGTTGCTAAAAACTCTTTGTAAGTTAAGCGACGTTTCTCATGTTTCGTTTTTGGCCACGGATCTGAAAAATTGAGATAAAGAAGATCAATCTCACCATTTTCAAAATAGTTGGTCAAACTTGAGCCATCAACACGCAACAACTTAACATTGGAAACTCCAGACTCTATAACTTTATCCAATGCATAACTAAGTACAGAAAGTTGGATATCAATACCGATATAATTAATATCTGGGTTTTGTTGGGCCATGCCGGTTACAAAGCCACCTTTACCAGAACCTACTTCAACATGTATAGGGTTATCATTTCCAAAAACTTCCTTCCACCGCCCCTTAGACTCTTCTGGTGTCAAGAGGACATAATTAGGATAATTTTCGAGATGCTCTTCGGCACCTTTTCGTTTTCTAACTCGCATTATTTCTTTCTAAACAGTTCTCTAAATCGACGGAGTGCATAAATTTCTTGGTTGACATGTTCCATATCTCTTTGATCAAAACATTTCAAAATTTGTGTCAGATAAGATAACTGACCATACCAAGCAATCTTACTCATCACTTTATCGTTATTTTTATAACCATAATAGGCTAACCACTCTGGCCAACGGGATTGCGGAATATAATGACTTAACAAGTAAGCTACATCATACATCCTATCAGTCAATCGAACAGAATCCCAATCGCACAAGTAAATCATACCACTAGTCGTAATAACCCAGTTGCTATGCTTAATATCGCCATGAACAATTGTTGCTACTTCAGCTCTGAAAGCTGGTAAACTCTTTTTCAACTCTTTAACTATATCCTGTAAGTAAGAGTTTTGCTGAATTTGCAGTGGCGCATTTTGTTCAAAATCAATTAATAAATCATATGGATTTTCAATTTTATAATTTAATTGCAAGAGCTGATTAACTAACTGTTTTGATTTATGAAGGCGACTTAAAATTTGAACAATCTGCTTACTGTTCATATCTTCACGATTTAAAATTCGGCCATCTAACCATTCTTGCGCACTCATCATATCCCCATTACCTAGGCGTTTTGCCATAATAATTGAGGAGCAATTTGTTCTTTAGCCAGGGCAGGTAAGATTGGTGTTGTATTTAATTTAATAAAAACATTATCACCATTAGGATAGCTTCCTTTATAGGCCTTACCGCTCTTCCCTTTCAAGGGCGTTAATGTCAAGTCCTGATCTGTAGTTGTCAAGCAATCGCCCTCCTTTTCTTTTCTAATCACTTATTCCTATTTTACTTGTTTTACTCAACTTAGTCAATTATGTTCTTTAACTTATAAGGCAAATAGATTACTGTCATCACTAAAAAGAAGGCAACCATTTCCAATGCGTTAACAAGAGTCCCTGAGAAACCTATTTCAATCGCTAACAAAACTGCCGAAATTGCACGTAACAATATCAATAAATCCTTCTTTTTCTGACTATTTTCTCCAGGGTATAAATGCGTCAGATAATGATAATCAAAATGATGATAGAGTGATAACAATTGAAATAAAAGAAGGTAATTAAAAATTGAGGCTAGCATCAAGGATAAGTATGTATTACTTATAAAAATCAATGATAAGAGTGCTAATACGGTTAATCTAAAAAATAATCCCAAGTAATCTGAACTTCTTAAGAAAGCACGCGCATAAAGATTTAGCCAATGGGAACCTGATTTTTTACTAACAAGTTGTAAAATGGGATTCAAGTATGTTCTTTTTTTAACACCACTTGTAATTCCTTTAACACTTACAAATAAGGAATAAAATTTTAAGATTTTTTGTTTCCGTCGATTCTCACTGTTGATACTTACAGTCCAGTTTAATCTATCTTCAGTCATAAGCGCAGCAACTTTTTTTGCTTGTATAAACCACTTGATGATTGCTAATCCTAAAAGCATGAGGAAAAAAAGCACAAGCGATAGACCAAGCCTTGCATAAATAGGAAATAGTATGGTTAAACAAAGCGATTGGAACAAAACACCAGTAATGAAAGACTGACGTCCTGCAGTTTTGATGTGGTCGATCAGCTTATCTTCTTTGGCTAGCAAGAACTGTTGATCGGCCTCTTCAATATAAGTCGCAACCGCTCCTGTCTGCAATAAGAAAACGGTTAGCAAGAATAAGCAAATCATAATCGGCCACGTTTTTTTAGGAAAATGCTGTAAAAGTTGACTGTACTGATAAAGAATGTAACCCAGTAGGAAGACTAAGACAAGGACAAAGTGATCATTAAAAACATAGGGAAGATATTTGCGATGGTGTTTTTGAAAATTTTGCTTTCGTTTCTTAAACAATTCTGTCATAACTAACCCTCTTTTGTTAAGGCTAAGTAAATATCGTTAAGACTAGCCTTGGCATCACCAAAGGAAGAGCGCAAATCTTCTAATGTCCCTTGAGCACGAATCTGTCCATGGTGCAAGATAACGAATTGATCACACATTTTCTCTGCCGAGTCTAAAACGTGTGTGCTCATTAAAATGGACTTGCCCTTCTTTTTTTCCTCTTCCAAATAGGCAATTAAATCTGCGATTGCCAAGGGGTCGAGCCCAAGAAATGGTTCGTCAAGGATAAATAAGCTTGGGTCTATAATAAAAGCACAGATAATCATTACTTTTTGCTTCATCCCTTTCGAAAAATGAATCGGATACCAATCCAATTTGTCTTCTAGTCGGTAAGTCTTCAATAAAGGTTTAGCTCTGTCATGTGCTTGGTCAATTGACAAATCATAAGCCATTGCAATAGTCTCAATATGTTCAGCCAATGTTAATTCTTCATAAAGACTTGGTGTTTCTGGAATAAAACCAATTTTTTTGCGATAGGCTACCCGATCTTCTTCAAGTGAGATCCCATCAATTGTAATCTTACCTTTATAAGGTCTCAATAAACCAATAATTTCATTAATAGTGGTTGATTTTCCTGCACCGTTTAATCCAATTAAACCAACCAATTGCCCATCTTCTACAGAAAAGGAAATGTCTTTTAAAACAGGAATATTAATATAGCCACCTGTTAGATTTTCAATTTTTAGCATAATTACTCTTTCTAATGTTTTCGTCTAACTCCCATTATAACAAAATCAGCCCGAGATAGTGACAGAAAGATTAGCCAGACCAGTAATAATTAAACACGTTTTCATGGTCACTTTTTTGTAATTTCAAAAAAATGTGATTCGAGGTCAAAATACGTGATGCCAACCTCCCATATAAATAGTACAGTTTATGACTAGATTTTGATATACTAATAACAGTTACATTTATCAAATTTGAAGCGTAGGTGACAAAATATGGACAATTGTATTTTTTGTAAAATTATCTCCGGTGAGATTCCATCTTCTAAAGTTTATGAGGATGAACAGGTTTTAGCCTTCTTAGATATCACTCAAACAACTCCAGGACATACTTTACTTGTTCCCAAAAAACATGTGCGACACGTCCTTGATATGGATGCTGATTTAGCTAGTGAAACTTTTTCACGTTTACCAAAAATTGCGCGTGCTCTACAAAAAGCGACCGACGCGCCTGCTATGAACATTATCAACAATAATGAAGAAGTTGCCGGTCAAACTGTATTCCATGCCCACATTCACTTGATTCCGCGCTACAGTGCTGAAGATGGGATAGCTATTTCATACACTACGCACGAACCTGACTTTGAAGCACTAGCTTTATTAGCCCAAAAAATCCAGAAGGAGATTGTTGAATGAGAATGAATTCACTGATAACTTTTGGCTTAGCCGCTTATACATCGTTTAAGGCTTATGAAAATCGTGACAAAATTAAGTCCAGTTTTAAAGAATCTGTAGAAGCCAAGAATGCCATTCAATCAGACCTTGACCGTATTAAAGCAAATTTAGCTGTGATTAAATCCGAGACAGCTAACATTCAAGCCATCAACCAAGAGCTGACCTACAAATTGAGAAGGTTTAACAAAGAAACCGAACCGATAATTCTACAGATTAAAGAGCGTATGGAAAAATACCAAACACCTTCTGAAGACAAGTAAAAGAGATTCTTTTCAAAAAGAATCTCTTTTTTTATTGTGATGGTATTACTGACGTAGAGCCATCATTTGGAACTACGGGTGTTGTCAGCGCTGGAATTGAACTATTTGCTGTCGACGCTGAACTTGATGGATAAGTCTGAACAGGGACACTACTGTCAGATGGAACTACGGGCGTCGTGTTATTTGGAACCGAACTGTATGTTCCTTGATTAGTAGTATCTGAATAATTCGAGTAATTATCTACAGAACTTGGAACCGAAGATTGATCTTGAATTTTACCAATTTGACTCGTTCCATTCAATTCCTCATAAGTCACTGCACTTGTTTTTAACTCAGTAACCTGAGCGAGACCTAGCTGTTTACGGATTTGATTTTGAATAGTCAATAAATGCTCTTCCGTAACAATTTGATACGAACCACCATCAGCTAAAGTGGCATCTTCTCCTTTTAGCTGGTGTGCCTTAATTTTTTTCAAAGCATCCGAATAAGCTAGTAGATTTGGAATAGTATCCGAAGAAATTTCAATATTTGTTTGCATATTGCTACTTACTGCACGCAAAATTTTGCGATAAGAACTCACACTACCTAGGGCTAAGATTTTTTGTAGTACTTTTTGAATGACTATTCTTTGGCGTTTTTGCCGTCCATAGTCTCCTTCTGGATCATCATATCGCATACGAGCATAAACAAGTGCCTGTTCCCCATTAATTTTATGGGTTCCAGGAGCTACTGTTGATTTGAATTCTGGCTCATGTTCTGAAATAGAAATCGGAAAATTAAATTCATTTGTAACTGTAATGCCTCCGACAGCATCAACCAAATCAACTAAGCCTTGCATATTAATCCGAACATAATTGTCAATCTTAATATTAAGTAAGTCTTGAACTGTCATAATGGCCATCTGAGCGCCACCGGCAGCATAAGCGGCATTTAGTTTTGCTTCTACGCCGTCCATTGAATTAGATTTTGGCCCAGATAGTTTAATGAGGATATCACGCTCTAAACTGGTCATTGTTGTTTTTTTCGTTTCTGGATTGATGGTCACTAAAATCATTGAATCGCTATTGCCATCCCATTTTGACTTTCTTTCTGACGACCCTGTATCCACTCCCATTAACAAAATTGAGAAGGGCTTTGTTTGTTTTATTGCCGTACTTTTCTTCCCAGAGGTTGAAAAATCTTTAAAGGTTTTTGATAATTCATTTGTTGAATAATGATAAGCACTTGTCGCATAAACCCCTAAGGCCACTACTGTTGTTATTAAAATAGCAGAGAGCATGAGGATAATTTTTTTTCCTATTTTCATTCGTTTCCTTACTTATTTAATAATTTACCCATTAAATAGCATCTGAATAATTGCCATTAATAGATTTGACTGCGAATCGACGTTGTCCTTCAATTACAAAATCAAAAGACTGATAAAGTTTGATAGCCGCTTTGTTGGCAACTTGAACCTCTAATTCAATTTTCCTAATTGATTCCGTTTGTTGAGCCCAATCAAGCCCAAGTGCCATCAATTCTTTGCCAAGACCTTGTCCTCTAAACCTTTTATCAACTGCAATAAAAAGTTCACTAATATGATTAGTATCATCATATGGCCCAGTTGACATATTTACCAACCCAATCAATTGATTGTTTACCTTTGCTAGCAAGCAGATAGAGTCACTCCTTTGAGCTAACCGTTCCAATGATTGACCAAGTTCTTTAGCATCAATATCAAGAATAGCCTGCATTTCAGACAAAAAATGAGACTCCAAACTGATTGATCTTAGGAGTTCTTGAATAGCTTGCGCATCACTAGGTTGAGCTTCCTCAATTTTAAGTTCATAAGTTGGCATCTAAAAACCTCTTAGCTAACGCATCTGAACGATTTCCATGTGATCTAAGTGATAGCGAACGGCCAGAATCAACTTTATCTATAGTAATGGCTAAGTAATCATTAAAAAGAGAGCTATCAAGCAATTCTCCCCACTCAATGACAGTTACACCTTGCCCATAAATAAAATCATCTAAATCAATTGAATCTGGATCATCACCAATACGGTAAACGTCTAGATGATATAAGGGTAATCGCCCCTCATATTCTCGGACAATTGTATAAGTTGGGCTCTTAACCATTTGAGTGATCCCAAGACTTTTGGCGATACCTTTAGTAAAGGTTGTTTTTCCAGAACCTAAGTCACCACTTAAAACAATGACATCTCCTTTTTGGAGAGCCAGTCCTAATGTGTTACCAAATGACATGAGCTCATTTTCATTCTTACTATAAAACATAAAGCTATTATAGCACTAATCATTTTTTCTTCCAAGCAGAATTTGAGAGACAGAAAAAAAGAGAAGCCTAAGCATCTCTCCCGTTAATTATAAAATGGCTAAGATAACAAAGTTTAGGATGAATAAGAATGTTGCACCCCAAAGAATTGGATGAACTTCCTTAGCTTTTCCTTTAACAATTTTCACTAAGCAATAGAATATAAATGCGCCAGCGATTCCATAAGAAATAGAATAACACAAAGCCATAAAGAAGGCTGCAAAGAATGCGGGAAGCGCATCTTCAAAGTTACTCCAGTCAACGTCTAGGAATGATGAAACCATCATGACCCCGACAATAATGAGTGCTGGTGCAGTTGCGGCAGCTGGAACAATCCCAACTAACGGCAAGAGCAAGGTTGAAAGTAAGAAACAGACAGCAGTTGAAACAGCTGTTAATCCAGTACGTCCCCCTTCAGCAATACCTGCTGCAGATTCAACATAAGTGGTTGTATTTGATGTTCCGAATAAAGCACCAATAGATGTACCAATCGCATCCGCAAAAAGTGCACGGTCCATTTTTGAACTAAAACCTGTACTATTTTCAAGTGCTTCTTCGTCAGCTTCGGAGAAGATTCCTGTGCGACGGCCGGTACCAATAAATGTTCCAATTGTGTCGAATGTATCTGATAAACTGAAAGCAAAGATTGTCATAAGTACTAATGGAAGACGGCTTG
Source organism: Streptococcus uberis (assembly GCF_000785785.1). Taxonomy (GTDB): domain Bacteria; phylum Bacillota; class Bacilli; order Lactobacillales; family Streptococcaceae; genus Streptococcus; species Streptococcus uberis_A. The sequence continues at coordinate 97,692 of NZ_JRQN01000006.1, forward strand.
AGTCTTTAAAGAGAGATCCCATACCACCAAATGCTGCCAAGAAAGTTGTACCAAGTTCATTGAAAGCTTGACCAATATGGTTTACCCCAAAGTTAACTGCTGACAGGTCAACAACACCTATCGGAATACCTACCAAAGTTGTTACAATGATACCAATTAAAATGGCTCCGCGAACATTTCTGATAACAAGTACAGCCATCAAGAGCAAACCAAAGATTGCTAGGAGTACACTTGGATCTGTGAAGGTTGAAATGGCCGGAACAACGCCACCATTTGCGTTGACAGAATAGATACCATGAGCAAACGTTTTTGCTGTTGCTTTAGCTGGGTCAACGCCATTTACGGCAACAATATTTTGTGCTGATAATGAGAAATCAATAATATTTGCATTTTTGAAACCAAGGTAAGCAACAAATACTCCAATCCCACCACCAATGGCATGCTGTAAACTAAGTGGGATAGCTTTAATGATACTCTTACGGAATTTTGTAACGGTGATAAAGATATTAAATAATCCACAAATGAAAACCATTCCGAGTGCTTCTTGCCAAGTAAATCCTAATCCAAAGACAACTGTATAGGTAAAGAAGGCATTTAATCCCATACCTGGTGCTAGTGCATAAGGTACATTGGCGAACAAGCCCATGATAAGTGTCGATATAGCTGCAGCTATAATAGTTGCCAGAAACACCGCTTTAGTAGGCATACCCGCTGCACCAAGGATGCTTGGGTTGACAAATAAAATGTAAGACATGGCAAAGAAAGTTGTTAAACCTGCAACAATTTCAGTTGAAACAGTTGTCCCATTTTCTTTTAAATTAAAAAATTTCTCCATAATAATGGAATCTCCTTAAAAATATAAACTTGAATCAAAAAAAGCATCATACTACGGATGGGCTTCCTCAAGTGGTTATTTTTTATCGTTTTACGAACGATAAAACAATTATAACACTAAAACGTTCAATTTTCAATAATTATTTATCGGTTTTATTTTTGTGAATGAAGAAAAAATAATTTTTTCCTTTATATAAGCGTATTTTCTGATATAATTTAGCTATGAGAAAAAAGATTATTGCAATTGATTTAGATGGCACACTCCTTCATCAGGATAGTACTATTTCAAATTACACAAAAGATATTATTAACAAAGTACAAGATAAAGGGCATCACGTCGTTATTTCAACAGGTCGACCCTATCGTATGGCCTTAGATTACTACCTCCAACTCAATTTAAAGACCCCTATGATTACATTCAATGGTGCTCTAACACACATGCCAGAGCAAAAATGGAAATACGAACACAATGTAACATTAGGAAAGAATTATTTATTGGATATCCTCAAACATAAAGATGATTTTAAAATGGACTTTATTGCTAGTGAATACCGAAAAAACTTCTATATTACAATGGATAATCCTGATAAAATTGACCCTCAATTATTTGGAGTTGAAGAAATCACTAATGATATGTCTCTGGAAATAAGTAAAATTACTCGTAATCCCAATGCCTTATTAACACAGACTCACCATGAAGATAAATACGCATTAGCTAAAGAAATGGAAAGCTTCTTTAATAAGGAAATCCAAGTGGATTCTTGGGGAGGGCCGCTTAATATTCTGGAAGTATCCTCTAAGAATATCAATAAGGCTTATGCCCTCAATTACTTGCTCACTATTTTCAATAAAGACAAAAAAGATGTCATTGCCTTTGGCGATGAGCATAACGATACAGAAATGTTAAGCTTTGCTGGTACAGGTTATGCTATGAAAAATGCAAGTCCTGTACTTCTACCCTATGCTGATCATCAGCTGACACTTTCTAATGAGGAAGATGGCGTTGCAAAAAAACTAGAAGAGCTTTTCTTATAAGTTGAAACGAAACCACTATTTTTGCTATTAAGTGGTTTTTTCTTTGAATCATTTTTCAAAATTCGATTTGATTTTCTGAAAACCTATTGAATTTATATGTCATAGCAATAAAAGCTTGATGTATAAAATCATTAGATAATATTATTCTATAGCGGAAGCTGATTATATTCTACTAAATACTGAAAAATTTTTCATGTTCTATAAAATTTTTGAAAAAGGTATTGCTTTTTCATTGAAAACGTTTTAAAATAAAGACGTTCTTGAATTTCGTTTTTTTGAAAAAGAATTGCCAAATTTAATTTGGAAGGAGATTATTCTTCTTCAAGTTAGCGAAAAATATTTTTATAATAAGGAGGAAGAACAAGAATGGGTATCGGTATTATTATTGCCAGCCACGGCAAATTTGCTGAAGGTATTCATCAATCTGGTTCAATGATTTTTGGCGAACAAGAAAAAGTTCAAGTTGTAACTTTTATGCCAAACGAAGGACCTGATGATTTATATGGACACTTCAACAATGCTATCCAACAATTTGATGCTGATGATGAAGTCCTTGTACTGGCTGACCTTTGGAGTGGATCTCCATTTAACCAAGCTAGTCGCGTAATGGGAGAAAATCCAGAACGTAAAATGGCAATCATCACAGGTCTAAACTTGCCTATGCTTATTCAAGCTTACACTGAGCGTCTTATGGATGCTGAAGCAGGCGTTGAAAAAGTTGCAGCAAACATTATTAAAGAGTCTAAGGATGGTGTTAAAGCACTTCCTGAAGAACTTAACCCAGTTGAGGTTGCACCTGCAGCCGCTGCTGCTCCTGCTATTCAAGGTGCTATTCCAGAAGGAACAGTTATTGGAGATGGCAAACTTAAGATCAACCTTGCTCGTATTGATACGCGTCTTTTACACGGACAAGTTGCAACAGCATGGACTCCAGCTTCAAAAGCTAACCGTATCATCGTTGCTTCTGACACAGTTGCTAAAGATGACTTGCGTAAGCAATTGATTAAACAAGCTGCTCCTGGTGGCATTAAAGCAAACGTTGTGCCAATCAGCAAATTAATTGACGTTTCTAAAGACCCTCGCTTTGGTAATACCCAAGCTCTTATCCTCTTTGAAACTGTTCAAGATGCACTTCGCGCAGTTGAAGGTGGCGTACAAATCGACGAACTTAATGTTGGTTCAATGGCTCACTCAACTGGTAAAACAATGGTTAACAACGTATTATCAATGGATAAAGATGACGTTGCAGCCTTTGAAAAATTACAAGAACTTGGCGTTAAGTTTGACGTTCGTAAAGTTCCAAATGATTCAAAGAAAAACTTATTTGAACTAATCAAAAAAGCAAACGTTAAATAGTCATCTTGACTGATTTTCTAAATGGGATTTTTAATAACGAAGTATGTTGTTACGTCTTATACTTCAAGTATTATTGGAAATCATTATCTACTTCGAAAGGATTACAAAATGTCAGATATTTCAATTATTTCTGCAGTTTTGGTCGTTATCGTTGCCTTCTTCGCTGGTCTTGAAGGTATCCTTGACCAATTCCAATTCCATCAACCACTTGTTGCTTGTACATTAATCGGTTTAGTTACTGGTAATTTAGAAGCTGGGGTTATGCTTGGTGGCTCACTTCAAATGATCGCTCTTGGTTGGGCAAATATCGGTGCTGCTGTTGCTCCAGATGCTGCATTAGCTTCAGTTGCTGCTGCAATTATCATGATCAAAGGTGGTAACTTCTCTACTCAAGGTATCGCAGTTGCAACAGCAACAGCTATCCCTCTTGCAGTTGCTGGACTTTTCTTAACAATGATTGTTCGTACTGTTTCAGTTGCCTTGGTACATACTGCTGACAATGCTGCTAAATCTGGTAACTTTAAAGCAGTTGAACGTGCTCACTTCATAGCCCTTCTTTTACAAGGTCTTCGTATTGCCATTCCTGCAGCCCTACTTATTGCTATCCCTGCACATGCCGTTAAAGATGCCCTAGCATGATGCCAGATTGGCTAAACGGTGGTATGGCTGTCGGTGGTGGTATGGTTGTTGCCGTTGGTTATGCTATGGTTATCAACATGATGGCTACTCGTGAAGTTTGGCCATTCTTCGCTCTTGGTTTTGCTTTCGCAGCCTTAAGCGACCTTACACTTATCGCTCTTGGTACAATCGGTGTCGCAATTGCTTTCATTTACCTAAACCTTTCAAAACAAGGTGGTAACGGTGGTGGAACTGGTGGATCTAACGATCCAATCGGCGATATCCTTGAAGACTACTAGAAAGGGGCCTAAAAATGACTGAACAAATTCAATTAACAAAAGCTGATCGCCAAAAAGTTTGGTGGCGTTCACAATTCTTACAAGGTTCTTGGAACTATGAACGTATGCAAAACTTAGGTTGGGCATATGCATTAATCCCTGCAATTAAAAAATTGTATACAACTGAAGAAGATCGTGCAGCTGCGCTTTCTCGTCACTTAGAGTTCTTTAATACTCACCCATATGTTGCTGCCCCAATCATCGGTGTTACTTTAGCCCTTGAAGAAGAAAAAGCAAATGGTACTGACATTGATGACGCTGCTATCCAAGGGGTTAAAATTGGTATGATGGGACCTCTTGCAGGTATCGGAGATCCAGTATTCTGGTTTACTGTACGTCCTATCCTTGGTGCACTTGGTGCTTCACTTGCTACTACTGGTAACATTGTTGGACCATTATTATTCTTCGTCGGATGGAACCTTATCCGTATGGCATTCTTATGGTATACTCAAGAGTTTGGCTATAAAGCTGGATCTGAAATTACTAAAGACATGTCAGGTGGTATTCTTCAAGATATTACAAAAGGTGCTTCAATCCTTGGTATGTTTATCCTTGCTGTATTAGTTGAGCGTTGGGTTTCTATTAGCTTCACTATTGATCTACCTGCTAAACTTCTTTCAAAAGGTGCATACGTTGAATTCCCTAAAGGTCCTGTAACAGGTCCTGAACTTAAAGGAATCCTTGGCAACGCAATTGGTGGTATGAGTCTTGATAAATATCAAGCACAAACATTACAAGGTCAATTAAACTCACTTATCCCTGGTCTAATGGGACTTCTACTTACATTCTTATGTATGTGGTTGCTTAAGAAAAAAGTTTCTCCAATTACAATCATTATCGCTTTGTTTGCAGTTGGTATCCTTGCTCGTGTTGCTGGAATCATGTAAGACTACAAAACCTGAGACTCATATCTCAGGTTTTATTATTTTCAATGATAGGCGCTTTCTTAAGTCTTTTTGATATGTTATAATAGCAAAATAAACATAAAAAGGAATCACTATGGCACAATCTTTAAATAAAAAAGTAGCGTTTCAGACCACAGGTGTATCTTATTTAGGCATGGGTGGAAAAGTAGGAAAATTCCTAGTTGGTGATCAAGCTATTGAATTTTACAATGATAAAAATATAGAAGACTATATCCAAATACCTTGGACTTCGATCAATACAATCGGTGCAAATGTTTCAGGAAAAAAAGTCAGTCGACACTTTGAGATTTTTACCGATCAAGGCAAATTCTTGTTCGCTTCAAAAGATTCAGGAAAAATCCTTAAACTGGCGCGAGAAAATATCGGCAATGAAAAAGTTGTTAAACTGCCAACACTGATTCAAATGATGATCAAAAAATGGTTTAAAAGAAACTAAAACTGCTAGGTAGACCTAGCAGTTTTTTATCATTCTGTATATGGAAATTTATCGTCTAGCCAGTTGCCGATTCGTGCCACTTGAGCTAATTTGAAGATTTTGAGTCGTAATTTTTCGACCAAAAATGCAAGTAGGTAAATAATGATACTGACTCCTAAAATTAAAAAAGGATAGAGTAAAATAGGTGCTTTGATAAATGGTTCTGCAAAATCTCTAATCACAAATCTTACCAGTAAAGGATGAAGGTGGGCTAAATAGACACCTAATGTTGTTGGAGAAACAATTGTAATAAAGGTCAACACCGCTTTACTTTTGGGTTTTTTCATCTTCGCAAAGACAATAAACAAGGAAATAGCACCCATTGTTAACGTTGGTGAAACATACCAATACCAAATATTACCAACAATAAATTTCATACTGTAAGTAAACACCATACAAACTGCATAAATCGTGATTAATTTTTTCAAACTATATTTTGTCAAATCAATACGATACAAATAGGCACCAACAATATAAAGTATGATTAACCATGTCATTTCAAACCCTTTACTAAGTGAAAATTCAGTAACCTGATTGTTCATAAAAGCTGGTAAAAATGAGAAGAAAACAGCCATCAGGATAACTAAGTTTCGCAACTGAGTATCCGTCATTGATTTTAGCCCCCCGTTTATCATCGGCATAAAGATTAAGAGTCCAAAATAAGCCGTCATGTACCAATACTCGCCACTAACAATCGGAAAGAAGGCGTGACGCCAATCTTCTAAAGTCACATTAAAGCCAAATAAAGCAAAAATAAGTGTCATCGTAAAAGTGTAAAAGAAGACTTGTAACCAAATATTTAGTAATTTTGAATACTTATAGGTAGAGCGAGCACCTACGTAACCGGAAATTAAGGCGTAACAGTTAACAGCCCATAAACCAAAACCTGAATAATCCAAGTTACAATAAAATATGAATCCGGTTCGCCTGAAACACTTGAACGAAGGCCACCTTTACCTAACACATGTGTCACCACAATCATGAACATTGAAATAATGCGTAATAAATCGAGACCATAATGGTGCTCTTTTTGTCGTGTAGTTGTCATGAAACAAGTTTATCACAAGTTATATAATTATTCTATTGGCAAATTACAAGTTCAAGTTAGCCATTTAGTAAAAACTCTTTAGGAGATTTATAATCTAGTATTTTTTTAGGATAGTTATTTATCCAATTTTCAATGAATGCGACCTGTTTTAGGGTCGCATTCTTGCTTCCCTTAGGTAACCAGCGGCGAATGAGTCTGTTATGGTTTTCATTTGTTCCTCGCTCCCATGAGGCGTAAGGATGTGCATAATAGATGTGTTCAGGGTCAAAAACCTCAGCTAAGCGACTGAATTCCGTTCCGTTATCTGCTGTGATTGAGTTAATGTGATACTCTTGTAGGATTGTCCTCAAAGCTTGATTTACCGAATAAGCCGATTTATCAGGAATAAGCCGAATGATTTGAAACCGACTCTTTCTGTCGGTTAACGTCAATAAACACTCGTTTTTAGCTCTCGTCTGAATAACGGTATCAATCTCAAAATCGCCTATATTCTCTCGCTTGTTAATACTTTCTGGTCGTTCTTCAATAGACTTGCCGACAGGCTTAAAGTTAGGGCTAGCTTCTTTCTTTTTAGTCCTTTTTC
>NZ_JRQN01000007.1 GCF_000785785.1 Streptococcus uberis
CCCAGATTCATAGTGTCTGAGGTCAATTCCGATAAAGGCATTGATTTGGTTGGCAAACTGAAACCGGCGAATATCTCCCAATTCACCAATGATAGAAGGTCGCTGTTGTTTTTATCTAATTGACAAGTTTAGCTATGACTTTATTTCTCCGATTGCCGACACTTTTAGATACTGTTAGGATCTCGTATTAGTCACTTTTCGTGAATCGAATACTAGTATCATTCTTTATATTTAAGTTATTTTTATTTTGATATAGTCAAAGTAAAAAATAACTTCTACTTTAACACAAAGAAAAAGTAGTGAAGAAATTTTCCGTCGGAAAACTCTTCACTACAAATCTTAGTATGTTTATTTTAAATGTAATAACACACTTTGCTTGACTAGTCACTACTGTTAAATGCATTGGTACTGTCATATGATTACTCAAATCAATACCTATGTCCCTACTAATATGATCAAGGTTCTTACTAAAATTGATAATTCCATTAAAATGACTATAGTTAGAGAGCTTAGGATTAGTAATGTTAACTCCATTTTATTAGCATATTTTCTAAGTCCGAAAAGGATTTTTTAGCAAAATCGTTTTTATCTCCACAGTATATAGTGGTATGCAACAAAAATAAGCTATGTGTCAATGATTAGATAAGAAAAGCACCGAATTAATCTGTGCTTTTCTTATATCTGATCTAAAATAGTATCCCAAGATTGGTCAATCCCAATACGATCCACTGATGAGAAGATGATAAAATGATCATCTTTATCAAAATTCAATTTTTTCTTCACCATTGATTCATGTTTATTCCATTTACCACGTGGTATCTTATCTGCCTTTGTAGCAACAACAATAACTGGGATTTCATAATATTTGAGGAATTCATACATTTGGACATCCTCTGCTGAAGGCTCATGTCTTAAATCAACCAAACTCACAACAGCTCTTAAATTATCTCTGGTCGTTAAATATTCCTCAATCATTTTTCCCCATCTAGCACGTTCAGACTTTGAAACTTTAGCGTAGCCATAACCAGGGACATCTACGAAACGTAATTTATCATCAATATTGAAGAAATTTAACAATTGCGTTTTTCCAGGTTTACTGGATGTTCTCGCTAAGTTTTTACGTCCTAATATAGTGTTGATGAAACTAGATTTTCCAACATTTGAACGACCTGCAAGAGCAATTTCTGGTAAATCATCATCAGGATAATGTGACTGATTTGCCGCACTAAGGAGAATGGAAGCATTATGCGTATTTAATAGTTGTTCTTCTGCCATTTTTCCCTCTATGCCGTTTCTAAGATAGGCTTACTATCTCCTGAAACAGCTTCCTTTGTAATGATAACTTTTGAAATATCTTCTTGACTTGGAATATCAAACATAATATCAAGCATTGTTTCTTCAATAATTGATCTCAAACCACGCGCACCCGTTTTACGATCGATAGCTTTTGAAGCGATAGCGACAAGTGCATCTTGGTTAAATTCAAGTTCAACACCATCATAGGATAACAAGGCCTGATATTGCTTAACTAATGCATTTTTGGGTACAGTTAAAATTTGAATCAAATCATCAATTGACAATTGTTCCAAAGCTGCAACTACTGGTAAACGTCCAATAAATTCAGGAATTAAGCCAAATTTTTGAATGTCTTCTGCAATAATTTCTTGCATATAAGATGCTTCATCATCGATTTTTCGACTATTTTGGCCAAAACCGATTATCTTCTCACCCAAACGTTGTTTAACAATCTCTTCAATGCCATCAAAAGCACCACCAACGATGAAAAGAATATTTTTAGTATCAATTTGAATCATTTCTTGATTTGGATGCTTACGACCACCTTGAGGTGGAACACTTGCAACTGTACCTTCAATAATTTTCAGCAAAGCTTGCTGAACCCCTTCACCTGATACATCTCGAGTGATAGACACATTTTCGCCTTTTTTAGCGATTTTATCAATCTCATCAACATAAATGATGCCACGTTCAGCTCGTTCAACATTGTAATCTGCTGCTTGAATCAATTTCAAAAGAATGTTCTCAACGTCTTCCCCCACATACCCAGCTTCTGTTAAAGAAGTAGCGTCAGCGATTGCAAAAGGCACATTTAAACTTTTGGCTAAGGTTTGCGCTAAGAAGGTTTTACCAGAACCAGTTGGTCCAATCATCATAATGTTTGATTTTTGGAGTTCAACTTCTTCTTCAATACGGCTTTCAGTATAAGAAATACGTTTATAGTGATTATAAACAGCTACAGCTAAAGCACGTTTAGCACGATCTTGACCTACAACATACTGATTTAAAGCATCCAGTAATTCTTTAGGTTTTGGAACCTCCGTTAGATCTGCTAAAACCTCTTCTGCTAATTCTTCTTTGATAATTTCTTGTGATAAGGCAACACACTCATTACAAATGAAGACATTGTTACCTGCAATAATTTTTTTGACTTCGTCTTGGCTCTTGCCACAAAATGAACAATGAACCTTGATATCGTTACTACGATTACTTGCCATTTTCCCTCTAACTTTCTCTACTTAACTCTTAAAATAGCGTGCCATAAAAGGCATGAATAGTATTAACTAAATTTGTCAATGCATTTAATAAAAATAAAACACCTAATCCATAACGGTTTTTTCTTATTGCCGGTATTGCACAAAGCAAACAAATAACAAATAGAAAAGCCGTGAATACGCCAAATATACTCCGTTGCATGCTTTCTACATTCCTCCAACCGTTTTATTTTTCTCGAAAATGTGAACGGTGAAATCATAAGGATTTTTGTCATCTTTTTCAAAAAATTGGCTTTCAACTTCTTCAAAGCCACTTAAATTTAAATCTGGACTATAGGTATCTCCAGTAAATTCGTTATCAACCAAGGTTTTAATAATGCAATCAAAATAGCCATCAAAAGCTTTTAAGACTTTACTTCCACCAATAATGTAAAGATTTTTTTCTTGTGTATGGAACCACTCAAGTACTTGCTCAACACTAGTCATCGTCAAAACACCATCAACCTGATACTTATTATCTGAGGTCAAAACAAGCGTTTGACGATTTGGTAAAAGTCGTCTTTGCATCCCTTCAAATGTCACTCTTCCCATTAAAATAGCATGGTTAAGTGTTGTCTTTTTAAAATGTTGTAGTTCTTTTGGCAAACGCCAAGGTAATCTTCCTTCGACACCAATTACTCCATTTTTATCTTCAGCCCAAATGGCAATAATTTCCTTTGTCATACTAGTTTTCCTTCAATCTAAAGTCTATCTATTTTACCAAATTTGCCACAAATTTGCTTATAAAAAAATTAACGAATTAAATAGCTAAATCAAATTTCAACTGAGGTTTGACTGGATTATAATCTATCAATTCAAAATCTTCTGCTTTGATATCAAGAAATTCGTCCCATCGGAACATTTAGTAGTAATCGTGGTTGACAATCACTTGCTTGACGATTCAACAGTTCTTCTGCTTGTGGAAATTGATTATCATAAATGTGCAAGTTGTTTATAAAATAGAAAAATTTTCCAACTTTCCATCCAAAATGTTTCGCAATCATCATTTGCAAAGCAACATATTGCATGGCATTAATATGATGTGCAACTAGCATATCATTTGATCTTTGAACTAAGGTTGCATCTAAATAAATTGTCCCGTCTACGCGACGGACATCAAACATTGTTTGAAACGCACAAGGCAATAATCCTTCGCTTTCTTCAAACGCTTGATAATCCCATAATGAAATAACATTTCGTCTATTCCATGGATTCTCTTCCAGTTGGTTTAAAATTTTAGTGATAATATCATGTTTTTTGACAACAGCTCCATAACGTTGTCCAATCGTTCTTGTCTGACCAACTTCCCAGTCATTCCAATAATGAACATTATATTTTTCCTCTAAAATATCTAAACTGTTAGATTGATCTTGATAAATCCAGAGTAATTCTTTTATTGCTGATTTAATTGGGATAGGACGTAAAGTGGTTATTGGAAATTCCCCATTAGAGAGGTCATATTCTGCAAAAGCACCTGTGATATATTTTGAATTCGCAGTTTTGCCATCTTTATACTTAGGTCTAGCCTGTTCACTATAAACACCTTGGTCCATAATCTTTTTAATATTTTCTTTAAATAGCTGATCTGCTTTTGTCATAAGTAAAACCTTTCACGTTCTCATACTGTTTATTATTTTACCAAATTATAGAAAAAATGCTAGGAGAAATGTCCCTTAATCACTTTTAAGGACTGAATATCGTAAAGATCCCAAGTATTAATGTTAAAAAACTTTCTTTTTCAGAAAATATGTTAAAATATTATAGATAAAATTTACGAAGAGGACATCAATGAAAATAGGGATAGATAAAATTGGCTTTGCATCAAGTCAGTATGTATTAAAAATGGAAGCATTAGCTGAAGCTCGTCAGGTTGAACTTGCTAAATATCAAAAAGGATTAATGATTGATGCCATTAGTATCTCACCAATTACTGAAGATATTGTGACTTTAGCTGCAACTGCTTGCCAAGAAATTTTAACCAATCAAGATAAACAAGAAATTGATTTGGTGATCCTAGCAACTGAAACAGCTATTGATCAATCAAAAGCAGCTAGTGTCTATATTCATGGCTTACTTGACATTCAGCCGTTTGCAAGAGCTATTGAAATGAAAGAAGCTTGCTACGCTACAACTGCTGCTCTGGATTATGCCAATGCCCATATCGCTATGCATCCTGACGCTAGTGTCCTAGTCATTGCAAGTGACATTGCAAAATATGGTATTGCTTCAGGTGGTGAACCGACTCAAGGCGTTGGAAGTATAGCCATGTTAGTCAAAAAAAATCCACGCATCTTAACCTTTAATAATGATAACATTGCACAAACACGTGATATCATGGATTTTTGGAGACCAAATTATTCAGCAACACCTTTTGTCAATGGGCGTTTTTCAACAGAACAATATTTAGATACCTTAACAACAACTTGGACTCAATATCAAAAGAAAACACATAAAAACGTATCTGATTTTGCAGCCTTTTGCTTCCATATTCCCTTTCCAAAGCAAGCACTAAAAGGGATGAAGTTATTAATGGATCAAACTGTATCAGAAGCAAAGCAAATAGCATTAGAAAAAGCTTTTACCGATTCAATCAGTTTTAGTCGACAAGTTGGAAATATCTATACAGGATCACTCTATATGTCTTTCTTATCTTTGTTAGAAAACAATAAAGAACTTAAGGCAGGGGATGATATTGCCTTCTTCTCCTATGGTTCTGGTGCAGTTTGCGAAATTTTTTCAGGTCAACTTGTTGATGGCTATCATGAAATGTTAACCATTGACCATCAGGCAATGCTAGATGCTCGCCGTAACATCACTGTTGAAGAATACGAAGCACTTTTCTATGAAGAAGCTAGATTTGATGACAAAGGGAATGTAACATTACCTACCTACCTAACTGGGGACTACAGACTTGACAGTATTCAAGAACACCAAAGGATCTATCAAAAAAATGACAGATAACGAACTAAATTGGTCAGGATTTTATAAAAAATCACTTCAAGAACGCCACCAACTACTAACTTCTGGTCATCTGCTATCACAACAAACCTTACAAGCACTTCAAGAAGGTGAACTACTAAGCACCGCTATAGCAAACGATATGTCAGAAAATGTCATCGGACGTCTAGCTTTGCCTTTTAGCATTGTTCCAGACTTTCTTGTTAATGGTAAAACCTATCACCTACCCTATGTGACAGAGGAACCTTCCGTCGTCGCTGCTGCATCATATGCCACAAAATTAATCAAACGGTCTGGTGGCTTTCACGCCAGATTCATAATCGTCAAATGATTGGTCAAGTTGCTCTATACGATGTCCCTGATTTAGAATTGGCTAAAGCAACTATCTTGAATGAGGCAGAAAGCCTTATTGAAAAGGCCAACCAAGCCTACCCTTCAATTGTCAAAAGAGGAGGCGGTGCTAGAAGAATTGACCTAGCAATTAAAGAACAATTCTTGATTGTCTATTTATGTGTCGATACTCAAGAAGCGATGGGTGCAAACATGGTTAACACCATGATGGAAGCTTTAGTTGAGGATTTAATCAGTCTCAGCCAAGGAAAGCAGCTCATGGCAATTTTATCCAATTATGCTACGGAATCATTAGTAACTGCAACTTGTCAGCTTCCTTTCCATTACTTAAGTAGAGAGACATTACAAGCTAAAGAATTGGCTAATAAGATGGCTCTTGCCAGTCAATTAGCTCAAGTTGATCCTTATCGTGCAGCAACACATAACAAAGGTATTTTTAATGGGATTGATGCACTAGTTTTGGCTACAGGGAATGACTGGCGAGCTATTGAAGCAGGTGCTCATGCCTATGCAGCAAAAGATGGAAGTTATAAAGGGCTTACGACTTGGCAAATTAACAATGACACCCAAATGATAATTGGAAGCATTACATTACCAATGCCAATAGCTACAAAAGGTGGCTCAATTGGACTTAATCCTAGTGTTACAATCGCTCATGACTTGTTAAATAATCCATCGGCTAAAGAATTAGCAATGATTATTGCTTCAGCTGGTTTAGCACAAAACTTTGCAGCCCTAAAAGCTTTAACTAATAAAGGCATCCAAGCTGGCCACATGAAACTACAGGCTAAATCATTAGCCCTGCTTGCTGGAGCTAACCAGGACGAAACACCTAAACTGCTTAATGTTTTACTAAAAGAAAAACATATGAACTTAGAAACAGCAAAACACCATTTACAAAACTTAAGAAATAAAAAGATTTGAGCCTATCAAATCTTTTTTATGTTCAGATGATAACTAATTGCCCAATAAGTTCTCATTAAGAAAGAGTTAAAAAACGTTTGAATCACTTCAAACGTTTTATGAATTGGCATCTTTTAATTTCCCGTAAAGTAGATAATCAACCTGTTTTAATTCAGGAATCGTCCTACAATTAAGTGCACACATGATAATGGCTAACTCTTCTTTCCATCCATTTACAATAGCAATTACTTTTTCTTCAGGATAACGTTCAACTAAAGAGAGCATGGTTCTCGACATACCAACTGCCTTAGCGCCTAGCACTAAAGATTTAATCATATCTAATGGGTGTCTGACACCACCAGAAGCTAGAATTTCAATATCGTCTGACAAATCTTTCACATTTAATAAGGTTTGCATAGTGCTTTGACCCCAATTATTTAAATAAGAGCGATCTTCACCTCTTTGGTTTTCGATGTAGGCAAACGATGTTCCGCCACGCCCAGAAATGTCAAAGGTTTTAATGCCAATCGCTCGCGCCTTTTGAATAGACTTTCTGTCCATGCCAAATCCGACCTCTTTTAAAACAAGCGGAACGTCAATTTCAGCAACATAATCTTTAAGATGTCTTTCCCAGTGACTGAAGCTTCTTTCCCCTTCTGGCATTAACAATTCTTGCATTAAATTAATATGAACCTGCAAGAATAGAGGGGACATTTCCTCTACTGTTTGCTTCCCTAATGAAACTGGTTTATCAAGACCAATATTAGTTGCAAGAAGCATCTCAGGAGCAACCTGTCTCAACTGAAATGATGATTTTACTTGTGGATTCTTCAAAGCAGGGCTATAAGAACCTGTCACCATTGGAATTCCTGTCGCCTCTGCTATTCGAGCTAGCTTTTCGTTAACAGCTTTGCCTTTTTCACTACCACCAGTCATAGCATTAATATAAAAAGGAAAGGCAAAGTCATGACCTGCAAAATGAGTTGATAGATCCACATCTTTTAAATCAAATGTTGGTAAAGACGTGTGAATCAGCTCTATGTCATCAAAAGAATTATAATCTGATTGATACTTCAAGGCATACTTGATATGATCATTTTTTCGGTTGGTCATCATTCTCCCAATCTTTCGTGATAAATTAATTGAATAGCCTCTTTGGACCATCTTTCTTTCAAAACCTGACTATCTGCCTCTGTAAATGCAAAAGCAATACCACAGTCGCCACCGCCTGAGCCTGATGATTTAGCAACAACCTCCAAATCGTCACTAGCCTGACGCAAGGATGTTAAGTCTTCGGTGTAAATGGCTGAGGATAAGGCTTCTAAACTCTGATCTGCACGCTTAAGTGCTGTGACAAATTGCGATTTATTTCCCAGTTTCAATGCTTCAATAACAGCTAAGGTTGCCTCTTGGGTGTTCTCTAAAAATGCCCTATCAATTTGATTAATCACCTTATTAACCATATCTTTTGATATGGAAGGATGTCCTGTCCAACCAACCATGAAGAAACAAGGCAATTTAGGTAAAATAACTTCAATTTTATAGCCCCAATCCAATTTAATAGCTTGTTCGAAGGTCATTTCGTGAATCTTTTGAGTAATTACCTTTCGGTCAAAAGACCAATAGGCGATCGTTTGATTGTAAGCAATACAAGCTATATCTCCCATTGAACCATTATCACCTAATTTTAGGAGTGTGTAGGCAGACAGTTTAAATAATAAATCATTTGAGAGATGAATATGATAAAAAGCTGCTAAGGCTTTGATTGTTAAAACTGTAACACTACCACTTGAGCCTATTCCAAATTTTTTGCCGTTCCTTTCTAATTTACCTGTGATAGATAAGTCAAATGGTCTTAGAGAAGTGCTGTCTTTTCCAAGAAGTAAAGCAACAGTTTCAATTGAAGCTTGAATCAAGCGATAATTAGCATCAGGGGTTAGGTCAGTACTATAATCAAACATATCTGAAGAGATATGGAATTGTTCTGAGCTATCTATAATCGCAGACAATTTAATAGGGATATTTTTCAAAACCGCTACTTGTCCAGCTTTTAATATGGAATATTCACCAGCAATGTATAGTTTACCACCAGTTTCCACATGAAAATTTGTCATTTTTATAATTCCTTAGTTTTAGACACAATAATGTCAAATTCTTTCTCAAAAATGCTTGCTAACTGTTCAAGATCTTCTTCTAAGCATAGGACTTTGACATTTGGGCCAGCATCCATTGTAAAATAACAGCGGAAACCTTGTTGACGAAGTTCTTTTACTTTATCCATCGCCCGATAAGATTCTTCAATCAAATATGAAAAGGAAGGCGTTGATGTTTTTGTCGTTGCATGCATTGCCAAGGCATTCTTTTCAGTTAATAAACCAACTTTTTCAAAATCATTAGACTTCAAATAATGTAACATGGCTTGGTAATCTTTAGATGACTCTTCCTTCCACTGGTCAAATGTGATCGATGTTTCACGACAAAGTTTCATGCCATCGCGACTAGAAACAGGTTTTTTCGCATCATTCACCACTAGCATAATCATTGCTAATTTCAAATCAGTTTGAACAGGATAAATATCGCCACTTTCTCTATCCCAAGCGGCTAAAGGTCCAAAAAATGAGCGCGAAGCAGATCCTGAAGCAAATTTTGCTTTAAGGGCTAATTCGTGTTGTGATAGACCAGTTTCAAACAACAGATTGCAAGCTTTTACAAGTGCCGATAAGCCACTTGAGCTCGATGAAAGGCCAGCCGCAGTTGGCATATTATTTTTAGTGTCAACTATGACAAATTGCTTTTTATTAGTACGAAACTGATCAATAATTTTTGAAATTTTATCATGCTCTGCTTGATTTTGCAATTGTCCATCAATATAAAATTGATCTGAATCTGCACCATTTTCTAAAAAGGTTAAGCAAGTTTCGGTATACATATTTTCTAGAGTTAAGGAAATACTGCTTGTTGATGGAATCATTTTTGTTGCATCATCTTTACCCCAGTATTTAATAATTGCAATATTTGCATATGATTTAACACTTACAGTTTTTGTATCCACGTGTTTACTGCCCCTTTTTCTTCTAATGCCTTACTGATTACCTTAGCATCATCTTTACTTTTTGCAAGTGCGATGATACAGCCACCTAATCCACCGCCAGACATTTTGGCACCTAAAGCACCTTGTTCTAACGCCTCAGTTACTAATTGATTTGATTTGTCAACACTGACACCAATTGCAATAAGATGGTCATGTGCTTTTGTCATACAGTGACCAACTCTTGTTATGTCTTTTTGTTTTATTGATTCTTCGACTTCTTCTGTCAATTTTCCTAATTCAGTTAAATGTGATAAGTTACTTTCTTCAAATTTTGCAACTTTATCGACAGCCTCTCTAGTATGACCATGGATACCTGTATCAGCAATGATAAGATAAGCATCTATATCAATAGCTAGACTTTCAAATCCCACATTTCTAATAAATTTAATAGCGTGATCACTCAAACAAGTCTTCGCATCTAAACCACTAGGATTTGTATGAGCAATAATTTCTGCCTTATTCACTAAGATTTCTAATAATTGATCACTTAATTCATAATCAAAATAAGAAAATACCGCTCTAATTGCAGCAATAGAGACTGCCGCAGATGAGCCCATTCCCCTTCTTTGAGGAACTTGGGAAATGATTTCATAAGAAATTGGTTGATTCTTAATCTGTAAATAATCTAAAGCAGAAAAAATCGCTGTAGAAAGCGTATCATAAAAATCAAACTCTAATTTTTTTTCCGCTTTCTTAATGCGACAAGTAACTTCTATATCTTTTAATGGTAATGCAATTGCAGGGAAACCATAAACGACGGAATGTTCTCCCATTAAAATGATTTTGCTATGCGCCTTACCAATTCCTATGTTTTCACTCATAACCTTATCTTTTCATAATTTTTAACTTTACTTTTACCTTACTATTTTACACTAAAAGAGTTAAAATTGCGATATCTAACCCTCTTTTTGAAAAGTAGGAAAGGAAATTAATTTCTTATTCAAAGCTTTTTCATCTGTTTTCAAAAAGAAGCTGAGACAATCTTCTCAACTTCTTTTTTGGTAGAGTGATGTCTAAATGACACAGTGGTCGAGTGGGGGCTCTAATAGGTTGATGAGCCACCTTTTATAGCCCTACTCAACTTTGCGGAGGTGGGACGATAAAATCAAATTTCCAGGAAATGACTGATGTTTGTCCTAGTCTCTTTTAAACCCTTTCTTGTAATTTAGCTAACTGAGTATACTTGCCATTTAATGACATCAGATAATGGTGATTGCCTTGCTCAACAATTTTTCCTTTATCTAATACTAAAATCTGATTAGCAAATTGAATTGTTGATAAGCGGTGCGCAATGATAAAAGTTGTTCGACCTTCTTTTAAAACCTGCATGGCATGTTGAATGATCTCTTCAGTCTCAGTGTCAATGTGAGATGTCGCTTCATCTAAAATAAGAATTTTAGGATTAGCAATTAAAGTTCTCGCAAACGCAATTAACTGTCTCTCGCCACTTGAGAAAGATGCCCCTTTCTCATAAACAGGCTCATTTATGCCATGTGGTAACTGCTCTAACATCTTTTTGGCACCGACCTTAATTAGAGCATCTTCAACTTGCTGATCACTATAGTTGTCATTTCCCATCCGAATATTCGATGCGATCGTTCCAGTAAAGAGATAGGGATCTTGTAAAACGATCCCCATCTGTGATCTGAGACTTTCTTTAGAATAGTGCTGAATCGATTGATTATCTACTAATATATCCCCTTTTATAGGGTCATAAAAACGATATAAGAGATTCATAATCGAAGATTTTCCTGAACCAGTATGTCCAACTAATGCGACTGTTTCTCCTTTATTGGCAGTAATTGTAATATTTGATAAGACCAATCGATCCGGAGTATAAGCAAAATCAACTCCTTGGAAAACCACCTGACCATTTGAAATGTTAATAGGTTCAGATTCCTCTGACTCAGTTTCCTCATCTAACAAAGCCATTAGTCTTTTACCAGTTGCCGTTGACCGTTGAATGTTAGGGAGTTGACGGACCATATTCCCTAATAAGTCAAATAGACGTGTCAGATAGTTTATGTAGATAAACAGTTTACCAACCGTTACATCAGTATATCCTTGTAAAAACTGATAGCCAATGACAGCTAATAGAGCTGAAATGATCGTGTATTTAACAAATTCTGTCAGTGTCCACGAGGCAACTGAATCGGCAACAATAATATGATCATCTGCGGTCTTCATCTCTTGAATAGTTTGATTAAATTCATCAAGGACAGCTTCTTCCTGATGATAGAGTTGAATAATTTGAGCACCATTCATGGTTTCATTAACCTGGGTGTTGATTGTACTTCGTGCTTGGTAAAAATCTGTCATATGCTTATCAGTCATTGCCTTATATAATAATTGAATACCATAAAATAGTGGAATGACAATCAATAACCATATCCCTGACCTATGATCTAAATAAATCATAACACCATAGATAAAGACAATTTGAACAAAACTAATAATAATTTGTGACAAAAGATTATCGTAAAATTGATTACGTAAGGTTTCTGTGTCATTGACAATACGTGTTGCAATTTTTCCTGCTGGAACCTTGTCAAAATAAGAAATTGGCAAGCTCTGCATGATATTAAATGCCTTTTTTCGTAAATGAGAAACTACTTTATTTGAAGAATAAATTAAGGTTCTAAACGAAATGTACCGAAAGATGGCTGTAAGTAAGGTAACTGCAAAATAGTAGAAGATGAATTGGTAAAAAAGGTGATGATTAATTTGTAAGCCATCGGCTACTGGTGTCAACTGCTTATCAATAATTTCTTTTAATAAAAGTGGGGCCAATTGCCCTGCTGCGGTAGCAATTAATAAAAGGAAAATACCTAGGGTAAATGACACTTTTGCTACTTTTAATTCTTTTAATAATGTAATGATGAGGCTCATTTTATACCTCCTGTGCTTGTTGCCTTTGATATTGCTGGTAATACCATCCCTTGTTTGCAAGCAATTCTTGCGGCCTTCCCTCTTCAATGATTTGTCCGTTTTCCATTACTATAACCCAATCGGCATGCTGGATCGCGGACAATCTATGGGTCACAATAAGGGTGGTCTTGCCTTGACGTTCTTCTTGAATATGTCTGATGATATTGGTTTCCGTTTTAGCATCTACTGCTGAAAGAGAGTCATCTAAAATTAATAAATTTGGTTTTGAAAGAAAGGCTCTCGCAATTGCAATTCTCTGTTTTTGCCCACCAGAAATGGACAGACCTCGTTCACCAATTTGAGTTTGTAAACCATCTGACATATCCTTTAAATCTTTAGTAAATGAAGCAGTTTCTATAGCTTTTAAAATGTCTTCTTGACTAGCTTGTGATTTGCCCATCGCAATATTTGCTTCTACTGATTTGGAAAATAAAATATGCTCTTGAGGGACATAACCAATTTGATTTTCAACACTTTGTCTATCGTAATCAACAAACTGATGGTTGTTGACAAGAAACTGACCTTGACCTAGTGGGTATTGTCTCAATAATTGTCTTACCAATGTTGTTTTACCTGAGCCAGTCCGGCCTACAATCCCTAAGGTTTGCCCTTTTTTTAAGACGAGTGAAATCTTTTCCAAACTCTTCTTATGACTATTTGCATAAGAAAAACTATAATCTTGGAGTTTAATCTCATCAAATGATTCTAAAGTTAAGGAACCATTTTCTTCAAGAGTATCTCCGGTTTCAATCAATTCTTGTAATTTCCCAAACGATGTTTTTCCTGTTTGATAAACTAGGATAAAGTCTGAAATCATTGCAAATGGTTCAACTAAAGAAACTAAGTAAAGTTGCAAGGCGATAACTTGCCCTAAAGTAACGTGAGAATTTTCAATCATCCCAAGACCAACCATGATAATAAAAAGCTCACCAACAATAATCATGACACTAAAAATCGGGAAATAAAGACCTCTGTATTTAGCAATTTGATTCCATTTACTGGCTAAATCCTCGACTTTCTTGCTAAATTGTCGGCCTAAATATTCTTTTTTACCATAGGCTCGCATTACTTTGATACCTTCAACAGTTTCTAAGACCTCATCATTTAAATTAGCAATTGACTCTCTTGCAGATTCAACTAATAATTCTTGTTTTTTTGTTATAAAATAGGTGGCCACCGTCATGATAAGTATAGGAATCATACCGACTAAAGTCATTTCCCAAGAAATGAAAAACATGGTAGGTATAATAAAAAGAATCATTCCTCCTGCATATAAAATAATCATTAGGCCATAGCTATAAAATCCATCAAAGCTTCGACATCTGTCGAAAATCGAGTCATCATATCACCCGATCTAAATTTCTCATAATAGGGTGTTCGCATAATGACTAATTTTTTAAAAGCATTCTGCTGAATATCAAACTTAAAATGAACAGCTTCTTGAAATAAATGCAAGTGCCACAGATAAGCCATAGCATATGAGAGCAATGCTGTGCCAGCTAATAAGATAATATGGCCAGTCAATTGATTATAGGATAAGGTCTTTTTGGACATCAAATCTATTAAACTTTCAATCACCTTAGTTGGAATTACCAAAGTAGCATCGTAAATAATCAGTGTAATGGCAATTAAAATATACGCTTTTTTCTTTTTGCAAATATATTTTAAAATTAAGGATAACATGCTATCCTCCTTTCAGTTCAGAGCAATAACCGTAAATTGTGTACACAAAAAGCCCGCGATAAAGAGTACTCCTTACCACGGGCTAAACAACTTGTTATGTTTAGATTAATCTACGGTTACTAAAAGGAGTCTCGTATTATTAAAAATAGCTTGTTTATAAACCAAATTAGTCATCTTTAGTACTCCTTTCATTTAAACTTAAGAAAATTCTATCATAAGAATAATTATTTGTAAATATGAGAAGTCGCTTTTTTTATACTATTTTTATGGTTAATATCAAAAAATCACAAAACACCCTTAATTCGTTTTTAAAGCGCTTGATTTTTATAAACAATAATTATCGTTCACAATTTATCGTGTTCTTTAATTTTATAGTGCCAATAAAAAAATAATTATCGTTATTTACTCATAATCTTATTGTCATAAAAAGAAAAAAATAGTACTATTATTACTGTAACATAAAATAATTCTTTAGGAGAGTTTATGAAAAAGCATATTGTTTTAAAAAGCAGTATTTTAGGTGTCGTTACTAGTGTATCAATGCTGTTTACAGCTGTTCAAGCTGATCAAGTTGACGTACAAATTATGGGAATAAATGATTTCCATGGGGCCCTTGATCAGACAGGTTCAGCTTATATGCCTGATGGTAAAATATCTGGTGCAGGAACAGCTGCTCAATTAGACGCTTACATGGATCAATCACAAGCAGACTTTAACCAAACAAGTCCAAATGGAACAAGCATTCGTGTCCAAGCTGGAGACATGGTTGGGGCAAGTCCTGCAAATTCAGGATTATTACAGGATGAACCCACCGTCAAAGTAATGAACAAAATAGGTATCGAATATGGGACGATAGGTAACCATGAATTTGATGAGGGACTAGCTGAATATAATCGAATCATGACTGGATCAGCACCTGCTGCTGATTCTACTATCAATGATATTACAAAAGCATACCCTGCAGAAGCTTCAACACAACAAATCGTTATCGCCAACGTTGTTGATAAAACAACAAATCAAATTCCATATAACTGGAAACCTTATGCTATAAAAAATATTCCTGTCAATAACACATCCGTAAATGTCGGTTTCATTGGTGTTGTAACAACAGCAATCCCAGAATTAGTCCTTAAAAAAAATTATGAACAATATAATTTCCTTGATGAGGCACAAACTATCGTTAAGTATGCAAAAGAATTACGTTCACAAAATGTAAATGCTATTGTTGTTCTGGCTCACATTCCTGCGACTAGTGGAAAAGATGGACTTGCTGGAGATGAAATGGCTGCAATTATGACTAAGGTTAATCAACTATACCCCGATAATTCGATTGATATCGTATTTGCTGGTCATAACCATGTTTATACCAATGGGACAGTCGGTAATACGCGTATTGTTGAAGCTCTTTCATCAGGAAAAGCCTATTCCGATGTTCGTGGTACTTTAGACACGACTACTCAGGACTTCACTGCTACTCCTTCAGCTAAAATTATTGCTGTTGCACCTAATGTTTTAAAAGGTAGTGCTGATATTCAAGCCATTGTAGATGATGCAAATACTCGAGTTACTACCCTAACTAAAGGTAAAATTGGTACAGCCACAACTAATACAACTATTTCAAGAGAAATTAATGCTGATTATGAATCTGCATTAGGTGATTTAATAACAAGAGCCCAATTAACGATCGCTAAAGAATCATATCCAGATATTGATTTTGCCATGACAAACAATGGTGGAATCCGTGCAGACTTAGTGGTTCAACCAGATGGGGCCATTACATGGGGTGCAGCACAAGCTGTTCAACCGTTTGGTAATATTTTACAAGTTGTTGAAATGACAGGACAAGACATCTACAAAGCTCTCAATGAACAGTATGATGACGCGCAACGTCAATTCCTTCAAATGTCTGGTTTGAAATATACTTATACAGACAGTGGTTTAAATGATCCTCAAAATCCATTCAAAGTTCTTAAAGCCTACAAATCTAGTGGAGAAGAGATTGACCCAAATGCTACTTACAAATTGGTCATTAACGATTTCCTCTTTGGAGGTGGTGACGGCTTTAAGTCTTTCCTGAATGCTAAATTATTAGGAGCCATTAATCCTGATACTGAAGTATTTATTCAATATATCAAAAATTTAGAAGCATCTGGTCAAACTGTATCTGCATCACTAGCTGGTACAAAAACTTATGTCACTGTTGCACTGGAGAGTTCAACAACTAATGATCCAAATGGCCGACATGATTTAGTCCATAGAGTTTATCGTGACCGTAATGGAAATGTGGTAGCAACCGAGTTAGTTTCTGATCTCTTTACAGCTAACCATATAGAAAAAGCAACTCCTTCTCCTATTAATACAACGACAGTCAAACCTAGAATAGTAAATACACAATCTACTACAACTAAGGAGCAATTACCAACTACAAATAGTGATGAAAAACAAACTGCAATGCTTTCATTATTAGGATTAGTAAGTTTATCATTCATTGGATTTTCTAAGAAAAAGAAAGAAAACAAATAAATAGACACTCAGAGAGTGGTACAAACACCCATGAGGACTTTGTCCTCATGGGTGTTTGTACCACTCTCTTTTTATATTAATATACCATCTAAGTGATCTAACTCGTGTTGACAAATTTGAGCGGGCAGTCCGGTTAAACTTAAATTCTTTTCTCGCCAATTCATGTCTTGGTAACGTACAGTTACATTTTTAAATCGCCTTGTCCTTTTAGAACCTGATAAAGATAAGCATGATTCCTCTGTTTCAAACGGTTCCGATTTTTCAACAATTATTGGATTAAACATGACTAAATCAACAAAGCCCATACTTATAATAATAATAGCTTTTTTCTCGCCTATCATATTCGCTGCAAGACCTAAACAGTTTTCGCGATGATAAGTTAAGGTATCTTGCAAATCTTTGCCAATTTTTATATCTTCTTTAGTTGCCACTTGTGATTTTCCCGATAAAAATAATGGATCTTTTACAATCTTTCTTAGCATAACTTCCCCTTTTCTTGTTATTAACTAGTATATCAAAAAAAGAACTCAATGAGTTCTTTTAGACTATTATACTAGGCCTTGAGAAGACATTGCTTGTGCAACTTTTAGGAAACCAGCAATATTAGCTCCCGCGACAAGATCACCTTCTAAATCAAATTCTTTTGCGGCCTCTGCTGAATTAGTATAGATAGTTGTCATAATATCAACCAATTTTTGATCTACTTCGTCAAATGTCCAAGCTAGACGACTGCTATTTTGAGACATTTCCAGTGCAGATACAGCTACTCCACCAGCATTTGCAGCTTTGCCTGGTGCAAATAATATCCCCTCTTCTTGGAAAACAGCCACCGCATCAAGAGTAGATGGCATATTCGCACCTTCAGCGACAGCGATGACCCCATTTTCAACCAAGACTTTTGCATCATCTCCATTCAATTCATTTTGAGTCGCACATGGAAAGGCTAAATCTGCTTTAAGTGACCAAATTGAACCTGCTTTAGCTTCCGTAAAGGTTGAATTCTTACGTTTTTGTGTGTAGGCAATAACACGATCACGGTCAACTTCTTTAACTTGTTTCAATAAGTCCAAATCAATTCCATCTGGATCATGTACAAAGCCAGATGAATCTGAAACAGCAATAACTTTAGCACCTAACGCTTGTAATTTTTCAATAGCATAAATTGCTACATTTCCAGATCCAGAAACAATAGCTGTTTTATCTTTAAAATCATGCCCATTTGCTTCTAGCATACATTTTGTAAAGTAAATTACCCCATAACCTGTTGCTTCTGTGCGAGCTAATGAGCCACCAAATGTCAAGCCCTTACCAGTTAGAACACCATTTTGGTAACCATTTAGTCGTTTGTATTGCCCAAATAAGTAACCAATCTCACGGCCACCGACACCAATATCACCTGCTGGCACATCCATATCAGGACCAATATGCTTTTGTAACTCCGTCATGAAGCTCTGTGTAAAGCGCATGATCTCATTATCTGATTTACCTTTGGGATCAAAATTAGCCCCCCTTTACCTCCACCAATTGGCAAGCCTGTTAATGAATTTTTGAAAATTTGTTCAAAACCTAGGAATTTAACAATTGACTGATTCACTGATGGGTGGAAACGTAAGCCACCTTTATAAGGTCCAATCGCTGATGAAAATTGAACACGATAGCCTCTATTCACTTGAACCTGACCGTTATCATCTAACCAAGGAACTCTAAACGAAATAATACGCTCTGGTTCTACAAGTCTAGCTAATATATTTTCAGTAATATACTTAGGGTATTTATCAAAAACTGGGATAAGTGAGTGAAATACCTCTTCAACTGCTTGTAAGAATTCATCCTCATGTGAATTGTTTGCTTTCACCTGTTCAAATACACGTGTTACGTATTCTTTTCCTGATACCATAATCTTTCCTTTCTGACGACTTTTAATAAGATAATAATTATTATAAATTTTCAGAATATTCTTGTCAAGTATTTTTCATTGGCTGACAACAAAACCACCTTTCAAAAAATGGAAGGTGGTAACAATTTTAGTGATGTGCTGTTTTAAATTGACTATAGTAGAGATCATAGTAGAAACCACGAGCTTCTAACAGATTATAGTGACTACCTTGTTCAATAATTTGGCCATCTTTTAAGACTAATATTTTATCAGCTTCTTGAATCGTTGATAAACGGTGGGCAATCACAAAACTGGTCCTGCCTTTCATTAAGCGTTTCATGGCTTTTTGAATCAATAGCTCTAACCGAGTATCAACTGATGAGGTTGCCTCATCAAGAATTAATATTTTCGGATCAGCTAATAGCGCACGCGCAATAGTTAGGAGTTGTTTTTGCCCCAGTGAAATATTGCTTGATTCCTGGTTCATCATCATCTGATAACCGCCAGGCAAGGTTCTAATAAAGTGATCGACGTTTGCCGTCTTTGCTGCTTCAATAATTTCTGTTTCCGTCGCTGACAAATTCCCAAAATACAGATTTTCTTGAATAGTCCCTTCAAATAACCAAGCGTCCTGTAAAACCATCCCAAACTGCTGACGGTACTCTTGCCGCGAAAGATCTCTGATGTCCATTCCATCAACTGTGATAGATCCTCGATTAACATCATAGAATCGCATGAGTAGATTGATTAAAGTCGTTTTACCAGCACCTGTTGGACCTACAATAGCAATCATTTCCCCAGGTTTAACATCCAGAGTAAAGTCTTTAATTAAAGGTTTACTGTTGCTATAAGCAAAATCGACTTGGTTGAAAGAGACTTGACCTGTTAGAGGTTTTGTTAAGGTTACCTTTTCTTCAGATTTGTCTTCAACCTCATCCAAAACTGCAAAAATCCGCTCTAAGGATGATTTAGAACTTTGAAGCACCGGTGCTAATTGGGTAATCGTTTGAATTGGTTGGCTAATTTGCCAAATGTACTGAACAAAAGCCTGCATATTACCAATAGCTAATTTTCCTGCCAAAACTTGAAGTCCGGCTAATAGGGCTATAATCATATAGACTGAGTCTGAGATAAAGTGTAAAACTGGCATCATAATGCCAGACAAGAAACTGGCTTTGAATCCTACTTCTTGAAGGCGATCTGTAATGGCATGAAAGTCTTCCTCAGAACGATTTTCGCGACATATAATTTAAGGATATTAAAGCCACTTAAATTTTCTTGAACAAAACCATTCATATCTCCTAAAACTTTAGCTTGTTCTTTAAAGTAAGGTTGTGATTTTTTCAAGACAAATTCTGATGACAAATAAATCACAGGAATACTGATAATTAGAATTGATGCTAAGGGCGCGTTAATATAAACAGCATGATTATGGCAAAAGTAATGGTCAAAATAGCATTGACAATTTGTAGAAAAGACTGTTGTAAGGCGTTTGAAACAGTCTCGACATCTGAAGTAAATCGCCCAAGCATATCACCAAATTGATGTTTGTCAAAATAGGAAACTGGAATCTTATTAATTTTACGGCTGAGATCTTGTCTCAAGTCTTTTATGCTAGCTTGTACAGCTTTAGTCATAAAGTAGTTAGAACCATATGATCCAATCTCAAAAAAGATAGCTCGAACAAAATAGATGCAGAGAATCACTGCAATATAAGACTTATTAATGCCCGCCCCTTCAACTCCTTTTGCCATATCCATCAGATTATTTGAGATTTCAGTAATTGCTAACCCTAAAACAAATGGCTCTAATGAACTCATTAGTGCACTCATTACCTTTAAGAAAATAGCCGAAATTAATGAAACTTTATATCTCTTTAAATAAGTCCAAATACGTCTAAAAACCTGTTTTTCTGTCATTAATCAGCCACCTCCTTATTACTATTTAATTGAGATTTGGCTATTTCAGCATAGATGTCATTCGTTTCTAGTAACTCTTCATGTTTGCCACGACCAACGATCTTCCCTTGATCAAGTACAATAATCTGATCAGCATCCATAATAGTTCCTACACGTTGTGCCACAATAAGGACAGTTGCATTGTCTGTCACTTCCTTTAACCGCCTTCTTAGTTCTGCATCTGTTTGATAATCTAATGCAGAGAAGGAATCATCAAAGATGTAAATATCTGGTTTTTTAACAACTGCTCGAGCAATTGATAATCTTTGCTTTTGTCCACCAGATAGATTACTTCCAGCTTCTGCCAGGTGCGTTTGATACCCTTCTTCTCGACTGGTTATAAATTCACGGGCCTGTGAAACGTCTGTCGCTTGATCTAATTCTGACAGACTGGCATTTTCTTTCCCGTATTTGATATTATCAGCAATGGTTCCGGTGAATAGCAGAGCTTTTTGCGGAATGAAGCCTATCTTAGCACGTAATGCACTTAGTTGATAGTCTCGTACATCAATACCATCAACCAGGATATGGCCAAAGGTCACATCATAGAATCGAGGTATTAAATTAACAAGTGATGACTTACCTGACCCTGTCGATCCAATAAAAGCAATGGTTTCACCGGGTTTTGTTTTGAAAGAAATATTTTGCAATACAGGATTTTCAGTTTCACCAGGATATGAAAAAGTGACATTGTCAAATTCAAGATAACCCTTAGTTTCACTCTCTCTTATCCCATTTTCGTTTTTCGAAATCGAAATGGGCATATCTAACACCTCATTAATCCGTTTGCTAGATACTGACATCCGTGGATACATGGTAAAGAGATTGGCAAACATTAAGAATGAGAACATAGCATGGAAACTGTACTCAATAAAGGCTACTAAGTCACCAATTTTAATCTCTTGTTTTTTCAAAGGATCCAAGGCAAACCAAACAATGGCAACGATCATTGCAATTATAATTTGAACAAACAAGGGCTCTGTCAAACCAGTCAGTGTGAATAATTGTCGTGATGTTTCAGCATAGTCCTGGTTTTTTTCTTGAAAACGGCTTTCTTGAAACGCTTCTCGTGAAAATGCTCTAACAACTCTCAGTCCGGTTAAATTTTCACGAACCAGTTGATTTAGTTTATCCAGTGTATTTTGTTGTTTTTCAGATAAAGGTTTCGTTTTAACAGCGACATAAATGACAACAAAAATAAGTAAAGGCATCAGGACTGCTACAATCCATGCCAGTGATGGACTAGTCAAAAGAATCATTACGACAGAAAAAATCATCATGAGTGGTGTGACAACACCTAAACGTAATGACATTTCTGCAAATTGCATGAGAACAAATGCATCATTGGTAATCCGAGTTACTAAGGAAGAAATACCAATTTTTTCATACTCCGTATGAGAATAGTCCTGTAGTCGACGATACATATCATTGCGAAGCTCTTTAATCATTGTTGTTGTCAATTTACTTGATGCGTATGAAAGAATAACCCGTCCAATAACACCTAGTATAACAATGATAAACATTATTACTGCCCAAAAGTATAATGCCTTTTTATTATTCTGAACAACACCTTGGTCAATCATTCGTGCAAGAACCGTTGGTAACCCTAAGTTAACTAAAACAAAAAATAATGCACCAATCACATCTAAAATTAACCAATATTTCTTATTTTTTAAATAAGACCAAATTAATCCCATTTCACACCTCCCCTTTGTATATGAAAAGAAGCGCCAGAGCACTTCTTCCTTTCTTCTAGTGTATCATAAGTTGGATTTTTATCCTATAATTTTCTAAGGCATATAATTCTTTTACCATCAAAATATCCATCAAATGATGGTTCTGATTATTTAGTAATGGCCCCTCTAATTTTTCATAACCCTGTCGTTGATAAAAACCTACAGCTTCCTTTAAAGCGAAGAGCTTTCGAGATACATTTGGTGATAGCCTTCTTCTTTTGCTGCTAATTCAACAGCGGCTAATAGTGCGCAAGCAATTCCTTGGCGACGGGCGTCCTTTGTCACATAACATTTTTGCAATGCAGCAATTTCAGGAGTTAATTTGTCATACCCTGTTCCGCCTAAAATTTTATTTTCTTAACTCATTACGAAATATTGTGATTTTGGAGTATCGTTCTAATAACTTGTTAAGTCATTCAACTGTGGATTGGTATAAGCTGTGCCTTCTTGGTCCAAACCGACTGCTTCTAACGATTTTTTGATAATTTGAGCTATAGCTTGGTCATCTTTTTCTTCTATCGTTCGAATGATCATTGGTTACTCCTCTAATTCACTCAGATACTCATAACGGTCATACATTTCCAAAAGTTCCTGATTCATTTTATCAATGCTTGCTTGCATGTCCATCAGTTTGCCATAATCTGTTGAAGGAACACTTTGCATGTCATTTTCTGTTACTTCAATTTTTTCTTCTTGAGCCTCAATTTTTTCTTCAATCTCAGCCCATTCTTTTTTCTCAAGATAAGACATACGTTTTTTCTGAGAAATATTGACTTCTTGGACAGGTTTCGGTGCTTCCTTTTTGAAGGTCTCGTCTTGCGCAGTTTTTTCAAACTCTTTGTCATCAAGATAATCACTATAGTTTCCATAGAAGACTCTGATTGCCCCATTTTCAAATGCCAGAATTTTATTAGCAACCTTATCTAAGAAATACCGATCATGGCTCACTGTAATAACAGGACCACTAAAAGTTTGCAAGAAATTCTCCAAAACAGTCAAGGTTGCAATGTCTAAATCATTAGTTGGCTCGTCCAATAATAAGACATTGGGTTTCTCTATCAATAGTTTAAGTAAATATAGCCGTTTCTTCTCACCACCTGAAAGCTTTGAGATGAGACTACCATGTGTTGACCTCGGGAATAAAAATTGTTCTAGTAATTCACTGATACTGGTTGAGCCAACACTCGTCTTTACTTCATCTGCAATCTCTTGCAAATAAGTAATCATCCGTTTGTTGCCATCCATATCTTTGATTTGTTGAGAAAAATAGCCAATTTTAATGGTTTCACCAATGGTTACATCCCCTGATTGGCTTGTAAATCACCATTGATAAGGTGTAAAAGAGTTGATTTTCCTACGCCATTATCACCAACAATACCAATGCGATCACGGTTTTGAATGATCAATGAAAAATCATTAATCAATTTTTGTTGATCGTAGCCAAAAGAGACATGATTAAAACTAATGACTTTCTTCCCAATCCGACTGGTTTCAAAATTGATATCAAGTTGATCTTGATTACTATCAACATGAACTTCCGTTTTTAGGTCATGAAATCTATTTATGCGAGCTTGCTGCTTAGTTGCACGAGCTTGTGGTTGTCTTCTCATCCAAGACAATTCTTGCTTATAAAGTTGCTTTTTCTTATGTAAATTTGCAGCATCACGTTCATCTTGCTCTGCTTTTAGTCTTACATAATCTTGATAATTGCCCTGATACTCGGTCAAACTAGCATTTTCAAGTTCAAAAATACGTGTTGCTAAATTGTCGAGAAAATAACGATCATGGGTAATGAATAAAACTGTTTTTTTACTAGCTTTCAAATAATTTGTTAACCAAGCAATTGTATCAATGTCCAAGTGGTTGGTTGGCTCATCTAGAAGAAGTAAGTCAGCTGAACCAAGTAAGACTCGAGCCATCTGAACGCGTCTTCTTAAACCACCCGATAAGGTCCCAACCTTCGATTGCAATTGATCAATTCCTAATTTTGAAAGGACTGTTTTGACTTCACTTTCAATAGACCAAGCATCTAAGCGATCCATCTCTGTCATTATTTTTTCTAGAGAACTTTGTTGGTCTTCTGAATAATCAGCCATTATCTTTTCATATTGTCTAATTAATTCCATCTCTTTTAAATCAGATGAAAGAACAGTATCTATGACACTAGCTTGATCATCAAAATCAGGGTCTTGTGTTAAATAAGCTATCTTATAGCCATTAGCTTTCTTTATTGGAGAAACATCCCCATCAAAACCAATTTTTTCAGATAAGACATCTAGTAATGTTGTTTTGCCTGTACCATTGACCCCAATTATTCCGATGCGATCAAAATCATGAATTAAAAAAGAAATATCTTTAAAGACCGTCTTATCACCAACAGTTTTACTTAATTTTTCGACTAATAAATCACTCATGTCCACACTCCTCTGAAACAAATCGCATTATTGATTCTTTGTCATTTGCCAAATCCCCTTTAACAATTGCTGATTCTATTTGACTCAGCACCCTACCCAAATGTGGACCAGGCTTCATTTGTAGCTCTTTCATCAAGGTTCCGCCGTTGACGCAAATATCATGCTTATCATGAATAACCAATTCTTTATCAATAGTTTCAATTGACTGATAATCCGTTGTTAACCCGTTAGCTTCCCTTAAATTTTCACATAAGTTTGCTAAGTCTTTTCCAAATTCATAAATATTTTCTTTAGTGTATGAATGACTTAGCCTCATTTTATAAAGTTTTACAATTTTTAAAACAGTTTTTTGAAAGTCGTTGGAGGTTTTCCAGTGCTTTAAAAAGTCTTTAGGTTTTGTAATATCTAACATCAGGATTAAACAAGACCAAGCCTGAGGACTGTTAACAAAAGTATAATTATTTTTTATATCAGTTAAGAAACGCTGTAATTTCCACTCTTTTTGAGCCAAACCAGGTAAATAAAGATAGGCCTTTGAAGTGATCAAATACTGAAGACCTTTTTTCCAATTATCTGCTAACAATAATTTATCAAATTCAATAAATGACCGTTCCACAGAAATTTTTTCCAATAAATGAGCATGTGAACACATGGACATAAAAGTTTCTTGCTCGATGGTGAAATCTAATGTCGCTGAAAAACGGAAACCTCTCATAATTCTTAAGGCATCTTCTTCAAAGCGTTCTTCAGCTTTACCAACTGCTCTCAATTCTTTATTTACTAAATCTTGCAAGCCACTAAAGGTATCAATAACTTGACCTGTTTCATCCAAAGCCAAAGCATTAACTGTGAAATCTCTTCTCTTCAGATCTTCCTCAAGTGAGCGCACAAAAGAGACTTGACTAGGTCTTCGAAAGTCAACATAAACATCTTCTGTCCTAAAGGTAGTTATCTCATATTCTCCACCATTTTCAAGAACTAAAACTGTTCCATGTTCAATACCAATATCAACAGTTCTAGCAAAAATTTCTTTCGTTTCTTGAGGATAAGATGATGTAGCAATATCCACATCATGGATCGGACGATTTAACAGGATATCCCTAACACCACCACCCACAAAGTAAGCTTGAAAGCCGGCATCTTTTATCTTTTTTAATATTGGTAAAGCCTTCTGAAATTCAGAAGGCATTGTCATTAATTTCATAGTAAATTCTCTAACCCATATACTAGTTGATCTCTTTTGATGACTTCTTTTATAGCAAGATTAACACCTCGCATAAAAGAGTCACGATTAAAGGAATCATGTCGAATACTTAAGCCTTCGCCTGGTCCACCAAAGATAACTTCTTGATGTGCTACCAGACCTGGTAAGCGGACACTGTGAATCTTTATTCCATTGTAATCTGCACCCCGAGCACCAGCTATTAATTCCGTTTCTTCTTCATTGACATAACGATGACTACTTTGGACTTGACTAATCATTTCTGCAGTTTTAATAGCTGTTCCACTAGGAGCATCTTTCTTTTGATTATGATGTAACTCAATAATCTCTAAATCTGAAAAATACTTAGCTGCTTTAGTGGCAAATTCCATAAGTAAGATCGCACCAATAGCAAAGTTTGGAGCAATTAATCCCCCCAAATTTTTCACTATCGACAGCTTGTGGAGCTCATCTAATTGTTGCCTTGTAAAACCAGTAGTACCAATAACTGGGCAAAAGCCATTTGCAATAGCAAAGTATGTGTGTTCAAATGCAACAGTTGGATTTGTAAAATCTATCCAAACATCTGCATCACAATCCTCTAAATCCTCTTTGCAATTTACAACAGGAATACCATCAATTTCCTTATCACTGCAGTTAGGATCAAAAAGAGCAACAACTTCCAAATCAGAATCTTCTTTTACCATATGTAAAGTTGTTGATCCCATTTTCCCATTAAAACCAGCTATTATGACTTTTATGCTCATTTTGTGTCCTACTTCTTACATTTTTGGTGAAAATCCAATAGCTACCGCACCAGAACCAAGATGCGTGCCGATAACTGCACTAAAGTTTGCTTCCGTAAACTCACAATCTAAGCCACTATCAATAATCATTTCTTTCAAAAGAGTAGCTTTTTCTTTAGCATTTGCATTAATAATTGAAAAATCAAATTCACCCGTCTCATTGATGTCATTAATAATGTCAACTAACCGTTTTAAAGCTTTCTTTTCAGTTCTAACTTTTTCAAAAACAACAATTTTACCGTCATTATCAAATCGTAAAACTGGTTTAATATTTAGTAAATTTCCTAATAAGGCTGAGCCATTTGACAATCGCCCACCCTTAACTAGATGATTCAAATCATCGACTAGAATGAATGCTGACGAGTGGTCAATTTGGATCTGCAAATGAGAAATTATTGTTTGAAAATCAAAGTCTTCCTCATACCATTTAAAAATATTCAGTATCATGTTGCAAACTGGTACAGAAGCCAACTTACTATCAGGAAAAGCGATTGTTAGTTGTGGATGTTCCTCGACTAGGAATTGACAATTTGCCCAAAAGCCAGAGATACCAGCTGCTAAGAATAAGCCAATAACATGACTATAACCGTCATTCTCAAGTTGTGTCAATAACTCATCTAATTCAGACAAAGCAGGCTGACTAGTTTTAGGGAGTTCAGCACTAGATGCCATTTTTGTATAAAAGTCATCTAAAGTAATATTTTTTCCTTCGTAAAATGTTTCCCCATCAATCATAATAGGAATATCTAATACAAAAAGATTATCTTTGTTTGTCAGGCTATCAGGTAAATAACTGGTATTGTCCGTTATCACTGCTAATTTCATTAATTTTTAAACTCCAAATTGATTCCAGGTCTATCTAAAGCAATTTCAGTCACTTCAAATGTTAATCGTTGTACCATATCTAATAATGGTGCAGCAAGTGTCTCTACTTCTTCTTGAGAGAATTCACTTGGTTTTTCAATCAAGCGGTCGATAATTTTTACCATCTGAGAAATGACACCACTGATTACAAATTCGTCTTTTACAATAACAAATTGTAATACAGAAACAATAACTGTTTCCTTAGTTTCTTCATTTTTATCGATTAGTTGAAAAGTTACCTCAAAATTTGTTTCAGGTGTTCCGTTTTCTTCTTCCCACTCTAAATTTCTTGCATCGTAATGATATTGATTAACAAATTCTTTTTCTCTAATTAATTGCATTTTATTTTATTCTCCTTGAGCGCGATAATATCCATTATAGCATAAGTTACCCATTAGTTAAAGTGAGGCTAGTTTAGTATTTCTTTTGTGGATGTTTCCCAATAATTTCTGGATACTTATCTAAAATAGCTTGCCCTTTTGGTAAAATACGGTAAGACCTTAAATCAAAACATTTTCCTAAACTGCTTTCATCGTAGACACTTGCAATCTGCTCTTCTAACTCCTGCCTCTTCATCTTTGAAAGCCCAACTACACCTTTTTCTTTTAGGAACTCTTTTAATTGCAAAGCTGACAGATGAGGAAGTGACATAAAGGCTGTATCTATAGCTACATAATTGTTAGCAATGAGCCAAGATAGCTCTTTTTCTGCATCAATTCCATATGTGGTGTAAAAATACTTATGGTGAGGGTTTTCAGTCGTGTAAGTTCCAAAGTGAATTCTCCAAATCATAATAATATGTCCTGGCAAAAGCCCTTCTTTCGTTCGAATCATATTTCGCTTAGGAATCGGTTTTTGACATAGTTCTTTTTCATATTTCGGAAGTACAAAAGGCATTTCCTGATGATTACGATAGACTTCTTTTATTGTTTTCATAAAGCTATTATATCAAAAAAATAGCGTAACGAAAAAATCTAGTTTTTTATAATTCTGTCGAAAGATGACAGTACCTATTATTACAACAGTTACCAGTCCCTTTCATTTATCTCTAAATTAAAAAAAGAAGGCAAGTCATTACCTTCTCTCGTAATTTATTCAGTTATTATAACTTTATCACGTTAAAAAATCATTTATTAATGACCTTTTTTAAATTCTGACCATGCTTGATCTTCAGCTAATATCTCTGCACTTGTGTACTGTCTACGAAAAGCATTCCAAACTGATTGAATAGTTGCTTGATTTCCACCAATACCTGTTGAAGAAGCATTTGTCGCACTTGAATCTGCTGCAACTGGAGCGGCAACATCGTAAGCCGTTAGGCCATAAGTTTGAATGATACTATTTAATTTAGCATTGTAAGACGTATCTGTGGCATATACACCAGTCAGGGCAGCAGTTGCATCTTGATAGGATAATGTATTAGATCGTCTTACACCTGCATAAATTGGCGAGTTAAGTAATCTAGCATAATCAGCTAATGAATCTGCAATACTTGGATAAGAGCGAAATGGTTGATGAGTTTCATATGCATTGCCGTTGCCATCATCTTCCCATGTCAACATTGTAACTGACGCACCATTATATGCTCCTTTAATTCCAAAAAAGTTATTATTTGGCGCAACACTTAGACCAGATTGACCACTATTTGATTCCAAAATAGCTTGTGCAATCATAACTGAGGCATATAAATCATTTGCTTGTGCAATTTGACTAGCCGTTCCAGCAATTTCATTGATAAAAAGTTGTGTCCGGCTTAGAGACACTGTTTCTGCTGAGACCTTCACTTCTTTGTGCTTATAATTAGTCATAAAAACTGTCGAGATGATTAGAGCAACTAGTCCAAATACTAATAATAGCTTTTTACTCTTCTTGGATGTCATATGAATATAATTCCTTTAATTTCATTTTTGTTTTGGAATAATATTATAACACAACTTTTTAGTATTTGACTACAATATTTAAGTTTTTTATTATTTTGATATGTTTTTGTAGCTTTTTGTCACTATTTTGTAAAATAGAGCCTAAAAAGGGTAATCGAAATAATAGAGATGGTAGCTAGCTATAACTTGGTTTAATTTACTATCATATGACGTATCTGTAGCGTAACGACCTGTTAATACAGCTGTCGCATCTTGATAACTTTTTGCTTGTCCTTTATGAATGGCCTCATACAAGGGATCACTTAATACAGCTGCGTAATCTGAAAAGCCATTTGTCATACTTCCATAAGATCTAAAATTAGCATCTATTTGATATAAATTACCAGTCCCGTCATCTTCAGTTGTTGGTAAGACAACTGATTTCCCTCTATAACTTCCCTTTATTCCAAAAAAATTATAGTAAGGGGATTGACTCAGTTGGGACTGACCGTTTGTTGATTCTAAAATGGATTGAGCAAGCATCACTGATGTATAGAGTTTATTTTTATGGGCAACCTGGCGCGCAGCATGAGAAGCCTTAGCAATAAACTTTACTGTATCTGTTTGTTGATAAGCTGATAGTTGATTGTTTGCTTTTTTTAAGCTTAATAAAGAATAAGTGCTAACTAAGACCATCAAACCATGGACACAGAGATTAAACAGCTTTATGTTACTCTTTTTAGTGCTTCTCCTTTTTTTGGTGTAGGACTTTCTCTTTGCCATACTTTCCTTCCTACAGTGATTTTCTATTCTATAGTATAACAAAAAAACTAGAATCATAACTGATTCTAGCTATACTTTTATGCCTTTTTACGAAGTATTCCAAAGAGTAATCCAGATACTACTGCGCCAATTGCAATGAAAACTAAGTATAAAATTGGGTTACTTGTCAATGCAATAACGAAGATTCCACCATGTGGTGCCATCAATTTGATTCCTGAAAGTCCAACTAGGGCTCCAGTAAGAGCAGATCCAGCAATGAAGCTTGGAATAGCACGTGCAGGGTCAGCTGCTCCAAATGGAATTGCTCCTTCAGTGATAAATGAAAGTCCCATGATAATATTTGTTAAACCTGACTCACGTTCTTCTTTAGTAAATTTGTCTTTAAAGATCAATGTTGCTACAAATACTGCTAAAGGAGGAACCATACCACCTGCCATAACAGCAGCCATAACTACTGATCCACCGTTTGCTACAGTCGCAGCAAGTGTACCTGTACCAAAAACATAGGCTGCTTTATTTACTGGACCTCCCATATCAACAGCCATCATCCCACCAACTAATAGTCCCATTAATACTGCTGAACTACCTGATAGGCCTTGTAAGAAGTTATTAAGTGCTGTATTGATTGCTGCCATTGGAATGTTAACGAATAGCATTAAGAATCCAGTTACTAATACGCCAAGAAGGGGGTACAAAAGAATTGATTTAACACCTTCTAATGAACGAGGAAGACCTGCTAGCAATTTACGGAGAACAAGGATAATGCCACCTGCTAAGAAACCACCAACCAATGCCCCTAGGAAACCTGAAGGGACTCCAGAAAGCATAAGTGATGCTTTGCCCCCAACTGCAAAAGGAACTTTTCCAAATGCTAATCCATTAGAGGCAATAGCCCCTGCAACAAAACCAGCAACTAAACCTGGTTTTTCAGCAATTGAGTAAGCAATATAACCGGCTAAAACTGGTAACATGAATGAAAAGGCTGCGCCACCAATATTTTTAAAGATTGCAGCAACTTCATGGTAAGACCCTAAGTTACTTAATTGATCTTTAGGTACACCTAATATATTATCAAATAAGAAGGCAAGGGCAATCATGATACCACCACCAATAACGAATGGCAACATTTGTGATACACCACCCATTAGATGTTTGTAGAAAGCACCACCAAGACCAGATTTCTCAGATGTTTCAACTGTATTACTACTATTTTTAGCATGATAAGTTGAAGCTTTACCTTCCAAAATAGTTGAAATTAACTCTTCACTCTTCTTAATCCCGTCAGCTACTGGACGTGAAAGCAATTGTTTTCCATCAAAACGATCCATTTCAACTGCTTTATCTGCTGCCACAATGACACCTTTTGCCTTTGCGATGTCTTCGGTTGTTAAGCGATTGCCAACACCTGAGGCACCGTTGGTTTCAACTTTAATCCCAACACCCATTTGCGCAGCTTGTTTTTTCAAGGCTTCTTCTGCCATATAAGTATGAGCAATACCTGTAGTACATGCTGTTACAGCAACGATATAATCTTTGTCATTATTTGCAACTTGAACTACTTCTGCTACCGTTTCCGATTCAGAGGTATCAAATAATGCAATAACCTCATCTTCAGTTTCAGCTTTTCTTAATGAATCGGCAAAGCCATCTTTAAGTAAGTATTGTGACAGTTGAGCAAGTGTAGCTAAGTGGGTATCATTTGCTCCCTCTGGCGCTGCAATCATAAAGAATAAATCTGTTGGTTGTCCATCAAGAGCTTCATAATCAACTCCCTTGTTTGATTTTGCAAACAAGACACGTGCATGGCGTACTACCTCGTTTTTACAATGAGGCATTGCTATACCATCACCTAGTCCTGTAGATGTTTGCGCTTCACGAGCCATAATACCATCCTTGAAAATATCCATATCAGATACAATGCCCTTAGCAACAAAACGAGAAACCATTTCTTCAATGGCTGCTTCTTTTGTTGTTGCTTGTAAGTCTAAGATCATAAGATCTTTTTTTAGTAAATCTTGAATTTTCATCGTATTTCTACCTCAACTTTTTTATATGTTTCTTGAATAAACGCAACAGTAGCTAAATCATCTGAGAAGGCTGTAGATGTCCCACAAGCAACTCCCCATTTTAATGCTTCGATTGGATTATGAGATTTTACAAATTCACCTGTAAAACCAGCAACCATCGAGTCACCTGCTCCAACAGAATTTTTAACTTGTCCTTTAATTGGTTTGGCAAAGTAAGCTGCTTCTTTAGTAACTAATAAGGCGCCATCTCCTGCCATAGAAATGATAACATTTTGAGCACCCATATCTAGAATTTTTCTAGCATAATGCTCAACATCATCAATTCCTGATAAGGTAACATTAAATATTTCTTCTAATTCATGATTATTTGGTTTAACCAGTAACGGATTATAAGCTAGTGAATCCAAAAGTGTTTGTCCTTCAAAATCACAAACAACCTCAGCTCCTGTATTTCTAACCAAAGGAATCAATTCTTTATAGACTTCATTTCCAAGACTACTTGGCGCTGATCCAGCAAAGACAACAGTATCTTCATCAGTCAACTTAGTTAAGATTGCTTTAAGTGCAGTTAAATTCTCATCTGTTATTTTTGGTCCTTGACCATTAATT
The DNA here is from genome assembly GCF_000785785.1 of Streptococcus uberis. Lineage (GTDB taxonomy): Bacteria > Bacillota > Bacilli > Lactobacillales > Streptococcaceae > Streptococcus > Streptococcus uberis_A. Next base: position 33,120 of record NZ_JRQN01000007.1, read on the forward strand.
TCTGTTTCTTTTTCTGATTTTATTTTAACGTTTATACGTGTATCCTCAGTAACATTAACGAAATTTGAAATAATTCCCTCACTAACTAAAGACTCTTGAATAAAACGACCTGTAAAACCACCTAGAAAACCTGTCGCCGTATTTTCTGTCCCCAACCGTTTTAAAACACGGCTTACATTAATCCCTTTTCCTCCAGCAAATTTATCATCACTATCCATTCGGTTCACATAACCAATCTCTAAATGGTTAATCCTGACAATATAATCAATTGAAGGATTAAGTGTAACAGTATATATCATACTTCACTTACCTTGGCCTTTTCTTTTATTTTACTCATAAGCTTATTTGAAGAAACTTCTGTGATGATTTCAATATCATCAATTGGAGCAACATTGATAAATGAAACATGTCCAATTTTAGAGGCATCAACTAATATATATGATGTTTTTGCATTTGCAATAATAGCTCTCTTGATAACCGCTTCTTCTACATCTGGTGTCGTTATAAAATTCTCATCAACTCCGTTCATACCAAGGAAAGCTTTATCAAAATTCATTGTCTGGATTTGTTGTAGAGCAACTTGGCCTATACTAGCATCAGTTGTCTGTTTAACAAAACCACCAATAATTATCGTCTTAACTTCCATATCCACAAGTTTAGCAGCATGGTGAATGGAATTAGTTACCACAGTAACATTATTTTGTGTAATCAATGGAATTAGTAAGTCAGTAGTTGTACCTGCATCTACAAAAACAACATCATTGTCCTTAATAAAAGTTGATGCCTTTTGAGCAATTTTCAATTTAACTTGACTGTTTTTGACAGATTTTTCCTGATTAGACAATTCTTCTTTTAAAGAGTGAACTAGTTCAGCCCCGCCATGTACACGGTGAAGTTTCCCTTCAACTTCAAGTTCATCCAAATCCCTACGTACTGTAGACTCCGAAGTATTTAAAAGAAGTATCAAGTCATCTAATGCAACATAGTTATCTTGGCTAATACGGTCCATGATAATTTGTTTTCGTTTAGATTTTAAGATAATAACACCACCTTTCTGTAATCGGTTACAGATAAATTATACTATATTTTCTTTCAATGTCAAGCACTTTCTTTCAAAAACAGTCATATTTAGCTCCAAAAAAAACTAGACAATGTCTAGTCCTTTAATTATTTAATGTTTAATACATTTTCTTTAGTATGAACTAATTGAGTGATTAAACGGCAGTAAGGTGTATCAATTCCAAGTTTTTGCCCTTTAGAATTAACTGCTCCATTTAAGAAATCAATTTCAGTCTTACGATGGTTTTGTACTAAATCTTGATGCATTGATGGGTAATGATGTGCAGCTTTTACAGAAGTATCCATTACATATTTAGTAATTTCTGCTTCATCTAAAGTAACACCTTCTGCTTCACCAACCATTACAAATTCATGGATGATTTCTTCAACCATTTTAACGCCATCTTCACTTGCAAATAATTCACCGATTGTACAATCAAGTAAGGCACAAGTTGAATTCATTGTTCCGTTAACACAAGCTTTTCTCCAAATGTTTGGTAATACATTTTCATCATAAGTCGCAAATAATTTTGCTTCTGTAAGCATTTCAGCTACTTGATGACCTGCAACTTGATTAGCTGGATCCATACTTTGCAAGTTCAAAGCACCCACACCTTGTAAGTGTGCATGTCCTGGACCTTCAAGACCAGCTGTCCAAACTGTAACTCCCATAAGGATATTGTGCTCAGGAATATATTGACGAATTACTTCTTCATGTCCTAAGCCATTTAGCAAGCAAAGTACTTTTGTTTCTTTACCAATGATACCTTTAATGTCTTGCAACATTTGTGGTAATTGCATCGCTTTTGTAAATAAAATAATTAAATCTGCTTCTTTTGTTGCTTCCGTCGGTTTCATAATTGGAAGAAAAACGGTTTCTTCCACGTCACCTGAGATCTTTAAGCCATCTTTTTTAATAGCATTGATATGATCTTCCCAGTTATCTAATAAAATAACATCGTTATTTGTTTTAGAGATTTGGTAACCAAAACGGCAACCCATAGCACCTGATCCAGCAATATATACTAACATAATTTCCTCCTATTGTCCTTCGAATACAAAGATATCATCTTTGTAAAGTTTTAAGACGTCTTTACAGATTTTATGTGCTGCAAAAGCAACACCAAATGGAATGACTAACCAAGCTAGAATGATGATAAGGATATTGCTTCCACCTGCAAGTGATGCAATAGGTCCAACAGCACCTACCAAACCAAATCCAGACGAAGCTGGAGTTCCAACAAGATTAAACATTGGAATTGTTAATGAGCTAATTGCTGCTGTGATAAGCATTGGAATAGCCATAACCGGATGCTTAAGGAAGTTTGGCATCATCATTTTCATTGCTCCTAAGGCAATAGCAATTGGCACACCAGATTTGTTAACTTTAAGTGTAGCCCATACAAGAACAGCTGCTGTTGCTGCAATTCCCATTGAAGCGGCTCCAGCTGCTAGTCCATTTAATCCAATTGCTAAACCAATTGCAACCGTTGAAATTGGACTAACAATTAGGACTGCAAATGCCATTGCAATTAAGATTGACATTAGTACTGGTTGTAATGTAGTAAATGAGTTAATCCCTTTACCAATTAATGTTGTTACAAATGATACATATGGAAGTAATTTCCAACCGATGTAGCCAACACCTGTTCCAATGATAATTGGTAAGAGAATAATTGTAAGTGATCCGAATTTATTACCAAACCATTTTACTGCTAAAACAGCAAGACTGGCAGTAATCATCATGTTGATTAGGTCACCAATACCAACTAATTGGAAGCCACCTTTCCCAACAGCAGTAATAATTTCCGGATTAAATTTCCAAGCACCTGAACCAATATATGCTGCTCCACCAACAGCTAACTGTTGCATTGGATTGAATTTAAACTGTTGACCAATTAGGAAACCTGCCATGATTGGTGTGAAAAATTGGAAAACTGTAACAACATGTAAAAATTCAGCGGCTGTTGCATTAGGTAAAAGTGGTTTTAGAAAAGTTGCCAAGATAGCATTTGGTATAAGTGCTACTACAATCGCAGTTGCAGTTCCTGCCAAAACTTTATTAATAAAAGAGCTAAAAGTCTCTTTGTTTGTTTCTGTCATCTTCATGACCTCGCTTAATTTTATAGTGTGAAATCCATCACATTCACAATGTTAATTATATCACATGAAATATGGCGTGTCATAAGAAATTGCTATAGTTTCTATCGGATGTTTTTATAGTTTTATAAGTTTTTCTTATACTTAATCAATCAGTGATGTCGAATGAACTATGCGATTATCACGTTCAGGATAAATATATTGAATAGCTTGATTGACTGCTGTCGGTGCTTCGCCAAATCCAGTAGCAATTAAATCAACTTTTCCCAGATATTGTGCTGAGTCACCTATTGCATAGACCCCTTCTTGACTAGTTTCAAACAAAGTAGAGACATTTATACTAGTTCGTTTATAATCCAGGTTCCAATTCTTCAAATTTTTATTAGAAGTTGAAAAGCCATAAGACACTATCAAAGCGTCTAAATCTAAAGTCTTTGTTTCTTCTTCTTTGACTTTCTGAATCACTAATTTATTAGCTAAGCCATTGTCACCTTCAACAGCAATTGGGATGAAAGGTGTCATTATGTCAACTCCAGACGCCTTCAATAGTTCCACACTATGTTCATGAGCTCTAAATGCTTCACGACGATGAACAATTGTCACTTTCTCTGCAAGTCCATATAAGGCTAAAGCCCAGTCTACCGCTGAATCTCCACCACCACAGATAACCACTTTTTTACCTGAAAATTGATCTAATTTGTGGACATTATAAAAAATATTGTGATCTGAAAAAACTTCCTCATTTGCTAAACCAAGTGTTTTAGGTGCAAAAGCGCCATTACCACAAGCAATAATAATTGATTTACTATAGTGCATGCCTTTATTGGTGGTAACGTGGAAGGTTGATTCAACCTTTTCAAATGACAAGACTTCTTCTTTCAAAGAAACTGTTAAACGATCATCAAATCGACTAACCTGTTTAATCAAATTATCAGTCAGTTCAGCACCAGTAATTGCTGGATAGGCTGGGATATCATAAATGACTTTTTCAGGATATAAAATAGCAGGTTGTCCACCTAATTCAGATAGACTCTCAATAATTTCAACAGTCATTCCTCGCAACCCTGCATAAAAAGCCGTAAATAGTCCAACTGGACCACCACCAATTATCGTAATATCATAAACCTTTTTTGTCATTCATTACTCCTTCAGGCTCTTCTCTTTTAATCTTTTCAAAAATTTTAGTTTCTTCTTCCGAAAACTGATAAACTTCCAACATATCTGGTCTTCTTAGATACGTTTTCCGGATACTTTCTTCCAATCGCCAAAGGCGGATATTCTCATGATGTCCACTCATTAAAACATCGGGCACAGTCATCCCACGAAAATCATATGGGCGTGTATATTGCGGATACTCCAAAAGACCCGATGAAAATGAATCATCTTGATGACTGGCCTCTTTTCCAATCACATTTGGAATTAATCTGACGGTCGCATCAATCATGGTCATGGCAGCTAACTCACCACCCGTTAATACAAAATCACCTAGTGAAACCTCATCTGTCACCAATTCCTTGATCCGCTCATCATAGCCTTCATAGTGACCACAGATAAAAATTAATTCATCCTCATTTGCTAGTTCCTCAGCATAGGCTTGGTCAAAGGTTCTACCGGCTGGATCTAACAAAATCACGCGCGGCTTATTAGCATTTATCTTATCAAGAGTATCATAAATGGGCTGTGCTCTTAACAACATCCCTTGACCACCGCCATAAGGCTCATCATCTACATGACGAGCCTTTTGCGCATTCTGTCTAAAATTATGATAGTTGATATCCAATAATCCTTTTTCACTGGCTTTGCCAACAATTGAAGCTTCTAGTGGTGCAAACATTTCAGGAAAAAGGGTTAATATATCAATTTTCATCGTCCAATCCTTCCATAATCTCAACATCAACACGATTAGCAGCTAAATTAACATTAAGAATGACTGGTGGAATGTAGGGTAATAATAAATCTTTTTTGCCTTTACGTTTAACCACCCAGACATCATTTGCCCCAGGCTGAAGGATTTCTTTGACCTGACCAATTAAGGTATCTTCTTCATAAACATCTAGACCGATGATTTCATGGTAGTAGAATTCGTCTTCATCAAGTTCTGTCAACTTATCTTCTGAGATTTTTAGTATAAAACCTTTGAATTTTTCTACCTTATTGATATGATACATATCTTTAAATTTAACAATATCAAAGTTTTTCTGTTTACGATGACTGACAATTTCAACATCCTGAACAAAATTATTTTTATCATCAAACAGGGCTAAAAGATTGCCTTTTTGAAAACGTTCGTCAGTAAAATCACTGACAGATAAAACTCTCAATTCACCTTGTAAGCCTTGGGTATTAACAATTTTACCGACATTAAAGTATTCCATTGTAACTCCTATTGGTATCTTTTTAGAAGAAGTATAACTATCATGTGCTGCTCCTTCAAATACGTATTTATCTATTTTATCATGATATAGCAGAATTTGCATTATATCAGAGAAAGTTCCCCTTACCTCACTTTGTAACCTGCAACAAATTTAGCCAAGCTGCCTTCACTTTATCTTTTGTAAAACGTTTGGCAATTTCAGATGACTTATCATTAAAAGATTGCCGTTCGATTTCGGTCAATTTAAAATAGCTAATCATTTTTTCCGCCAATGCTTCGATAGTAACTTGTTGGTCTCCAAGATGATCATAATCAACTAAATAGCCATTAGCGCCATTTTCAATAAAGGTTGGGTTGCCATAGGGGACATTTAAGCCAATCATCGCTAACCCATGCGAAATCGCTTCTAATAAACTTAACCCAAAACTTTCTCTAGGAGAGGCAGAAACATAAAGCTCATATTGTGGGTAAATTTTGTTTAAATCAAGATGACCTTTTAAGAAAATATAATCTTGGGCTTTTTGTTCTGTAATCATTCTTTCTAACCTTGCCTCCTCATGACCCCGACCATAAATACTAAACTCTAACTGAGGAATTTCTTTTTTTGCTAAAATCGCTGCGCTGACCAGCAAGTCCACTCGCTTACCTAAGTATAAACGTGATGCAGTCATCATAGAAAAAGGCTGACGCTGACGATTCAGTGACTCTTTTATTTCAACACTTCCGACTGGAATAACTTTAATGGTTGGGGTCACCCCAGTTTCATTAATGACTGTTTCAGCAAAATTTATCTTTTGAAGTTCAGTGGACGTAACAAAATAATCAATTAAGTGCGCATTTCTAATAATGTAATAGTACTCATAGTTAAGGTAGAGATAACTTGGATCATAATTCTTAGGAAAAAAATGTTCAGAATGAATCATAGCTACTAATTTTGCTGGTCCCTTATGCTTCATTAGAACTTGCGCAAAAGACATATCTGCACTACGATCCATTATTAACGTGTCATGTTTTGATAACTTAAGATTAGTGACAAACTCCTCTACTAAATCAAACTTCGTTAAACGTTTGGTTTGATTGGCAAAAATATAGTAGGGATTCTCACTGGCCAAGTTTTCTTCAAAGACAATCTGACCTTCTCGATTATAAAAATTAACTTTATAAGTTGAGGCAGATAAGGTATTATTAATTAATTTAGGATGATAGTATTTACTAAATAATTTTCGATTCGTATAAAAGTCACGTCTAATTAGATTGCCATCAAGAAAAATGGCAACTGAACTAACAATATCCGAACTAGGATTTTTAAAAGAAAAATTGATTCCATAGTGGTTATTGCCAATATTAGTATAAGCTTTGACATCATTTACCCACTCAAACTGTTGGTCATCCATAATCTCGGGATAAAAGGCCTTGACCTCATCAAAACTGAGTTGGGGAATTAAACTAACATCATCTAGATAAGATAGATGCAGTGATTTCAGCTCCTCTTCTTTCAAGCCAACATCTTCTAGGTAAAATTTGATATATTCCCATTCCGGAGCCTCTGTAAAAATAAAATAACTCTCTTGATGAAGATCTCTAAATAATTTTGCGCGATACCCCTGAGCATAGTCAACACCGGACGGTAGATAACCTACCAATAAATTAAAATTATATATCGTCATTGCTATCTCCCAAATAAGCTACTGCTTTATCTTTGCTTACATAACAAAAAGGTATTTGTGACTTTTGAAAAGCACTAATCATATCAGATAACTCTTTATTACTTGTTACAGATTTTATATAAGTAATCAACTCATGCATTTGATGAGACTCAAATATACTTCCTGGATAATAATAATGTGGATGGTGAGCTGTTACTTTGAAAGATAAAATAGGAATGTCTTTCAGAATGGCTCTAGAAATTATGTGATCTACTTCGTAAAGATGGTTGACATCTAAATACACATGTGTCTGCTCTAAATTTTTTTCAACCTCTTCTTGTGTCATTTCTGCAAACACAGTGACATTATCATACCGACCTAAGCCTAAAAATTTATCCGACACTTCTGTTCTTGCACCTATTCTAAAGTGGTAATCAGGTAAATGTAGTATTAATTGATCAATCATCTCCAGACAATCACTGGCAGATAAAATAAATAGCGACTTATCTATTCTTGTATTAGTTTGGGGCTAAAAACTTTTACGTAGGATTCTGATTGCGCCTGACTGGTATGACTGAAATCAATAATCTTACCAAGTTTATTTTCTTCGTTTATCAAATAATCAAATCGTTTTCCTTCACCACAATTTAAGAAATCCATTTGTTCTTCGCTATCACTCAGCAAACTATCATCAACAGTTATGACCTTATCACTATTACCTTCCAATTGCAGATAAGTCCTTAATAAAGACAACCTTGAAGGGTAAAATCCTGCAAGTTGGGATTGATCACCAATGATAATTCCCTTGCCACCTGGGATAGTCTGTGCAAACTCTTTTCCTTCTTTATCATAATAAAAGGTCGCCAAAGCTTGATTATCTTCATAATACTCTTTCGAATAAAGAAAGCCAAATTGGTTATAGGTTTCCTTATAAGAAATATCACCTGTGTCAGTTAGCCAAGTAATCGTATGAACCATTCTGTTTTCAATCGGATCACTAAAATCAATGATTGCTTTTTTTTGCCCCCAGAAGGTAATTCTTCCCTGAAGACCACCTTCTAAAGTAACTTCCCAGAAATCTGGCAATTTCAAACGATTATAGTAAATAGATGCTTGTTTTTGATGGTGATCAATTCCAGCAATTAACATCATCAATGATTCAGTTTCGTCTTCTAAAAAACCGTTATCGCTCAATATGATTGTTCGTTTAATTTTCTTAAAATCATCAGATAAGGTTTCTTTCAATACTGAAAGATTTTTTCCATCAGTGTCAATAATAATCATATGTACCCCAACATTTTCTCTCATTCTTACTTATTATACTATAGATTATTAGCAACTTCCTGTCTTAAATGACTTATAAATAAAAATACTTGAAGATAGTCATTTAAATTTGAGGTATTAATAGTTGATTTGACAATAATGTGATAGCCAATTCAGACATTCATTATGGTATGATTCGTTCAAGTTATAAAAAAATGATAAGAAAAAACAAGATAGCATTCGTAATGAGAGAATACTATCTTGTTCATTTTTATTTGAGGTTAGACAATTGCCATTACCTCTTTTGCTATTCTAAAATAGAGTTAGACATTATTTTTCGTCAATAACTAGTCTAACTTTCTTACCTTGTGTTGGAACCGAATAAACAATCGATCTTATCGCAGTAATGGTACGACCTTTTTTCCCGATTACACGACCGATGTCTTGAGCATCCAAGTCAAGATGATACTCCAAAAATTCTGGTGTATCTTCAATTTTGATGGTAAGATTGTCTGGATGTGAAATCAAAGGTTTCACAATGGCGATAATAAGATTTTCAATGGTATCCATAGGCTTTTATTATTTTGAGAATTTTTGCTCGTGGAATTTAGTCATAACTCCAGCTTTTGAAAGAATATTGCGTACAGTATCAGAAGGTTGTGCGCCTTTTGACATCCAGTCAAGAATACGATCTTCTTTAAGTGTTACTTGATTTTCAGCAACTAATGGATTGTATGTTCCAACAGTTTCGATAAAGCGTCCATCACGTGGTGCACGTGAATCTGCAACATTGATACGGTAGAAAGGTTTTTTCTTAGAACCCATACGAGTTAAACGGATTTTTACTGCCATTTTATTAAGTCTCTTTTCTTTTTTCTTTTTATATTTACAAGAAGAACTCTTTGCACTTCTTACTCTACTTAGTATATCTTAAGGCATTCATTCTGTCAAGTTTTTTTCTTGACAGTTTTGATAAAGATTTTCTCCGTATAAAATAGCTCGCTAAGAAAATAAATGAATTAAAAAGCCTCCACCATAAATCCAAAAATAGCTATAAGAATAATATTGCCCCTATAATAACTTGATATTTTATTAGTTCTGATAAGGCTTTGGGATTATTAATAGCCTCAAGTTTGTCAATCAGAAAAAAAGACAATTGACAAAATAATAGAAACTGTTCCAATAATCCGAAAAATTTTCTTTAACAACTATGCTAATGCCAAATTTATTCATAACGTAAGGCCTCAATTGGGTTTAATTTACTTGCTTTATTTGCAGGAAGTAAACCAAAGATAATTCCAATTGTAGCTGAGAAAACTATAGCAATAACTGCAACATTAAGTGATACTGAGGCATTTTTTAGATGCATAGCATTTCCCAGTCCACCAACTGTAATATAAGCAAGTATTAAACCAATCATCCCACCTAAAATCGTCAGAACAATTGATTCAATTAAAAATTGTGTAAGAACCTTCATCCGTGTTGCCCCCAAAGCCTTACGAAGTCCAATTTCTCTAGTTCTTTCAGTCACAGAAACAAGCATAATATTCATAACACCTATTCCCCCAACCAATAGTGAAATGCCTGCAATAGAACCTATTACGGTAGTCATTATACCAAATTGTTGATCGATTTTTTTAACAATCTGACTGGTATCTGGAATTGTATATTTGCCATTTTTCACATGAGATAAACGCGTTAACATTTTTGCAGCTTGGCGACCAATGATAATACTTCTTTGGATATCAGAGACATGAATATGGATAGTTCCAACTTCATTAACATTGAACTCTGATGCAACTTGTGTATTTGCCATTACTGCTCCGCCAGTTGTCATACCTGACATTGAAACAGTTTGCATATCCGTTTTGTAAACACCTACAACTAAGTAGTCCTTTGATTCAATGCTAACAACCTTATTAATAGCATCTTTATAATTCCCCTTACCGAATAACTCATCTGATAAGGCCGTATCAATTAATATAATACGTGAAAAATTTTTATAGTCATTATCATTCAGTGTTCGCCCTGCTTGAATGTGATACTTCTTGATGTTGAAATAATCTTTACTGGCACCAGTAATATTGACATTCTTCATTTTTTTCTTATTATAAGAAATCGTAGATGTTGTATTATTCATAACATAATATGAATCAACGCCATCGACATCTCGCACAACTTGCTCTAGCCATTCTGTTTTTACATCTTCAGTATTTTCTTTAATATTATAAACGGCATAAGGATCGTCTACATCAGCATTCGATTTAAAATAAATTTGAACTTCTTTTTCTTTATTTGAAAAAGAATCGGTCACACTTTTTTTCATAGCATTTCCAAGTCCCATAATAATAACAACAGCTGATACTCCGATAATAATACCTAGCATTGTTAAAAGTGACCTAAGTTTGTGCCCCCAGATTGAACTAAGAGCAAATTTCCAGTTTTCCATTTGTTCCTCCTATTCAATACGGACGCTTTCTGTAGTATCAGCTGTGATTTCGCCATCTCTGATAACAATTTTACGAGTTGCAAAATCAGCTATATCCGGTTCATGTGTAACCATAATAATGGTTTTACCTTCCTTGTTTAACTCTGTTAGTAAGGTCATAATTTGCTCACCCGTTTTAGTATCTAATGCTCCAGTTGGTTCGTCAGCTAAAATAATCGATGGGCTATTTACTAATGCTCTGGCTATAGCAACTCTTTGCTTTTGACCTCCTGATAATTCAGAAGGTAAATGTTTCATGCGACTAGATAATTCAACTTTATCCAAAAATTGCTTTGCTAATTCTTTACGTTTTGATAATCCAACTCCAGCATAAATTAAAGGAAGTTCTACATTTTGTAAGGCTGTTAATTTAGATAATAGAAAAAATTGTTGAAATACAAAACCAATTTCTTCATTTCTAACCTGAGCTAACCTACGATCATTTAACTTTTCAACAGCAGTTCCATTTAATTGATAATCCCCTTTTGTTGGTCGATCCAACAATCCAATAATATTCATCAAAGTTGATTTCCCAGACCCAGAAGGACCCATTATAGCAAGAAATTCGCCTTCAGATACTGTTAAGTTTATCCCTTTAAGAACCTGCAATTCTTGATCACCGTTTTTATAACTTTTTACAATATCCTTCAACTGAATTAATATGTTTTTTTCTTCAGTCACTATTTTGTCACCTCAGCTCCCTTATCTGAACCAGTGTCAACATTGTCTAATTTTTGGTTTTCTTTTATCTGTTTATCTGGATTCGTAATAACTAGTTGTCCAGCTTTAATACCAGTCAGGACTTCCTGGTGCTTCCCATCAGCATTTCCCAAAGTCACTTCTCTTTTTTTAACTTTGGATGTTGTATTATCATAAAGCCAAATATAAGATTTTTTTCCTTCACTAACAATTGCTGAGACAGGTACTAATAAGTGTTTAGAATTATTGACCACTTCTACTGACACTGAAAATCCTTGTTTCAAGTTTTCAAGTGGACTAGTGATATTAGCTTTAAATTCATAATTTGAAGCATTTGAAGTTGAAGTTTTTCCAGATCCAGATGTACCTTGATTCGATTGACTAGGATAATTGGAAATATAAGCAATTTTACCAGTCCATTCTTTTTCAGGATAGACTTTTGATTTTATTTTAACGTCCTGATCTTGTTTAATATTTGCCAAATCGTATTCAGTTAAGCTCCCCTTCACCTGCAGTTGACCTTCAGAAGCAACATGAACAATCGTTTGACTTTCTTTTGATGCAGGATTAATATCATTGTCAACCTCAACAACTGTACCATCTACGCTACTCACCACCACCGTCTGATTTAATGCATCCTGAGTTTTATTGACTTCAGCTTGTGCGTTTGCGTAGGCATCATTTAAATCTTGCAACTGTTGGTTGTAACTGGCATTAGATGAAGACGATGAACTGTTCCCTTGAACAGCGCCAGAACTTGAATCTTGGGATGTTTCGGCTTGAACCATAGGAACACCATAAGTTCTTAAATAATTAATTTGCCTTCCAACTTTATTTAGATTCCTAACAGCTGTATCATAGGCTGCCTGAGTTGTACTTGTATTATATTGTACAAGTTGTTGACCCTTTGTAACTTTATCACCCACTTTAACAGTAACTTCTGCTGTAGTCCCTCTTGAAGGGTCGTAATAAACATATTCTTCTGACTCAGCTTTTACTGTTCCAGACAACAGTGTCGATGAATTAACACTTCCTTCCTTTACATTTGCTGTAGAATAAGCTAATTTTTCATGACTAGTTTTACTTTGAAAATATAAGAAAGTACCAGTAATAATAAGGATAGCAATTACTCCGCCTGAAATAATTACCTGCAATTTTTTAGACATTTTTGTCTTTTTCGATCTAGACATAACGAAACTCCTATTTGTATTATTTTCATAAGACAAGTATATAATCATTTCAATAACCTGTCAAGCTATTAAAGACTCTTGAGTCTGTCCCACTCTCTTATTATAATAAAAATTGATGCTTAAATTCCTTACAAAACTGTAATAAAAACCATTTCTCAAATAGAAATGGTTTTTTGGGTTTGCAATCATATGGCACATGCTGAAAAGCCTCGACTGTCTAAAACTTTTAGCATTGCTTGGACTGTATCTAATGCAGTAAAGAGTGGAATACCTTGTTCAATAGCTGTACTTCGAATAATCTGACCATCCCTGCCAGCTTGACTTTGTTTGTCTACCGTATTGATAACACATTGAATCTTGCCTTGTCTCATTAGACTAGTAATGTCTTTTTGACTCTGACCTACTTTGGCTACTTTTGAAACATGCAATCCTTCTTTAAAAAAGAAATCCGCAGTGCCACTTGTTGCTAAAATGTGGTAGCCTAGACTATTAAATTTTTCAGCTAAATGTAATGCTTCATTTTTGTCTTCATCACTGATTGTAAAGACGATAGTCCCATAATCTTTCATATGAGAATAACTGGCTTCAAATGCTTTATATAAGGCTTTTTCAATTGTTAGGTCTGATCCCATGACTTCTCCTGTCGATTTCATTTCTGGTCCTAACAAACTATCTACTTTAGCCAATTTATTGAAAGAAAAGACTGGAGCTTTAATGTGAATAGTTGTCGTTTCTGGATACAATCCCTCTTGATAACCTAGCTGATTTAACGTTTGTCCTAAGATTAATTTAGTAGCCACCTTAGCCATCGGGATACCTGTCACTTTTGATAAAAACGGAACAGTTCGACTGGCTCTAGGATTTACTTCAATGACATACACGGTTTCTTTCTTAATAACAAATTGAATATTCATCATTCCAACACATTTCAGTCCGATTGCTAGCTTTTTGGTATAATCAACAATTTTGTCAATGACTGATTGACTTAAATGTTGTGGCGGATATACAGCCATAGAGTCACCTGAATGCACACCAGCACGTTCAATATGTTCCATAATCCCTGGTAGTAGAACTTCTTTTCCATCCGAGATTGCATCAACTTCACATTCTTTCCCAACAATATAAGAGTCAATTAAAACAGGGTATTCTGGACTAGCTTTTACAGCTGTTCTCATATAATTTCTTAGGTTTTCTTCATTATCAACAATCTCCATTGCACGACCACCTAAAACATATGATGGACGGACTAAGACTGGAAAACCAATTGTTTTTGCAACTTGCACAGCTTCTTCTTCATTTGTTGCTGTTTTCCCAGTTGGTTGTGGAATCCCAAGCTGACTTAAAACTTTCTCAAATAAATCACGATTTTCAGCTCGGTCTAGATCGTCAACCTGTGTTCCTAAAATAGTCACTCCTGCTCGTTCAAGATCAGCAGCCAAATTGATAGCCGTTTGCCCACCAAATTGAACTAAAACACCCTTTGGCTTCTCAAGGTCAATCACATGCATAACATCTTCAAAGGTCAATGGTTCAAAATACAATTTATCAGATATCGAAAAATCAGTTGACACAGTTTCCGGATTTGAGTTAATAATAATAGCTTCATAACCCGCTTCTTGAATTGCCTTTACGGAATGAACTGTCGCATAGTCAAATTCAACACCTTGACCAATACGAATTGGTCCCGAACCAAGCACAATAACTGATTCCTTTTCCGACTTATGGGATTCATTTTCCCACTCATAACTAGAGTAAAAATAGGGTGTTTCAGAAGCAAACTCAGCTGCACAAGTATCAACCATTTTATAGACAGGTATAATCTGATGAGCCAGTCGTAAGTTTCTAATCGCCTCTGGCGAATCGTTCCACAGATCAGCGATTATTCTATCAGAAAAGCCATATTTCTTGGCTAGTTTTAAGCTGTTAAGGTCCCCTTTTTGACCTGCTAGGTCTGTTTCAATTTCAAAGATATGTAATAATTTATCTAGGAAGAACAAGTCAATTTTTGTAAGCTCTGCAATTTCCTCAATCGAAATCCCTCGTCGGATAGCTTCTGAAATATAGAAAAGACGGTCATCTTGTGGTTTCACCATTTTTTCATAGAGCACTTCATCACTGACTTGACTTAATTCAGGCATAGCATTATGATAAACCCCAATCTCCAGTGAGCGACAGGCTTTTAAGAGTGCTTCTTCAAGATTGCGGCCAATTGCCATAACTTCTCCTGTTGCCTTCATCTGTGTTCCCAGACGGCGATCGCCATGTTCAAATTTATCAAAGGGAAAGCGAGGAATCTTAGCCACCACATAGTCGAGAGCTGGTTCAAACATAGCATAAGTTGTCCCTGTTACAGGGTTAATCATCTCATCAAGAGTTAATCCAACAGCAATTTTTGCTGCTAACTTAGCAATTGGATAGCCAGTCGCTTTTGAAGCTAATGCTGACGAACGTGAGACGCGAGGATTGACTTCAATCACATAATAGTTATAAGAATGTGGATCCAATGCCAATTGAACATTACACCCACCTTCAATTTTTAAGGCACGTATGATTTTTAGACTAGCATCACGCAACAATTGATGTTCCACATCAGACAAAGTCTGTGTCGGAGCAAAGACGATTGAGTCGCCTGTATGAATACCCACAGGATCAAAATTCTCCATATTACAAACAACCAATGCATTATCTGCAGCATCACGCATGACTTCGTATTCAATTTCTTTATAGCCAGCTATTGAGCGCTCAATTAAACATTGGGTAACAGGTGATAACTTTAAACCATTCTCAGCAACTTCTCGCAATTGTTCTTCATTAGAACACATCCCTCCACCTGTACCACCTAAGGTAAAAGCAGGTCTGACAATGATAGGGTAGCCAATCTGATTTGCAAAATCAATTGCTTCTTCAACCGTGTGAACTATTTCTGATTCAGGAATAGGTTGTTCCAAATCCTTCATTAACTGTTTAAATAAATCGCGATCTTCTGCTTGATCGATTGCTGATAATTTGGTGCCTAATAATTCAATATCTAATTCATCCAAAATCCCTGATTGTGACAATTCCATGGCCATATTAAGGCCCGTTTGCCCACCTAGTGTTGGCAATAAGGCATCAGGCCGTTCTTTGCGAATAATCCGACTCACAAATTCAAGTGTTATAGGTTCGATATACACTTTGTCAGCTATGTCTTTGTCAGTCATAATTGTAGCTGGATTTGAGTTTACTAAAATAACTTGGTAACCTTCTTCTCTCAAAGCTAAGCAAGCTTGAGTTCCCGCATAATCAAATTCTGCTGCTTGACCAATGATAATTGGACCTGAACCAATCACCATAATTTTGTTAATATCAGTACGTTTTGGCATATTTTAGATAGAGAGGGGAAATAGAAGCATTTCTTAAAATAAGAGGCTGGATAAAATATTCTCAGACTCTAATCTTTATATAGATTTATGTATGTAACGCAGTGGTTGAGTGGGCTCTAATACGTTGAAAATCAACTGCTATAGCCCTACTCAACTTTGCGGAGGTGGGACGACAAAATCAAATTTCTACGGAATTACTGACTTTTGTCTCACTCTCTAACTTTCTTCTATTAATAACTCATATAATGATTTTTTGACATCTAAAGTAGTCTCCACAATCAGAAATCCCCTCTCCTACTCCTTTCTATTTCCTATCTCTCTGGATAGAATTAAATATTAGTTAGCTTTTTTCTAACTGAAAAGCATCAATCATTTCTAAAAATGTATCAAATAAGTAGGAAGCATCATGCGGCCCTGGGGCTGCATCTGGATGAAATTGCACTGAGAAGGCTGGATAATAACGATGTTTTACACCTTCAAGGGAGCCATCATTAATCTCTTCGTGCGTTATCATTAACTCTTCTGGTAAACTATCTCTTTCAACAGCATAACCATGATTTTGACTTGTAAAATCAATTCGTCCTGTAGCTATTTCTCGTACGGCATGGTTAAATCCACGATGACCAAAAGTCATTTTATAGGTTCTTGCACCATTTGCTAAACTAAACAGTTGGTGTCCCATACAAATTCCAAAGATTGGAACTTTTCCCTGAACACCTCTAATCATTTCAAGTGCCTGAGGCAAATCCTCTGGGTTTCCTGGTCCATTTGATAACATAAGCCCATCAGGGTTTAAAGCTAAAATTTCTTCGGCTGTTACATCAAATGGTACTACTGTTACATGACATTGTCTTTTAGCAAATTCTCTTAAAATCGAGTGCTTCAATCCAAAATCGACAAGAACAATATTTCTTCCAATTCCAGAGGATAGATAAGCTGACTTAGTCGAAACTTGTTCAATATTATTTGTAGGTAAAACTGTTGCCTTTAACTGATCTTTTAGATGGTCAAGTGAATCTCCCTCATCAGCTAAAGTAGCTTTCATCGTTCCGAAACGACGAATTATTTTAGTCAGGGCACGGGTATCAATGCCAGCAATACCGGGAATACCTTTAGCTTTTAAAAATTCATCTAATGTCATTTGTTGTCGCCAATTACTTGCACATCGACTAATCTCAGAAACAATGACACCCTTGCATGTCGGAACAATACTTTCGTAATCATCTCTGTTTACCCCATAATTACCTATTAAAGGGTAAGTAAAGGTCAAGAGTTGCCCGTTATAAGATTGGTCAGTAATTGACTCTTGATAACCTGTCATTCCTGTATTAAATACTATTTCACCAGTCACATCAATATCTGCGCCAATAGCAGAACCTTCAAAAATAGTTCCATCTTCTAAGAGTAATAGTCTTTTTGTCATTAGGCCCTCCTATGTTAATTACGCGTTATTTCTTCCATTCAAAATAGCTTCTATTATAGCCATTCTGACATAAACACCGTTTTCCATTTGAGCAACTATTCTTGCTTTAGGAGCTTCAACTAAACTATCCGCAATTTCAACTTCTCTATTAACCGGAGCCGGATGCATAATAATTGCTTGATTTTTTAATCGCTCATAGCGGCCTTCTGTCAAACCAAATTTTTCATGATATTCTTTCTTGGAAAATCCAGCCGTACCATCATGGCGTTCGTGTTGTACACGAAGTAACATTAAAACATCTAAGTCTTCAATAATCTCATCTATGTCTTTATAAGTCCCATAGGCTTCAAATTCACTGGAATACCACTTTTCTGGCCCACAGAAGTAAACGTGAGCGCCAAGCCTTTGCAGAATTTGCATATTTGATTTTGCCACGCGAGAATGTGTCAAGTCACCTGCGATAGCCACTTTAAGACCATCGAAACGCCCAAATTCTTCATAAATTGTCATTAAATCAAGTAAGCACTGACTAGGGTGTTGGCCAGAACCATCGCCACCATTAATAATTGAGGTACTGATCGTTGGGCTCTCAATTAATTTTTTATAGTAATCAACTTCAGGGTGTCTGATGACACAAATATCAACTCCCAAAGCACTCATGGTCAAAACCGTATCATAAAGTGTCTCACCTTTATTAACGGAACTAGTATCTACGTTAAAATCGACTACTGGGAGCCCCATTTTTCGTTCCGCAACCTCAAATGATTTATGTGTTCTGGTAGAATTTTCAAAGAATAAATTTGTCGCAAAGAGATGACTATTATCTTTGAATTCAACCTTACCTAGTTTATACTGATAGCCACGGGTAATTAAACCTAAGACCTCATCATTAGTGAGTAATTCCATTGAAACTAAATGGTTAAGTGCTATTTGATTATTGATTACTGACATGATTTCCCCCTTTAATAAACTATGTTGCGACTATTTTTAGATGATTATTTTTCTGGTAATACTCTGTACAATATAATTCCAAGCAAAGTTGAGAAGGCCACTCCTGAAATTTGTAAGCCTTGTACTTGAAGCATCAATCCACCAATCCCAGATACCAAGATAACACTTGCAATCAAAAGATTTTTTTTATTATCCATATCAACTTTTGATTCAATTAGAATTTTTAAACCACTTGATGCAATAACTCCAAAGAGAGCAACGGATATCCCACCAATTACTGGTGAAGGAATTGATTGAATGAGGGCAGAAATTTTACCAACAAAGCTAAGTAGCGCAGCAATGACCGCTGCACCAGCGATAACATAAACTGAGAAAATTTTATTGAGGGCCATGACACCAATGTTTTCACCATATGATGTTACTGGAGGGGCACCTAAGAAACCTGCAATAATTTGAGCAAAGCCATCACCTGTAAGAGTTTTATCTAGACCTGGATCTTTAAAGTAGTCTCGATTTGTTAAGCTATTCAAGACCATGACATGACCAAAATGCTCTGTCATTGTTACAAAAGCAATCGGTGCCATTGTTAATATAGCACTTGGATAGAATTTGAAACCATAACTTAAGAAGGGAAGTGAAACCGATGGAATGCTAAGCCATTTGGCTTGTGAAACTGCAGTAAAGCTAATGATTTCTTGACCTGTAACCAGGCCAACTACTATTGCAAAAATATAACCAACTAGTAGCCCTAACAAGATTGGGATAATCGCCACTAAACCTTTACCATAGATATTAAAGAAAATAACTGCTAATAAGGTTACCATACCAATCAGTAAATAGAGTATGCTATATTTTCCATCTTTTAACATGACACTATTAACAGCTGTTGAAGCTAGACTTAATCCAATAACCATAACAATTGGACCTACAACAACCGGTGGTAATATCTTATCAATCCATTCATTACCAACTGATCGTACAATTAAGGCGACTGCAAAGTAAACAAGTCCACCAGTGATTGCTCCTTGTGCAACAGCTCCAATCCCATCTGTTTTCATCAACATCTGCATTGCAGCAATATAAGCAAAACTTGAACCCATATAGGCAGGAATCTTAAATTTCGTAACTGATAGATGAGCTAAGGTTCCAAGTCCACTTGATAATAAAGCAACAGAAGGATCAATGCCAACTAAAATTGGTACTAGTACTGTTGCTCCAAACATTGCAAATAAGTGTTGAAATGATAACCCAAACAAGATCCCTGCTTTTGGTACTTCTTCAACATCATAACTAATATCTTTCATTTTCTCTCCCTATTCTTATGAAGGATCTACAATGCTAACTCTGTCGTTACCATCTACTTCAACAACTTCTACAACAATATCCTCTACACTACTTGTTGGAATATTTTTTCCAACATAGTCAGCACGAATAGGCAATTCACGATGCCCTCTATCAACCAAGACAGCTAAACTTACTCTCCCTGGTCGACCAAGACTAACTAAATTATCAATAGCTGCACGTATTGTTCTTCCTGTATATAGAACATCATCAACTAAAATAATATCTTTTCCTGTGATGTCAACTGGCATTACTGTCGTATCTTCTTCTACCTTAATATCATCTCTGAATGGTTTAATATCAAGCTCTCCTAATGGAATTTCAAGCCCTTCTAATTGCTGGAGACGTTCTTGCATTCGTCTTGCTAAATAGACTCCTCTAGTTTTGATACCAACTAATACAATATTATCAAGGTTTTTATTGCGCTCGATTATTTCATAAGTTATCCGTGTGATGGCACGTTTCATCGTCACATCATCAACAATTTCTTTTTGCTTCATGTTAACCTCCAAAGTCATAAAAAAAGTCTCCTTGTATACAAGGAGACTTACAAAATTATGGCACACCCCAATACAGGCGTACACTTTTCTTGATCTTTTCTCCTTGCCAGCCTCACGGGACCGTTTTAAAGGATTATTAAATTTTTACTAGTATAGCAAATTCTCTCGTGAAAAACAATACTATTTTACAATTTTTTAAAATTGATAAACTAGTTCTGATTCCTCAGTTTTTCTATTGCAGTTTGAAATACTTTTGGAGGTTGAGCCGAAAATGTCATTACTTCACCTGTGCTAGGATGCGTTAACCCTAAAGTTTGAGCATGTAAAAATTGCCCATTTCCAGTTAACGTTTTTCGTGGCCCATATAAGGGATCTCCTGCAACAGGATGTCCGATATAAGCCATATGAACCCTAATTTGGTGTGTTCGACCAGTCTCCAAAGTCAATTCAACTAAGGTATAGTCACCAAATCGCTCAACAACTTGAAATCTGGTAACTGCCTCTTTCCCTTTAGCGATTACGGCTTGCTTTTTACGATCTTTTTCACTTCGACCAATTGGCGCTTCAATGACACCACGATCATTTGGTAAATTGCCGTGCACAATAGCCAAATATTTTCTGAGAGATTTTTTTGCTTTCAATTCATCAGCCAAAGCCTGATGCGCAGCATCATTTTTTGCTACCATCAATAAACCTGAAGTATCTTTGTCAATACGATGGACAATCCCTGGTCGGACAACGCCATTAATCCCCGATAAATCTTTGATTTGATACAACAAAGCATTAACCATTGTTCCAGAACTGTGACCAGCCGAAGGGTGGACGACCATTCCTTGTGGTTTATTAATTATTGCCAAATCTTCGTCTTCATATACGACTTCTAGAGGAATATCCTCGGCTTGGTAATCCAGAACCTCTTCTTCTGGAATCTCATAAGTAATGACGTCACCTATTTTGACAGCGTACTTAGCTTTAGCAGCTTGGCCATTAACTAAAATATTACCTTCTTTTATAGCTTCATTGGCCTGACCACGTGATAGTTCCGTTAAATCTGCAATTGCCTTATCTAGACGACTGCCTGCTTTTGATATTATTAATTCCATTTATCTTCCTTCCATAGAATGAGCATGAGTAGAACAACTCCTATTGAAAGATAGGAATCCGCAACATTAAAAATAGCAAAATTCATAAAGTCTGTATGAATCATATCAACAACATAACCAAGTCTTATTCGGTCAATAAAATTTCCAAGTGCGCCAGACAAAATTAAAACTAATGCTACTTGTTTTACTGCTATCATTTGGGACTGTTTATGGTAATAGAACAAAATACCTCCAACAACAAGGAGAGTCATAAGAATAAAAAACCAATGTTGCTCTTGAAGTATTGAAAAAGCTGCACCTCTATTTTGTAAATAGGTAAGACTAATCACTCCTGGAATTAGTGCCTTTATTTCTCCAAGAGGAATATGTTCGACAATCCACCACTTACTTAGTTGATCCAGTAGGATGAGGACTAGACTGCCTACAATTAATTTGAACCACTTCATTTCCTTAACTTTCTTTTTCTTGTTTAAAATAGTCTTGTAATAACCCAACAAAACGTAATGCTGTAGAAGAAAGATTCTTATCTTTGCGTTTGATATAAATCATTTCATTTTCAATATGATTAACCAAAGGAATGACCTTGATCCCATTCACACTACTTTGATCTAAAAATCCAGAACCAGTCGCAAATGCATCTGTGCGTTCTAAAATGCCATTTAATGTAGCTCTGTCTGTAACATTATAAATCAAATTTGTTTGATTAGCATTAACAAAATTCTCAGAATAGTACAAATAGTCATCTTTTTCTTGGGTAAATTTGACAACTGGAAAGCCATTTAAATCTTCTAACTTTAAATTAGCAAAGCCTGCCAAAGGATGGTCTTTTCTGATATAAATATGAGTTTGAAATGGAATGATATTGACGTATTCTAAGCTCAGCTTTTCCATTCGTTGAAATAGTCCCTTACGATTCTGAGCATTCAAATAAATAATTCCTATTTCACTATCCCCTTGAGCAACCTCATCTAGAATTTTAATTGTCGTTGTCTCGAAAATCCGTAATACTTTATGGTCTTTAGCTTCAGTTGCAAAAGTTGTCATTAATGGTGCTAGAAAATCATAATGCTGACTAGCTACAGAAAATTCATTTTGATCCAAATCAGACTGTGAAAATTGTTTTTCAAAGCTATCAAAAGATTTGACAACTTCTAACGCTTTTTCGTAAAACATCAATCCTTGACTTGTTAAAACCGTACCAGTACTCGTTCTTGTAAAGATTTGAAACCCCAGTTCTTCTTCTAGATCTCGAATAGAGACAGATAAACTGGGTTGACTAACATATAATTTATTAGCAGCTTCACGAAAAGTTCCGTTATTTGCTATAGCTACTACATAACGTAATTGTTGAATGTTCATTTATACTGTTCCTTTATCTAATTACCCTATTATATCAAAAAAAGGGTCATTAGTCTTACTAGCGTAAACATGATATTAGAGACTTTTTGTTTTGACTAAATAACTAACGCTTTAGTAGATGATATCATTATTAACGTTAGCAATCTCTTTATTAGTCACCATTTTCACTATCACAGACACATTAGATTACTAAAGAAAAAAGCCTCTGTTAGACAGAAGACTTTTCTATTTAGTATGCATTATTTAGCAACTGGGTATACAGATACTTGACGTTTGTCACGACCTTTACGTTCAAAACGTACAACACCTTCAACTTTTGCAAAAAGTGTATCGTCTCCACCACGACCAACGTTCACACCTGGGTAGATATGAGTTCCGCGTTGACGGAAAAGAATTGATCCACCTGATACAGTTTGACCATCAGCAGCTTTAGCTCCAAGACGTTTTGCTTGTGAGTCACGACCATTTGATGTAGAACCTCCACCTTTTTTGTGGGCGAAAAGTTGCAAGTTAGCAAGATTCATTTTTAACATAATGTTGTTTCCTCTCTTATATAAATTTAGATGACTTTTGTCTTCACAAACTCAGAAGAGTCTTCAGACAAGGTAGTCATTCCCAGAAGAAAAGATTCAAATAACAGTTGAACTTTCTCCTGATTGTCATGTGGAATAGAAATTTTCATATATCCACCTTCAACGTTATTCATTTTTATATCTGCTTGAATATCAGCAAGAACCTCCAGCGAATTAATAAAGTTAATTGCAAGTGTACTAACCGAAGCGCAAACGATATCAAAGCCAAATTCACCACTGCCAGCGTGGCCTGTCAGTGTTGCACTGCTCAATGAACCATCCTTTTGACGAGTAAAAATTGCTTTTATCATGACATAAAATTAAGCGTTGATTGCGTTGATGACAACTTTAGTGTAAGGTTGACGATGACCTTGTTTACGGTGGCTACCTTTTTTAGGTTTATACTTGAAAGTTACAACTTTCTTTTGTTTTCCTTGTTTTTCAACAGTTCCAACTACAGTAGCTCCTTCAACAACTGGAGTACCAACTACAGTTTTGTCACCACCGACAAGAACAACTTCGTTAAATGTTACTTCTGCTCCAGCTTCAGCGTTGATTTTCTCAACATAGATAGCTTGACCTACTTCAACTTTAACTTGTTTTCCACCAGTTTTGATGATTGCGTATGTGCTCATGATGCACCTCCTATAAATTTGTTGTGAGGTTTCCCTCTGTGAAGACTCGCCAGTTATCGTGAGATAGTTATCTACTTATATACGATTTTCGTGCGGTTGCACAGGATGTGCACTTAGTCAACATTACTATTATAGCAATACCATTATTATTTAGCAAGTATTTTGAGATTTTTTTATTAAATAATTTACCATTTCAAATTAACATGATCAACCATTTCTTTATAAGCAACGTCTACTTTTTCTTGTGTCACCTTATCAATTTTTTTCCGATATTTTCCTCCCTTAATAAAATCCTCTAAAACTAAGGTTCGATAATTATATAACTCATATCCGTCTTTACCAACAACACCTCGTTCTTTTGCAATTACCATTGTCGGATGAGCTTTAACGGTTTTTATTGTTGTTTTCTTTCCAGTTTTACTAATTGTAACATCCATTAAAAGACCACGTTCAGTCCATATGTCATCTACAGTTTCTAAACGCTGATTGGATATAAAATTACCCATAGAATATATAATAAACTTTTTATCTTTACCTTTTTTGATAACTTGAGCAGGTTCTACGACATGTGGGTGTCCTCCAAAAATAATATCCGCCCCCCATGTCACCATATTTTGATACAGTTCTTTTTGTTTATCGGTTGGCTGTAATGCATATTCAACACCATCTTGTGGCATGACTATTGTAATATCTGCTATCTTTTCAGCCTTTTGAATGTCAGCTTTTATTTTCTTTTCATCAAAATCAGACATATGTTTGTCATACTCTGTTTTTGTTAAGTTGGCTTCCATCCCATTATAACCGTACGAATAACCTAAAATAGCTATTTTGATGCCATTCACATTTTTGATCAGAAAATTTTCCTTTGATCGGTCCTTGCTGTATATCCCGATACTATCAATGCCAAGTTTTTTAAATGTGTTTTTTGTATTAATTGCACCGGCTAAGCCAGAGTCTAAAATATGGTTATGTGCTAAATCAACAACGTCATAGCCAGTTTCCTTTATTGCACTAGCGATTTCTCTTGGCGCATTAAATAAAGGATAGCCGGCAAGTGGATAGTCCGGACTAATTGTTCCTTCGTAATCACCGATAGCTAAATCTGCACGGCTAATACGCTCTTTGACAAATTCAAAATAAGGATTGAAATCATAATGACCAGCTTGTGTTTCAGCACTCATATATAAGCCATCGTGGATAAGGATATCTCCATTTGCAACAATTTGGGCTGTTTTTGTCTTAGATTCTTTAGTTGAGGACTGTGTATCATGTTTCCTAAAACTCAAAAAATCGTAAATTAAACCAAAAATTAATATCGACACAATTACTACTAAAACATAATAAATAAGTTTACGTATCAGCTTGTTTTGATCCATTACATCACCACCTCTTTACCCCAATAGTATATCATATTCGAAATCCCTTTCATAGATAGAAGAAAAGCAATCCTTTCGTAAAAAAGATTACTTTTTCATGTTATAAAAGAACATCAATCAAATCAGACATTTCATCACTTGTTTGCTCTGGTCCAATTTCAGTAACTCTAATGCCGGCTACTGCACGCGCAACTAATCCTTCAATATCAAAACGTTCTTCATACTTTTCAACATTTTTTAACTTAGGGTTAGTTTTAGGACGATCTGGCGCAAAAATTGTACAACAATCTTCAAATGGTTGAATTGAAATATCAAAGGTATCAATGGCTTGTGCAATATCAATAATTTCTAATTTATCCATTGTAACAACTGGTCTAATGACTGGAGTTGATGTTACAGCATTAATGGCTTGCATGCTTTCCAAGGTCTGACTTGCAACTTGTCCAAGGCTTTCACCATTAATAATAACTAAGCCACTACGACTGGCACGGATGGCATCTGTAATCCGCATCATAAAACGACGCGTTAAGGTCATCAGGTAAGCTTCTGGAGCTTTATCTTTAATTTCCTCTTGGATTTCTGTGAACGGCACTTCAATAAATTGAATATTGCCACCAAATCTCACTAGGCGACGTGTTAACTCTTGTGCTTTTTTCAAAGCACCAGGACTTGTATAAGGCGGACTAGCAAAGTGAACTGCCTCAATTTCGACACCACGTTTCAATGCTAAGTAGCCAGCAACTGGGGAATCAATACCTCCAGAAAGCATCAGCATCCCTTTTCCTGATGTACCTACTGGAAGGCCACCAGCACCTTTAATGTCTTCATATGAAATATAAGCTGCTTCATCACGAATCTCAACTTTCAAATTAACATCTGGTTTTTTCATTTGCGCTTGAATATTTGGTAAAACCTCAAAAACAGCACCACCTAAAGTTCGATTTAATTCAGTACTGTCTAATTCAAAATTGTGATCGCTGCGCTTACCAGAAATTTTGAAGGTCATGCCCTCAAAATAAAGACCTGTCATAATTTGCTGAACGGATTCAATGAGTACTGGCACACTCTTTTCCACTTTGTAGACAGGAGAAAGTGCTTGAATTCCAAAAACATGCTTTAATGCTTCAATTACCGGCTCATATGCTGTTCCATTTAAAAAGACGTGTGTTCTATCTCTATCAGAATGAACCTTAATTTCTGGATAGATGGAAAGAACATCCTGAATATTACGCTTTAATTTGTTAATAAAGCGCATGCGATTTTTTCCTTTGGTTGACAATTCGCCATGTCTAACCATAATTTCTGAGTATTGCATATTATCTAACTTTCTGTGTTTTATCATAAATCTGTTTAAAGATAGTTAAAAATTGTTCAACCTGCCCCATATCATTATCATCATCTAAACTGATGCGAACTGCAGTCTGAGCAGACTGTAACGGAACTCCCATAGCAATTAAAGTCCCCGCTGGTTTTCCAGCCTTTGAAGAGCAGGCACTAGTTGTCGAAATGTAAATATCATGATTCTCAAATGCATGGACTAAAACTTCTCCACGGACACCTTTTATTCCAAAAGTAAGAATATTTGGTACGAATTCATCAATACCTGAAAACATAGTAACATCTTCATAGTCCGAAATAGCCTCAAATAAGACCTTTTTCATGACTGAAATTTTCTTAATAGTCACTTCTTCATGCTCTTTTACAAGACGGAGCGCCTTGGCCATACTGGCAATCGCAGGAAGATTTTCAGTTGTTGACCGTAGCCCTTTTTCCTGACCGCCACCATTTAATAATGGACTAAGTCTTTTTCCAGATTTGATATAAAGAAACCCTACACCACGAACTGCATGAAACTTATGCCCAGAAAAAGAGGCAAAATCGACACGGTCAGTCAGGAACTCTTGTTGGTAGCTTACCAATTGCCTGAACAGCATCGACGTGAAAGGCAATGCCTGGCTTATCAGCTAATAGTTCTGAAATAGCTTTGATAGGTTGAATAGAACCAATTTCATTATTCACAGCCATAATGGATACTAAAATGGTATCTTTGCGAATTAAAGATGCTAACTGATTGACGTCAACAATCCCCTCTTTAGTTACAGGTACACGTGAAATAGAGAAGCCTTGTTCTTCTAGCCATTTTGCACTTTCACTAACAGCGGGATGCTCAATAGCTGAAATAATAATGTGCTTGCCAAAGTTAGCTTTTTCAAAAGCCAAGCCTTTTAATGCCCAATTATCACTCTCCGTTCCGCCCGAGGTAAATACAATCTCTTGTTCACTACAAGCTAATAAATCCGCAATTTGTTTACGCGAGGCTTGTAAAATACGACTAGCATTTGTACCAAGCTGGTGTAGACTAGAGGGATTACCATAAATTTTACTTGCAACTTCCTGATAAGTTCTTAGAGCTTGAGGATCAGGCATTGTCGTTGCAGCATTATCAAAATATATCATGCGTCACTTCCTAAAATAATCAATGTCTCTATTTTAACACAAAATACGCTAAATAACAGAACCAGCCAATTAAAGAAAAATTTACTCCATATTTTAAGTGACTCACATCACTGTAAATGGTTGACGTAGTATTTTTTGAAGCTTATACTATTAAGTGAACTTTTTAATTTTAAAGTTACTTGACTTGTTAGAAACTAAAATTTATTAAATATAAGGAGTTATGATGTCATCAAATTATTCTCGCAAAAATAAAAATCCCAATAAAAAATCTGTCCCTACCAAACATATCGCTACTGGTTTGTCTGCTCTTCAAAAAACGATTGCACTAGTTGGGGGGATTTTATCAATAATTGTTGCTACTATTACGATTACAAGAACCTTACATCCTCAAGATGCCAACTCAAAAGATAAAAATTCACAAGATTCTAGCTCAACAATTGTTAAAATAATTGAGAAAGAAACCAGTAAACAATCTAGTACTACTGAACAACCTAATAATCCAAGTCCAACTCTCCCAAGTAGTTCAATTGAAACAAACCAATCTAATACTACAACAACTGGTAATTCTGACAATCACCAATCCTCTCCGTCTAGTCAAGCAACGGTTCCAAGTGAAACTAATACAAGTACCAGCTCACAATAATCACCAAGTCTGAGTAGCTGCTCAGACTTGACTTTTGTCAATTTTGTAATAAAAGGAGGCTGCTGATGACCATTCAAGAAGCAATCAATTGGATTCATAGTTTTAAAGCCAATGGTCGCAAGGTTGACTTAGACTTAATGCATTGGCTCTTGCAAGAGCTAGGTAACCCGCAAACAAAATTTCCTGCTATCCATGTTGTTGGAACTAATGGAAAAGGCTCCGTTACTGCTTATCTGAGAAGTCTCTTTTCTCAAGCCGGCTATAAAACAGGAAGTTTCACCTCACCCTTTATTACGCGATTCAACGAACGCATCGCCATTGACAGTCATGACATTCCTGATAAAGCTTTAATTCAAGCTGTTCAACTCTTAAAACCTCTCATTCAAGAACTCCCTCTAAAGACACAGTGGAACCGCCCGACAGAATTTGAAGTTGTTACGCTTTTGATGTTCATTTATTTTGCTAATATAGCCCCTGTTGATCTTGCCATCATTGAAGCAGGAATTGGGGGAAAAAGTGATGCCACTAATGTCTTTCAAGCCCTAGCTGTTGTGTGTCCCTCAATAAGTCTTGACCACCAAGAAAAACTTGGTCAGACAATAAAAAGTATCGCACAGCATAAGGCTGGTGTGATAAAAGGTCATGAGTATGTGATTTTGGGCAGATTGGATGCTAGCGCAAGCCAAATTTTTGAACAAGAAGTCACTAATCACCGAAGTAAACTTTATGCCTTAGGCAAAGCCTTCTCCATTGATTCTTACAACAATCACTTTGATTTTCACTGGCATAATCAATCTATAAAGGGCCTTTCTCTTCAACTGCTTGGTCAGCACCAACAGGACAATGCAAGTTTAGCAATCATGACAGCTCTGCTATTACAAAAAGAATTCCCTAAGATACAGTCTGACATGATTCCTCAAACCTTAGCTCAGGTAAAATGGCCAGGGCGAACAGAATTTTTGACGGACAATCTCATTTTAGATGGAGCGCATAATCAAGACTCTATCTTAAAATTAAAAGAATTACTTGTAACTAATTTTAGTCACCGAAAAATTCATATTCTTTTTGCTGGTCTGCATCGCAAACCGTTAGTTGAATTACTCGATATCTTGGCTGATTTTGAGATTTCTGTTACCCATTTTGATTTTCCTGAAGCTGAGCAATTAGAAAGCTATCCTGAAAAATACTTACGGGTGGCTGATTTTAGAACTTGGTTGACTGCTAGTCAATCCACTAGCGATCTCTACGTCGTTACAGGCTCACTCTATTTTATTTCTCAAGTCCGCAACTATTGGTTACAAACAAACACCTTAAAAGCCGATCAATCTTGACCGGCTTTTTTCTATCTCATCGTGACAAATTCTTCTGAACCTGTTGGATGAATGGCTACTGTATTGTCAAAGTCAGCTTTGGTCGCGCCCATTTTGATAGCAACAGCAAACCCTTGAATCATTTCATCAACGCCGTAACCTATACCATGAAGTCCAACTATTTTTTCATCTTCCCCTTGGGTCACTAATTTCATCTTGCAAATTTGACGATGGTCAGTGACAGCTGTATACATAGAAGTAAAACTAGACTGATAAACCTTAATGTTTTCTTGTCCAAAGGTATCTTTAGCTTCATCTTCTGTCAAACCAACTGAGCCCATTGCAGGGTGGCTGAAAATAACTGTTGGAACCGTCGAATAATCTAATTTTTCGTCAGCCTTACCATTAAAGAGTCTTTCTGATAAGCGTCGTCCAGCGGCAACTGCAACTGGCGTTAAGGCTAATTTACCATTGATATCCCCTACAGCATAAACACCGTCAACTGAAGTGTTTTCATAGGCATCCGTTTTGATAAAGCCTTTATCATTTAATGCTACGCCCGTATTTTCTAAACCAAATCCACTTGTATTAGGTTTGCGACCAATTGCCCAGATAACTTGATCAACGACTAATTGACTACCATCTTTCTTCGTCAATAAAATCGACTTGTCATCGTTTTTATATAAGCTTGCTACCTCTGTTTCCCGATGAAGTTCTATACCAGACTCTGCCATTTCTTCCACCAAACTAGAAACAATATCTTTATCAAAGGTCCTTAGTGGACGATCATGACGAACAAGTAAGTGTGTTTCAGAACCAAGTGCATTCAGAACGCCAGCAATTTCCACAGCAATATAGCCAGCACCAATAATGGCAGTTCGTTTAGGAATCCTATCTAAGGCAAAGAAGCCATCAGAAGTTATCCCTAATTCAGCTCCTGGAATATCTTTAGGAATAATTGGATGACCACCCGTCGCAATCAGAATGTGAGGTGCTGTATAGGTTTCCCCACCTGCTTGAATGGTATGGGCATCAATGAAGTTTGCGTAAGCATAGATTTGTTCAACACCTGTTGCTTTAAAACCTCTTTGATAAGATTGATGTATACGCTCAATATAGGCTTGCCTATTAGCTTTTAAAGTTGCAAAATCAAAGTCAATAGATGATAATGTGAACCCATAATCAAGGGCATAGGTTTGAATGGTATCTGCGACTTGTGCGCCATACCACATCACTTTTTTAGGAACACAGCCAAGATTAACACAAGTACCACCAATCTCTGAAGCCTCAATCAATAACACTTTAGTACCGTGACTGGCCGCTCTATTTGCTGACGCAATTCCAGCACTGCCACCACCAATAACAATATAATCATATGTTTTCATAATACATACCTAATTACTTTCTGATAATAATGTAACATATTTCAAAATTCGCCTCAACAAATAAAATTGCAGAAAAAAACTTAGAATCATTAGAGATTCTAAGTTTTTTGAGCAGATTAGCTTAAAGTAAATCTTTAAGTGGTGTGAAAATAATACGTTCTAAATCAGTCACATAAACAGACAATGCTTGTTGGGCATCAAAATAAGCTTTTAATAAGTTATTTGCTTCTATTTTTTGGCTTAATTCTTGAATAGCAGTCTGTTCTTCAGGACTCGGCATTTGACCTGATTGCATCATTGATTGAATTTTTTCTTGCATTTGAATAAAGTCATCAAAAAGGCTATTCGCATCGCTGTCTCCTTTGATAGCATCTTTTGCTGATTCTACTTTTTTATACTCAGGAAGTGCTCTTAAAGCTCTTTCAATTTTATTAGCATAGTCATATATTTCTTGTGACATTCGTATTCTCCTTTTAGTTATATTGTCTTAATCATATCATATCTATGATACCTTTGTCTTTTAATAACTGTCAACATAATCTTTATAGTCATTGAAAGCTACTTTCAATTGGTCCATGGTATCAGAAGTAAAGTGTTCTAATATTTCAGTGGCTAAGACCGTGGCAACAACATGTTCCATTACAACACCTGCAGCTGGTAATGCTGTCGGATCAGATCGTTCTACAGTTGCTTTATATGGCTCATGGCTATCAATATCTACAGACATTAAGGCTTGTATAAAGTCGGTATAGGCTTCATAACACCCTTTATGATGAGGTCTTCTCCATTTGTTATCCCTCCTTCAAAACCGCCTAAATGATTTGACTGACGACGATAGCCTGTTTCTTTAGACCATTGAATTGGGTCCATAACCTCAGAACCTTTTAGATTAGCCATATCGAACCCCAGACCAAATTCCACCCCTTTAAAGGCGTTAATTGATAAAACAGCCTGAGCTAATTTCCCATCTAACTTTTTATCCCATTGGACATATGATCCTAATCCTGCAGGAATCCCCGTAACAATCGTCTCAACAACACCACCAATTGTATTGCCCTCTTTCTTGACCTGATCAATATAGACTCTAATCTCATCTTCTTGTTCTTTATTGACAATAGACAAGTCAGATTCTCTAGCAGCCTGTTGCAAATCACAAAAAGTAAGTGATGAGGGAATATCAATCTTTTTACCTCCAAAAACAAGAATGTGATTCATAAGAGCAATATCTAACTCTGTTAGAATTTGTTTTGCGATAGCTCCCACTGCAACTCGCATCGTCGTTTCACGAGCTGATGACCTCTCCAATGCATCCCTTAAATCTGCAAAGCCATATTTAATCCCACCTACTAGGTCAGCATGTCCTGGTCTTGGATGCTTGACTCGGCGTTTCAACTTGATCTTGTCATCAACCTCAGTTATTGCCATGATATCAAGCCACTTTTGATGGTCTTTATTCTGAACCGTTAAGGTTATAGGAGCACCTGTAGTCCGTCCATGCCTAACACCTGAAGATATAATGACGTGATCATTTTCAATAGACATTCTTGCGCCACGTCCATAACCACCTTGTCTTCTTTTTAACTCCTGATTAATCATCCCTTCACTGAGTGTTAAACCTGAGGGCACCCCCTCAAGTATTGCAGTTAATTGGCTGCCATGAGATTCTCCTGCTGTTAAGTATCGCATACTCCTCCTTTCACTAAAAAAGCATTATTTTAGTTTAATAACTAGAATAACGCTCTTGATTCACTTAATTATCGGCTTCTAAAATACTTCTTACTTTTTTCATATCTGATAAAGAAACCTGACCTGGTGCACTTAGCTGATCCATTGAAACAAATGTCCAAGATGATCCAATAACATCACCAGCCAAACGAGAAAGTCTTCCTAATTTCCCCATAGACATTGTTGCAAAAGTTTGCTCAGGATTTAATGCTTTAAATCCTCTAGTATAGTTCATTAAGTCCAGAACATCTTGTTCACTTTTGGGCATAACAGCAATCTTCACAACACGTGGTGCTAATTTTGTCATTTCTGAAAAAGATTCCATTAAATTTTCTGGTGTTTCCTCAAAATTATGATAGGATAATACCAAATTTGGGAAATCAAGTAATTGGTTAAAAACTTCCTTATGTGAAAAATACTCAAAATCAATAAAATCTGGATTATAGATCGCATTAATTTCTTTAATTAAATCAATGTAATCTTGATTTTCAAGATCAATCTTGCCGCCTTCACGACTCGTCCGTAAAGTAAAAATAATTTCTCGACCAGAAAATTTTTCAAAAATAGCAGGCGCGACGGTCATAATTTCCTCTTTAGGAAGAAAATCTGCGCGCCATTCAATTAAATCTGCACCATCAAACTTAGAGACATCTATTTCACGCGCCTCTTCAAAACTACTTGGCATTATTGGAGCTACTATTTTCATTCTCGTACCTTTATTGTAAATACCTTTAAATAATTACTTCTTTCATCTGATTGATTAACTGTAAAATCTTTAGGAAGTTGTTGTAAGCTCATTGTTAATGGCTTTCTATTTCCAAATCCTTTAAGTATCTGTTTTTTGAATTGCTCTACACTCAGATTAGATGCATTTGTCGATGCAATAATCTGACCCTTAGGATTTAATACTTCTAAAGCTCCTGCAATTAACTTATGATAATCTTTTGCAACTGAAAAAGTCTGTTTCTTATTTCTAGCAAAACTTGGTGGGTCAATCACTATTATATCAAAATTTAAGCCTTTTCGCTTAGCATATCTAAAATAATCAAAAACATCCATCACAAGAAAATGATGGTTTTCAGTGCTAATAGCATTCGCATTAAAGTGAGCTAATGACAATTCTCTAGAGCGTTTAGCCAAATCAACGGAAGTTGTTTCTTTAGCTCCACCAACTGCTGCTGCTACAGAAAAGGCAGCAGTATAAGAAAACAAATTTAAGACAGACTTGCCAGTTGCTTGTCCTGTTGCTAAACCTAATCTAACAGCATGCTGATCTAGAAAAATACCAGTCATTAATCCATCATTAAGAAAAATCTCGTAATTAATAGAGTTCTCCTTAATGATAAAAGTATCTGGAGCTAACTCACCATATAAATGATTCGATTCATAATCCAATCCTTTAAAACGAATTTTTTCATAGGTACCACGAATTTCAGGAAAAATTTTCTGAAAAGCTGTTATTATCAAATCCTTATGCTGATAAACAAATAAATTATACCAAGAAAAAAGAGCATAGTCAGCATAAATATCGATAGTTAGACCACCAAATTGATCTCCTTCTTGATTAAAAACACGATAGGCTGTCGTTTCATCTGTTTTGTAATAGTTTGATCTTTTTTCTTTGGCATTTTTTAGCAGTTGTTCAAAATAAGTCGAACTTAACTGATCTAGACCCTTACCTAAAAACCATCCAATACCTTTATTTTGCTTGGATAGGTAGGCAATACCAATTTTACGATTCGACTTACTATATAAAGTTACCAATTGATCCCGTCCATTTATAGATGAAAAATCTTTTTCATCTAGCAATTGCACTCCTGTTGCTAACTTCTTTTCAACAAAAGAATTAATATAGAGTTTATTCATAATCTATATTATAACAAATTATCACTAAAATTCATACTAAATTTGAACTTAGGATGAGCATAAGACTCTATTTTTTGTTATAATTTAATTTGAGATTTCATGCTTAGTAAAAAATGACTATTTAAATTTTTAAGTTAAGCATATCTTAAGCCTACTAGTGTACTATATTGTTTGGTACGTAAACCATAAGGTTTAAGAAAAATTTTAGCTAGCATAGCTATGCTTTATTACATTATTCTACTGAAAATTTAAATCGTGGAAAATAAACGAGGAAGTTCTTACTGTGAATAAATTTAAAACACTTTTATCAAATTTTATAAGCACGCGACTGGGATTCATTATTATCCTTGTTTTCATTTATTGGCTCAAAACACTTTGGGCCTACAATACCGACTTTAGTTTAGATCTTGGTAATTTTTACCAGGTTCTCCTAACGATAATAAATCCAATTCCCTTAGCTTTATTATTAATTGGATGCTCTCTTTATATA
This sequence comes from Streptococcus uberis, assembly GCF_000785785.1. Taxonomy (GTDB): domain Bacteria; phylum Bacillota; class Bacilli; order Lactobacillales; family Streptococcaceae; genus Streptococcus; species Streptococcus uberis_A. The sequence continues at coordinate 68,437 of NZ_JRQN01000007.1, forward strand.
AAAAATACAAAAGCCTTTTATAGTGTTTCTTGGATAATTTATATCGCATTGAATTTGCTTCTCATAGCTAATGCTATTTATTACCGAGAATTTTCCGACTTCATCACTGTAAGTGCTATGTTAGCCTCCAGTAAAGTTTCTGCTGGACTAGGAGATTCTGCCTTAAACTTACTTCGTATTTGGGATATTGTCTTCATTATTGATTTCATAATGTTAGGTTATCTCTTTTCAAGAAAAAAAATACGCCTTGATAATCGTCCTTTTAACAAAAGAGCATCTTTTGCTATTTCAGCTTTATCATTACTCTTTGCCTCTATTAATTTATTCATGGCTGAAATTGATAGGCCTGAACTATTAACACGTGGTTTTTCTAACACATATGTCGTTAGAGCATTAGGACTACCTGCGTTTACCATCTACAGTGGTAATCAAACTTATCAGGCTCAAAAAGAGCGAAATGGTGCTACTGCTAAAGAATTGGTTAATGTCAAAAAATATGTTGGTGAGCACTATGCCGCTCCAGATTCAAAATATTTTGGAATTGCTAAAGGTAAGAATGTTATCGTTATTCACCTTGAAAGTTTCCAACAATTTGTCATTGACTATAAATTAAAATCAGAAAATAAAGAATACGAAGTCACACCTTTTTTAAATTCACTTTACCACTCCAATTCAACACTTTCCTTCTCCAATTTTTTCCACCAAGTAAAAGCAGGTAAAACATCTGATGCAGAAACAATGATGGAAAATTCCCTCTTTGGACTAAATAGTGGCTCATTTATGGTTAACTATGGTGGGGACAATACTCAATTTGCCGCACCAAATATTTTAGCCCAAAACGGTGGCTATTCAAGTGCTGTTTTTCATGGTAATGTAGGTACTTTCTGGAATAGAAACAATGCTTACAAACAATGGGGTTACAATTATTTCTTTGATTCTAATTACTTCCAAAAGCAAAACAAAAGCAATTCTTTCCAATACGGTCTTAATGATAAATACATGTTCAAAGACTCTATTCCTTACTTGGAAAGAATGCAACAGCCCTTCTATACTAAATTTATTACAGTAAGTAATCATTACCCATACACCAGCTTAAAAGGGGAAAAAAAGGAAGAAGGTTTCCCATTAGCTAAGACTGACGACGAAACAATCAATGGTTATTTTGCAACCGCAAACTATTTGGATGCTTCCGTTAAATCCTTCTTTGATTACTTAAAAGCTTCTGGTCTTTACGATAATTCTATCATTGTATTATATGGAGATCATTATGGTATTTCAAACTCTCGTAACACCAGCTTAGCCAAATTACTTGGTAAAAATCCTGAAACTTGGTCAGAGTATGATAATGCTATGTTACAGCGTGTTCCTTATATGATTCATATTCCTGGTTTTAAAGATGGTGGGGTTAAACAAACCTTTGGTGGGGAAATTGATGCTCTACCTACTTTATTGCATGTTTTAGGAATTGATACGAAAAAATATGTCCAATTAGGTCAAGACTTACTATCACCTCAAAATAAACAAATTGTTGCCCAAAGAACTAGCGGAACATACATGACACCTGATTTTACAAATTATAGTGGCCGTTTATATAACACTAAAACAGGTGAGGAAATCACTAATCCAGATGAAGTAACTCTTGAAAAGACTAAACAGATACGCGAAGCCATTACCAAACAATTATCTGTCAGTGATGCTGTACAAACAGGTGATTTATTACGTTTTGACAAGAAAAATGGCTTAAAAACAGTTGATATTTCTAAATTTGTTTATACAAAACAATTAAAGCAAATGAAAGCAATTGAGAAAAAACTCGGTAATAAATCAACAAGTCTCTATGATAAACGAGATGGGAAATCAAGTCTAGACTTATTTAAAGCTCCTTCTTACTTAGATTTATATCCTGATGGTGCAGTAGGTACTGACATCCCAACACCAACTTCTTCATCTAGTAACGAGAATGCAACCTCAGAAAAAGACAATACTAAACTAAAAACAGAATGATTAGCATCATTCTGTTTTTAGTTTAGAGCAATGACAAAATCAATTGCCTTAAGCCTAATTAATCATGTTCTGGAGAGCAAATAGGCTGTTTCAAGTTACCTACCTTTCATTTCTTATTCTTTATATAACTTTCTTATCTATTATAAATAATAAAGATACCCTAAGTTTTTTGATAAAATACCATTAATTGTCTTCCGGTTAAATTAGCTGATAAATCTTTAGGCCCTGATTCTTCATAAATTTCTTTATTTGTGAAACGATTTACGGTGTTAACCTCTGAGGCTGAAACCTTCCTTTCACGAACAGTCGATAGTAAAAACAAATTGGATACAAGTCCAATTTTAATTAAGAATTGAACGATTGATTTTGTCTCTTATTCAATTATTCATTCTATAGAAAGAAATACAAAAAAACTGATAGCACGCTATCAGTTTTAAAGTGTTTTATTTACCAAGTTTGTTTTTTGCTGCATCAGCAAGAGCTGTAAATCCAGCAGCATCATTAACTGCTAAATCAGCAAGCATTTTACGGTTAACTTCAATTTCAGCAAGTTTTAAACCATGCATTAATTGTGAGTAAGACAAACCATTCATACGAGCAGCTGCGTTGATACGTGTAATCCATAATTTACGGAAGTCACGTTTCTTTTGACGACGGTCACGGTATGCATAGTAATAAGAATTCATTACTTGTTCTTTTGCAGTACGGAACAAGATATGTTTTGCTCCATAGTAACCTTTTGCTAATTTTAATACACGTTTACGACGTTTACGTGCAACAACTCCACCTTTAACACGAGCCATTTATATTTCCTCCAAATAATTCTAATAAATCTAGTAAATGCTACGGGTATCTTATTTAAGACCAGTAAGCATTGCTTTAATACGTTTGAAATCTCCTGAACTTACCATTGTAGCTTTACGAAGATGACGACGTTGTTTTTTAGTTTTTCCGTGGAAACGGTGTGATGTGAAGGCGCGGAAGCGTTTCAAACCACCAGAACCTGTACGTTTAAAACGTTTAGCTGATGCGCGGTGAGTTTTTTGTTTTGGCATTTTAGTATTCTCCTCTTAACTTAGTATATAACAATGACAATTATTTCTTGTCGGTAATCGGTGCAAGTTGCATAAACATTTGGCGACCATCCATTTTTGCTCTTTGCTCAATTATAGAAATATCTTGAGTTGCTTCAGCAAATTCAGCTAGAACCTTTGCACCAATCTCTTTATGAGTAATCATACGCCCTTTGAAGCGGATAGAAACTTTAACCTTGTTTCCTTTTTCAAGGAACTTACGGCCGTTACGAAGTTTTGTTTCAAAGTCACCTTTATCAATAACAGGACTAAGACGTACTTCTTTAACGGTAACAACGCTTTGTTTTTTGCGTTGTTCTTTCTGTTTCTTTTGATACTCAAATTTGAACTTTCCATAGTCCATAATCTTGGCAACCGGAGGAACAGCTTGTGGCTGGATTAAAACCAAATCAACATTTGAAGAATCAGCAAGTGCTTGAGCTTCAGACAATGGTTTAATACCTAATTGTTCACCTTCTAGACCAACTAGACGAACTTCACGAACGCGAATCTCGTCATTAATGAATAGATCTTTTTTAGCTATGATCTTCACCTCTTTATTTTTTTAGAGAAAAACGAAAGCGAGCCTGATAAATCAGGCCCGCACACATTATATCCAAAAGGATTTGACATGTAGGGCCAGACAACCTAAGTCGCAAGGCGAGAAGCTCTCACTTCTGCTTTTCTCATTGTTACTATGATATCATAGTAGTTATTACATGTCAATTACTTTTTTAGCTTTTTCTTGAATAAATTCAACAACCCCCGCTATACCGATTCCAGTTGTATCAAAAACAATAGCATCCTGTGCTGCTTTCAGTGGTGAAACTTTGCGATGACTATCTTTATAATCTCTTGCTTCAATCTCTTCTTTCAATAAAACGAGATCCGTTTCAATACCTTTTTCAATGTTTTCTTTATAACGTCTCTGAGCACGCTCATCAACAGATGCAATTAAAAATATCTTCAACTCCGCATCAGGGAGAACAACTGTTCCAATATCACGTCCATCCATAATAATGGCTCCAGCTTCTGCGATTCGTCTTTGTTGCTTTACTAATTCTTCACGAATTTCAGAAATAGCAGAGACCCAAGATACATTGTTTGTCACATCATTTTGTCTGATATCTAACGTCACATCTTGGTTCCCAAGAAATACTTTTTGACTACCATCTTCGGCTTTCTTAAATGAAATTGGTGTTATGGCAAGCTTATCTAGGATGAGATTGACATTTTTTTCAGTGTAGTTATTTTTTAATGCGATATAAGTCGCACATCGATACATAGCACCAGTATCCAAATAAGTATAGCCAAGATTTTTTGCAATAATCTTGGCTACAGTACTTTTTCCACTTGAAGCTGGGCCATCAATTGCAATTCTAATGGCTTTCATAATTTCCTCTTTGACTACTTAATAATAACGGCATCACCGGGATTAGCATACCAGTATCCCTGTGTCATATGATCAGGATTTAAGGCCTGAAGCTCTGCGATACTTATACCAGCTCTAGCAGCAATTGATGCGGCTCCTTCTCCTGGTTGTACAACAATTGTTTGACCTGCTGCGCTTGAGCTCGAACTAGAACTCGAAGAACTAGCACCTGTACTAGTTGATGATGTTGATTCTTTCGTAGTTTTACTGTTATTTTCTTTGTTAGTACTTGTTGTATTTTTACTAGATTTTGCTGTTGATGCCCCATAAAAACCAACAGTATCATTTTGTTTATTTCCACCACTATTTGATGTATAGAAAAAAACAAATAGAATAGCAACAATAATAACGAAGAAAACACTCAAAAGAGCAGTTAACCAAGGTGTGCTAAGTAATGCATTTCTTGCATGCCGCGTTCTTGACTCTCTCGAATCTTTTACTATTTTTTCATCCCATGGTTCTTTAGCCATGTTTATCCCCCTTGTTAAATTAACAAATTCATATTAAAATAATACTATGAAAGTATCTATTATTCCCGAAAAATGCATTGCCTGTGGGCTTTGCCAAACCTACTCACCTATCTTTGACTACCATGATGATGGTATCGTCAAAATTTCAAGCTCTGATAGCCATCAGCTTGAAATTGATTCTCAAGATAAGGACACCATTTTAGCTGTAAAATCATGTCCAACCAAAGCCCTTACAATCCAGTAAGAGGCTTTTTGTCATCCTTATAAAATTCGAAGTAATCCAAGTTGATAAAGTTATCTACTAAAATGACTTCACCTTTAAAATTAGGGTTAACAACTAAATCATCCAAGAAATATTTTTTTGGCCATTTACGCATATAAAATAAGTGTTGTTTCCCACGCGCAAAAATAGTAATTGTTGATTTAGTCACTTCTATTTTTTTTATATCTACGATGTGAATTCGATGGGGACCCATTAGTTTTAAAGATACAATCCTTAGCACTCCCCCTTTATCATCTATGATAAAGTATCGATGTAATCCAATTCCAACTAAGATAATAAATATAGCAAACAGGACAAAAACTTGACTAGGAATATTTGTCTGCTCATACAAGAGTGACAGACCAATAAATATTGGTACAAAAGCTATGGACCAATAAATAATAGAAAAGGATAACTCTGGCTGCCAATGATATCTAATCTTTCCAAAAATTTTTATCATTATCTACCTCCATTTTATGTATGGCAACTATGCCTCTTGCACAATCCCAATAATCACATCTACCGCTTGTTCCATGGTTTGGAGACTGACAAACTCAAAACGACCATGCATATTTTCACCACCTGCAAAAAGGTTTGGCGTCGGAATTCCCATAAAGGAAATTTTCGAGCATCTGTTCCACCACGAATTGGTTCAATAATAGGTGTAATTGATAATTTTTCCATTACTGTTTGAGCCAAAGTAATTGGTGTCATGTCCTTTTCAATGACTTTTTTCATATTATAGTATTGATCAGTCAAGGTAAGAATTACTCGCTCTGCTCCAAGCTCTTGGTTCATTCTATCAGCAATTGCTTGTACTTCAGCTTTTCTTGCTTCAAAAGCAGCGTCTTCAAAATCTCTAATGATATACGAACTTTCAGCTTCTTCAACACTTCCAGACATCCCATGTAAGTGATAAAAGCCTTGGTAACCATCTGTTTTTTCAGGTCTATCTGCCTCTGGCAATTGATTATGAAAATCAATGGCCAATTGCAAAGCATTAACCATTTGTCCTTTGGCTGTACCAGGATGGACGTTACGACCCATAAATTTGAGATCTAAGGCTGCCGCGCTGAAGGTTTCATATTGCAATTCACCAAGCGGGCCACCATCTACGGTGTAGGCAAAATCAACATCAAAGTCTTCGACATCAAATTTATCTGCACCAACACCAATTTCTTCATCTGGCCCAAAGGCTACACGAATTTCACAATGTTCAATAGTTGGATGAGCAACTAAATACTCAACAGCTGTCATGATTTCAGCAATGCCAGACTTATCATCTGAACCAAGTAAAGTAGTCCCGTCTGTAGTTATCAATGTTTGGCCAATATAATTCGTTAAATTTGGAAATTCATCTGGAACCAGTGCATAACCTGATTGACCAAGTTTAATCTCTCCACCTTGATAATCTTTAATAATTTGCGGGTTAACATTTTCAGCATTAAAATCTGCTGTATCCATGTGAGCAATAAAGCCAATTTTACGTGTTAATTTGTCACTAGTTGCTGGTAATGTCCCTACAAGATAGCCATTTTCTTTGATGTAATGAACATCACTTAAGCCGATTGCTTCCATTTCAGGTTTAAGAACATTTAAAGCAAAAGCAACTTGAGTTTCTGTACTTGGTGTGGTGGTAGAATCAGGATTACTCCGTGTATTTACTTTGACATATTTTATAAATCTGTCTAACAATGTTTGATATTGCATATTTCACCTCATAACTTTTTCCATTCTATTATATCAAAAAAAGCTTAAAATAGCTTTACCTAATTAAGCTTTTTAAAACCTTAATCCTAGACAGAGTAAGTTTTATAATAAGATAGAATTCCTGATACGACACCTTGTGCTAACTTCTCTTGGTAGGCACTTGCGTTAATTCTTTGGAACTCAGTTTGGTTTGACATATACCCTAATTCAAGAAGCACGGCTGGTGCTGTTGTTTCCCTAAGGACAGCAAACGTATTTCTAAGAACCCCATTATTTTTTGCGCCAGTTTTTAAGACAGTAGCAATCTGAATAGCATTTGCTAAATCTGAACTCCGTGATAAGCACTCTGGATCATTATGATAACTATCATTAATCCGAGATGGATAATCCTCATAATACTCATAATAATAAGTTTCAATTCCATTTGCAGCACTTGATGGCGAGGCATTGAAGTGAATGCTTACAAATATATCTGCTAATGATTGATTTGCTTTTTCTGATCTTGGCAGTAAATCAACAAACGTATCCTCGGTTCTTGTTGTCACAACCTTGTAACCTGCAGCCTCTAATTTTGACTTAACTAAAGATTGCATCTGAAGATTTAAGGTTTTTTCATTTTGATTGAAGTAGCTTGCGCCTGGATCATAGCCACCATGTCCAGCATCCAAATAAATAACTTTATTAATAACTGAATAGTTACCCTGTGAAGCGGAAAGACCTACTGGTTTTGTAACTCTATCCACAAGGTAAACTTCAATTGCTTCAATTTGCTTTGATAGCCCTACTGTTCCAGCTACATTATCATCATAAACCCAAGTTTGCCAACCAATATCTTGAACGTGAACACGGTATTTAACGCTATACCTGTCAGCTAAAGAACCCGTCAATTTAATTTGAATAGCTTCAATTTGTTCTGCTTTGCCAGTCGTACCACTTAGAGAGCCACTAGAAACATAATTTTGCCAACCCTCATTTTGAACATGCGCCCTATACAAAATATCTCCGTATTCAGTTGTGTCTAAAAAGAATTTGATAGCTTCAACTTGTTTGGCCTGACCAGTTGTTCCAGCTAACTGCCCTTCTGAGACTGGTGTTTGCCAACCAATTGTCTCTACGTGAGTTTGATAAGACAAGATTGGTTTACTATTCGAAATAAAATAGTTTTTTGATGGTAGAATGACAGCTGTGGTCTTCTCTAAAATCTTCACTTCATAAGCTTCAAGATTAGCAGAGAGTCCTTCACTTCCAGCCTTTTGTCCATTCTTCGCCCAATCAAGCCAACCGTAATCGGAAATATGTGCTCTATAATAAATATCATAATAGGATGCCAATTCACCAGTTAAATTAAGTTGAATAGCTTGAATAGCTCTTGCCTGACCAGTCGTCCCATTAATTTGACCAGCAGTTGAAGGCACTTGCCAACCTTTACCTGTTACAAATGTCGAGTAAGATATATTTCCATAAGTCAGTTGATCTAGCGAAATATTAATTGCCTCTACTTGAAGTGCTTTGCCAGTGGTGCCACTAGTCATACTATCTGTAACTGGTGCTTGCCAACCAATATTTTTAACATGTGACGAATAATTAACAACAGGTTTTGTCATAACAACTGGGGAAGTTGAGGATAGAGCTAATGTATTGTATTGACTAGTTGCTATGCTAACTTGATTGGCTTGCCCCAAAGTTGTTGAGCCTACGGAAGATTTCTCTTGCGGTGTTGATGAATCTGTTACAAGTGTCGCTTCATTTACAGTGCTAGATGGACTTTGAGTATGCCCACTAGTTGCTTCACTTTGTAGCGAGCTAACCCCAGTAGTAGTTGAAGTTATATTACTACTTCCATTATTTGCTAATTGTACTTGTGACGTTGAATTAGACGCGACTAATGGCTGAGTTGTACTATATGAAGTATCAGCACTCACTGAAGTTGTATGTGCAACTATAAAACTTGTCAAAATTGCTCCAGCAAAGAGAAAATACGGCTTAGATTGGGATGATTTTTTCATGATGATAATCCTTATAATTGATAAAACATAAAAATAATATAATAAAGAATTGGAACGCAACCTGCAAGTACAGTCCCTATTACATAAGATTTACTCAAAGTTATTTTTGTAGGGAAAATAGAGACAACAAGCATCCAATATGGTAAAAAATACCTTGGTTGAACCCCACCAATAGTGTCTGAAGCAACAGGGTTAAATTGTAAGTAAAGTATAGCAAAAGTTATTAACAGAATAATCAAAAATAGGATAATTTTATAGCTATTAAATAAAAAAACTGGTATTTTTTTGCAACTTTCTTGTAAACTTTCTTCTCCAATAAAGATACTTGTAAAAATAGCGACTAGATAAAAAAATGATGGTAAAATTGGCAATAACATATAATATGGTTGATCTGCATAGCCAAGTTGCATACTTAAAAAATTATAATTCGATATTTCCTTAAAGAAGATACGAAATGCTCTAAAAGGTTGATGCTGAATAAATGAAATCTGTTTACCTGTGTCTGCTACGACACCAAAATAAGCACGCCCATCTACATCTCTAACAATATAAAGCCATAACAAAGTAATAAAGGCCAATGAAAGAATAAGAAATAGCAAATAGATTATCTGTTTAATAGAAACTGATTTACTTCTATAGCCAAAAAATATTATAAATAAAATGAGTGAAACTAGCAAACATGCCGGTGGCTTAGCTAGCGTTAATGCTAAAGCAACACAACTATAGATTGCTAATTCTTTATTAGAAATTCTTTCACCGTTAATAACTTGATAAAAAATAGCAAATGTATAAGCTAAAAAGAGAGGAATAATTCCGAATACAAAACTGTCAGCAGTAATACTCGAAATACTCAAAAAATAGGGAGGTGCTAATGTTATTAACAATAAAGTCATTTTCCCAAATGGTAATTTTCTGACAGCTAGTAAGATAAGAGTGAAGGAAACAAGAAAACCAGCGATTTTCATTGCTATAAATTCAGTAGCAACATTAAATTTGAGATAGTGATTAAGATAAGCGACACTTACAAAAGGAAAATATTGGAAAGGCATATAGTTAACTGCCGTCACACTTATCCTATAAACCATTTTTTCAGTATAACTTAGACGATTATAATTATCTTCCCAATTTAGGTCAATAGACTGGATCTTTTTATCAAACAACTTATTTCTGAACGCCTGATCCACAAACTCATTTTGATGCACCGAAATATTACCACCGTATTTAGTTGGATTTCCCTTAATAGTTCTTAAAATATCACCATTGGCAATCTGTATGCTACGAACATAGTGAATCTCTTCATCATACCAGCTAGTTGGTTGTCTAACAAAGACAGAAGAAATACCTAAAATAAATAATAAGGTCGCTAAAATACCTAATACCTTTGTATGTAAGGGATCTTTCGTTTTAAAAAAATTATTAAATAATTGCATTATTTCTCCTTTTTACCAATTGGAAAGTGACAAGCGACAATATTAACCACACTAACATTGTCAAAACAAAACTTAGTGAAGCGCCAAATATTTGTAACTGTGTAACCAAATAATTGGTAACGAGCAGTGAAAAAATAAATGCGCCAAAATAAGGAAATAATAATAATTTTTGTTGTCTCATGGCAGTCATAATATTATCAATAGCTGTTGCAAAACTCCCTATCGATCCAGCTAACATAATTAACATAAATGAAATGTGATAGTTCTCCAACTCTACACCATATAATAAATTTAAAAAAGGAATCCCCAATACAAAGCTAACAAGTAGGATTAAAAGACTCAAAATAAAAAGATTTATAAAGAGTCGCTTTTGTAATGTTATCAATACTTTGTTATGTTTTTTTGTAATTGCTATTGCCATCTCCGTGATAACAGGTCTAAAAAAGAGCATCATTAAATTCATAACGAAAGCTGGCATAAATAGAATATTAAAAATTGTCTGTGACCCTTGGGCAATTTTTCCAATATTGGTCATTGTTTCAAGGGAATATTTGGCTTGATTATAAATATAAATAATTAAAAAACCATTAATAAACAAGGGAAGACTTTCTCGCATTAATTGAAAAGCATTCATTACTGTATTTTTCTTAAGTAAATTAGAAATCTTTATAGTTTCAAAGGTAAGAGAATAACCAAAGTCATATAAAACAATAAATAAATATGAACTGAGACATAATAGTTTAAGACCTAGTAGAAGATCTTTACTAAAAGTAACAGTCAGTGCAAAGATAAGAAAAATAATACTATTTCGAAATGTGAGTGATTTCCCAGCGATATCTAATCTTTCATGTTGTTGAAATAATCCTTGAAAAAGATCCGATATAGCGTCCGATAAACGATAGAGAGTCACATAAAAAATTACCTGCACTTTATCTGAATCGTAATGACTTAAAACCAAATAAATAATAACAGCAATTATCATCAAAGCACAAGAAACTATACGAGAGAAAAAATATTCAGTAAATGAATATTTTTCTCCAATATCAGTTGCTTGAAAATTCCTAACTTGAAATAAGCCAATCACTACCAATAAATTGGCAAGCGAGTAAGCAAAAACATAACGATCTGAATCTAATGAGGGTAAAAACCGAGTTACTACTATCAAGAGTACAACTGAAATTACAGCACTTGAAAGACTTCCCATCATATTCCAAAAAAATGTTCTTTGATAGTTACTTATTTTAGTCATCATTTTTCTCATTTTCCTTATTAAATAATGCAATATATTGAATAAGATTTTTTAATTTCACTTCATTTTTTGAAACTTTTTTTGTTAAACGGTATTGGTTAACAACTAGCATAAAGATAATTATCAAAAATACAAAATTTGCCGGAGATTGAAAGCCTACTGCTTCTGCTAAAATAATAATAAGATTAGGTAATATTGCAAAAATGAGTAACACTAAGGAAAATAATAACCAAAAGAAACTTTCTTCAATTTGTAAGTTAGACTTTCGTATGCTTCGTAATATTACAAATGCTGTCGCTATAGAAACTAAAGCAAGAATTAACTGAATTCCAACTGTCATCTTACTTCTCCTTTCTAAAGTTTTGAATAACAATAATAGAAACAAACATGTGAATCATATAAGTTATAGACCGTGATAGGGTTAAATAAGATTGACCTGCTTCACGATCTTGCATTTTCACTTGAACTTCTTTTACTTTCAAACCTTTGCGAATTAAAAAAGATATTGTATCAGGTTCTGGAGTGAAATTGATATTTTTCGCAAAATGTTGAATTAAAGATTTATTAAACATTCGCATACCTGAAGTTGGATCCGCTAAACTTTGACCTGTTGTCAATTTAATAAGTGAACTCAACAAAATATTACCAAACATCCTCAAAGAATTAGGCCTTTTTTCAGTCACAAATCGAGACCCAATAGCACAATCATAACCTTCGTCAATTGTACGACTTAAATCAGCTATATACTCCGGTAAATGCTGTCCATCTCCATCAAATTGCACTGCTTTTTCGTATTGATACTTCATCGCATATTTAAAGCCAGTCTGTACAGCAGCTGTTAAGCCTAAGTTTTCAGGTAAATCAATAATATTAAAACCATACTGATGACAAATTTCTGAAGTCTTATCAGATGACCCGTCATTAATAATGACATAGTCATAGCATGAATAATTCAATTCAAGATTTGAAACAACCTTTTCAATTGACTCTTCTTCATTATATGCTGGTATTATTATTAGGGTATTATTTTTCATTTTTTTCCTATTCAAAGTTTGATTTTTGACTCTTCTCATATTGTACCATTAATAATCTAGCTATCCACTTTGGCCAAAACAATAGATACATCTCTAAATCTTCTTTACTTCTAACATTTTCTGAAATAGTTGCTGATGTTTCTGATTCATCATGGATACGGTGATACATTAAAATATCTGCAACATACTCAAATCTTCCATTAAATCGACTACTAATATCATACCAAGCATACCAGTCTAAATTAGTTCTAAAAGATTCTTTAAAACTAAATTCAGGAAGTTTTGCCAAATTATAGGTTACTGCTGGACATGAAATAGCATTCCCAAATGCCAATATCCGATTTCTCCAAAATTTTGATCCTGGCATGAGGCTTAATGTTTTAAGCATATTGCGTTTTATTTTCAAATTAGTAGTGTATGCATCGGCTTTGTTGTTACGATATTCTGCGTAATCTGTATAAGTAATAGCTGTATCTCTATTTTTTTCAAAAGCTTCCATTGTTAATTTAGAAAAATCAGGCAAATAGATATCATCTTGATGCGCTATTGTCACATATTGTGTATCTACAAAGCTTAAAGCATTATTCCAGTCTTTACCAATGCCTCCTCCTTCTTTTGAATATAGTGGGATATTATATTTTTGACATACCCCTTAATTAGATTATTAGGGGTAGATGTATAACAGATTATCTTTGTTTTTAATGTTTGAGCTTTAAGAGATTGCATACAGTCTTCTAAAAAAGAACTTTCTCCATAAGCACAAATGACAAAGGTGTGTTGTTTTTCTAACATATATTCCTTTCTTAATCGTTAAAGCCATTTGGATGTTGACTTTGCCATCTCCAGGCATCACGACACATGCGCCCAATATCATATTTTGCTTCCCAACCCAATTCGTTTTTTGCTCTAGAAACGTCAGCAAAGCATATTGAAATATCTCCTGGTCTACGCGGTGCTATTGTGTAAGGAATATCTTTACCCACTATCTTCGACATATTTTCAATTATTTCTAAAACAGAATAACCCTGTCCAGTACCTAAATTATAGGTGTACAGTCCACCTGAGGACATAAATTTTTGTAGTGCAGCTACATGACCCTTCGCTAAATCAACGATATGAATATAATCACGAACTCCTGTTCCATCTGAGGTTTCGTAATCATTACCGAAGACTTGTACAGCCTCTAATTTTCCAACAGCCACTTGGGTTATATATGGAAGTAGATTATTTGGGATACCTGAGGGATCCTCACCTAACTCTCCTGAAGCATGTGCTCCAATAGGATTAAAATAACGCAATAAAACAATTGTCCATTTTGAATTAGATTTATATAAATCTCTAAAAATGTCCTCAAGAACTAACTTAGTCCGTCCATAAGGATTTGTTACAGATAATGGGAAATTTTCCTTGATGGGAACTACCTCTGGATCCCCATATACAGTGGCTGAAGAGCTAAAAATAATATTGTAACAATGAAATTTCTGCATCACCTTTAAAAGAGAAATCGTTCCACAAACATTATTATCATAATAAGTTAAGGGGATTTGAGTAGATTCTCCCACTGCCTTTAATCCTGCAAAGTGAATGACGCCATCTATTTTTTCTTTCTCAAATATTTTCTCTAGTACTTCATAATCTCGAATATCTGCGTTATAAAACGTTAGTTTTTTCTCAGTCAAGGATTGTACCTTATCTAAACTTTTCTGATGACCATTACTAAGATTATCAACAACAATAACTTGATGACCATTTTCTAATAATTCTAAACAAGTATGTGATCCAATAAACCCAGCTCCACCTGTGACTAATATCCTAGACATAATATTCTCCCTTTTTTACAAGCATTAATAGAACTAAATATTTCCAAGCTAATACATTCCATTAAAAACAGTCAACCGTTCTAAAAATTACTCATCTAAGTCGTTATAATAAAAATTAAAATTACTCAGAATAGCAATATAATAGGTCAATCACAAAAATATTTCGATTAACGTATTGGATTAATTTAAAATCTTCAGAAATCTTTTATTCAGTTAATTATTATATGTTAATTGAGAAGAGTTTGCAATAACTAACAAAACTATACAATCTAATCTCATTTTTAATTTTAAAGCATGATTCAATCTTTCGTTATAGCAAATAATCATTTACTATTTTTTAATTTTAAATGATAATATTTTTCAATTAAGTTAGATACTTTAATCTTATCATTCTGATTCAATACATCTATTTTGGAATTTTTTGTAGAATAAAAAGTTCCCTCTGAAGAAAATACAGTATCTAATTTACTTTTGCTTTGAGTATTAAACAAACTATCCCCTAAAAAATAATTTTCTTCTGAAATATCAACAAAATCAAGAATGGTAGGAACTAGAGATAACGAATTACGGCCATTAACATCTCGAACTTCTGGTTTAACTCCTTTATAATAAATAAAAAATGGTACTTTATCTAAATTGCCAACGAGACGGTCCGCACCAAAGGCTTTTATATAATCATTGTCAACATAAGTCGCATGATCAGTCGTGAAAATTAGTATTGTATTATCAGATATTCTAGAATTATTGAACTTATTCATAAAATTGTTAAACTGAATATCTAAATTATAAAATTTATTTAAGATAGCACTCTTACCATCTTTAAAATGTTCATCCTCTGAATCTAGACTTAAATGTGTACCAAATGTATACATACTTATGAAAAAAGGATTACTTTGATTGGATTTTTTTTCAATTGTTTGAAAAAGAAACTCATAAGCATTTTTATCTGAAACTGTTGAACTCACATTATTAGGTGAAATAACATTTCTAAAATTCATACCATTTAGATAATTCGTAAAGTCCTTATTATTGGGTTCTGTATTCAGAAATGTTGTATCATAGTTTTGATTTGCTAAAATATCTTGTAGAGAAATTAATTTATTTTTTTCATAATTTGTTGCTTGGTATCCCGAATATAACTGTCCTCTTATACCTAAGTATGTCGCAAAAGTATGATTATAATAATTACTAAAGGAAATACTATTTTTTTCGTATTTTGCTAGATTGGTCATCAAATTTCGTTTATCATGTAAGATACTTTCGGAAAGACCTTCTGTAAAAATTAAGATAATATTGGGTTTTTCAGAAAGTTCTTCAGGTTTATTAATAGCATTCGTAATATCTAAATTTCTGAATTCTTCATTCACTGAAACAATATCATGCTTTTTTATTCTCTCTAACATGACGAACCTTTTAAAATAATTATTTGAAATAGAATAGTAATTCAACAATGGTGTTGTATCTACTTTTTTATTGACAATCATACCAATTTCTAATGAAAGCAGTAAAAAAAATGTCAAGATTAAATATTTAAATTTTTGACAATATTTTCCAACTGGTAACAAGCTAAAAACTATAGTGATGAGAGCTGAAAAAACATATAATACCGCATGCCCTTTCAGCGCTTCTAAAGAATCAAGGTTTGAAAGCATATTGCTAGTCAAATACGTTCTCCCCAAGATTTGTATAATTAATTCAATATTGAATAAAAATAATAATATAACATTGAGAATATTAGCAATATAGAAATTAACTGCTAATATTAACTCACTAATAATAAAAATTAAACCAAGTTCAATTAAACCTATATAAAACACCTTACTATTCGAAGTTGAAAACAAAACCATTAGCAATAAAATCACTGTGAAGCTATATTTAATCAACGTAGAAATAAGAATTTTATTAGTATCTATTTTTTTCATTTATTTTTAAAAAACACTCTCTTTACTATATATTTTATTGCACTTCCTGGTCCTCGATATAGATATTTCAATGCTCCCTTAATCCCACCAATATGATCAAAATTGACATAAGTATTTGGCATTAGATCTGGTCTAATATTTAATACTTTATTATCAACAAATGGTGTAATATATATATCATTTTTTGATATTCTATAGTCGTAATCATTTGCCCAAGCCATATAGATAAGAATTCTTTCAATAGAATGTAGTATTGTATGCTGAGGTAATGGTTCTGATGGAATTTCTTCCTCTGAAATATCAAGATTGAGTAGAGGTTTTAAAGCTTCAACTTTAAACCATATAAAAGTTCCATAGCTCATTATAAAAGTATCAAACTTAGTAAAATCTAATTCTCGTTGAAGATTCATTTTCTTCCATAATGAATTCATACCCTCAGCAAACCTATTTTCATTCCATGGATCAACTATTTTCGTATATCTAAAGAATGATGGAATATCAGCGATAACTATCCCGAGCTTTTGATTTAACTCAAAATTGGAAAGAATATTATCAGCTTGATGAATTAGCATTTGATATAATTCATTTCTCCATGAATCTCCAACCCAATGTGGTACTCAGGAGATTTTTTTGTATGAAAATGACCAACGTAGTCATATCCCATCAAAATTTCTTTTAATTTCAACATTGGAATAATATCTCGGCCTTTATTTCCTGTGATATAAATAGTTGCTACTTTTCCTTTATATGAAAGTATCTTATTAATTTCTACTTTTTTTTCGTGTGAATCTGTTGTTAAAAACAGATCGTACTTAAAGTTAAAGTGCTCAAATTGTTCCAAAAATTCTTCTAATAGATCAACATAATAGGTATGTAAATGAACAGCAACTTTTTTAGTATTTGAATAAGCTTCAGGTACTTTTGTTAATACCTTTCGATCAATTAAATAAGCTGGAGTTGGCTGACTGACATCAGTCATATGATCAAGAATGAGATTAATGGGATAGTTTGACTTTTCTTCTAGGGCTTTCAGCAAGTATGGTGATAGATGTTGAGATAAATCAAATGTTTTTATTTTAATGAATGGTACTTTATTATCTAAAAGAACGTGTGGATAATGGATAGTAAAATTAGAATGGAAAAATTGATCAGAGATAGGAACAGTATCTAATATTGTTCTATATTTAAAACCCGCATCAGTAAATAATTTAGTATACTGGGTTTCATAATTGTCAATGACCTTTTGAACATCAGAATAGGATTCAATTTCCTTCCAAAAGTTTTGAAAAACATCAGAAGCGACTAAATTTCTTTTAAATGACATAAAGTATGATTGTAAATGTTCATGAATAAATATTTCTCTTTGATCAACCTTATTATGGTTCGTCATTCCCCAAAAATCAACAGTAGAGTCTTCTTCAAATTGTGTATAATATGGTTGGATATCCCAAATAGGGCCAAAACAAGTATCATTCATACAAGTAACAGAATCGAATGATTTAACTTCATCATATCCAATTGCACACATACCATCATGCCATGCTGCAAAATCATAGCCAACATTTTCACGTTGAATAAATGAATCAATTAATTGTTTTTCTTTAAGACTATCAACTTCAACTGATGATAATTGACTATTGGAAATAAAGACAACTTTTGAAAAAAGTGGTCTCATTTGTTCTAATTGATAATAAATATAATCACTGATTTTATTATTTTTATTAAAATGAACATATAATAATAAACGTTTCATGTTTTTCTCCTAATGGCATTTATAATTTTTGTTAGTATTTTCCAACGTCTTGAACTGATGACAGAATGGTACCTGTCTATTGTCGCTTTTAGAGCTTCTTCAAGTTCTAGTTTTTCATTATTCAATTGCTCAAATCTAAAAAATCGACTTTGTACTTGTTCTACTATATCAAGTAAATTTTTCTCATCTTCTTCATTGTTAGCAAAATTATTGATATCCAAACTACGATATTTGAACAATAGTTCTTGACTATTCCAATGTCGAACATCATAAATAATTTGTGGATCAGTTTTCAAAAAAACATAGTTATCTTGATAAATAACTCCATTAGTCCACCTAGGTAAAATTTCTGTACATTTCTCTAAAGCTACTAGCTTAAGATTATTATAAATACCCGTATCCTCTCCTAAGTCAATTCTAACTCTTTGAGTATCTTTTGGCATTAGAAATGTAATTTCACCCTCTTTATCTAAATCAAATATTTGGCTGTTTGTGTTACAAAAAGTCTTTAACTTTGTCTCAAAATAAATTGTTATTTGTTTACGATTAATGTGATAAAGTATCTCCTCATTAACTGTATCTCCCAAAAGAAAACTAATTGCATCCAAATTTGATTTAGGTTTGTCCACATTCTCTATCTCATCAATAATTGATTTATATACCAAATCAAGCTGATATCTTTTTCGAGCTTTAACTGCCACTTGAAGTGAGTTTTCTTTTTCAACTGTAAAATTATCTAATAAACAACTCATATAACTCGTTAACTCATCCACATTTCCAAGTGAGTAACAGGAAGACAACCCAAAGAAATCAGAAACTGAAAGGTAGCCCGGGTTACTCGAAAAAATTGTTGGAATACCATTCAAAATTGACTCAACTAGTGAAAGACTAAATACTTCCATTTTAGAATTTAAAACACAAATATCAGCATCTGTAACATATTGCCAAGGTTCTCTCTGGTTACCTAAAAATTGAACAGAATTCAAACTATGTTCTCGGATAAAGCTATCCATTGCAAACTTTGTTTCTTCTTCCCAACCTCCAATAAAAATCAAAGGAATCTCTGGACGATTCAATTGATAATAAGCCATTAAGAGTTCCATTTGATTTTTATTTTCATTTATTTTTCCAATTGAAACAATACGTCTAGTGTTGGAATGCTGTAAAGAAAAGTCATTAATCTTTGAATAAGGAATAAATGATTGAACGGGCTCTAGAGGGGAAAAACTATTATTTAGTGATTCACTCAATTTTTTTGAAGCTGCAAATACTTTATTCGACTGAGAAACTATAAATTGGAATTTTTCCTTATAATATTCAAATTCTTCTGCTGGATTCTCATGAATCAACCACAAGTGGGGAGTCTTTTCTGCTGCTGCTGCTATAGCCCCCTGAAAAACATTAACCGTATTGCTAATTACCACATCTATCTTTTGTTCAACGATAATTTGTCGAATTTGTTTTATATTATACAAATAAAAAATAGAACGTTTTTCATGATTCCCATGTAATACACCTGGTGATTCTTCCCACCACCAGTTAAGAGTTTCCAAAGAAAAACTCTTAACATTAAACTGTTCCATACGTTCAAGGTAGGCAGGATATGTCGCATCAGCATTCTTTGGAAACACATTAAACACCTTATAGCCTGTTTCATTCAAATAACCCATTAAATTAGTAATAGCAATCTCTGCACCATTTTCAAGTGTCCCTGTTGGTGAAATAAATAGAATATTTTTCATAACGTTACCAACTAACTACTTCCAAGAACTACTACGTTTCAGCATTCCTGTATTAGCATCCCACTCACTTTCGAGTGATGTGTCTACTTTTCTATTAATGACAATGATTGGAGCAGTGGCTGCTGGAGAAAAAGCTAAAGCATGTTTTTCTGAATCGCGAACAGTAGCAGTTAATTTCAATTTAGCATGATTTAGATAGTTCAATTTACATGTAAATTGAACCACTTTTTCACCAGCTCCTGTAGTATGTAAATCAATAGAATTATCATTATATACACCAAAATTTGTATCCATGTCCAAGAATGATAATGCAATATGCGTGTCAATATTCTTTAGAACATTGTAAGTAAATTCAATGATAATATTTTGATCTGGACTAATTTGAGCTGGTGTAAGAAGTTTAGCATCAAAATCTTGAATCATCTGACTAACAGCTTCATCCTTATTTTCAAATGATTTTCCGGCTACAATAACATTATCAAAACTGTATTGATTAGCTACTTCATCCGGATGTCCTGCTGCTTTAATTAATCCTTCTTCAATTAAAATAGCCTTATTGCAATATTTCTTGACTGCCCCCATATCATGAGTAACAAGAATGGTTGTTTTGCCACTTTTTTTTCGTTCTACAAAATAATCATTACATTTACGTTGGAAAGCTTCATCACCAACAGCAAGCACTTCATCCAGAATTAAAACATCTCCTTGAGCTTTGATTGCTACTGAAAAAGCCAATCTAACTTGCATACCACTTGAATAGTTTTTTAACTTTTGATTCATGAAATCATGTAATTCTGCAAAATTTACAATATCATCATACATTGCATCAATTTCTTCAGTATTAAAACCTAGCATTGCGCCATTCATATAGACATTTTCACAACCTGTTAGTTCTGGATTAAAGCCTACTCCTAATTCAATAAAAGAAACCATTTTCCCATCAACAGTTACACTCCCTTTTTCAGGAACATAGATTTGGGAAATAATTTTAAGTAAGGTAGATTTTCCTGAACCATTTCGTCCAACTATACCAAAGAAATCTCCTTCCTCGACCTCAAAATCAATATCTTTTAAAACTTGTTGTTCCTTGTAACCCTTAATTCCTTTAAAGCGATTAACTAATGCTGTACGAAGGCTTTGAGTACTCTCAGTTGGAAGCTTAAAATATTTACTAACATGATCAACTTTTACAACTATTTTTTTATCTGACATTAAAGAATCTCCGCAAACTTTTTAGAATTTTTATTAAAAATAATGTACCCGAAAACAAATATTAAAATCGGAATAATATATGGTATTACAGCAATAGTCTTATTACCAATCAAATCCCACCCACGCATTGCACCTGGAAAAATTATAAAATGACGTAAATCTTGAATGATTTGCGCTAACGGATTAAGCATCATTACTTTTGCCACCGTAATTTGACCACGTTGAATTATAAAAGTTAGCGAGTAGATAATCGGTGTAGCATACATACCTGCTTGTAATACAACCTCCCATATAGGACCTATGTCACGATACTTAACAAAGGATGTCGCTAAAATAAAAGCAATCCCAGTAGATAGCAAAAGTAATTCAAAAACCAATGGGATAATAATTAACCAACCAACTGTTATATGAACACCATTTACTAGCGCAAATATAAAAACAACTAAAAGATTAATTGAATAGTTAATTGTTGCTCCTGCAACAGATGAAAAAACTATTATTTCTTTAGAAAAATTTAGTTTTCTCAGAAGATCCCCACGAGATACAATTGACATCATCCCCATATTTGTTGCTTCTGTAAAGAAATTCCAAGTGACCATACCAATTAACAGTCCAATCGCATAATGTGGTGTCCCATCATCAAATCGTAAAAAGCGCACAAATACTAAATACATTATTGTAAATAATAACATCGGTTTTAATATCGACCATAAATGACCAATTAGACTCCCCTGATAACGAAGTTTAAAATCAGTTTTAATCATTTCTCGTAATAAAATTCTATTTTCTTTGCTTAACAAATTCACTTACTTTCTCCTATAACCTAATTTTGTAATAATTAGTGTTCTAAATACAAATGTATGAAACGCTCTATTTTTTCGGTAACCAAATTTTTTGATTAACGCTAGTCGTTTGCTTAATGTCTGATCAACTAATGAAACATATGAAGCCACCAATTCTCTATTATGGTGATTTAAATCTAATTCAAGCAAATGTCTTGCTTGTTGTTGGCTGGAAGTGATAAGCCACCAATACTTTTTTAAAGATTTGCTTGGACTAGTCCAACTTTTCATACGTTTAGTCCAAGTCCTTGCACCAAGAACGTTATTTTCATGCTGACGATACAACTCAGTTGGTGTATCCAGGTAAACTAAATTCCCCTTAGCTGCTGCAATTAAAGCCAAATACCAATCATGCATCAATAAATCATCGAAAACTGTCCATAGCTTAGCTAAGCTATCATTAATAAGGGCTGTTCCACCAGTTACAGTATTTTCAGTTAGTTCTGATACTAAACTTGTATTTGCTTGATAGGATTGAAATCTAATCATACTGTCACGAATAACATGTAAATCACCATCAACAATAGATAAATCGGTATACACTAGTAAAGGTAATTGAGGATCATAGTTACTTGCTTCGTTCAAGGTGACTTCCAACTTATTAGGTAACCAATAATCATCTTGGTCACTAAAAAAATAAAAATCCGCCACTTCATACTTAACTAACGTGTAAAAGTTTTTGATAACCCCAAAATTTTCTCTATTATTCTCATTAATGAAGATAATTCGAGAATCTTTGTCTACAAATTCCTTGATAATTTGAGGGGTGTTATCTGTTGAGCCATCATCTCTTATCAATAGCTTCCAGTCAGTAATAGTTTGCTTTTGAATACTTTCGATTTGTTGCGCTAAATACTTCTCCCCATTGTATGTAGACATTAGAATATTAATTTTCATCTAAAAATAAAGCCTCGTATTCCCCTACTATTTTTTCCCATGTATAATGCTCTTGAATCACTTTTTTTGCTTCTTGTCCAAGTGAATCATAGTTAGATCTGTCATCAACACTATCAATTAATTGTGATAAATCGTTTGCCTTTTTTGTCCAATAAAGTGCACTGGTTCTAGCAACTGATTTATTAAAGTCGACTCCTAATACCAAATTGAGATTTGTGTGAGCTAGCGCCTCTAATAAGCCAGGGTTGGTTCCACCAACCTCATGACCATGAATATAGCAAATGCATTTTCCCTGATATAATTAACAAGTTGTCTGTCATATTGTGTACCAATGAATTTAACACGCTCGTCTTTATTACAGCCAGTTTTTTTGATTAAGGTATCATAATAGGCACTACCTTCATTATTACAAATGATAATCAAGTCACGTTCAGTATGTGAAGCCATAAATTCTTTAATAATGGTTTCGTAATTATTTTCAGGAACAAAGCGACCAAGAACAAGATAATAGCCTTTTTCATTAAAATCAAACTGATAAAAGTAATCTCGCACAAGCTCATCTTCAAAGACTAATTCAGAAGATGTCGTATCTGTCCCATAAGCAATAAATTTAGTTTTAGCCCATGAATAGCTATCATTAATATACTTTTCAATACCACTATTGTCTGAAATCACTAAATCTGCTAATCGCGTCATTTGCTTTTCAGCATACTTCAAATACCATCTTACTGGTAATGGCCATTTTGACCTTTTCCATTCAAGACCGTCAGGATTAATATAGAAAACCCCATTACGATCGCGAATTTTTTTTACTAACGGACCCATAAAGCCACCTATGGTATTGCCCAACAAATAAAAAATAGGTTTTTCAATCTGATGCTTGTCTATATATGATAAGGCATACGTAATAGCCATCATATCATAAGCAATAACACGTGCTGGCCCTAGTTTAGGAGCTTTGATATAGAAACAATCTGCCCCTTTATAATCAAAATGCTCCTGATGCTTAGAATCGCTCAAGCAAGCGACATGGTATTTAATGTCATTTGTTATTTGATGTGTGATTAACTGATCAACAAAAGTCTCAAAGCCCCCGTATTTTGCAGGTAATCCACGACTTCCAATAATAAAAACATTTTGCATGCCACAATGCCCCATTCTAAATAATATCAATGTTTATTATAGCATAAAAGACAAGCAATAGCTAAACTTTAACAATAGAAAAAAAGCCAAAGTAGAGCACTTTAGCTTAAGGTAATTGTTATTTTTTTTCTTGTTTATAAAACTCTTTCAAGCATCCTGCCAGGTTGGTATCACAAATCCAGTTGCTTTTGCTTTATCTAAATTCATTGTGGAATTAAGAGGCGTTTTGCCTTTGCCGGAAATGCTGATGAGTCCACAGGAGAAACTTCAACATCAGTGTCTTTTAAAATTTCTTTAGCGAAATCATACCAAGTTGTATCTTCGTTAGCATCATTTGATAAATGGTAATACCCAAAGTCTTTATTATTCTCAGCTAAGTAAGTCATGAATTCAGCTAATGTACGCGTCCAAGTCGGTCGACCATGCTGATCATTTACAACAGTCAATTTTGGATGTTTTTTTGCTAAATCTTGCATTGTGAAAACGAAATTTTTACCATAGTTCCCAAATACCCAAGCAGTTCTAATGATATAGAATTTATCAGCATATCTTTCAACTGCTTCTTCACCTAATCGTTTTGTTCTTCCATATTCTGTTTTAGGATCAGGAACATCAGTTTCTAACCACTCTTCCCCAACAGGTTTTTCGCCATCAAAAACATAGTCAGTTGAAATATAAACTAAAGTAGCATTATGATTTTGACAAGCTTTTGCAATATTTTTTGTTCCATCAACATTAATTAATTGGTTGAGTTTTTTTCCTTCATCCTCTGCAGCATCAACAGCTGTATAAGCTGCGCAATGATAAACTAAAGTAGGTTTCACTTGTGAGAAAACATCATCTACTTTTTGGGGATTTGTAATATCCATCTCAGCGACATCAACAGCAACATACTCTTCATTTCTTTCGTCTAATAAATAACGAAGCTCTGTCCCGAGTTGTCCATTACTACCTGTAATTAAAATCATTTATTTTCTCCTTTGACTTGATGATTGATTACAAACTTTTTCATTATACCTCATTTTACAATAAAAAAAGGGATTTTTCATCCCTTTTATCCTTTTTATCGTATTCCTAGCGCAATTCGAGCATAGCGACTCATTTTTTCAACTGACCATGCAGGATACCAAACAAGTTTCACTTCTACTTTAGTAACTTCTGGCACATCCTTCATAACATCATGAATTTGATCAGTTAGTAGATCTGCCAAGGGACACCCCATTGTTGTCAAAGTCATATCAATTTGAGTATGACCATTATCTTCAAAATGAATTTCATAAATCAAGCCAAGATTAACAATATCAATCCCTAATTCTGGGTCAATTACCATTTCTAAAGCTTCTAAAATACGATCTTTGATCTTTGCGACTTGTTCATCAGTATATTTTTTGTCATCTGCCATAGCAAATTCCACTCCTTTTATACTATCTATATTAGCAATAATTGAAGAAGGTCATTTGACCTTCTTCAATTATTATAGTTTAGTTGTCATCATCGTTGGCACTATCACTAAAAGTGATAATAAAACGACTATTAGTTTATGACTCGCCATTAAAAAGATCCCTCGGACCTGCGCTCCTTTTTTGTTTCAAGGGAGCAGTTAGAACACCACACTAGACACTAAGGCTCGTTTTTTATTTCTAGCTCGCCGTTAAAAAGGTCCTCCGGATCTTTTTAATCCTCAATAAAGTCTCTTAATTGTTTGCTTCTGCTTGGGTGGCGTAGTTTTCGTAAGGCTTTTGCTTCGATTTGACGGATACGTTCTCTTGTGACATTGAAAACTTTACCAACATCTTCCAATGTACGCATTTTACCATCGTCTAAACCAAAGCGTAAACGTAAAACATTTTCTTCACGGTCAGTTAGGGTATCTAATACCTCATCTAATTGTTCACGTAATACAACACGAGTTGTGTAATCTACAGGATTTTCAATTACTTCATCTTCAATAAAATCTCCAAGGTGACTATCATCTTCTTCACCAATTGGTGTTTCAAGAGATACCGGCTCCTGAGCAATTTTCAAGATTTCACGCACTTTGTCAGGTGTCATTTCCATACGTTCAGCTATCTGCTCTGGTGTTGGATCTTGACCTAATTCTTGCAAGAGGTTACGTTGCTCACGGACTAATTTATTGATTGTTTCAACCATGTGGACCGGTATACGAATCGTTCTTGCCTGGTCAGCAATTGCACGTGTAATGGCTTGGCGAATCCACCAAGTGGCATAAGTTGAAAATTTAAATCCTTTAGAGTAGTCAAACTTATCAACAGCTTCATAAGTCCCATATTACCTTCTTGAATTAAATCCAAGAATTGCATACCACGGCCTACATAACGTTTTGCAATTGACACTACCAAACGTAAATTAGCCTCAGCAAGACGTTGTTTAGCTTCTAAATCACCTTGGTCAACAGCCACAGCTAATTCTTTTTCTTCTTCACTTGTTAAAAGTGGAACAACCCCAATTTCTTTCAAGTACATACGAACTGGGTCATTAACTTTAGCTGAATTACTTCCAATTAACTGTTCATCTGTTAATTCTTCCGGCTTTGGCTCTTCAACAATATATTTTGATGAAGGATTGCCTTCTTTATCTGTAATAGATATACCGCCATCTGTAAGGCGTTCTAATAAATCATCAATTTGATCAGCATCTAAAACGAAGGGAATTACTAGTTTTTCTGTAATTTCGTCATCAACTGCAGATCCCTCTTTTTTATGATTACGAATAAAATCTGCAACTTGAACACTAAAAGTTGTTATATCGTTTTCTTTAGCCATTTTTTCCTCTATTCCATGTTTCGTTTTTGTGCTATTAGATTTTCCAAGACTTCTAAGGCTAATTTGTGATCACCCTTATTGCTAGACTCTCTAACTTGTTTTCCTTGTTTGTGAATATCTCTTTCACTAAGCAATCGCTGGCGCTTCATCATTAAATCGTCCATTTCACTGGGCGCAACTTCTTCTGGAAGATTCTCTTCTAAAACACGATAATATGCTTGATTGACTTCCTCTGAAAATTGCGATAAATCAAAAGGACTTATTTCACCATTTCTTTTTAGGAGCTGATAAATCTCCTCTAAGCTAGGTGTGTCAAAATAGAAATCCTCTTTTGTTCTGAATTCATTTAATAAATAATCATGATGCATCATGCGATGTAAGATTTGATTCTCCGTTCGAACAAGTGCTGTGATACTTTTACTGATGGGAAGTGAAACCACAGTCGGTTCATTAGTCAACAGTTGACCTTGTCGCTCTTGTCTTTTCTGAATGCGATAGCTATTTACAGACTGTTCCACTTGAAAATAATCAAAATCAGGAAGCAAATCAGATACCCGATTAATGTAGGAATTTTGTGCTGTGATAGATGGATCTACAGCAATGATCTTTGCAATCTTTTCCACGTATGCGATTTGTGACTGCAAATTATCCATATTTTCAGGTAACAGATAATCAATAAAAAATTCAGTACTACTAATTCTAGAATGACTCAGCAAATCAGCTAGATCTTTTTCAGAATGGCGTTGGATAAATTCATCTGGATCCATTTGATTTGGAATCCTGACAATTTCAACTTGAAAGTCTCTTAACAGTTCCAAAGATTTAGCAATGGCATTTTGTCCCGCACTATCCCCATCATAAGTAATAACAACCTTTTTCGTTATTTTCTTAAGACGGTTAACATGCTCAATTGTTAATGCTGTTCCCATCGAAGCTATCGCATTTTCAAACCCAGCTCGATAAGCTGCTATAACATCCATGAATCCTTCCATCAAAAATACTTCATGTGTTTTTGCGATGACTGGTTTTGCTTTATCTAAATGGTAAAATTCAAGAGACTTATTAAACAGAACGGTTGCTCTTGAATTCTTATACTTGGCGACTGGTGCTTCTTGATCTTTTTTTGACCATATGCGACCTGAAAAAGCAATCGTATTTCCTCTGTCATCTGTTAAAGGAAACATAATACGGTTTCGAAAAGCGTCATAAATCGTATTGGACTTCTCTGATAAATTAAATAAGCCCGAAGCAGCTAATTCTTCTTCACTATATTTTTTTGACAAACTTTGAAAAAGGAAATTGCTCTCATCAGGAGCAAGCCCAATATTAAAATGCTCCAAAAGCTCATCGGTCATCCCTCTTTGATAAAGGTATTGTCGAGCTTCTTGTCCAACAGTGGTTGTCATTAGTACAGCATGATAAAACTTTAAGGCATCTTCATGAATTGCAATTAGTTTCTGATGTGCAGAGATTCGAGGGCTATACTCTTGCCTTTGAGGTGCAATATCAACAACAATCCCTGCTCTATCTGCTAAGATCTCAACACTTTCTAAAAAGGGAACCTGCCGATACTCTTCAATAAATTTAAAGACATCACCTGACTTACCACAGCCAAAGCAATGAAAAAATTGTCTATCTTCTATTACATTAAATGAAGGGGTCTTTTCTTTGTGAAAAGGGCATAACCCTAAATAATGCTTACCAGAACGTGAAAGACTGACAACTTCTCCTATAATATCAACAATATTGAGACTATTTTTTATTTGGGAAATCATTTCTTTGTCAATTGCCAAATCGTCACCTCCCCACAAAAATCCCATTATAATATTATTTTTATTATACCATTTGAAAGAATTTTTGTAAATTTTAAAAACACAGTTAAATTGGTTGTCAATTTCATTAAACTTATGTTATGATAAGTTAAATATGAAAAGGGGAATTCAAATGATCAAAGAATTGAAAGAATTTTTGTTTAAAGGCAATGTTTTAGATTTAGCTGTAGCCGTTGTTATTGGTGCTGCATTCAAAACTATCATTGACTCTTTAGTTGCTGATGTGATTACACCACTTATTTTAAACCCAGTATTAAAAGCTGCTGGTGTTTCAAACATTGCTCAATTAGCATGGAATGGTGTTAAATACGGAAGCTTTCTCGCTGCAGTTATCAACTTCTTAATTGTTGGTACTACGCTATTCTTCGTTGTCAAAGCTGCAAACAAAGCTATGAGCTACCGTAAAGTTGAAGAAGAGGAAGAAGTTATCGCTGGTCCTACTCAAGAAGAATTACTTGTTCAAATCCGTGATTTACTTGCTCAAAAAGAAGCTTAAGTCCAGATTAAAAATTGAAGCCTATGGCTTCTTTTTTGTATTCCCATCTCACATTTTGGAAATCATAACCACCCCCGTCAAACGGGTGGTTTGGTCCAGGCTATAAGCCCAAATAACTAGCCAGCGCCTAAAGACGCTGGCTTTCACTTTGTTCAAGCCTTATTGCTTTTGACTCGTCACCAGCCTCTTAAAGAGGCATTTGTATTACTTGCTATTATCCCTAAAGGGATCCTCATATTCTTTCACACTCAATTTATCTAGTGCTATATCATGTTTTTCTTGTTCTTGAATATATTTTTTTATTGTAGCTTCATTTAATCCAACCTACTAACATAATAACCTTCTGCCCAAAAGTGTCGATT
>NZ_JRQN01000008.1 GCF_000785785.1 Streptococcus uberis
TAAGACTAGACAAGAAAAAACAAACTAGCAACTTCACTAGTTTGTCTTCGTTCTGAAAGTAGAAAAGAGTAACTTTTCTACTTTTTTTATTATAGTTGATTTTGCACTTCGTTTAGAAGATTGTCAATTTTACTTGCATCAGAACCACCAGCCATTGCCATGTCTGGTTTACCACCACCACGACCTGAAACAATTGGAGCCAAAGCTTTAATTATATTACCAGCATGAATATCTTTTGATTTACTTGCCACTAAGACATTAACTTTTTCACCAATTGTTGCAACAAGAACTAACACATCTGAGTAGTCTTTTTGTTTCCAGTTATCAGCAAAAGTACGGAGTGCACCTGCGTCAGAAACTGAAACTTGTGTTGCAATATAAGTATGCCCATTAACTTCTTTAACATCTTTAAAGACATCGCCAGCTTGAGCAGCTGCTGCTTTTTCTTTCAATTCAGCAACTTCTTTTTGCAATTCACGGACTTGTTCATTCAAGCTTGCTACTTTTGTAGGCACTTGTTCAATTTGCGGCGCTTTAATTGTACTTGCAATTTCTTTCAAGGCATCTTCTTCTTTGCGGTAAGCTTCAAATGCTTGTTTACTTGTAACTGCTAAAATACGTCGTGTTCCTGAACCAATACCTTCTTCTTTAATAATCTTGAACAAACCGATTTCAGAGGTATTTGAAACGTGTGTCCCACCACAAAGCTCAACAGAATAGTCACCAATAACAACAACACGAACTAACTTGCCATATTTCTCACCAAAGAGCGCCATAGCCCCCATTGATTTAGCTGTTTCAACATCTGATTCAACAGTTTGAACAGTAATGGCATTCCAAATTTGTTGGTTAACTTCTTCTTCGATACGACGTAATTCTTCAGCAGTCACTGCCTCAAAATGCGTAAAGTCAAAACGAAGGAATTCTTCTTCATTTAATGAACCTGCTTGAGTCGCATGTTTACCAATAATATGATGCAAAGCAGCATGTAATAAGTGCGTTGCTGTATGATTTTTCTCTACTGCAAAGCGACGCTTGTGATCCACTTTAAGCATATATTTTGTACCAACTGATAAACTTGCTAGAACCTCAACTGTGTGAAGAGCTTGACCATTTGGTGCTTTTTGAACATCAATGATATTGGCTACAACATCACCAGTATCATTTAAAATGATACCATGGTCAGCAACTTGCCCACCCATTTCAGCATAAAAAGGCGTTTGGTCAAATACTAATAAGGCTTGACCTTCCGAAACAACTTCTCTACGTTCATTATCAACGACGATGACTGATAATTTACCTTCTAATTTTTCTCTGTCATAGTTAAATTCAGATAACTCAGTGATGTTTGCAAGAGTTTCATTTTGCATACCCATTGAACCACCCTTAACGACAGCAGCACGCGCACGGTCTTGTTGTTCTTTCATGGCAGCTTTGAAGCATCATGATCAATCTTATAACCGGCATCTTCTGCCATTTCCTCAGTTAATTCGACTGGGAAACCATAGGTGTCGTATAGTTTAAAGATGTCCTTACCTTCAAGAGTATCTTTACCATCTTCTTTTAACTGTGCCAACAATTGATCCAAATGACCAGAACCAGCATCAATAGTACGCGCAAAGGTTTCTTCTTCACGTTTAACAATTTTTTCGATGAACTCTTTTTTCTCTAAAACTTCGGGATAGTAAGATTCCATGATTTGACCAACAACAGTTACCAACTTATAAAGGAAAGTTTGGTTAATCCCTAAACGACGACCATGCATAACCGCACGACGAAGTAAACGACGTAAAACGTAACCACGACCTTCATTACCTGGAAGGGCACCATCACCAATAGCAAATGATAAGGCACGAATATGGTCAGCAATAACTTTAAAGCTCATATTGTCACCATCTTGATCATAAGTTTTACCAGAAAGCTTTTCAACTTCACGAATGATTGGCATAAACAAATCTGTTTCAAAGTTAGTTTTAGTACCTTGCATAACAGCCACAAGACGTTCTAAACCAGCACCCGTATCAATGTTTTTATTCGGCAACTCTTTATATTCAGATCGTGGAACTTCAGGATCAGCATTAAATTGGGATAGAACAATATTCCAAATCTCAATGTAACGATCATTTTCTAAGTCTTCTTCCAAAAGACGAATACCAATGTTTTCAGGATCGAAAGCTTCACCACGGTCAAAGAAAATCTCTGTATCAGGACCTGAAGGACCTGCACCAATTTCCCAGAAGTTTTCTTCCAAGGGAATTAAGTGACTTGGCTCAACGCCAAGAGCAATCCAACGGTTGTAAGAATCAGTATCAGCTGGATAATAAGTCATGTATAGTTTGTCTTTAGGGAAATCAAACCATTCTGGACTGGTTAATAATTCAAAACCCCATTCAATGGCTTCATCACGGAAGTAATCCCCAATTGAAAAATTCCCAAGCATTTCAAACATGGTATGATGACGAGCTGTTTTACCAACATTTTCAATGTCATTTGTACGAATTGATTTTTGTGCATTAGTAATACGTGGATTTTCTGGAATAACAGAACCATCAAAATATTTTTTTAAGGTTGCAACACCAGAATTAATCCAAAGCAAAGTTGGATCATTTACCGGCACCAGATTAGCTGATGGCTCAACCGAATGACCTTTTGACTTCCAGAAATCCAACCACATTTGGCGAATTTCAGCTGATGTTAATTGTTTCATAACTATATCCTCTTTTACGTTTTCATAAAAAACAAAACAAGCCCATTGGACAGAGGGCGAAAACCGCGGTACCACCTCTATTCAATGAACTTATCATTATCTTTAAATTCTATTTAATTTTTTGGTTAAGTAGCAAATTTATCAGATTATCCATGACTTGCATCAACCGTCATTTTTCTGTATCAAATCTTAATAGATTATTCTTAACTTACTAAGTATACTGTCTTTTTTAGCAAAGGTCAATCAAAAGTCGATTATTTATCAACTGTTGTTTTTAATGAACTATTTGTTGCTTGTTTATCTGAAGCAAACTGTGACAAGATATTAGCAAAGGCTTTATCTTTAATTTTAACATTTGCTTTGTCTAATGCTTTAGCAATTACTTTATTTTGGAAAGCTGTGTCATTTGTTTTTTCTGATAAGATAATTTCTTTTAGACGAGATTTGTATTCTTTCCAATCAGCTTTCTTATCTTCTTTTTTAGTCATATTAACAATATAGTATTTTTTCTGATACGTTTTAACATCTACGACAGAAATCAATTCAGATTTTTCACCAGCTTTTAATTTACTAGCTTCTTTAATAACATCATTTGGAAGGCTAGTGTCTGAAGAATCAAATGTATAATTTATTTGTTTCTTCTTATCAATTGTATTATTTTTTGCAATCTCTTCGAAATTAGCACCATCAGCTTTAGTTTCTTCTAAAACTTTTTTTGCTTTCTCTTCATCGTCTAAAGCAATGACTTGCGTAGTCATTTGTGGTGTATAATTTTTATAAGCATTTTGATAATTCGCATCTGTTAATTCTTTTTTAGCTTCTTCTTTAACAGCATACTCTACTAACATAGTAGTTCGAATTTGTTTTTTATATGTTTCTTGTGTCATACGAGCTCGCGACAAAGCTTCTGAGAAGGATGAACCATATTGCTCTGCTGTTTTGTTGTATGATTTTTCAACATCTTTGCTAGAAACTTTTTTACCATATTGCCCTTCAAAGACACGTGATAAAATTAGACTAAGCATTGACTGCTGAGCAGCTTGAGATGTTTTAGCTTCTTTATAGAAATCTGTTACAGTGATTGCATCACCTTTCATAGAAACAAGTTTTGTGCTTTCATTTGTTGAATTACACGCTGCTAATGTCATTACTGAAGCAAGCGTTATAAAACCAGTAATCAACTTATTAGATTTTTTCATTTAATTATTAGCTCCTTTTTATCTTTAACTCAACCATTATAACATATTTTCTTAAACATTACTTAATCTGGGAGATCAATTGTCTCTTGGTTTTTGCGAATCATTAATAAACCATCAGAAAGGGGTAAAAGTGATGCGGTCAGCCCTGGATTATCTAGCGTAGCATCAAAGAGTCTCTGGAGTCCTCGGTAAATCGTTCGTTGCCCACGTCTAACCTCCTCGATAGGCTTTGCGATATCTCCACCTTGGAAAATATCATCAAAAACAATAATCCCTCCAACCTTTACATGCTTTAAAATCTCCGGTAAAAAAACAATGTACTTCGATTTTGCAGAATCCATAAAAACAAAATCAAATTCTTCATCCAGATTAGCTATTAAATCCGCAGCATCTCCTTCAAGTAAGGTAATTTGTTTTCTTGTATCGTATGTTGCAAAATTTTCTTTTGCAAAAGTAATCATCTCTTCATTTCGATCAATGGTTATAATTTTAGAATGCGGTGCATTTTCAGCCATCAAAAGTGCAGAAAAGCCAATTGCAGTTCCAATTTCAAGAATTTTTTCAGGCTGTAAGCTTTGCATCAGAAGTCTGAAGTAAGCCACAACTTCGTGCTGAATAATTGGAATATTTTCTTGCCGAGCAAATACCTCAAGTTCAGCTAAAAAACCAGTATTTTGTGCTTGATGCTGCCTCATAAAATGAACAATCTCATCTTTTACAACGGGACGACGCATATTATGATTAGCATTCTTACTATATGAATTTACCATAAAAGTAGCATATCACAGACCATTATCTAGTGTCAAGAATAGCGACATAATCAGCTTTTTAAAGAATTAAAATAAACCACTATTCAAAATAAACAGTGGCAAATTTCATCTTAAAGAAGCATATTAGTTAACAGACTATAATTTATTTATATTACTAATAGCTTCCATTTGTGTAGACTGCAAACTATTTTTGAGCCAAACTGCGATTGACAAAGCAATAATATAAAAACCAATGAAAACAACTAAGGTATTATTATAACTTTTTGTCATTTCAAAAGTGACAGATAATAACATTGGTCCAACTAATGCAGCTATTGCCCATGCAGTCAAGACATAGCCATGCAATGTCGCCAATTCTTTTGCTCCAAAAATATCACTCAGGTATGGGGGAATAAGTGAGAAGCCAGCTCCATAGCAAGTCATCAATATTGCCATTGCAAAAACAAACAATAGTGGTAAATGGAATAATATCAAGAAGACTGACATAATAATATTAACCATAAATAAAATAACAAAAGTTAACGCCGGCCAATATAATCTGAAAGACTTGCCCATAATAAACGACCAATTCCATTGAAAATTCCCATTAATCCGACTACTACGGCAGCCGACTCAACTGACATTCCTGCAAGGTCTTGAGCCATAGGGGAAACGACCGAAATTAGGCCTAATCCACAGGCAATATTAATAAATAATATGAACCATAAAATATAAAATTCTTTTGTTTTCAATGCTTGTTTTGCAGACAGGCCCTTTGTTAAATCAGTTGCTGCTTTATCTTTACTTTTATTAACTAAATTTTGAAATTCTCTTGTCGTTGGCTTTTTAATAAACTGTGAAGCAAGCAACATTATAACAAAATAAATTAGCCCTAAACTATAAAAAGTGTTAACTAATCCTTGGTGTTCAATAAGATATTGCGCAATTGGACTGGTTAACAATGAAGCAAATCCAAATCCCATGATTGCTAAACCTGTAGCCAGACCTCTTTTATCAGGAAACCATTTTATTATGGTTGATACTGGTGTAATATAACCTGCCCCAAGTCCCAGTCCACCAATGACACCATATCCTAAGTAAAGCAACCATAATTCATGATTGGCAATAGCTAGTCCTGTTAGTATTATTCCACCAGCATAAAGTACAGCAGAAATCGTTCCTGTTAATCGTGGTCCAAATTTTTCAACCAATGTCCCCATAAAAGCAGCCGAAATTCCCAAACAAAAGATAGCTAAAGAAAAGGCAAATGCAACTGATGATTGCTGCCAGCCCGTTTCTGCCATAATTGGGTTTCTATAGACACTCCATGCATATGTTGACCCAAGCATTAAATGAAGTACCACTCCTGCTGTAGCTACTATATATCTATTTGTTTTTTTCACCAAAAACCTCTTCCTTAAAATCCGTATACCTAAATGATATAATTGAGTTAATGTTAGGTTTTTAGTTTATTAAAGTTGTTATTTTATGTCAATTTATTTGTTTTTTTATGATTAAATAGCGTACATTTCTTCGTCAATCAAAGAAAATCATATGCTTCTTCAAAGTTAGAGATTATCTTATCGCATGCTGATAAATCTTGTTTAGGATAATCAGGGTTGGCAAAACCGATACAGGTCATGCCTGCTGCTTTTGCTGCAATACTTCCATTTTTTGTATCCTCAAATACAATACAGGCTTCCTGTGGGGCACCTAATAACTGCGCCGCTTTTATAAAGACATCTGGAGCAGGTTTTGACTGTTCAACTTCTTCACCACTAACTAGAACATCAAAAATGTGATCAAGTTTGAGTGCTTTTAAATTTCGTTCAATATCTTGTTTCGGGGAAGAAGACGCAACTGCTAATGGGTAACCTTTTTCATACAGATAAGTAATAAATGCCGGTGCATTTTTTATAGCTTTCACACCACCTCGCTGAATCATTTGTTCACGCCGAACAGTCATTTCGTCAATCAAGTCATTGACTGACTCTTCTAACTGACACTCTTCTTTCATTTTTTGCCACATAAACTCAAATGTAGTCCCCATAAATTGATACTGATAACTTTCATCCGTATCAATATCACGCTCTAAAAGCATTTTCGTTTTACTGCTTAAAAATGTGTATTCTGAATCAACAATAACACCATCCATATCAAATATGATAAATTTTTTCATCATTTCCCCTCCATAGAAATTGAATAAGATTCTGAATATACTAAAAAAGTCATCAATTGATAGTAATTGTCATATCAATTGAATGACCTTTTTAAGACGCTTGAATAGTAGACAAATTGTCGCTAGTTGTTCTATTACATCAACTATCAATTAACCACTATTTAATTACTTATTTGTGAGCTCCTTTAGCTACGAGTTCTTCTAATTCCGTCAAACGTTTTTCAAATACAGTAAAAGCTTGGTCTAAGTAGTCTGCTTCTGTCATGTCAACACCTGCTTTAGCAATAACTTCAAGTGGGTAATCTGAATTACCAGCTTTTAAGTAGGAGAGATAAGCATCAATATCACTTTGACTTCCATGAACAATTTTATTAGCTAAATAGCTAGCTGCTGCAAAACCTGTTGAGTATTGATAAACATAATAGTTATAGTAGAAATGTGGTATTCTAGCCCATTCGTACTGAATATAATGATTATCTTCTTTTGCAAGACCATAATATTTTTCATTTAAATCGGCATACAAATTATTAACAAATTCACTTGTTAAAACATCACCATTTTGATCTGCTTGATGAATGGCATGTTCAAATTCTGCAAATTGCGTTTGACGGAAAACTGATCCTCTGAAACCATCTAAATAATTATTTAAGATAGCAAACCGTGCTTTATCGTCTGTTACTTCCTTAAGAAGTGCTTCAGTCAAGATATTTTCATTAGTCGTTGAAGCAATTTCTGCCAGGAAAATACTATAGTCACCATAAACGTAGGTTGATTCTCCCTAGTAAGTGTTGAATGTAAGCTGTGACCAGTTTCATGAACAAGAGTATACAAATTATCAAGATTATTCTGCCAGTTTAAGAGCATAAAGGCATTGGTATCATAAGATCCTCCAGAATAGGCACCTGATCGTTTACCTTTGTTAACATGAACGTCAATCCAACGTTCTGTAAATGCCCGATTGACACGCTCTGAATACTCCTTGCCAAAGACTTCTAAAACAGTTTGTGCCTTTTCAATCGCTTGATCATAAGTCATGTCAAGGTTTGTTTCTGATAATGGCGTATAGATATCATACATTCTAAGTTGATCAACATCTAGAACTTCTTGTCTTAGTTTTAAATAACGATGAAGCAATGGTAAATGCTTATTAACAGAAGTAAGTAATGTATCATATACAGCTTCAGGAATGAAATTAGCTGACATCGCTGCCTGACGAGCTGAATCATACTTATGAACACGTGCTTTATAATTTTGTACTTTTACATTTGTTTGTAAAGTTTTAGCATAGGTATGTTGAAATTGCTCATAGGTACTATACATAGCCTCATATGCAGCCTGTCTAACTGTTCGATTCTTAGATTCCATCAAACTAATGAAATTCCCATGCGTTATTTCAACTTCATTACCTTCATCATCTGTAATAATTGGGAATATTAAATCTGCATTATCTAGGATACTGAAAGTTTCCTCAGCTCCGTTAAAAATCTCTTGAGCACCAGCTAATAATTCTTCCTCACGTTGTGATAAAATATGTTCTTTGTTTTTTAACAATTTTTCAAAATAATGGTTATAAAGACCT
The DNA here is from genome assembly GCF_000785785.1 of Streptococcus uberis. GTDB lineage: Bacteria > Bacillota > Bacilli > Lactobacillales > Streptococcaceae > Streptococcus > Streptococcus uberis_A. The sequence continues at coordinate 8,414 of NZ_JRQN01000008.1, forward strand.
AGTTGTTTTTCTTCTGCCATAAATTCTTCTAATTGTTTGGCAGTGATCATCATAAATTCTGGCTCATAAAATGAAAATACTTGAGCAAATTTTGCATATAAAGCTGAAGCTTTAGCTTGATATTCCTGATATTTAGCAACTGTCGTATCTTGATCATTTTTCATATGGGCATAGACATATACTTTTTCAATTCGTCGTGATAGTTCAAGTTGACTTTCAGTAATTTCTAATAACGTTTTGCTAGAATCTAATAAGTGACCTACATACTTCTGAGCTACATCAGTATCCTGATTCAACTGGGCTAATTCTAATTCAAAAGCCTGATCTGTTTTAAAAATAGTGCTTAAATCCCAAGTGTACTTTTCCTCAATATGACTTCTATTATCTGACATAGAGTCCTCCTAAATTTGTATTCTTTCATATTTTAACATAAAAGTCAGGTGGATGAAGCGTTTGCACAGTTTTATTAGAAATTTCTTTATAATAAAGATGAAAAGCTTCATAGTATTTCTCTAAATCACTATCGATCTGACTAAAGCCTTGTTGACAAGTAGGAGGATGAAATTGGGGATAAAAATCGTCAACTGACAAATTCAAAAGATTTGAACCAGATAAATAAGCTTGTTCTTGTCTTATCAACCAGTTTTTATCTTTATATCTTAAAGCCTTTTGGATTTTCACCAATAAATTGTGGTCACTTGTCACAACGAGCGGTTTAAAACATAATTTTTGAAATGGCAAACGAAAAAAAGCCATGAGATCCTCATCCAGTGAGCACTTCCTAGTCAAACAGGTTACCTTACCCATTAAATCCTCATGAATCATAAAATGTAATCGAAGACAGTGAGCATTCAGATCAATTTCCCATAAGTAAAAACCGATTTCCCATGAAAAGGACAAAAATTGTCGCTGAAGAGTCGTTAGTCTATTTTTTAACCACAAATTTTTTCCCAATAACCAAAATACAATCTGTCTTGACGCCGATAGGCAATACTTCTCTTTTTAAGTCGCTCACAAGGTAAAGAACTACATTGGACTTCTAAAACTAATTTGTTGTTAACTTGTAAATCTGCAAGTTGGTGAATTTCAGGAAAATAACTCTCAAGCTTGACGTCTTCAGCTTGTATCAGATTTTTATATAAACTTGCCTTTAATAATAAATGCTCCTGACTTTCGTTATCTGAGTTATGTGAACAATTTAAAGCATTCTTATGAGCAAAGTGGGCTTGCTTGACTGGACCATTTTTTAAAATAACCTGGCCACGACAAACTGGACAGAAATATTGCCTTGTCTTATGAGGTAACTCATCCAAAAGCGCCACACGATTTCCCATAACGTCTATGGCTACTAACATCATTTCCTCCTCGCTTATCTTATCCTACCTAATTATTCGAAAAAGAAAATAAAAGAAAAGCTATCAATTGATAACTTTTCTTATTTTTTTGGTAATGCTAAATAAACCAGACAGGTTACAGCCATTAAGACACTTGCTATATAAAATGGTGTAATAAATAATTCCAAATGTAAAGCTGCTGGGAGTTTTGTTAAGATAAGTGGCGTCAAGATAACCCCAATATTTCCAGCAGTGATTGCAAGACTTGTTACAAAATTAATATGTTGGCGGTCATAATACTTAGCAATATAATTGAACACCGATGACATGGTCCCAACAAAACTGGCACCAATTAAGAATGCAGCTAAGAAGAATAGAATTTTACTATTCGACAAAGTCATCATAAAGTTGCCAAGCCCCATTAAGATAACCATAATAAGCATAGTTTTTTCTGCTAACACTTTTGTTAATTGTCCAAAAATAAGACCCACAAAAATTCCACTAAAAGCCAACAATGTCAAAAGATTACTTGCAAAAAAACTAGAATAGCCAAAGTGATTAACAAGTAAAGTAGGAATTTTAATAGTAGCTCCAATATAAGAGATTCCTATAAAAAACGTTACTAACATCAATAAAGCAGCTTTCTTATCAAAAATACTAGCAGACTTTATTTGTACAATTTCTTTATCTGACTTAGGAACAAATTTTGTAAAGAAGAAATAGACTGGAATAACTAAGAGATAAACCAAATACGTGTAATTAACCCCTATTAGTAACGCTAAACCAACTACAAATGTCGTTAATGCCTTACCAATGTTTAAAGTTGCTGTACGAAAACCTATCATATTTGCTCTTGTCTCACCCTCATAATAGTCACTTAAAATACTAATGGATAAAGCGTTGTATAGTCCGATACCAATCCCTAAAATAAGTCGACAAATCAAAACGATAGTGAAATTTTTTGTCATGAAGGATACTAAACCAGATACTAATATTAAAATAAGTCCCAGTTGAATCGTTTTCTTTTTACCAATTTTAGCGACTACAAAATTACTTAAAATAACAAAAATAGTAATCATCATCGCAGGAATAGTCACTAAACTCTCAACAGATGCAAGACCAATACTTGGGTTTTCACCATGATAAAGTTCAAATAGTTTGGGAATAGCAGGCGCAATGGCTAAATGCGACATGAGAAATATTGAAATTGACAGAATTGCCAACTTCGTCGATAGTTTATCTTTCATAATCATCTCCTTGTAAAATAATACTTACTAAGTATATAGTCACTTAGGCCTTTTTGCAAGAATTGTGATTTATTTCATAAAGATTAATGACGAGAGATTAATCTAAAAATTTTATGATTTCTGTAACTTCTGTTTCAGTTAATGGTCGATAATGACCTCTTGGTAAATTACCAAGGGTTAATCCTGCAAACGATATCCGTTTCAAATAAATGACTTTTAAGCCGTAGGCTAAAAACATTTTTTTCACTTGATGAAACTTCCTTCAGAAATAGTAATAATAGCTTGTGACATTTCTGAACCTGTTGATAAAATATCCAATTGAGCTGGTTTACATTTAGTGCCATCTAAAAATACAATACCAGATTGAAAAAAGGAAATAGCATCCCCTTTTAATTCACCATTTAGGTGAACCAAATAAGATTTGTCAACATGATGCTTTGGATGCAACATTCGAAACCCAAGAGGACCATTATCCGTTAATAATACCAAGCCTTCCGTGTCACGGTCGAGTCGACCAATTGGATAAAGCTCAGGTGTTACATCTTTCCTTGTTAAGCAATCTAAAACAGTTTGATGCTCACGATCACTTCTTGCAGATACAACACCACTAGGTTTATTTAAGATAAAATAACGATGTCCCTTAGCATCTAATTCTTTTCCTGAGACACAAATCTTTTGTATCCCAGGATCGACATTTACCTTCCCGCTTGTAACAAGCTTACCATTAACCTTAACCTGTTGGCTTTTCAATAATAGTTTCACTTGATTTCTAGAACCAACACGTTGATTTTCTAATGATTTATCTATCCTCATAGAGGTAGTTTATCATATTATTTTAAAATAAAAAGAGCTAAGAAAAAAATCCTAGCCCAAGTGGAATGTGTTTTATAAATTACCTAATAGTGATGCTGCCTCAGTATCCACAATAACAACGCAGTTTGAATGTTTTTGTAAAATCGAAGCTGGTAACTCCTCAGTAACCTCGCCGGTTAACATTGCACGAACAGCCTCTGCTTTTTCTTTTCCAAATGCTAATAGGACGACCAATTTAGAGTCCATAATAGAAGCAATTCCCATTGAAATAGCTTGTTTTGGAACTTCATCAATTGATTTAAAGAAACGGCTATTTGCTTCAATGGTTGATGGTTCTAAATCAACAACATGTGTTTTTTCCTTAAAGGATGTCCCTGGTTCATTAAATCCAATATGACCATTTCGTCCAATACCTAAAATTTGGAAATCAATTGGGTGTTCAGAAATAATAGCATCATAGCGTTTAACTTCTTCTTCTAAATTATTAGCCAATCCATTCGGTAAATAGTTCATTTTAAATGGTTTTGTATTAAATAAGCGATCACGCATGAAATAATCATAGGACTGGTCATTTTCCACAGGAAGACCAACATATTCATCTAAATTGATACTTGTCACATCAGTGAAACTTAAGTCACTTGCTACGATCTCCTTATAGAAGGTTTCCGGAGTCGAACCAGTTGCTAACCCAAGGTTTTTTGCACCTTTAGCTAAACTATCTTTTAATAAAGTGAAGGCAACTTTTCCACCCTCTTCTTGATTTTGTACACGGATAACTTTCATTTCAAACTCCTTTTATTGGTATAGACCTTTTGTGTTTCTATTATATGGTATATACCAATTATTGTCAAGACTAAGATTTCCTTTTTTGAAATTTATCTAATGACGCTTCCAGAATCACGTGATATAATAGTTAACGATCTTATTATTGCAAGGAATTTAAAGTTAGCTTTGCAATTAAACAAAGGAGAATAATGAATACTAACGATTTTGATTTTGACCTTCCCGAAGAATTGATTGCTCAGACACCTCTTGAAAAAAGGGATAGTTCAAAACTGTTAATCATCGATCATACAAATCAAACCATGGTAGATAGCCACTTTGACCATATCATTGAAGAATTAAACCAGGTGATGCACTTGTTATGAATAATACACGGGTTCTTCCTGCACGCTTACATGGTGAGAAACCGGATACTCATGGACATGTGGAACTCCTACTTCTTAAAAACACTCAAGCTGATCAATGGGAAGTTCTTGCAAAACCTGCAAAACGACTCAAGATTGGTAGCCAAGTCGTTTTTGGGGATGGACGACTAAAAGCAACTGTTGTTGATGAATTAGAACATGGTGGTCGCATTGTTGAGTTTACTTATGATGGTATCTTTTTAGAAGTTTTAGAAAGTCTTGGGGAGATGCCGCTACCGCCTTATATCCATGAAAAACTAGAGGACTCTGAACGGTATCAGACTGTTTATGCGAAAGAAAATGGCTCTGCTGCTGCACCTACTGCCGGCTTACATTTCACTCAAGAATTGTTAGAAAAAATTGAAGCAAAAGGCGTTAAACTCGTCTACTTAACATTACATGTTGGACTTGGTACTTTTAGACCAGTTTCTGTAGACAAGGTCGATGAACATGATATGCATTCCGAATTTTATAGCCTATCCGAAGAAGCTGCTGCTAGTTTACGTCAAGTAAAAGCTGAAGGCGGTCGTATTATCGCGGTTGGGACAACCTCTATTCGAACACTTGAAACAATTGGTAGTAAATTTAATGGTGACATTAAGGCTGATTCAGGATGGACTAATATCTTTATTAAACCAGGCTACCAGTTTACCATTGTTGATGCTTTTTCAACCAACTTCCACCTTCCTAAATCAACATTAGTCATGTTAGTTTCAGCATTTGCAGGACGCGATTTTGTTTTGGAAGCTTACAAACATGCAGTTGATGAAAAATACCGCTTCTTCAGCTTTGGAGATGCGATGTTTGTCAAATAATGCTTAAGACATAAAAAAACGATAGAATCAGAAAGTCTATCGTTTTTTATTATAAAGTCTATTATGCAGTTGGATCAACTTTATTATGATTAACCCTGTGCCATTCATTGATAACATAGGTCAAGGCTGTTAATTGTCCATAGCCAACACCATTAATTTCACTTGATTCTTCCGTACTACCTCCAAGATTCTTAGTGTAAAGAGCAATCAAATATGGACTCTTTTCACAAACTATAGCATCAACATTTAGTGCTTCTCGCACGTATCCTGGTTTTTGGTAAATGGTGATATCAGATAAATAGGTTTTGTAATATTCATTTGGGAAAGATTCTCCAATATAATAAAGAATATCCTTATATTTATCTTTATGTTTCCAAAGATAATCTAAAACCTGAATATAGTAATCACTTGTCGTTTTATTACCAGATTCCTTGATTGTTTTGATATTAGCCTTTGATTGCCCATAACGTCCTAGTTTCCTATAAGCTTTTTTCATTCCACCCAAACGCTCACCTAAGGCATAGGCTGGTGTGTTTTCAGAATAAACCAAGGAGTATTCTTGCATATCTGGAATAGACATCGCACCACTAAACTGGGCCATATAAGCATTATGCTCATCAAGTAATTCATAGCTTGTGTTAGTAATATCAAACCGTTGGTCCATTGTATATTTTCCTTTGGAAACTTCATCGACAACTAGCATATTTAAAGGTAACTTGTAAGTAGAGCCAGCTGTCATTTCCTGCGTATCGTTCATTGAAGCTGTCTTACCAGACTCTAAATCTTTATATGAAAAAGCAACTTGATCATGAGAAATGCCGGCTTCATCCAAATAAGCTTTAACTGTATCTTCCAAACTTAGATGAGCATAATCATAATAGAGGTCCAATGCAGTCATTCTATCTAAATCTGCTGCCACTGTTGCATCTTTATCAGCTTGACTTTTTTCTTTGATACCTTGAGATTTTACCTTAACTTGTTTAACAACTTTTAACTCTCTTGCATTTGTATTTTGAGATAAAGAAACACCTACCAGAACTAAACTTGAGATGGTTATAAATCCCACACCTATTAATACTATTTTCTTCCTCAATAACAACTTGTTTCCCTCATTAAACATCTTACGTCTCCTACACTATTATTTTATAATAATTTAATAAATAATCAAGTAAATATGACGATTTTAGAACAAAATATTTCAAAAACATTACAAAACTTATCTTCAAAATAATTAAAATGCTCAACAAGTTTATTTATGTAATAGCATTTATGCTTATAATTTCAAGTTAGAGTTTACAAGGTTTTGTAAAATACAATAGAGTTACAGTAGACTAAGATTTTTGAAACAAAAAATGAACTGTCCCCAATCGTTAGCTCCTTGTCTAACTTTTGTAGCACAGTCCACTTTTAGTTAATCTTAATTTACATGTTATAATTAAGCTTTTGCTGATTGATATAGCTCAGCAACTTTATTCCAGTTAATGATTTCAAAGAAAGCCTTGATATAATTTGGACGAACATTACGGTAATTCAAATAGTAAGCGTGTTCCCAAACATCTAAAGCAAGGATTGGTTTTAAACCTAATGAAAGTGGCGTATCTTGATTTGCAGTAGACATAATTTCAAGTTTACCTTCATTATTTACCACTAACCATGCCCAACCAGATCCAAAGCGACCAGTTGCTGCTACTGTAAATTGTTCTTTAAAAGTATCAAATGATCCGAACGCCTCATTAATAGCAGATGCAACCTCTGAAGTGATTTCTGTTTTTTCAGGTGATAATAATTCCCAGAAAAGTGCATGATTAAGGTGACCACCACCATTATTAATTAATGCTTGACGAATATCAGCAGGAATTGATTCAACATCTGCTAAAAGAGCTTCTAAATCTTCACCAATTTCAGGGTGTTTTTCTAATGCAGCATTTGCATTTGCAACATAAGTTGCATGGTGTTTATCATGATGAAGTGTCATTGTTTCTTGATCAAATTGTGGCTCAAGTGCATCATATGCATAGGGAAGTTCCGGTAAAATAATAGCCATGTAAAAATCCTCTTTTCCTTTTATTATAGGTCTATAGTATCGCATTTTTTTAGAGCTTTCAACTAATTTGATTAAGTGCTCAGAGCTTAAATACTAAGTAAAACACAATATATTAAGACATTAATTTCAACAGTAAAACATCAAATAAGTAGGACTTATCGTAAGTGCCATTTTTTATCTGATAATCTGTTTCAATCAATGATTTAACAGCTGAATACAAATAAGCTAAACTGAGCGTACGCGAATCTTTCATTGCATATTTTACTTGATAGGGATTAATTTTGCGACCCAGAAAATCAGATAAAGCTAATACAATTTGTTGCTCATTCTTTCCTTGGTTACCCAAAATAGCAATTTGAAGAAATAACCTAAATTGTCCCAACAAAATTGCAATTAATTTCACTTCATCCTCACCATTTAATCGTAAATCGTGAACCAAGTTAGTCGATTCTTCCACCTTCTTTTGTAGAATAAAACGTGTCAAATCAAAGATATTATCCTGCAGTGATTTAGGAATTGCCTCATCAATATCAGTTAAGGTGATATGACCTTCTTTTTTATAGGACTTTAGAAAGTTAATATTTTTCATGATTTGGCTAAAATCATCATTTGATTTAAAAAGCAAACGTTCAAATACACCACTATCATAGGAAAGACCTAAATGGTGACTATATTTTTGAAAATAAGTCTTCAATTCTGCATCTTTTAACAAGTTAGCTTCAATCACTTGAGCATCTCTTTTTAAAAGCTTTACAATTCGACGTTTTCCATCTAGCTTACCAGGAGCAAAAATAATTAATCGCGTGGAATCCATCGGCTGTTCTAAATAAGATTCAAAGGATTTTAATTCATTCTCTTTTAAGTAATTTTTTTTTGTGGTCGTCAAATCTAAAAATTGATCAAAAATAACAACTTTTTGATCTGCAAAAAATGGTAAGCTCAGTAAATCAAGCTCAGCATCTTGATAATTACTTTCCGACAAATCAAAATAGGAATAGGTTAAATCATCCTTATCATAAGCAATTTTATCCATCAAAGCAGACTTTAGTTGTGTTAATTGCCCCAGATCTTCACCCGTTACTAGTGTAATTAAGTCAAGTTTTTCTTTAGTTAATTTCTCTATTTTTTCAATTGCAATCATGTCTATATTATAGCAGAAATTAGATTTAAATAGGCAGTAAATATTTTATGGATGAACAGAGTCAACTTTCCATTTAACTAATCCTTCAAATCGAATAGCTCCATTTTTATTTGTCTGCAATGTTTGAATTCTTCGCTTGGAAAATCTCTGTAATGTTTCGTCGTGAGGATGTTTGAACGTATTATTTTTTCCTGCAGAAAAAAGAGCTAATTTAGGCAAAATGTGGTCAATAAATTCGTCACTGGAAGCTCCTTTGGAGCCGTGGTGACCGGCCTTTAATATATCTACTTTTAAATCGGGATAATGTCTTATTACTTCTTTTTCCCCTTCTGCCTCTAAATCACCTGTAAAGAGAAATCGATTATTAAGCAGTTTACCATACAAAACAATAGAGTCGTTATTTTTACCATCTCCTTTAACAAAAGGATAAAGAACTTTAAGTTTTGCCCCCATTATTGCTAATTCATCACCTTTTTTTACCACCTTTGTTTTTATTGCCATAGCATTTAGTCGCTCAACAAATTTATGATTAGTTAAACTTCCTTGACTTACCAAGATCTCTTTTGTTGGAATAGCTTTCACGACATCTTCCATATCACCAACATGGTCCGTATCAGTATGCGTTAGTAATAATTGATCAATCTGTCTAATGCCACGACTTTTTAAATAAGGAATCAATGTTTTTTGAGCATTACTTATACTGTGTCTCTTCTTCCAGCCAGACTTCGACTGTACTTGGTGAATACCTCCGACATCGATCAATATGGTCTTGTGATAAATATCTCTTAATAAAATGCTATCCCCTTGACCAACATCAACTATTGTAACTTCATTTTTTAATGGCTGTACGATGGAAAAATAGAGTATCCCCAAAGATACAAACAAACAATATCGTACAAACCTTTTATTCCATAAATCATAGAGTAAAGCAAGAATAATAAGAAAAAGAAAAAGTTGTAATGGTGTTGGTTTTCCAAAAACCCATGGGTGGTGGAAATGCTCCCCAACCCAAAGCACTAAGACTTCCATCATTTCAAAGAGCTGATTAAAAATCCGTAGTGGCAAAATTGGAGTTAGAAAAAAGAGGAGAGTCAGTAAAGGCAATATGAAACTATCAAATAATACAGAAAAGATTGCTGTTAATACCATTGATAATGGATGATAAGCTGAAAAAAAGAAAATGAGTAAGGGAAATGCAGATATAGCAATAACAAAAGGCTGGACAAATTGATACCTTTTCTTTGTAGATTCACTCGTTACATATGAAATGATAAATGAATAACTAAAGGATAAAACACCACCAACAGTAGCCAAAAAATTAGGAGAAATAATGAATAATAAGAATAGAGTAAAGGCAATATTATTTTCTCGTTTCACCTTCATATTGCTTAAGTTTCGTTGGCATAAACTTCTCAAAACAGAAATACTATAACCTGTCATACTAGCATAAAAAAGAGAAAAAAAGAACTCTACTCCTGCAAAATACTCTTGCGGAATTGCTAATTTTATCATCAGTTTCCGGAAGAGATTAAGAAAAAAACCAACTTGCATTCCAGATAAGGCAAATAAATGGATAATACCTAGTTGACTATAGATATCTGTCATCTGTCCAAAACTTTTATCTAAATATCCAAAAAGTAACCCTGTCATATAATGTGCCATCGGATCAGGATAATTTTGCTGACAAGTCACAATTGCCTGTCTTCTCCATCTAGATAAATACTCAACAGGATGTTTAAGTCTTGATAACTGTATTTTTTTGATTGTTTTAATACGACCAATTCTATAAATTCCTTGGTTTCTTAAATGGTTTCGATAATTGAATCCATTAAAATTCCTCTGTCCATCTGCTACTTCCAGTTTAATATCTGCCTGCAAAGTAAGAAACTCACTATTTTTTCTAAAAAATATAAACTCCTCTTTTGACTTCATTTGATAAAACATTTGAAACCTATTCCCCTTTTCCTCGCCCTCAAAGGCTAACAGGTCGCCATTAATAGTCATTGAATCTGGAATCAAACGAATTTGTGAAATCGAGTCAGGTTGGTTTCTATCTGTATGATTTGCCCTATGCAAATTAAAACTAAAATACATTGACATAGCAAAACTTATTATACAGACTTGTATACATTTTATAAAACCATAATTTTTGAACAAGAAAAAATGGAGAAGAAGTAAAACGAGAGCCAAAAAAAGACTTGGAAAATAACTATTATAAAAAAGGATTATTGCCAAAAAAGCCAATTGCGCAATAGGTATCGGTAGATACTTAGTCAACACTTAAATCATCTTTCATTTTTTCAATTGTTTTTTTCCCAATACCAGAAATTTTTGTTAAATCATCTAAACTTTTAAAACCACCCATTTTATCTCGAGCCTCTATAATTTCTTGAGCACGTTTTTCACCTATTCCAGGTATCTTTGTCAACTGATCACTAGTTGCGCTATTAATATTTACTTTAGCACTTCCACCTGTTTCCTGAGTAGATTGGTGAGTAGGGTTTGGAATAACTGATTTATTTTCACCCTGTTTAGCAACATATACTACCGAAGCATCTGTTAGTCTTTGTGCTAAATTAATAGCTTGCCTATCTGCTTCAGGCAATAAACCACCTGCCATTTGGATTAAATCTGTTACTCGGCTCCCCGAAGAAATCTTATAGACACCCTCTTTTTTTACCGCTCCCTTTAAATCGACCATGATTTCTTTTTTAGTATCGGTCGAAACAACATCTTCTTGAACATGCTCCTTAGAATTACCTGTTTCTTCTTTAACCTGACTAAAAGTGACTGGCTCTTTCACTCTTTCATTATCAGCTTTGCTATTATTAAAAAAAACATAAGAGAATGAACAAAGTAGGACAATAATAAGTAAAACTGCAATGACTCTACCTATAATATAATGGCAATCATACCATTGCTTTATAACAGTAAGAATTTCTTTCATAATGCACCTCACTTATTAATTCGTAAATAACATAAAAAATCACTCAAGTGAAGTGATTTTTATTTTCTATGTTTTTCTGGATCCCAGACAAAGCTTGCAACGTATGAGAAGAGCATCGTCAATATTAAAACAATAATTAAAATGACTGCTAGTGGAATTCTGTAGATATAGGTTAAGGGATTTAATGCTTTTCCAGGTTGATAGGGAAGCATTTCAGCATCCAGGCGATCAAATTCTGCCTGTATCCTTCCGGCTACTTCTGAAATTCCTTCATCATTCATTCGTTTAATATCAGAAATATCAATTGGATGACCAAAATTCATATCCACTCGCTCACTTTTTAGTAGGCCTTTAATTGTCATTGGTCCAGCATAAGTTGCTGGCATAATACGAACCTTAGCCATTTTTGCAATGACCGCGACACCACCTTTTATGTCCTTAGAATGACGGCTACCACTAGGGAACATAACAAGGGATTTATCTTTCTTTTTTAAAACATTAACAGGATATCTGATTGCATCCTGACTTGGATGTTCACGATCAACTGGAAATGCGCCACACATTTTGATCCACCAAGCAAATAAACGATTAGTAAAGAGCTCTTTTTTTGCCATAAATATGAATTGTTTCGGTCTTGCAGCAAAGGCCATGTAAACAGGATCCCAAAATGTACGATGGGGTGCAACAAGGATATAATTTTCATCTGCTGACAAGATATTTTCTTGGTTATGGTAATGTGTATTGCCATTAACAACCCATAATAAAAAAACGACTAAGCCACGTAAATAAGAATAAAACACGTGTTTCTCCTTTTTGATTTCTATCTTGTTTATTGTATCATGAATAGTAACTTTGGGAAAGTGCATTATCTCTTCGACTACTTAACCTTTAATCTATCGACTTTCAGAGTTGTGCCTTTTCTGTTATAATAGGGGAATGAACAGAATAGAACTAAAAGAAGGAGAGCGCATCGATCAGCTCTTTTCTACTGACGTAAAAATTATTCAAAATAAAGATGTCTTCAGTTACTCTATTGATAGTGTCTTACTATCTCGTTTTCCAAAATTACCATCCAAAGGTTTGATTGTCGATCTTTGTTCTGGAAATGGAGCCGTTGGACTTTTTGCAAGTACAAGAACAAATGCTTCCATTCTTGAGGTTGAGTTGCAAGAACGACTTGCAGAAATGGCTCAAAGGTCAATTCAACTGAATAAACTTGATCACCAGGTAAAAATGGTTAATGACGATTTAAAAAATCTATTGGACTATGCACCACGATCTGGCGTGGATTTAATTCTCTGTAATCCACCTTATTTTAAAACAAATGAAACATCTAAAAAAAATGCTTCTGAATACTACCTTCTAGCCAGACATGAAATAGCAACTAATCTTGAAGAGATTTGCCAAATCAGTCGTCATGCGTTAAAGTCAAACGGTCGCCTTGCCATGGTACATCGCCCTGATCGTTTCATTGAGATATTAGATGGTCTCAGACAAAATGGACTAGCACCGAAACGAGTACAGTTTGTATATCCTAAATTAGGTAAAGATGCTAATATGTTACTCATTGAGGCTATAAAAGACGGCTCAATTGAGGGAATGAAAATTTTACCACCTTTGATTGTCCATAATGAAAATGGGGACTACACAGACCATATCAATGATATTTATTTTGGAAATAACCTACATGAACAAAAAAATGATTGCTAAGGATTCTTTAACAGCCTATATGTATGTTTTAGAGTGTGCAGATCATACCTTATATACTGGTTATACTACAGATATTGAAAAGAGACTAAAAGTTCATAATAGCGGTAAAGGAGCAAAATATACACGGGCTAGATTGCCAGTTAACTTACTTTATTTTGAAGAATTTGCTAGTAAACAAGAAGCAATGTCTGCAGAAGCACGCTTTAAAAAACAGAAAACCAGACAACAAAAACTGGATTATATTAAAGAGCATAAAAAAAGTTGAGAGATTATCTCTCAACTTTTTAGTTGATTTCTTTTGGTGCTTCAAACTCTTTGATCGGTAATTTTAAGACATCAGAAAGTATCAATGGTACAACTTCAACTGTTACCTCTGAATATTGTAAACCAAACCAACGCATAGGAGTCGCTGTAAAATGCTTGATACTTGCTTTAGTTTGCATAATAAAACGCTCAAAACCATTTAACTGACGTGCATTTGAAACACGCTCCTCTATGATAACAAATCGAAAATCTCCAACCTTACGTCCTGGAGTAATTGAATACTCTTGCTCTTGTTTTGGTAAACGTCCACTTTCCATTAAGTCCTGAACAATAGTTCTTAAATAGCGTGGAACAGACTGCGGCATTCTAAACCCAAGGAAAAGTTCAACTTTAACCATGTAATCCGTTCCCATCATATCAACTTTATACTTAGCTGTATAGGGTTCATCTGTCACCTTAACATTAACAAACCAATATACCTTAGCACGTTTTGGACGTTTGTCTAAAATGGAATATAAAATTGACTTATCAATCATATTGTCTTGCAACCTATTTGTCAAGTAAACAACATTTGTTTGATAAAGATCAATCGCTTTATCATCACGCAACGCTTTAATTTGTTCCCTATAATCTAGGAGGTTAAGAGATTTAACATATTTGAAGACAATTTTTGTCCCTTTATGCCATATAAACATGACTAACACAATGCCTAAGGCAAGAATAACAACTACGTAACCACCGTGCATAAATTTAACAGCTGAAGCTGCAAAGAAAATGAATTCTATCAGTGCAAAGAATGACATAACAACATGAGCTAATATCGAGTTCATCCCCTCTTTAATTAAGTAATAATTTAAGAGTACGGTTGTCATCAACATAGTTATGGTGATAGCTAAGCCATAAGCCGCTTCCATATGAGCTGAATTTCTAAAGTATAGAACCACACATGAAGTAATAAAACATAGTACCCAGTTAATAACTGGAATATATAATTGTCCTAAGTTTTGACCCGGGTATGTTACCCTGAATAATGGAAAAATTTTAAGACGCATCGCTTCTGCAACCAAAGTAAATGATCCAGTGATTAAAGCTTGTGAAGCAATGATTGCAGCAAGAGTCGCAATAATAACTGCCAATACTCTCACCCCTTCTGGTACTGCTGCAAAGAAAGGATTTAACTCAATTCCACTATTGCGATTGGCCAAAATCCATGCCCCTTGACCACAGTATGACAGTAATATACAAACCTTTACAAACGGCCAACTAAAATAGACATTACCTCGCCAACATGGCCCAAGTCTGAGTACAGCGCCTCTGCACCAGTTGTTGCCAGGAAAATTGAACCTAATATAAAAATACCACGACTATTTTCAGGACTCAATAATAGATTAATAGCATAGTAAGGATTAATAGCTTTAAAGATTTCTAAATGGCCTAGCGTATTAAAAAAACCTATCAAGCCAAGGAAACTAAACCATATTAACATAACTGGTCCAAACATTTTCCCAATCATACTAGTTCCAAACCGTTGAAGACTAAATAATGAGAGAATGATTAGTAGAGTAGTGATTATAACATTCGTTTGATTCTGGTAAATACTACTAATCCCAGGTACAGCTTTTAAGCCCTCAATAGCCGAAGTCACTGTAACTGCTGGCGTCAATGCTCCATCCGATAAAAGTGTAGCTCCACCTATCATTGCCGGAACAATTAACCATGGAGACATTTTTCTAACTAGTGTATATAGAGAGAAAATACCTCCTTCATGATGGTTATCAGCCCTTAAAGCAATCCAAACATACTTAATCGTTGTAATTAACGTTAGAGTCCAAAATATCAAAGATATAGAACCTAAAATAAAGGTTTCAGAGACATTTGAAATACCTCCTTGGTTTTCAACCAAGGATTGCATTGTATAGAGTGGACTTGTTCCAATATCTCCATAGACAATTCCTAGTGCAATAATGAAACCGGCCTTAGTCGCTTTCTCAAAATCAGCGTGATTGGCATTAGACATCCCAATCGTCCTCCTAAAATTCATATAAATACCAAAAATGGTTGAGACCATTATAACAGATTATTAACAAAAAGGGAATTCATCTCAAAAAGAATAGATAGTGGGACAGACACCCATGAGAGCTTTGTCCTCATGGGTGTCTGTCCCAGACTCATACTTATTAATTTGATTTATTGCGAATAACAAAACCTTTATCTTTGTTTGATGATTTCTTATCTTTATTGTAAAAGTCTTTTGCATTACGCTTAGATTTACGTAAACCAGTTGAACTTGCATCATGGTTATCGCGTTTATCACGTTTGTTTTTACGACGGTCACCATCACGATCATTTCGGTCACGATATCCACCACGACGGTCATCACGTCTTCCGCGATTTCCACCACGTCCACGATCGTTACGACCACGTCCACCTTTGCCACCACCGTGACCACCACCAACATATTTAAATGGTAATGGTTTTTCACGAGCAATTTCAACTTCTGGTAAAGAATCTGGATCTTGAACAGTTAGGCTCAAAATATAAAGTGCTAACTCTTCTGGAGTAAATTCTGAGGCTAATTGAATAGCATCACCTTTAAACTTATCAAAGTTAGAACGAATAGTTTCATCTGCGAAATCACGTTCAATCTTTTTAAGAGCAATTTTCTTTTTAGCTTGGAATGCTTCTTCAGCTGTTGCAGGTTTCAAAGGTAGCATTTGTTTCTTAGTAAGGTTTTCAATCATTGAAAGGTAACCCATCTCATTTGGAGAAACAAAAGTGATAGATTCACCAGTTTTACCAGCACGTCCTGTACGTCCGATACGGTGAACATAACTTTCTGGGTCTTGTGTAATATCATAGTTATAAACATGAGTTACGCCAGAAATATCTAATCCACGCGCTGCAACGTCAGTCGCAACTAAGATATCAACTTGGTCGCCTTTGAAATCACGAATAACACGGAGACGTTTATTTTGATCCAAGTCACCGTGAATACCTTCTGCACGGAAGCCACGTAATTTAAGACCACGTGTAATTTCATCAACACGACGTTTTGTACGACCAAAAACAATTGAAAGTTCTGGTTGTTGGACGTCCATGAGACGAGTCATTGTATCAAATTTTTCTTGTTCCTTAACGCGAACATAAAATTGTTCTACATTAACATTAGTTAGTTCTTTGTTCTTAATTTGAACATGCTCAGGTTCTTTCATGAACTTAACGCCAATTTGTTTAATTGGAGCTGGCATTGTAGCAGAAAATAGTAAAGTTTGACGTTCAGCAGGAACACGGCTGATAATAGCTTCAATATCTTCAAGGAATCCCATATTAAGCATTTCATCTGCTTCATCAAGGATTAATGTTTCAACATGATCTAATTTCAACGCTTTACGTTTAATTAAATCTAATAGACGTCCTGGCGTACCAACAACAATATGTGCTCCTGATTTCAAAGCTTTAATTTGTTTATCGATACTTGATCCACCGTAAACTGAGCGAACCTTAACGCCCTTATCACGACCAAAACGGAACAATTCTTCCTGACTCTGAACAGCTAGTTCACGAGTGGGAGCAATTACAAGTGCCTGAATGATATTGTCATCCGTACGGATCTTGTTTAAAGTTGGCAAGCCAAATGCAGCTGTTTTACCAGTACCAGTTTGTGCTTGTCCAATAACATCTTTACCCTCTAGGGCTAATGGAATAGTCATCTCTTGAATTGGAGATGCTTTTTCAAAACCAGCTTTTACTACTGCTGATTGGATGTCTTCTGATAAGTTAAATTCTGTAAATTTCAAATGTTTCTCTTTTCTAAAAAAGCAGTGCGAAGCTGCCTTATAAGCCTTTATAGTTCTGTCGTTCCATTAACAACTAGACTAGTGTATCACAATTAAAAATAAAAAGATAGGAATAATGTCATGTAAGTGTTTTTATGATATCATGGACTCATGAACTATAAAGGAATTGTATTTTTTGACCTAGATGGCACGCTTTTAGATGCCACATCTCATGTCTCTATGGATAATCGCAAAGCATTGGACCAACTAAGAACCAATGGCTATTTACCTGTTATTGCAACAGGACGTTCTGTACTTGAATTGGAAAATATTTTAGAGGAATCAGGCATTTCTTCCGTGGTCATGCTTAACGGGATGGTAGTTCAAGTTGAAGGACAAATTATCTTTAAAGAAACAATTGATAAGTCAGATATTGAAAAAACGCTCAAAATTGCAAATGAATTAGGAGAAAACATTGCCTACTATACCCCCGATGAATTAGTACTGGCTGGTTTGTCAGAAGGTTTGCGTGGTCACTTCGCTTATTTCCATAGCCTCCTACCACGTATTGACAAAGATTACTTCAAAGAAGAAGATGTCAATATGCTCTTGGTTGGTGGATCAGATAAAAACAATGACCACTTCTATCATGGAGGTGTTCCTAACCTAAAATTTTTAAGAAATAGTCCCTTCTCTATTGATGTTGTTAAAAAAGGATATAACAAAGGTACTGGCGTGGCTTTGATTAAAAAAGCCCTGCAGTCTGAGCACATACCGACCTATGGTTTTGGTGACGGAGGAAATGATTTAGACTTACTAGCTGCCGTTGACCATCCAGTAGCAATGGAAAATGCAATCCCAGAACTGAAAGAATTAGCAGAATTCACTACGCATAAGAATACCGAAGATGGCATAAGATTTGGACTTAAACATTATGGGTTAATCTAAAAGAATGCCAAGAAATGAACTGCACCCCAAAAAGTAGACACAAAATCTAACGATTGGGTGCTTTTTTATGAAATTAAGTTATGAAGATAAAGCGGAAATTTATTATTTACGATAATCAGGTTGGTCTTGGACTATATTGAGTTGCTGGTAATTCAGATAAACTGGTTCCCTGAGCATCTGTTTCAGATTTAGTTGTCTCTTTACCTTTTTTTGGTTGATATGACGATTCCTTACTTCCAATCGGTTTTTTATCTTGATGGATTTTGCTATTTTTGGGGGGGATTAGATGATTTTGTTTCTTCTTTGTGGCAAGCAGATATCGCATTAAAAATTAATAAAGTAAGACATGACATAATTATATATTTTATTTTTTAATTTTAATTGTGTTTCACTCCTTTGATTCTTGAATCTAATTTTTAATCATATAATGAAAAAGATAAATATTTTTAATACTTTTATTTTTTTGTAATATTATGCTATAAAAAATACAAATAAAACAATAGGCATTTTACAAAAAACGTATGACCTCTCATACGTTTTTTAAATTACATTTTTTCTTCTAATTTTACATCAGGATACTTGTCAGCAAACCAACGTAGAGCAAAGTCATTTTCAAATAAGAATACTGGTTGGTCGAAACGGTCTTTAGCTAAGATATTACGGCTTGAAGACATACGCTGATCCAGGTCATCCTCACTAATCCAACGAACTGTCTTTTTACCCATCGGCGTCATGATTACTTCTGCATTGTATTCACCTTCCATTCGGTGTTTAAATACTTCAAACTGCAATTGACCTACTGCTCCAAGCATGTACTCACCAGTCTGGTAATTTTTATACAGCTGAACAGCTCCTTCTTGGACTAACTGTTCCATTCCTTTATGGAATGATTTTTGTTTCATCACATTTTTAGCTGACACCTTCATAAAGAGTTCTGGTGTAAAGGTTGGTAGAGGTTCAAATTCAAATTTATTTTTACCAACTGTCAGTGTATCACCAACTTGGTAAGTACCCGTGTCATAAACCCCAATAATATCACCTGCAACAGCATTCTGAACATTTTCACGTGATTCAGCATAAATTGTGTGACATTTGACAGTTTAGCACCTTTACCAGTTCGCGTTAAATTAACAGACATTCCCTTTTCAAACTCACCAGAAACTATTCTGACAAAGGCAATTCTATCACGGTGACGAGGGTCCATATTGGCTTGGATTTTAAATACAAAACCAGAAAAATTCTTGTCCAAAGGATCAATCATTTTATCATCTTTTGTTTTATGGCCATGTGGCTCCGGAGCAAATTCTAAGAAAGTATCTAAGAAAGTCTGCACACCAAAATTTGTTAAAGCAGAGCCGAAAAATACAGGCGTCAACTCGCCATCCAGAATAGATTGCTCAGAGAATTCATTCCCTGCTTCCTCAAGAAGCTCAATATCTTCCAAAGCCTGCTCATAAAAAGGATTATTAGCAAAAAGTAATTGCCCTTCCTCAAAATTAGCAAAACGTTGATCTCCCTTATAGAGTTCTAAACGTTGATTATGTAAATCATAAAGTCCTTCAAAAGCTCTTCCCATTCCAATTGGCCAGTTCATTGGGTAAGAGGCAATACCTAGGACTTCCTCAAGTTCTTCTAATAGTTCAAGAGGCTCACGACCATCACGGTCTAATTTATTTATAAATGTAAAAACTGGAATGTTTCTGTGTTTAACAACTTCAAATAATTTTTTGGTCTGTGCTTCAATCCCTTTTGCAGAGTCAATAACCATAACAGCTGCATCAACAGCCATTAGTGTACGATATGTATCTTCTGAGAAGTCTTCGTGCCCTGGTGTATCCAAGATATTGACACGTTTTCCAGCATAGTCAAATTGCATAACAGATGAAGTAACTGAAATTCCACGTTGTTTTTCAATGTCCATCCAGTCAGATTTTGCAAAAGTTCCTGTTTTTTTACCTTTTACTGTACCTGCTTCTCGGATTTCTCCCCCAAAGTAAAGTAACTGTTCTGTAATTGTCGTTTTACCAGCATCCGGGTGACTGATGATGGCAAAAGTTCGACGTTTTTTTTATTTCTTCATTAAGTGACATATTTTTTCCTTATTTTAATAATATGATATGATTGTTACCAGTCATTATGTGATTACATTGGCTTTACTCCATTTGCTTATTATAAAAAGAGTCATATTTTAAACAACTCTTTCATTATATCTGATTTTATTAGCTTTCGCAATGTCTTACTTTCTAAGCGTTGCTTTAGTCCAATTACGATTGGGCTCTTGACTTTTCTTAAAAATAAGCTCAACTGTTTTTATCATCACTGTTAAACCACTAGTTACCAATAAGTAATTAAACACTAAGTGATGCGTATGAATAATGGGAATATCCATTAAGAAACCATAGTTACCTTTGGTAAACACATTAACAATTAGAATAAAAAAGTTAATGTAGAGCAAGTCTTTAAATAGAACTGCTGTAGGTAATAGTTCCTTCTTATAGTACTTGGTCAAATATAAAACACCATTTACCAAAAGTGCATAATGTCCAAGATAAAAGGCCACATTTGTCACATGGAATAAGGAATAAGGATAATAATCTGGTGATAATAAAGCTAAAAATGTTCCGCCTATACCTAATGTCATAAACAATTGCTTGTAACGATTATTATTCGGTAATAAGAATACAGCCAACATAGCAATCCTACAATGATAAAGTGGCAAGGCTTCACGAAGTGGAAATCCTTTAAAAACATACCAAATATAAAGTGACAAGATTTGACTAATTTGTAACAAGATAAACGCTCTTGCGTAGGTCTTTGAGTCTTGTAATTTATATGTTAATACCACAAGCATCAAAGCAATTAGAATGGTTCCGAGATAAAATATAGGAGTAACATGAGGTAGTCCTACAGGGATTGTACTAAAAAATTCCATAAACAGTCCTTTCTTTATCTTTTTATTATACCTTATGAACTTATCATTAACAAGTTTATTTTTTAATAAAGTTAAAGAAAATGTTTATAGATTTACTTTTTAGTTAGTAAATTCCAATAAATCTACTAGTTTGTCAAGTTGCATTGAGTGACTGCCTTTCAGCAGAACTTGATCATTAGGAGATAACATCTCCTTAGTTAATTGGCAAAGTTGCTCAAATTGATCCTCATTAGCATTCTTAGTAAAGAAGTAGACATGTCCAATTGGAAACATTTGACTTGCCAATTGTGATAGCTCTTGGATATCTTTTCCATAAAAAATCAGTGTATCAATTTTTTCTGGGTTTAGACTCATAATTAGTTTGGAATGCAATGCGACAGCATCTTGCCCAAGTTCTTTCATATCTGCAAGCACAGCAATTTTCTTTCCATCTGGGTTACTGGGAATATTAGAAAATGATTCTAAAACAAGTTGCATTGCAGTTGGATTGGCATTATATACGTCTGAGAGAATATCTGCACCATTATTAGCTTTTTTCCACTCAGTTCTATTTTTGGTCAATTGAACGGTTTCTAAAGCTTCAACAATATCTTCCTCTGCTACAGCTAATAATTTACCAACATAGGCTGCTATCATGGCATTTATCGCATTATATTTGCCCGATAATGGTAAGGTAAGTGGTCGAGCAAGGACATTAGTTGTAAAGGTTATGGAATTTTTATCTTCTTTTATGTCTTTGACAAAAATTTCTTGGTTCTCACCAAAACGAATTACCATCTGATTTTCTGGTAAGAATGGGTCAATAATTGAATCTCCAGGTACCAACAAAATACCATGCGAATCCATACCATCAACAATCTGCATCTTTCCTTGAGCAATTTTTTCCCGAGAGCCAAAGAATTCAAGATGTGCTTCGGCAATAATTGTTAAAACTGCAATATGAGGACGAGCAATTTCCGAAAGCAAGTGAATATCCCCCATGTGATCTTGTCCCATTTCAAGCACAATTTTTTCCGTCTCATCTGGCATATGGAGAACTGTATAAGGCAATCCAATTTCGTTGTTATAATTCCCTTGTGTTTTGTATGTTTTATAAGTCGTTGCCAAAACTGCTTCAATCATATCTTTTGTACTAGTCTTGCCATTAGAACCTGTCACAGCAATAACATCAAGTCTCATTTTCTCGATATAGTATTTAGCTAAAAGTTGAAAAGCATGGAGACAGTCATCCACCAAAATAAAAGGTTTTCCTGTAATTGGATATTCAGAGAAAGTTGCAACTGCACCGTTTTCAAAAGCTAAATCAATAAAACCGTGCCCATCTCGTTCACCTTTTAAAGGTAAAAACAAATCTCCCTTTTTAATCTGGCGACTATCAAATTCTATCTGATTCAGAGGAACGTCATCAAATTCAGATACTGAATTTTTTGCCTCCACAACTTTAGCAATTTCATGTAATGATAATTTCATTTTATTTCCTTCTTAATCGTATCGTCTGGACAGACTTTCCTACCATTATACCACATTTTTATTAATCTTCAGCATATTTAGAGAAAGCTACGATTAAATAGTTCTACTATTCTCGTAATAGTCTGAAACATAGAATATTCAATTATGACCTTTACATGTAGCATATTAAGTAATTGCGCATCAAAAAGAGTCTGGGACAAACTGATATACTCCCCTTATAGTAGACAGTGAAAAAAACAAAAATTCACTAGAAACTATAGGGAGTATATCACAGATTCTCAGACTCTTTTTTAGTTTAAATTAAGTGACTTTCACGTTCAATAAACTTCTCAACAGCTAATCGAACTAATTCTTCAATTAAATGAGAATAAGACAAACCCATATTTTCCCAAAGTAATGGATACATTGACCACTGTGTAAAACCTGGCATTGTATTCAATTCATTTAAATATATTTTCCCATCTTCTGTTAAAAAGAAATCACAACGAGAAAGTCCACATCCACCTAAAGCTTTGAAGGCTACTTGAGCATACATTCTCATCTCCTTAACAATCGCTGAATCAACTTCAGCTGGGATAGCCATCATAATTTTGTTATCGATATATTTTGCTCTATAATCATAAAATGCAACATCTTTAACTACTTCGCCAGGTAATGTTGACTTCACATGAGAATTTCCTAACAAGCCAATTTCTATTTCACGAGCTACAAGTCCTTGTTCAATCAAGATTCGGCTATCATATTTCAAGGCTAACTCAATAGCATCTCTTAACTCTATTTCTGTTTCAACTTTAGAAATCCCTACAGAGGAGCCCATGTTAGCAGGTTTAACAAAGATTGGATATTGCAATTTTTCTAAGGTTTCAGTAATGCAAACCTCTAAGTCATCACCATCAATGTAAACTGTAAATGCCACTTGTGGAATCCCTACAGAAGCTAGTACATGCTTAGTAGTAATTTTATCCATCGCAACACTTGAAGCTAAAATATTAGTTCCAACATATGGCATTTTCAAAACCTCTAGAAAGCCTTGGATTGAACCATCTTCTCCCATAGGTCCATGAAGCACAGGAAATACAACTGCATCTTGTTCATAAATATCACTGGCTTTGATAAGTTGTGACCAACTAATACTTTGATTAGTCATCAATTTAACATCCTTACCAGGTTGTTGATCAAATTCTTGTGTCTTGTAAAAATCGCCTACTTGAGAAATAAAATATGTTTTAACAAGAAATTTATCATAGTTTACAGCTCTCATGACACTTTCTGCTGATAAAACTGAAACTTCCCGTTCAGCAGAACGACCACCATATAGTAAAACAAGGGTTTGTTTTGACATTGTTATTCTTCCTATCTGATTAATTTCTCCTAATTATATCAGAAAATGAATGGCATTTCAAAAACTATTAGAAAAGATAAAAAGAAGAAAGTAAGAAGTGACCTTCATACTTTCTTCTTTATTAAAGCTCTGTTCGATTTTCAATAGCTCGAAGTAAAGTCACTTCATCCGCATATTCTATATCTGAACCAACTGCTAATCCTCTTGCTAAACGGGTTACTTTAATACCCGCTGGTTTCAATACTCTAGATATATACATCGAGGTGCTTCGCCATCAGCAGTAGCATTGGTGGCAACAATAACTTCTGTAACTTTTCCATCCATTAAACGTGTTATCAATGGTTTTAAGTTAATATCATCTGGACCAACACCATTCATTGGTGAGATAAGACCATGCAAAACATGATATAAACCTTGATATTCTTGAATTTTTTCCATTGCCGAAACATCTTTTGATTCTTCTACCACAAGAATGACTTCTTGCTGTCGATTTGGATCAGTGCAGATACCACATGGGTCATCATCTGTCAAATTACCACAAATAGAGCAATAGGTTAATTCACGTTTTGCAGCTAATAAATTCTTTGCAAAATCATTGACATCCTCATCACTCATTCCAATTGTATAAAATGCTAAGCGCGTCGCCGTTTTGATACCGATTCCTGGCAGTTTTGAATAACTATCTATTAATTTTGCTATGGGGGTTGGATATAACACTTTTGGGCTCCTTCTTATTTTTTATACTTATTCATATATTCTGAAATAATATCTCGTGCCATAAATTGATGTGATTTCGTTAATGAATCTAAAGCATGAGGATACATGATGGCCACTGCAATTTGTGGATCATGACTCGGTCCATATGCAACAACATTTAAATTATAAGTATCGAGAGTATTACCATTATTATCTTTTATATAAGTTTCAGCAGTACCTGTTTTAGCACTAATCGTGACATTTGTACCTAATAGACCCTTACCAGTTGCAAATCCACTCGGACTGTTAACAACTTGGAAAAAGCCTTCCTGAAGTAAGGCTAACTCTTTCTCGGAAATATTTACTCTATTTAATTCTTTTCCTGTTACAGTCTGACTTAATTGTCCTAAATTATCTGTTCCAGTTTTTACTGAATTCTCTTTTTCTTCATAGATACCTTCAACTAAATGAGGGGCAATTCGCTTGCCTCCATTTGCAATTGTCGAAACATATTGAGCAAGTTGCATCGTCGTGTAGTTATCATATTGTCCAAAAGATTCTGTAACAACATTTGAAACGGTATAATCTTTAGTCAAAAAACCTAAGGATTCACCAGGCAAATCAACCCCCGTACTTGTACCAAGTCCAAATTCTGCATATGTTTTTCTCAACTTGGACATTGCTGTTTTCATACCATCTGTTGTAAGGCTCATTCCAGTATGGTAATCCTGGCCCATCATTTTCAATGCTACTTGAACCATATACGTATTTGAAGAATATTCCAATGCTTGCACAGCTGAAATATTTTGTTGTCCTGCAGTAAACCAAGAATTAATTGGTTTTGAATTTCCAAATTGAATAGATTGGTCAGTTAAAATTTGATTGCCTGAGATAGCACCGTTTTCCCAACCAGAAGCCAAGGTAGCACCTTTGACTACGGATCCTGGCGTAAAGACATTTGTAATTGTTCCCAAAGCATTTTTTTGCAGTTGGTTTGTCTCAGGGTCATGAACTAAGCCTGTCATTGCAAGTACTGAGCCTGTTTTGGGATTAATTGCTACTGCATAAGCCCCTTCTGAGTACTTACCAGATCCAGAATTTATTTCAGCTTCTAAATATTTTTTCACGATATTATCAACATCTTTTTGAAAATCTGTGGAAATTGATAATTTAATATTTTTCCCCGCCTTACCTTGACGTTTGATCTGATTGGAAATAATTTTGCCTGATTTAGTTGTTCGAATTTGTCTAATGCCATGCTGACCTTGTAAAACAGTCTCATAAGCTTTTTCTAAATATGACGTTCCGACGCGATCATTCAATGAATAACCTTTTTTAATATACTTTGTCGCTTCTTCTTGCGGTAGTCCAGCCTCACGACTAGAAACTTGCCCAATAATCGAACTTAAACTTGCCTCTTCAACTTTCCGATTCCAATCCGTACTAACAGTTATACCAGGTAACTTTGCCTTATTGGCAACGAGATAAGCAATTTCTTCTTCACTTAATTCTTCTGTTTTAAGCGTGATTGTATCAAACGTTGCAATACTATTCATTTGATTAAAAATAGCGATTTCTTTTAAATCATTCACTGAATAATCAAGTTTTTTATCATTTAGCATGGCAACAGCATTTTTATAGACTTGACTTTCCTTTAAGTTATTTCCATAATTATCAAATTTCTTATTTTTAGGCATTTTTGCAACAACTTTTGCATAGTTTGATGGATCAGCCAAATAATAATCAATTTTTGCTCGATGCGAAACTGTCCTTTCTGGATACCTAACATATGCAGATAATTCTTTGACTAATTGTTTCATCTTATTTGCACTTAACTTAGGACTTCGTGTAAATGTTACGACATCCTTAATGTCATTTGAAACTAATATCTTACCATCACTATCAAATATCTTTCCTCTGGGATTTGATGATTTGATTGTATAGACGGTAGAAGACTTTAATTTCGCATCATAAAAGGCTTTGTCTTGTATTTGCATATTTGCTAAACGAAGAATTAAAGCAATAAAAAGTAACACAATTATCAAAAAAAGGATATGGATTCGATTAGTTATACTAGCTGTTTTCTTTACAAATTTTATCGATTCAAATTTATTTTTGATGACCAAATCCTCCAATTCACTATCCTTATTATTTTAACATAAAAAATAAGGCCGAGAATAAAATCTCGGTCAAAAAATTTTTAAGACATTGTTATCAATCTTCTTTTGGGTGATTGAATGCAAGATAATAAAACAAGCTAACAAAAACGGCTCCGCCAATGATATTCCCAAGGTAAACAAAGATGAAATTTTTGATAAAATCTAGCCAACTTGCCCCATTTTCAAAAATTGCTGCCGGGATAATAAATGCATTGGCAACACTATGCTGAAAGCCTAATGCAACAAATGTCATTACAGGAAACCAAATACCTAAAATTTTACCACTGGCATCTTTTGCTGCATAATTTAGCCATAATGCTAAACCTACAAACCAGTTACAGCCGATCCCTGAAACAAAGGCCTGAAGCGGACTCGCTGCTATTTTTGCATGGGCCACTTCGATAACTTCCTTTTTAAAAATTCCTGTGGATGTTAAGCCTAAAAAATGACCAAATACATAAGCAACAAAAAAGGCGCCAACAAGGTTGAACAAGGTAATGACCAACCAGTTTTTAAGTAATTCTTGAAAGGATACTTTTTTAGCAAAATAAGCTGCTGATACTGCCATCATATTTCCAGTAATTAGTTCACCACCAGCCATTAGTATGATAATTAAGCCAATAGGAAAGGCACTAGCTCCTAATATACTCGAAAAACTACCAAATACTTCAAGACCACTTGCTGCAATTCGAACATAAAGAAGGTAGCCTAAGCTAATCATCGCTCCCCCAATAAAACCTAAAATAGCCTTTGCTAGAAAGTTTTTTTCAATTTTATGGTAACCTATTTCAATTGTTGATTCCAAAATCATTTCAGGACTTTTCATATTTATCTCCTATTGTTACAAAACTCACAAATGCATTAACTAATATACCAGTAAAATAAAAAAAAATGCAAGCCCTTCCAGTAAGAATGCTTACATTATTTAAAATATTTCTTAAATCAATTTGAATCCCATTTTTTTCACTAGAGTATCCCAAAGTGTCAAAGCAAGGTAAAAGTCAACCAAACCATGAATAAAAGTTCCTAAACCAACCAATAAAAAAATTGACCAAACATAAGCCAAATCACTCGCTTGTCCATTAATAAATAGCAAAACAACTAGAAATTCGGCCAATCCATGAATAATATTAATCGTTATAGCAAACGGCAGATCTTTTAAAGGCGACTGAAGTTTAGTTGCGTTTTTCTTTAGATAAAGCGCTGCTATTATTGTAAACACAATATGAGAAAAGGCTCTTAAAACAATAATAAACGGAAATCCAGCTAGAAAGAAGCCTAAAGTTGTACCCAAGCAAACAAATATTGCAACCGGTAATGAAATGAAAGTTGCTAAGAAAAGAGGAACATGGCTAGCAAGGGTATAAGATGATGGGCCAATAATAATTTTTATCGGCATTATCATAGGAATTAAAATTCCAAAAGCAACTAGAATAGATGAATATGCAATAGTTTGTGTTGTTTTATTAGTCATAAATACTCCTTCTGACTAATATTATAAGCCAAAACAATTACAAGTGTCAAGACACTTGTAATTGTTTTTAGTTGTTTTGATATAAAATATTCCTTTTTGCTAATTCTTTTTTTATCTTATCAAAACTTTCCTTATCTGGGGATGAAATGAGGTGACTATGTAAACCATTTGTTAATGAAGATAATAACTCAGCTTGAGCATTAGTAATCTTAGTCATAAAGTCACTGATATCTTCTTTAGTCTTTATATTTAAAGATGCAACTATCATACCATAAATAGGGTGTTCTATTTCAACCGTCAAAATGGATCCACCATTTGCTATAATGATTTCTAATTCTTCTTGAGTTTCTTTGTTGCTATGTTGGCAAACAATTCTACCCTTAAAATCATTCGTAAGCAAAAATTGATTGAAAATATAGCCTCTTGGTGTTGATAAGATATCATGCTTTGAAGCTCTTAATATTGCAATATCTCCTACAATAATTTGTCTGCTTACACCAAGTTCTTCCGCAAGATAAGATGCAGACAAAGTCTTTTCACTATTTTCTAACATTTCTAAAATCTGCTGTCTACGCTCATTAGCTTTCATTAAAGCAACCTCACTTTCTATAACATCATACCATAAAACATTTAGAGATGATAAGAAATAAAAAGAAAAATCAAGCAATAAGCCTGATTTTCACTTTTATTTACCTAAGTAGTACTCAGCCGTAAGGTTTAGTTTTTCATCGAATTCGAATACTAATGGTGGGAAATTAGGAATTTCAACATCCATGATTTCGTCATCCGACAATTGTTTAATATGTTTAACAAGGGCACGAATAGAGTTACCGTGTGCACCAACGAAAACATTTTTGCCATCTACTAAAGCTGGAGCAATTTTGTCTTCCCAGAAAGGTAAAGCACGTTCTAATGTTACTTTTAAGTTTTCTGCATCAGGAATAACTGAATTATCAAGATGTGCATAACGACGATCTGTATGAGCTGAATGCTCATCATCTACTGCCATATTTGGAGGCAATACATCATATGAACGACGCCAAATGTGAACTTGATCATCACCAAATTCTTCAGCAGCTTCTGCTTTGTTTTTACCAGTTAAGCCACCGTAATGACGTTCATTTAAACGCCAAGATTTTTCAGTTGGTACCCAAAGTTGATCAGAGTATTCAAGTGCAAGATTTGTTGTTTTAATGGCACGTTTAAGTACTGATGTAAAAGCTAAGTCAAACTCAATTCCAGCTTCTTTAATTAATTTACCAGCATCAATTGCTTGTTGAGTTCCTTTTTCTGATAGATCAACATCAGCCCAACCAGTGAAGAGGTTAGCTTTGTTCCATTCTGACTCACCGTGGCGAGCGAAAACCAATTTTACCATTAGTAATTATCTCCTTTTATTTTAGGTTTAAACCTAGTACTCTACTATTTTACAAAAAATAGGGTAAAAAAGCTAGTGGATTCTTAGAGATTTTGAAAATGCTCTGCTATTATCATGAAAATACCATAATGTTCGGAATTATTTTTTAAACAGTACTTTTTTTCATTTTTATCTTGTCATTCTCTAAGTCTAGTGATAGAATAGAAAAAAATTTGCCAAAATTTGGAGGATATTATGATTTCAACTGCAACAAAAATTGCCAACTTTGAATTTGCTAACTGCTTAATGAATGCCGCCGGTGTCTATTGCATGACCAAAAAAGAATTGCTCACAATTGAGCACTCTCAAGCCGGCTCATTTGTAACTAAAACGGGTACCTTAGAAAAAAGAGAGGGCAACCCCGAGCCACGCTATGCAGTAACTGAATTCGGTTCAATTAATTCTATGGGATTACCAAACTTAGGGTTTCATTATTATTTAGATTTCCTGATTGAATTGTCAAAAGATTCAACTAGCAAAAATCATTTTCTATCTGTAGTCGGAGTATCACCTGAAGATACTCACACCATCTTAAAAGCTATCCAGGAATCAGATTATCAAGGCTTGGTTGAATTGAACTTATCTTGTCCAAATGTTCCTGGAAAACCTCAAATTGCTTACGATTTTGAAACCACCTCACAATTATTAGCAGAAATCTTCTCCTACTTCACTAAACCACTTGGAGTAAAATTACCACCTTATTTTGACATTGTACATTTTGATCAAGCAGCTGAAGTCTTTAACCAGTTCCCTATAAAATTTGTTAACTGCGTTAATTCGATTGGAAACGGCCTTGTAATTGACGATGAAAGGGTTATTATAAAGCCTAAAAATGGTTTTGGTGGTATTGGTGGAGATTACATAAAACCAACTGCTTTAGCCAATGTACATGCTTTTTATCAACGACTAAACCCGTCTATACAAATTGTTGGCACAGGAGGAGTGAAATCCGGGCGAGATGCATTTGAACATATTCTTTGTGGCGCGAGTATGGTTCAAATCGGCACTGCTTTACAAGAAGAAGGACCTGAAATTTTTGAACGTATAACTGAAGAATTGAAAGAAATAATGAAAGAAAAAGGCTATCAAAGCTTAGATGATTTTCATGGAAAACTCAATTATATCAACTAGATCAAGTTTAGAAGTTTTTTGAAACTTAGTCTAAAAAGTAAGGCATTACATATCCGGGAGAAATAAGGGTTTGTACTGTGAAACTATTGCTCTAGAGTTCTTTTCTATGTAGTAAAAATGGCTGATATACTTATTGTCAGCCATTTCCGGAAAATTTTGGCAGAATTAGTTCAATGGACTAATTCTTTGTGATCCTTGAAATAAAAAGCGAGGGTCTAAAATTTTAACAATGGAATTCCAAAGGAAGTCCCCTGTATCCAGACCACCAAGAAAAGTGAAGACAAATGACTTTGTCTTCACTCTGAGACTACTTAAAGTAGTCTCTTTTATATTTAGTCGACTCATCTAATTGTGAATCATCACTTAGTTCAACTATATCATCATTATTTTTTGGCTTTCCTTTTATAAAATAAATATCTGATAATTTAATAAGAGCAACAATTTTGACAATTGAAAAAAGAGCTAAACCAATTAAAGCAAGTTCAAACATACTATCACCTCTAATAAATCTCGTAGTAATAGTATAACCGCTTTCACACTAAGTTTCAAGTTTGATATTATTTAAAGCCTAATAGTCGCATACCATTTAAGATAACCAAAATAGTCGACCCTTCATGACCTACAACTCCTAAAGGCAATGTCACCACTTGGAAAACGTTGGCTAAAATTAAAATACTAATGATAGAAAGAGCAAAGATAATATTTGTTTTAACAATTCCCTTCATTTTTCTTGATAATTTGATTGAGAACGGAATTTTTGTTAAATCATCCATAATTACACTATCAGCGCTTTCCATTGCGATGTCAGTTCCTGATCCAATTGCATAAGAAACGTCTGCTTGTGCAAGTGCAGGTGCATCATTTATCCCATCACCCACCATTGCTACAAAACCGTATTTTTCCTTAACGTCGTTAATACGAGTTACTTTATCTTGCGGCATACAGTTAGCAACAACATCATCAATACCTAATTTTTCAGCAACATATTTTGCTGTTTTCTCTTGATCCCCTGTTAACATAATAGTTTTAATCCCCATATCACGTAACATCTTAATAGCTTGACGAGATTCTTCTTTAATATCATCTAATAAAGCATAGTAAGCAACAAGCTCTGTTCCTTGACTTACATAAACTAAAGTTTTTCCTTGTCCTTCTAACTTTTCAATGTCAGCTTCTAAATGATTAATATGAGCAACAACCTCTAAGATAAATGATTTTTTGCCAATTCTCCATTCTTTTCCTTGATAATTAAAGATAAACCCTTTACCAGAAATTTCATGACTTTCTTCCAAAGTAAGGCGTTGACTTTCTTTTGTATATTCCTGTAATGCTTTAGAAATTGGATGACTAGATGCTTCTTCTGCTGTTTTTACCAGAGCGTCAATAACTAGCTTATCACCTTCATAATGACTATCAACCACTGAAGGTTTGCCTTGCGTTAATGTCCCCGTTTTATCCAACACGACTGCTTTAATATCACTCATATTGTCAATGATATCTCCACCTTTAATAATTAATCCTTTTCGCGCTGCTCTACTAATGGCCGACAGACTGGCAGGTGAGGATGAGGCAATTAATGCACACGGAGAAGCAACTGTTAGAAGTATCATTCCTCTATAAAATGCTGTTAGCCAATCCCATCCTAAAAGGAAATGACAACAAAGAATAAAGAATGGTACTAATAGTAACACAAATTTCACATAGGCATCTTCCAAATTTTCAATGAAAGTAGCCGTTTTACTTTTTTGAGTTTGTGCAGATTCCACTAAATTGACAATTTTTGCAAATAATGTATCTTCATTTTCAACTGTCACTAACATATCAATGGTTTGCCCTTCATTAATAGTCCCACCTATTAATGCTTGACCTTTTTCTTTATCAACTGTAATTGACTCACCAGTTACCATTGATTCATCAAATTGACCAAATGGGCTAAGTAATTCACCGTCAATTGGTACCGATTCACCTTTACGTACCTGAAGTCTATCACCAACATGCAATTGCTTTGTTTCAACTTCAATTATTTCATCTGAATTATCATAACGACGCGCTGTATCAGGTGTCAAATTCATCAAAGCTGAGATGGAATCTCTACTTTTCTCCAAAGCCATCTCTTCAAGTGTACTTGAAAGTGAGAAGATAAAGATAAGCAAGGCCCCCTCTAGCCAATAGCCAATAATTCCTGCACCAACAGCAGCCAATATCATTAAAACATCTACAGAAAGATGCTTATTTTGAATTAAATCTAATAGCCCTTCCTTTGCTGATTTATAACCCCCAATTACAAATCCAGCAATAAAAAATCCAACTCCTAGCTGTGGATGCTGTCCAAGCAATGGTAAACCAATTAAAATTAATAGTAAACACGTTAATGTTTCCAATAAATGAATATGTTCTTTAATCCAAGTCATGATGTTCCCTCCAAGTAAAACACGTTTAAAAATTGTCTTTATTTTTAAATTTTATTATCTACTTTAATTATAATCGTTCTAAATAAAAAAGTCAATTAATTTAGAATCATTCTAAATAAACTTAACCAGCTAAGGAAGTCATTTAGCTTGGATTATCTTAAAAACACAGTAACTTAATGAAATGGATTGTTAATAAGTTTTGCCTCCAAGACACATAAAAAAGCCTATCACTCAGCTTAAAAGCTTGATATGATAGGCTTTTTAAATATTAATTATTTAACAGCGTCTTTAAGAGCTTTACCTGCTTTGAATGCAGGTACTTTAGATGCTGCAATTTCAATTTCTGCACCAGTTTGTGGGTTACGACCTTTACGAGCTGCACGTTCGCGAACTTCAAAGTTACCAAAGCCGATTAATTGAACTTTTTCACCTTCTGAAAGGAATCCTTCGATTGCAGAGAATACAGCATCTACAGCTGCTGCTGAATCTTTTTTAGTAAGTTCAGTTGCTTCTGCAACTTTTGCGATTAAATCTTGTTTGTTAGCCATTTAACAAATCCTCCAATTAATTAATAAGCAATATGCTTTAACAATACTTATGATATCTAAAAAAAGCTTTCAGGTCAAGTATTTAACGTTATTTAAGCTTTTTTCTTATAAATATCGAAAGTAATTTGATTATTAATTAAATCCACTTTTTTTGCCTTTAAATAAATACCAGCACCATTTTTTATTTCTTGTAAGTTGACAATAATTGAAGATTTTTTACTATTTACAGTTACAAAGCTCGGTAGTTTATAAGTAGATTTAATATACTGGAGTACTTCTGACTCTGGTAACGGTAATGTCCCCGCAGAAATTGAAGAAACTTGTAGTTGTAAACTCCCATCTTCTAAAGCAATTGGTTGAAAATAAATATAAAGAGGAACTTCATAGCCTAGAAATTGATATTTGCCTTCAAAGATGATTGCTGAAGAGGTTGTGTAGATTTTATAGATCAAATCTTTTTTTTGATAATCTTGTAAGTAACTTGCTACAGTTTTATTAATTTGACTTCGATTTGTCGAAATCGTTCCAACCTTAACAGAGTTGGAAACTGTAGAAACAAGCTTTTGAGAATTTGGCTCTCTGACTTGAATCAGCCTACTTCCAATGACTAAAACAAGCGCAAAGTTAAAAGCTATTAAGAATAGACATGCTAACTTCCATTTGTTTTTTAGTTTTTTCGTTGTTTCACTTCTTTTCATGTTTTTTAATCGTCTCCAATACTGCATCTGACATTATTTGGTAACCAATATTATTCGGATGGAAATGATCTTGATTAAATAAGGCATCATTAACCACTCGAGTTTGATCCCCGGTCGATTGGACTATTCCTTCTTGTCCATTAATTCCTTTATACAAACGATTGTTGATGGGAACAAAATAGACACCCTTATAACTATCTGTAACCTCTTTTGTTTTACTATTCCAATTATCAATCACATCTTGCATTTCAGTTAATTCAGGAAAGTTAAGATAGAAAGGATTATAAATTCCCAAAATATAAATTTGGAGAGTTTTATTATCTTTACGCGCTAGCTTAATAATTTCTTTCAGGCGCACCTGATAATCCTCCCCTGGACCATCAAAACTTGATAATTTTAAATGCGCTAACTGTTTTCTAATAACAGCCATGACATCGTTTCCACCAACTGTTATCGTTAATAAGTTCGCCTTTTTAAGATCATTTTTCAAGGCTCTGTCTGATCGCATCCGCTGCAAAATTTGCTTACTAGTGTTACCTGACACCCCATAGTTTTGAGAAGATACGTCTGCTGACTTAAGGTCGCCCAGATCATTAGCTAATAGTGGAACAAAGCCACCTTGTCCGGTAGAATCCCCAACACCTTCTGTCAAAGAGTCCCCTAGAGCAACATAATGATAAGTGTGAGACTTTATTTGTAAGTAATCACTCTTTTTTATCTGAGCATCTGAATTTGGAATAACCCAATTCAATAGTAGCATACTCAAAATCAGACAAAGTGCAAAAAAAACAATATCTTTAAAAAACTGTCTTTTATTCATATTTAATCATTACGGCAAATGCGCCCTCTCCTGTATGCGTCTGAATAATAGAGCCTGTTTCTAGGAATGAAATAGGGCCACTATAGTAGTCTCTAATAATATTTCTTAAATGATTTGCTAAACCTTGATCACCTGCATATGAAATACCTAGCTCTGCAATAACCTTATCTTTAGTGTCACTCATATAGGTTTCTAACCATTTATTAAAGGTCTTATTACCACGACCTTTTGCCACGGTTTTAAGTTCAGCATTTTGTAATTCCATTAAGACTCTCATATTAAGTAGTGTAGAAATTAATCCAGTTACTCGGCCAATTCGTCCACCCTTGACCAAATTTTCAAGAGTTGACACACCAATAAATAGTTTTGTTTTCTCCTTAGTCTCTTGAATCTTTGTCAAAATATCAACTACTGAAGCACCCTCACTAGCTAACTTTGCTGCTTCCTCAACTTGGAATTTCATTCCTTGATCGGTAAAGCCAGAATCAATAATATGGCAATGAGCACCAGCTAATTCAGCTCCCTGACGTGACGCTTCAATGGTCCCGGACAAAGCTGGAGTAAGGTGAATTGCGATTATTTCATTATAGCCCTGCTCTATAAACTCTTTATAATATTCTGCAAAGAGACCAACTGGTGGCTGACTCGTTTTAGGAAGCTCCTTACTATTTTTCATTAATTTCAGAAACTGACCTTCTTCTTTCAGATCATTATCTGAATATAATTTCCCATCAACCATAACAGATAATGGCACGACAGTAATATCATATTTTTCAATTAACTCTTTTTCAATTGTAATAGATGAATCTGTTAGAATTTTTATCTTTTCCATGTATAAGTTCCGTTCTTTCACTTGACTTTTATCATTATATTTTAACATTGATTGTGCAAAAAATCAAAATTGGCAATCCACTCAAAAAGAGACGCGATTAAGCTGTCTCTTACTGAATTATGGCTTAATTAATAAATCTCTTGCCTGTTCTCGTGCCGTCTCAGTGATTTCATTTGCTGCTATCATATTAGCAATTTCTTCAACCCTTTGCTCATAGGTTAACAGACTAACTGTTGAAACAGTCGTGTCTTCCTTACTTTCTTTAGAAATAAAAAATTGATAGTCAGCAATAGCAATAACTTGCGGTAAATGCGAAATAGCAAGAACTTGTCCATGTTGACCAATTTTGTGAATCTTTCTAGCAATTGCTTGAGCTACACGACCTGATACGCCTGTATCAACCTCATCAAAGACAATACTAGTTTTATCTTCACGTTTTGATACTGCTGATTTGATAGCCAACATCAATCGGGATAATTCCCCACCTGATGCGACTTTAACTAATGGCTTAAAACCTTCCCCTGGGTTGGTTGAAATGTAAAATTCCACGGATTGATTTCCTTGAGAATTGAATTTAGAGGTTTCAAAACTAACTTGAAAATCTGCTTTCTCCATGTATAAATCTTTTAACTCTGCTTTAATATCAGCTTCCAATTGCTGAGCTAGCTTTTGTCTTTCTTCACTTAATTGATTTGCCTTTGTAACCAGCTCTTTCTCTAACGTTTTTAAGGTAGAATCAGTTACACTAGATGACTGAGTAGAACCTGTTAAGAGTTGATACTCTCTTTGAATATTATCATAATAATCTAGTAAGTCGTCAACAGAACCACCATATTTTCGAGTTAAACTATCAATTAGTGTTAGCCTACTCTCTATTTCCATGAGGCGAGCTCCATTAAAATCAAGAGAATCAACAGTATCTGACAGTTCTTTGGTGACATCTTCAAGAATATAGTATGCCTCAGAGATACTTGTTGAGAGCTTTTGATACTGAGTATCAAAAGACTCAATTGCCATTAAATCATTCATAGCTGATCGGATATTGTTTAAGCTTGAAAAGTTCTCATTATCTAGCATAGCGTAACTATTTGCTAATGTATCAGCAATATTTTTATGATTTAACAACCGTTGGTACTCTTGATTAAGACTCTCATCCTCTCCTCGTTGAAGATCTACTGCCTCAATCTCGGCCAATTGGAAAGATAGCATATCAATACGTTCTTTGTGTTCACGCTCATTTTTTTGTCTTTCAATAACCTGTTTGCGAACAGACTTGTAGTTGTTAAAAACCTCTTGATAATCATGTTTTAAAAGACTGAAATCTTGACTGCCAAATGAATCTAAAATAGCCAAGTGATGAGACGCTCTCATCAACTCTTCCTGGTCATGCTGACCATGGATATCAACTAAAAATTGTCCAACCTCTTTTAAAAACGTCACATTAACCATTTGCCCATTAATTCTACTAACACTTCGGCCATTAGCAAAAATTTCACGACGGATGATTAACTCTTCTTGACCATCTAAACCATTTTCCTCTAAAAGTAATTGTAATTCAGCATTTTTTTCAAGAGAGAAAAACCCTTCTATTTCTGCTTTCTTTTGACCATGTCGAATAACTTCTGTACTAGCACGCGCACCGAGCATCATATTCATTGCATCAATAATGATGGATTTACCGGCGCCTGTTTCCCCAGTTAGGACAGTCATGCCATTTTCAAATGTCAATGAAATTTCTTCGATGATTGCAAAATTTTTGATTGAGATTTCTAATAACATTCCATCTTCTTTCTATTACAACTTTTCTACTCTCCACAAGTTTACTTGTTGTCGAATATGATCGGCATCAATTTCAGTATTAGCAATTAATAATATGCTGTTGTCATCAACAATGACAGAAAAAATTAATTCTGCAAAGTCTGCCACCAAGTATTTTTTTATGAGCATAGCATTGCCTGGTACTACATTAAAAAATAAGTGGCATTTTAAATCAGATCGTTTCTCAGAAATACTTAGAATTGTACTTTTTATTGACCTTGGTCTTTGCAGGATTTTTTTGCCACTATCTTGAGATAACCCGTAAATATAGCGCCCATTCCCAGAAGGAATTTTTACAATGCCAATCTCATTCATATCTCGTGAAATGGTAGCTTGTGTTAATTCCAGACCTTCTTCTTTCAACAATGAAAGTAAATCATGTTGCGTTTCAATCTCATTTGTTAAGACCATTCGCTTTATTAAATCTAAACGTTCATTCTTCTTCATTTTGCTTAAATTCCTTATGTGCTTTTTCTACAACTTCAGAAAGTAATCTGTGATCTAGTTGTTTTGCCGGTTCAACATTTTCCATATAAGCTAGAAATTCAATATTTCCATGTCCTCCTTGTATTGGAGAAAAATCTAACCCTTTAATAGTAAATCCGAAATCCTCGGCAAAAGTTGTAACTTGTTCCAGTACTTTTATATGTACGGCTTTATCTTTTATAATCCCATTTTTACCCACCTGCGATTTACCAGCTTCAAACTGTGGTTTAATCAAAGCAACTACTTTTCCAGATTCGGCTAAAATTGTTTTTAATGCCGGTAAAATAAGATGTAATGAGATAAAAGAGACATCAATACTGGCAAAGATTGGTTGCCCTTCTGAAAAATCTTCTAACTGTGCATAACGAAAATTATACTGCTCCATACTTTGAACACGTTTATCTTGGCGTAATTTCCAAACTAACTGATTTGTTCCTACATCAACAGCATAAACTAATTGCGCTCCTGATTGCAGCATCACATCTGTGAAGCCTCCTGTAGAAGCCCCAATATCAATACAAACTTGGTCTTTAACCGATATGTCAAAAGTGGTTAACGCTTTTTCAAGCTTTAAGCCACCTCTACTGACATATTTAAGCTTCTCACCTTTTAATTTTAACTCTATTCCATCATCAATTTTCTCACCAGGTTTATCAAAACGTTGTCCATTAATTACTGAGATAACTAAGCCAGCCATAACACCTCTTTTGGCTTGTTCTCTAGTATCAAATAAACCTTGTTTGTAAGCTAATACATCCACTCTTTCTTTAGGCATCTAATCTTAACCTTTCTACTAATGCAATCAGATTTTCTGGCTGAAAATTTATCTGGCTTGCAAGCTTTTCAAAAATTAATAAAGCATCATTCAAATCAGCATTTAAAATGTGATACGATTTTTCCAAACCGACTAAACCTGGATAGGTTGATTTGTTTGCTTTGATATCTTTATTTGGTGTTTTACCTAATTCTTCAAATTTTGCGGTGATATCAAGAATATCATCTCTCACCTGAAAAGCATGGCCAATTAACTCTCCAGCTTTTGTTAAATCAGTAACGATAGTATCAGGCAGTTTTGCAATAATTGCTGCTGCAGTAAATGGATAAGCTAATAATTTTCCTGTTTTATGGTTATGAATTTCTTGTAACTCTGACAAATTCAAGTCTAGACCTTCTGCTTTCATATCAAGCATTTGCCCTCCAACCATTCCAAAGGTTCCAGCTGCAAGTGCTAGTTGGGAAATTAGGGTTACTTTAACCTGAGCATCAAAAGTTGTCTCCGAAATTAATAAAAAGGGGTCAATAAATAAGCTATCCCCTGCTAAAATTGCTGTAGCTTCATCAAACTGTTTGTGGTTTGTCAATCGACCACGGCGATAATCATCGTCGTCCATTGCTGGTAAGTCATCATGAATTAAACTTCCCGTATGAACCATTTCTAAGGCAGAAGCAACTTTTAAATGATTTTGATTAATCTCTTGTTGAAGCGCTTCTAGAACTTCAAGTAGAAAAAGGGGACGAATTCTCTTGCCGCCTGAATCAACAGAATACATAATTGCTTCAATGAGATCTTCTGAAACAGACTGATAATGATGATAAAATTGATTAATTGTCTGATTAATTTCTCGTAACTTATCCATTAAGCATCCATATCTACTTCTGTGCCATCAGCTTGCATAACTTTTACTAAAGTCTTTTCAGCATTTTGCAATGTTTTTTGAAGATCCTTTGAAAGTACCATTCCTTTTTGAAATTCTGTTATGGCTGTTTCAAGAGGAACATCACCATTTTCAAGTTTTGAGACGATCATTTCCAATTCTTGTAAATTTTCTTCAAATGTTTTCTTTGTTGACATCTTTTACCTCTACTTCTACTTGACCATCTCTTAGTTGAATACTAAGTTGATCACCTTTTTCTATTTCTGTAATAGAAGCTATAACTTTATTATCTTTCTGTAAGAGAGCATAGCCTCGTGCAATAATACGACTGGTATCGAGTGATAACAAGGTATCCTGTGCTTTTTCAAAACGTCTTAATTTAGCTTCATATGACGCTTTTGTATTGAATATTAACTGTTGATTAAGACTTGTAACCCTGTCCTGGAAACGATTAATGCGACTGATTAAGTCTATCGACTGTAGTCTATGCCTCATTTGAATTTCTGATTCTTTATTGCTAGACAGAGTTTCCTTGAGTGATGACAGTAAGCTCATGTTAAGACGATCTAACTTTTGAAGATAGCCATCATACAACCTTTCAGGTTGACGAAAAATAACTGACTGCGCAAGCTTATTCACTCGTTCTTGCTTTTCTTTAACAATTCGATTACTTGCTTGAAAAGCACGGGTCTGCCGCTCATTTATCCAGGCTAAGATATCAGCTTTGGTTACAGGTGTCGCTAATTCAGCAGCTGCAGTTGGCGTTGCAGCTCGGCGATCGGCGACGAAGTCCGCCAAAGTCGTATCCGTTTCATGACCAACACTGGAAATAATGGGAAGCTGAGATTCAAATATGGCATGAACTACTTTTTCTTCATTAAAAGCCCAAAGATCCTCAATTGAACCGCCACCGCGGCCAACAATCAATAGATCCAGATCATCTCTTTGGTTTGCTTTAATAATATTATCAACAACTTCTTGAGCGGCACCTTCACCTTGTACTTTTGTTGGAAATAATAATATCTCAATACCTGGAAAGCGACGAGAAATCGTCGTAATGATATCACGAATAACCGCACCACTAGGAGAAGTTAACACGCCAACTTTAGTCACAAACTGTGGTAAAGCTTGCTTATGTTTATCATCAAAATAGCCTTCCGTCGTCAATTTCTTTTTTAATTGTTCAAACTGCAAAGCTAGGGCACCAATGCCGTCTGGTTCTGCTCGTTCTATGATGATAGAATAAGCACCCGATGGCTCATAGAGTTGGATACGTCCTATAACGTTAAGCTTCATGCCCTCTTCTAAATCAAACCCTAACTTACTGTAAACACCTGCCCACATTGTGGCTTGAATGACTGCACCTTCATCTTTTAGAGAAAAATACTGATGCTTTGGTCGTTTTCTAAAATTGGAAATCTGCCCAGTCAGATAAACCCTCTCTAAATAGGGATCCCGGTCAAACTTCAGTTTTAAATATTTCGTCAGATTACTGACACTTAAATAGTCTGCCATCAGGTTACCTTTCCTTACTATTACAGGCAATTACGCCATTTTACACTATTGCAATTATACCATTTTTAATGATAAATTGTGACTATAAGGGTCAAAAAAGAAGCCTTTTTCGGCTTCTCAATTTAAAATTATTTTTCTTGATTAACGAATTTTTTCATCCATTTAGGGACTTCTTGACTGATTTGAGTTGGAAGTACAACGTAATGGTCGCTAGAAAGGGCTTTAGCTATTGCGGAATGGAGATAAGTTGCTGCAGCAACCACTTGAAATGGAGGTGACTGCCTAAACTGAGCTAAAAAACCAGCAATTAATCCAGCCAGTGTATCTCCCATTCCACCAGTTGCTTGATAAGAGCCTCCAATAGTTAGAACAGCCACTTCCGAATGAGTGATAATTTTTGTTTGCTCACTTTTTGCAACTAGAATGCTTCCTTCTGGAAATACAGTCAAAGCTTTTTGTGAACGTTCTGTAGTTTGTTCGTCTATTGGAATGGCAGATAATCTTTCCCACTCTTTTTGATGTGGTGTTAAAACAAGTCTCTTATTCTCTAAGATGGTAATATCTTCTCTTGCTAAAAGGGATAGGGCTGAGCCATCTATGATTAAAGACTGGTATTGACTGCAAGAATCGACTACTAACTTGAATAAATGATAAGCTCTGCTATCTTCCCCAAGTCCTGGTCCTATTAAGAGGATATCTGCTTCCGTAATTGCTTTTTCTAAGGATGTCTGATCATCAACTGAAATTCCCATAGCTTCTGGAAGGTGACTATGCAATGCTATAATATTTTCTTTGTCAGTCGCAACCGTTACTAATCCAGCACCACTTTTTACTGCTGCAATAGCAGACATGATAATAGCACCACCATAAGGATAAAGACCGCCAATTAGAAGAACTCGGCCAAAATCGCTTTATGACTCTTTTGAGGCCTAGGACAAATGACCCTACTTACAAACTCTTGATCTAAATTCATTTTGTCACACTTCTTAAACAAGCTTGATAAGTCTGTTCCAAAAGCATTGTGATTGTCATCGGTCCAACGCCACCTGGGACCGGGGTGATATAGCTTGCTAATGGTGATACTTGAGCAAAATCGACATCCCCAATTAATTTACCATTATCATCGCGGTTCATTCCAACATCAATAACTACAGCACCTTTTTTGATGAAGTCTTTGGTGATAAAGTTTCCTTGTCCAATTGCAACAATTAATATATCAGCTTGACTTGCTATTTTTGATAAATGTTTGGTTCGCGAATGAGCCAAAGTTACGGTTGCATTTTTATCTAATAACAATTGAGCCATTGGTTTTCCTACAATATTTGAGCGACCAATGATTACTGCATTTTTTCCCTCTAAATCGATATTATATTCACTGAACATTTCCATAATACCAGCTGGTGTGCATGGAACCATGAGCGGTCTTCCTGACCACAGATGACCTGTATTCATCGGATGAAAACCATCCACATCTTTATGAGGATCAATTGATAGAATGATTTTTTTATCATTGATATGAGCAGGTAAAGGTAATTGAACTAATATCCCATGGATTGTGTCATCTGCGTTATATTGATCAATGATTGCAATCAATTCTTCTTGACAAGTGGATTCTGATAAACGGACTGTTTCACTTTTGAAACCTGCTGCAATAGCAGCTTTTTCTTTATTTCTGACATAAACTTGACTTGCAGGATTATTACCAACCAAAATAACAACGAGCCCAGGAACCGTTTGATATCTCTCTTTTAGCACTTGTACTTTTTCAGCTAAATTTCTTTGAATTTTTTGAGCGAGTGCTTTACCATCTATTATTTGTGTCATCTTTGTTTTTCCTTATCTCTATTTTTATTATTATACCAAAAAAAGAGGGACTATCCCTCTTATTATTCTTTCTTATGCATTTTTTCTTTAATTGGACATGAACAATCACAGTCTCCACAGGAGCCATTTTGACTGTTATAATATATTAAACTAAGTAATACAAGGACAAGTAAAATAATAAAAACGATTACTGTAGACACGACTTTTATTCCTCTCCAAAATTGATAATATTAGTTAATGTAATTAAATCTGAATGACTTTCTTTTGGTTTTCGTAAGACCAAATAAGAAACGAGACCGACTAAAAATACAGCAATAACTGTCAGAAGCGAAACCTTACCTGTCTGAATGACTAGCCCGAGTTGATAAATCAGAAAACTCATCAAATAAGCCAGGACCGTTTGAAATAAAATAGCAAATAAAGACCATTTTCTACTATTCATTTCACGCTTAATGGCTCCGATTGCTGCAAAACAAGGAGCGCACAGTAGGTTAAATACCAAAAATGAATAAGCTGCCAAAGGAGGATAGTCCAATCTTAATTGATGCCATAAGAGTCCTGAATTAGAGGCATCTGAAATCTGATTGTTTTGATAAAAAATACCAAATGTCGCAACAACAGTTTCTTTAGCCAATAAACCTGAAAAGGTCGCCACTGTGGCCTTCCAGTTACCAAATCCTAAAGGTGAAAAGATCCAAGCAAACTGTTGTCCTAGTATAGCTAGGATACTATCTTGAGCATTAACAGCTTGAAAATGAAAATTATAAGAGGTCAAATACCAAAGGGCAATGGTTAAAACAAAAATAACTGTACCTGCTCTTTTAACAAAGCTTAACGCTTTGTTATAGGCGTACAAAACAACTGTCGGAAAATGGGGTAAGTGATAAGAAGGCAATTCCATAATAAAGGGACTGGCTTGACTTGAGAGTAATTTTGTTTTTTTCAAGGCAATACCTGATAGTATTATAGAGACAATACCAATAAAATAAGCACTTGGAGCAATTAAAGGATTGTTTGGAAAGAAAACTCCTGAAATAAGAGCAACGATAGACATTTTTGCAGAACAAGGCATAAATGTAGATGTCATAATGGTTATCTTGCGGTCTTGTTCATTTTCAATTGTACGACTGGCCATAATTGCTGGAACACCACATCCTGTCGCTATCAACATGGGAATAAATGTCTTTCCCGAAAGCCCAAACTTGCGAAAAATGCGATCCATAACAAAGGCAATCCGACTCATATAACCAATATCTTCAAGTATTCCTAAACAAAAAAATAACACAAATAACTGTGGAACAAAACCTAAGACGGCACCAATCCCCGCAATAACACCATCAATAATTAAAGACTTTAACCAATACTCTACT
This sequence comes from Streptococcus uberis, assembly GCF_000785785.1. Lineage (GTDB taxonomy): Bacteria > Bacillota > Bacilli > Lactobacillales > Streptococcaceae > Streptococcus > Streptococcus uberis_A. The sequence continues at coordinate 53,238 of NZ_JRQN01000008.1, forward strand.
TTTAAATAAGTCAAAAAAGTCTGCATAGAATCAGGAACGAGTTTTCCAAATAAATAATCGTTAACCCAATCAGTTCCTAAAGTACCAATTGTTTGAATGGATAAATAATAAACAATAAACATAATAACAGCAAAAATTGGTAAGGCTAAAAAACGATTGGTAATCAGATTATCAATCTTATCGGATAATTTCAGTTCAAAATTATCTTTTTTGATTTGAGCCATTTGACAAACGGTATCAATATAGGCATATCTTTGATTAATAACAATCGATTCCGCATCTTCCATAAAGATTTTTTCTGTGATTGCTGAAATAGATTCGATTTCTTTAACAATAGTTGATGGTAAATTGAGATGAGCTTGAACTAACGGATCTCTTTCAAATAATTTTATGAGATAATGGCGTCTACTCACTCCTAAATCATAGTCAGATAACAGTTGATTTATCTGACTTAAGGCCGCTTCAAGCCGATCGTCATAGATTGGATATGGTGATGGAGAGCCATTAGTAACAATTTTTTGAATCTGTTTTATAAATGAATCAATTCCTTTATTTTTCAAGGCACTAATGGATACTACCGGTACCCCAAGTTGATAACTAAGCTTGTTACTATTAATCTGGTGCCCATTTTTTTCCACCACATCAATCATATTCAATGCAAGTAAACATGGAACCCCAAGCTCTAGGAGTTGGGTTGTTAGATAAAGATTTCTTTCAAGGTTTGAAGCATCCAAGACATCAATAATGACTTGTGATTGACCACTCAGTAAGTAATCTCTTGCCACCTTTTCCTCTGAGGTATAAGGCGATAAAGAGTACACACCTGGTAAATCTTGAATTTCAATAGCCTTATCAAGTTTAAGCAAACCACTTTTTCGATCAACAGTGACACCTGGCCAATTTCCAACTTTTTGGTTACTACCAGTTAATAAATTAAATAAACTTGTTTTTCCACTATTGGGATTACCAATTAATGTAACTTTCCTCATAATTCCTCTTACATACCTATCTTCGATTGACACTAATTAATTGTGCTTCTGATTTTCTCAGTGTTAGTTCGAATCCCCTTATTGAGATTTCAATTGGATCTCCTAGAGGCGCAACCTTTATTAGTTTAACTTGTGTGCCTTTTGTTAAGCCCATATCCATTAAATGTCGCTTAGTTTCTTTAGCAGTATAAATAGTCTCGATATATGCCACTTCACCTACAAAAAGGTCTGTCAATGGAATAGCATTTTGAGAATCTGGTAATACTTCAACGACAATATTTTCTAAAATACTTTTATCAAATGCTAGACGTTGGCCAGCTAAAATAAGAATTGCACTTACTTTTGTTTTTGAAATTAACATGACTTGTCTATCAGGTAACATTCCCAAATGAGATAAGTATCTTTGAAAAGAGTCTGGAAGATTAATAGATGTTATGATGTACTTTTTTCCGATTTCGGCTTGCAATATATTCAAAATAATCTCCTTTTATACCTTCCAATTATAACATAGGATAATAAAAATGTATTCCTTCTCAAGAATATTATTAAAAATAGGTTAAAAAAATAAACCGGCTTCAACCGGCTTATCCTACAAGACTTTACTAAGGAAATCTTTTGTTCTTTCTTCTTTTGGATTATCAAAGAGGTCAGTTGGACTGCCTTCTTCAACAACAAGACCTCCATCCATAAAAATGACACGATCTGCAACTTCTTTTGCAAAGCCCATTTCATGAGTTACAATTGCCATCGTCATTCCAGATAAAGCAAGGTCCTTCATTACAGTGAGGACTTCCCCAACCATTTCTGGATCAAGAGCAGAGGTTGGTTCATCAAACAAGAGCATATCCGGATTCATCGCTAAACTTCTTGCAATTGCAATCCTTTGCTGTTGGCCACCTGAAAGGGAAGCCGGATAGGCATTAGCCTTATCAACCAGACCAACCTTTTCCAAAAGAATTTGTCCATTTTGTTTAGCATCACTTTTACTAATGCCTTTTGTTTTAATTGGTGAGATTGTAATATTTTCCATAACGGTCATATTAGGAAAGAGATTAAACTGTTGAAAAACCATTCCCATTTTTTCACGCATTTTGAAAATATCATTTTTCTTATCAGTAATGTCGACACCTTCAAAGGTAATTTTCCCCTGACTTGGAACTTCTAATAAATTCATCGTTCTCAACAAGGTTGATTTCCCTGAACCAGATGGTCCGATGATTACAAGAACTTCTCCTTTTTCGATACTCAAGTCAATTCCTTTGAGAACATGATTATTCTCAAAGGATTTATGTAACCCTTCGATTGTTAATAGCGTTTGATTCATAAACTCTTAGCTCCCTGTCCCATTTTTTTCTCTAGTAATTGTAGTAACTGTGACATGACAGTTGTCACCATTAAGTAATAAAATGCAGCAAATAATAATGGCGTAATTGGTAGATAGGTAGCAGTAACAACAGATTGCGCACCATTCCATAATTCCATAACACCAATTGTTTGCAAGAGGGCACTGTCTTTAATAATAGTAATAAATTCATTGCCCAGAGCTGGTAAAATATTTTTAAAAGCTTGAGGTAAGATAACATAACGCATAGCATTTTTAGGACGAATCCCTAAAGAATAGGCAGCTTCTAACTGGCCTGCTGGAACAGCTTCAATTCCCGCTCTGACAATTTCTGATATATAGGCGCCGCTATTCAATGAAATAATAATTACCCCAGGTAGGAGGCGTGAAAAATCAAGATTTAAAACGCCAAATTCAATGACCGGCATCTGATTAAAATGCATCCAAGCAAAGGCAATCATTATTTGAACAACCATAGGTGTGCCACGAAAGATCCAGACATAAAAGTTAGCGAGCAATCTCAATGGTGGAAAAGAACTTCTTTTTAAAAAAGTAATAAAAACACCTAGTATAGTACCAAAAAATACGACTGAAATTGAAATTAAAAATTGTGACGAGGACGCCATAATTAAAGTAGCCCCAATAGTGTGGCAGAAAAGAAAAATTCATATTTATACTCCAAAGTTCCTAAATAATAAAAAACAATGAAATAATTATAACACTTGCTGTATAATAATACAATACAAAAATAAAAAACCTGCTAATGCAAGTTTTCCACTACAAAACTATTGAAGTCATTAATATAATAAATCGTAAATTTCCATTGCAATTAAATCAATGCTATCAAATGAATATGATTCACGTGCATCAACATCACGTAATGTAAAAACTGGTCCAGTTTCAAGATCGTTAGCAAATGATACTTCTGCTACAACTACACCATCACGTTCAAAATTTCTTTTTAAATTGCCACCGTCATTAACCATTAATTCAAGGCGGTTGATGATTCTCACTAAATGTGATTCCATTTCAATTCTCCTATTTCTAAGTTTTCCATATTATTTTAACACAAATTACCCTAAACAAACACTAAAAGAGATAATTTTCTCAATCTTTTCAGTCATACTATTCAGGATCTTTCTTTTATCCTATTAAAAACAGTAAATCATGCATTTATCACTCCTAATAATAGAGTGCTAAAACAAGGAACTTTTTACTTGATTTCCTCTAAGAGGGTGCTATAATATGGTTATAAAGTTTGACCTTGTTTGACTATAAGTCAATCACGTTAATAGAAATGCAATGGAGGTATTCTATGCTCTGTCAAAATTGTCAATTAAATGAAGCTTCAATCCATTTATATACTAATGTCAATGGGAAACAAAAACAAATTGATTTGTGTCAAAATTGTTACCAAATCATGAAAACTGATGCTAATAATTCCATTTTAGGTGGTATTGGTGCTCGAAATGAGTCAAAACAGGATCCAGTCAATCCATTTTTTGATGATTTCTTTGGAGATCTCAATAACTTTAGATCTTTTGGAGATCTTCCAAATACCCCTCCAACACAAGCCGGAGGTAATGGTGGGAACAATGGAAAAATCCCTAACCAACAGTCTTCTCGCCACCAAGCGTCACAGACAAATCAGCAAGCTAAAGGCTTACTTGAAGAATTTGGTATTAATGTGACTGACATTGCTCGTAAAGGTGGCATAGACCCTGTAATTGGACGCGATGAAGAAATCACACGCGTTATTGAAATTCTAAATCGACGAACTAAAAATAACCCCGTCCTAATCGGAGAACCTGGTGTTGGGAAAACGGCTGTCGTCGAAGGGTTAGCCCAAAAAATTGTTGATAGTGATGTTCCCTATAAACTCCAGGGGAAACAAGTCATCCGCTTAGATGTGGTCAGTCTTGTTCAAGGAACAGGCATCCGTGGCCAGTTTGAAGAACGCATGCAAAAATTGATGGAAGAAATCAGAAATCGACAAGATGTCATTTTATTTATTGATGAGATTCATGAAATTGTCGGTGCCGGGAATGCTGGTGACGGGAATATGGATGCTGGAAATATTTTAAAACCAGCCTTAGCTCGTGGCGAGTTACAACTTGTTGGGGCAACAACTCTAAATGAATACCGTATCATTGAAAAAGATGCCGCCCTTGAACGGAGAATGCAACCTGTCAAAGTTGAAGAGCCATCTGTTGAAGAAACAATAACTATTCTAAAAGGTATTCAAGGTAAATATGAAGATTACCATCATGTGAAATATACTGATGATGCCATTAGTGCAGCAGCAACATTATCTAATCGTTATATTCAAGATCGTTTTTTACCAGATAAAGCCATTGATCTATTGGACGAGGCTGGTTCAAAATTGAATTTGACTTTAACCTTCGTTGATCCAAAAGAGATTGATCAGCGTCTCGTCGAAGCTGAAAACTTAAAAGCGCAAGCTACTCGTGATGAAGACTATGAACGCGCAGCTTATTTCCGTGATCAAATCATTAAATATAAAGACTTACAAAAACAAAAAGTTGAACAAGAAGATACGCCGATCATCACCGAAAAAACAATTGAGAGTATCCTTGAAGAAAAAACGAGTATTCCTGTTGGCGAGTTAAAAGAAAAAGAACAATCGCAATTGATTCACCTAGCAGATGACCTTAAATCTCATGTCATTGGGCAAGACGATGCCGTTGATAAGATTGCAAAAGCTATTCGTCGTAATCGCGTTGGTCTCGGCTCACCAAATCGTCCTATTGGTTCTTTCCTATTTGTAGGGCCAACTGGGGTCGGCAAAACTGAATTATCGAAACAATTAGCTATCGAACTCTTTGGTAGTGCTGATAACATGATTCGTTTTGACATGTCAGAGTATATGGAAAAATGCGGTTTCTAAATTAGTCGGTGCCCCTCCTGGTTATGTTGGCTATGATGAGGCTGGGCAATTGACTGAAAAAGTCCGTCGTAACCCTTATTCTCTGATTTTACTGGATGAAATTGAAAAAGCGCATCCTGATGTGATGCACATGTTCCTTCAAGTATTAGATGATGGTCGTTTGACGGATGGGCAGGGCCGAACAGTAAGCTTTAAAGATACTATTATTATTATGACCTCAAATGCTGGAACTAGTACAAATGAAGCATCGGTTGGTTTTGGGGCTGCCCGCGAAGGCCGAACTTCTTCTGTTCTGGGACAATTATCACATTTCTTCAATCCTGAATTTATGAACCGATTTGACGGTATTATTGAATTCCAAACATTAAACAAAGATAACCTCTTACATATTGTTGATTTAATGTTAGCTGATGTCAATGACAGACTCAATCAAAATGGCCTACATTTAGATGTGACTGGTAAGGTTAAAGAGAAGCTTGTCGACCTTGGTTATAATCCCAAAATGGGTGCTCGACCTTTACGTCGCACTATTCAAGATTACATTGAAGATGCCATTACTGACTTTTACCTAGAAAATCCAAGTGAAAAAGAACTAAAAGCAATGATGACAAGCAATGGTAATATTATTATAAAATCTGCTAAAAAAACAAGTCCTATTGTGAAAGAAGATTCAAAAGCTAATTAAAAAGAAAAGTTGATATTAGGGAGCCCCTTTTATCAACTTTTTTGCTAGTTATCTTATTATGTAAATGTTCAAACAAATAAAAAAAAATGAAGCGCTATCCTTTTTTTTTTTAGTATAATATAAGCAAGGAGGGAACCCTTATGACAGTTCCAAAATTCGGTGAAAAGATTGATGGAAAAGAGTACATCTCTCGCTATGGCGTTTATGCAGTGATTCCAAATCATACTCAAACAGAAATTGTATTAGTTCAAGCCCCTAACGGCTCATGGTTTCTACCTGGTGGTGAAATTGAAAAAGGTGAAGATCATTCCTCTGCCCTCGAGAGAGAATTGATTGAAGAGCTAGGTTACTCTGCTCAAATTGGCTATTATTATGGACAAGCGGATGAATATTTTTATTCTCGACATAGAGATACCTACTACTATAATCCCGCTTATCTTTACGAAGTGACAGCTTATACAATTGAGGGTGATCCTCTAGAAGACTTCAATAATATTGCTTGGTTCCCAATCGAAACCGCAATAGCTAAACTAAAACGCGGAAGCCACAAATGGGCAATCAAAGAATGGCAAAAAAAACACCATTCCTAATGAAAATATAGATTCATAAACATGATGATCTATTAAAGAGGAGGAATTTATGAGACTCATAAATACAACAGGCAGTCACCCAGAACTTGTAAGAAACCAGCTGACCAATACTGATGCTAAATTAGTTGAAGTATATTCTGCCGGAAATACAGATGTCATCTTCACAATGGCACCTAAACATTATGAATTATTAATTACAAATAAATACCGTGCCATTAAAGAAGAAGAATTAGAAGTCATTCGTGAATTTTTCCTTAAACGTAAAATTGATCAAAATCGTGTCATAAAAGGTAAGACCAAAATGGTACACACCAATAATCTGATTGAAATATCATTTCCAATAAAAGAAGACTAACTGTTATAGTTAGTCTTCTTTTATTACTCTTTAAACAATAATCACATCTAAAACACCCCAATCATCAGATTTTTTGTCCAATAATTGGGGTGTCATATCTCTTATCTTAACTTTGAAACTGACTAAAACGTCAAGTTAATGACTTAGTTTGTTTCAAATCCTTGAGCTACTGCTTCAGGGAAGTTTTCTTCAATGATTTTTGCACTTGCATCACAGACAAATGCTCCATAAGGACGCATTCTTGTCGTCGGATCCACACGGCGAGAACGTTCACAAACTTCACCTTCTGCATGTTCAACAGTAAATGCAATACCATCAAATGCCACTGCATTTTCAGGAGCATCTTCAAGATCTGCAACTGTTAATTGAGAGACGATCATTAATAAGGCAATATCACTATCTAATGCTGTTAAAAGTGTTTTAACTTGTGGACTAGCATAAATTGTTAAGTGAGCTTCTAGGGATTTACCAATAATTTTTTCATTTCGAGCTTCTTCTAATGCTTTTTGAGCTTGTGTACGAAGTACCATGAATGATTCCCAGGCTGATAAGATATCCTCTTCACCTTCAAAGGTTTCAGCTACTGGTAATTCTGATAACTGAACAAATTCTTCATTTTCAAATTCTAAATATGACCAAATTTCTTCCGCTGTATGAGGTAAAATTGGAGTTAATAATTTAGTAATCTTAACCAAGACATCATAGAATACTGTTTGCATACGACGACGTTCTAGGCTATTAGCTCCTTCAATATAAACAACATCTTTTGCAAAATCAAGATAGAATGCAGATAAATCAATCGTCACAAAGTTAACAACTGCTTTGTAGATTGCCATGAAGTCATAGCTTGCATAAGAATTATTAATGACTTCTACTAATTTGTTAAATTTGATTGTCATATACTTATCAACAGCGGCAAGATTTTCATAAGAAACTGTATCAGTATTAGGATTGAAATCTGAAGTATTAGCAATCAAGAAACGTAGCGTATTTCTGATTTTACGATAAGTTTCTGAAACTTGACCAAGAATTTCCATTGATACACGAACATCATTATCAGTATCAACCGATGTTACCCAAAGACGTAGGATTTCTGCACCGTACTGTTTTGCGACATCATTTGGAGAAATGATATTCCCTTTTGATTTAGACATTTTCTCGCCTTTACCGTCTAATACAAAACCTTGCGACAAAATAGACTTATAAGGAGTGTGACCATTAACAGCAACCGATGTAATTAATGATGAATTAAACCAGCCACGGTACTGATCTGAGCCTTCTAGGTATAAATCAGCTGGATATTCCAAATGATCACGGGCATTCATAACACCGTTCCAAGATGAACCTGAATCAAACCAAACATCCATGATATCAGTTTCTTTTGTAAATTCACCATTTGGTGAACCTGGATGCGTAAAGCCTTCTGGTAAGAGTTCTTTAGCTTCTTTTTTCCACCAAATAATCGAACCTTCTACTTCAAAGAGATTAGCAACATGGTCAGTTACGTCTTTAGACATAATCGCTGTACCATCTTCAGCATAGAAGATAGGTAGTGGAACACCCCAAGCACGTTGACGAGAGATTACCCAGTCACCACGGTCACGAATCATGTTAAATAGACGTGTTTTACCCCATGATGGATGGAAATTAACTTTTTCGATTTCATCTAAGATATCTTGTCTAAAGTCGGAAACTGATGCAAACCATTGAGGAACAGCACGCCAGATAATTGCTTTTTAGTACGCCAATCGAATGGATATGAGTGGTTGATGACTTCACTAGCTAATAATAAGTCACCTAATTTTTCTTTTACAATTGGGGTAACTTTATCATAAAACTGACCTTGAAAATCTGGACCAGCATTTTCCATCATCATTCCGCGTCCATCAACTGTTACGGCAACTTCTAATTTATATTTACTTCCGACATTATAGTCATCTTCACCAAAACCTGGTGCTGTATGGACAATACCTGTACCTGAGTCAAGTGTAACGTGGTCACCTAAGATAACTAATTCATCAACTTCTCTATCCCAAGGATGCTCAGTCACAATATACTCTAATTCACTTCCTTTGAAGCTATTAAGAACCTCAAATTCAGTCCAATCAAATTTACTTGCTAAGCTATCCAGCAATCCTTCTGCAACAACGTATTTACGGTCACTTCCAAGAGGTTGAACTTGAACATAGTCCATATCAGGACCAACTGTTAAACCACGTGACGCAGTTACTGTGAATGGTGTTGTTGTCCACACAACGATATAAGTATCTGTATCTAATTTACCTTTGCCATCTTTTACTTTGTTGGCGTAGTATAATGAGGTTGAATCAATATCATGGTACTCAATTTCAGCTTCAGCTAAGGCTGACTCTGAAGACCATGACCAATAAACTGGTTTTGCACCGCGATAAATATAGCCTTTATCAGCCATTGCACCAAAAACGCGAATTTGATCTGCTTCATATTGAGGCATCAAAGTTACATAAGGGTTATCCCAATCAGCTGATACGCCTAAACGTTTGAAATCTTCTCGCTGTTTATCAACCTGGCTAAGGGCGTATTCGCGACACATTTCCAAATACTCAGTCAAGCCCATTTCTTTACGTTTAACACCTTTTTTAGCTAATACCTGTTCAATAGGTAGGCCATGTGTATCCCATCCCGGAACATATGGTGCTTGGTAACCAGACATTGATTTAGAACGAACAATGATATCTTTTGAAATTTTATTAAGAGCATGCCCTACGTGAATATTTCCATTGGCATAAGGCGGTCCATCATGTAAATGAAAACTTGGTTTTCCTTCATTTAATTGTTGACGTTTTTGGTAAATATTAGCTTGAAACCATGCTTCTTGCCATTGAGGTTCTTTATTAGGAAGTCCTGCTCTCATTGGAAAAGCAGTTTTTCCAAGATTTAACGTTTCTTTTAATTTCATTTTTAACTCCTTAGTCATCTGTAATCTAATTGACAATATAAAAAGAGCCTTATCCTAGAAAGGACGAAAGCTCGCGGTACCACCTTAATTTAGAATAAATTCTTATTCCCTCTTTTGCTCGTAAGGTGAGCCAACCTTCTAACTTACTTGATTCAGTTAGAAAGATAGAAAATGATAATGATATTTACTAGGGAATGCAGAGCTCTCATCATTCTCTACTTGCTGTACTTATGGTAAATAACATTGTGTTTTTCTTATTCTTCAATATTTAATTTAAAAGTTTGTGTTTCATTAAGATTAATAGCTGGTTCACTTGGTTCGCTGTTGAAATGATCAAGATTTGCGTTTTCCAATTCTTTATTACTTTCATCTACACGACGCTGTAATTCTTCCATTTCTTCAGGAGTGAATTGGCGTGTTGCATCAAATGATGAGCTATCTTCTGATTCAGGAATTTCCTCATCCAAAACTTCTTTAACAACTTCTTTAAATGCTGCATCTGAATTTTGAAGATAAATTGCTGTTGGTTGTAATAACTCATCCCACTCAGGTGAACTAGCTAAGTTCAATTGTGCTTCAATAGAAGAAATGAGACGTTGGTGGAAGACACGTGTTTGACGTTTCAATTCTTCCGTTTCAACAGCTACACGTTTTGCTTCATCTGTCGCATCACGTAACATTTGATTTGATTTAGCTTTTGATTCATCCAATAAATGTTGAGCATCATAGTTAGCTTTACTAACAAGATTTGAAGCTTCAGAATTAGCCGAAGCTTTCACCTTCTCAGCTGTTTCTTGTGCTAAAATAACTGATTGGCTCAAAGATTCTTTCATTTCGTCAAAGTAAGAAAGCTTCTCTTCCAAGCTTTTAATTTTTGCTTCCTGTTCACGATTTTTTTTCACAAGTGCTTCGTAATCGTCAACAAGAATATCTAAAAATTCATTTACTTCTTCTTCGCTATATCCACGAAATTTTGTTTTAAACGTTTTATCTTTAATTTCAAGTGCTGTAAGTGCCATTATTTCTCCTTATTTACGTATCGTTTTACTGATTGTTAATTTAAACTTTCCATTTTTACTTAAACCATTTTCTGATGAAATTTTGAATCGTCCATACCCTCTAACGCTTACCATATCATCTACAGAAAGGTTATCTGATATTTTAATGACTTTTCGATAATTAACTTTCACTTTTTCAGACTCAATCAATCTGATGGCTTGACTTCGAGAAAGTTTTAAGACAGAAGCAATTAAGCGATCAACTCTTAAACTTGATACCATTAGCTCAATTTGTGACATATCAGCAGATGATATGATTAGCTGACTAATTGGTATTTCTTTAAGTATCACACTAGCTTTAGCTATTCTAGAAATATTTCCCAAAAAGTAATTGCGTAAATGATGACAGATCATTAGTTGGGCATAACCGCCTTCAACAAGAATATCACCAATTAGTTCTCTTTTAATCCCTAATTCATTAATTAGGGTGCCAAGAATCTGCGCATGCGTCAATTGATTGAATTTTGAATTGTAATTAATTTCAAGTAATGTTATTTCAAAATCTTCCTTTTTGAAGTGATAATAAGCGGGCGCTATTATCACTCTTCCGTATTCTGTTCCATAATAATCGTTGGAACTATATACTAATAACTCTGTTGAAGTTACTAAGGATTTTAAAATATCAATTTGTCGTGGATTTAAAAAATCAGTGACATGTATGACATAATTATTTTCAACTCGAACAATCAATTCGTTTACTTTATCAATAAAGGAATAATCATCTGGGTGAAAATGCTGGTATCTATCCTTAACATTAACCATCATATAAAAATTTGAATAAGAATTCTACTCAAAAAGTTTAAAGCTAGAATAACAACCAATATTGTAAAGTCCATCCCAGCAAATTGCAAAGGGAAACTTCTAAAAGGTTTAATAAGTGGTTCAACTAATTGACGAACCCATCTCCCAAATCTTGTATGATAGGCACCTGGAAACCATGATAGTAAGGCATAGGCAACTAACAAATAGGTATAGAGTCTTATGATGTTAAGTAAAATATATAATATAAATCCCATAAATTAACGTCTCTTCATATCAAAATCATATCCAAAATCTTGATTACTATTAGGGATATTCATATCTTCAATATTAACAGATACATTTGACGGGGTCAATAAATACATTGAAGAGCCAACTTTTTGTAAGGTTCCATAAAGAACTTTGCTAGCGCCATCAATGAAATCAAGACAACGTCTCGCCTGTGCATCCAACATAAATTGAAAATCAATCAATACACATTCATTTTCTATAAGAAGATCAACGATTTCTTGCGCATCTTCATATCTTTTGGGATATTTTAATGCAATCGTTGTTTGACCTTGACTTGAGTTTGCCTGAATTTGTTGTTGACTATTGTGTGTTGGTATGGCAGACTGGTATGAATTATGAGTTGCTTTTCTTTCAGTATTTTCTGTCATTTGACTTCTTGATTGGCTTGGAAAACCAGTAGTGTATTGATTACTAGATCGTGAACTACTTGGCTGTTGAACTGGTCTTGAAGTTGGTTGACTAGGTCTAGCTTGTTGTAACGGTTGACTAGGACGACTTGGCTGTTGTGGTTTTTCTTGATCTGCAACAGCTTGAACCTGTTCGTCACCTTCTACTTCACTGACTTCATCAGTATCAAAATAAGAAATCATCTTATTGAATGTATCTTTAAATGCCATATATTTCTCCATTTACTTAAAGAAAGAGGAGCCTATCCTTATAAATGTTGCACCTTCTTGAATCGCAATCCTATAATCACCACTCATTCCTATGCTTAATTCTGTGAAAGGCATATTCTTTCTATTTTCTGACTTAAGTGTCTTTCTTAATTGGTTAGCTTGATGAAAAATCTCTCTTATCGTTTCTTCACTTGCTCCAAGTGGCGCCATTGTCATTAGCCTACTAATTGAACCTTGTCAAGTTGACTGATGTTTTCAATTATTTGTGGAATCTCAGAAATGGAAAAGCCGTGTTTACTTTCTTCTCCAGAAATATTTACTTGTAAGAAACATTTAATTGGATGATCTGCTCTTTTTTGTATTTCTTCAGCCAAGCTGACAGAATCTAAAGCATGAAAATAATCGACTAAATTAATAACAGACTTTACTTTACGACGTTGAAGACTTCCAATCAAATGCCATGTCAGTTTCTTTTCTTTTAGGGCTTCATACTTATCTAAAAATTTGTCTACTCTATTTTCAGCAATATGTGATAAGCCTGTATCCATTAAAGCACTTGCAACTTCTGAATCAACGTATTTGGTTACAGCAATCACATGCACATCTTCTGGATTACGATGAGCTTTGATTGAAGCTGTTCTAACATCCTCTAAAACTTGGTCTCTATTTTTTTGTAAGTCCATATGTTTAACGATTTTTAAAGAATGGTGGTGTTTCTAATTCATCATCTTCTGATTCATCATTTGCTGAGAATCTTGACATATTCAATTGATTATCAAGTTCACTTTCACTTGGTTTTGCGATATTGTCACGTCGCAAATCCCAATTTCCAAAAGCAGACCCTTGATTCATTTGTTTTTCTTTTGTGAAACTCCTTGGCATATCACGTGTTTCTGCCATGTCAAAATCAAAGCTTGATTGACGTTCGAAACTTGGTTGACTAGGCTGATGAGTTTGCTCTGAAGCATATTGTGCACCAGCTTGTTGTGCATTTGGTGCTGAATTTGAAGCTGCATGGTTAAAAGTACGAGGTTGACGGAAACCTGAAACTTTATCAGCCTTATCTTGACGAACACCTGTCGCAACAACTGTTACGCGGATTTCATCTTTCATGCTGTCATCAATTGATGTTCCTAACCAAATATTAACACCATTACCTGCAGCTTGTCCAACAATTTCTGAAGCTTCTTCTGCTTCAGTAAGTGTCATATCAAGTCCACCTGTAACGTTAACAATAACATCTTCTGCACCATCAATTGTTGTTTCAAGTAATGGTGAATAGATCGCTTTACGAGCAGCCTCAATAATACGTTCTTCACCTGAACCAACACCAATACCCATAAGGCATTTCCTTTGTTTGCCATAACTGTTTTAACATCGGCAAAGTCAAGGTTAATTAAGCCTGGACTTGTAATTAAATCAGTGATCCCTTGGACACCTTGACGTAAAACATTGTCTGCTTCACTAAGTGCTTCAAGAAGTGGTGTCTTTTTATCAACAATTTCAAGTAAGTTATTATTTGAGATGATGAGTAGGGTATCTACTTGATCACGTAATTCTTGGATACCTTCAATTGCAAAGTTACCACGTTTGTTTCCTTCGAAACCAAATGGGCGAGTAACCACAGCAACAGTTAGGGCACCCAATCCTTTAGCAATACGAGCAATGACTGGTGCAGCACCTGTACCAGATCCACCACCCATACCTGCAGTAATGAAAACCATATCTGAACCTGATAATGCTTCAGAAAGTGTTTCTTCGCTTTCTTCTGCAGCTTTACGACCAACTTCTGGTTGACCTCCAGCACCTAAACCACGAGTGAGCTTAGGACCAAGTTGAATTACTGTTTCAGCTTTTGATGAACTTAAAGCTTGAATATCAGTATTAGCAGCAATGAATTCAACACCAGCAACACCTTCATCAATCATACGATTAATAGCGTTACCACCGCCTCCACCAACACCGATTACTTTAATTACTGCACCTTGCATAGATGCTGTATCGAATGAAAATGCCATTTTATTTCCTCACTTTTATTACTATCTTTTAATCAAACATACTTCCAAAAATACCACGAACACGGTCACCTAATTTTTGTTTAGGTTCAGTAGGCTCTTGCTGAGCATATTCTACTGGAGCGGCCGGTTGTTGATTGTAGTTTGGTGTTTGTGTTGTCGGTCTTGATTCATTGAAATTAGGAACGAAATTATCTCGTCCAGCAAAATCAACAGGTTTACGTCTAAGTAATTCTTCACCTGAGACCGCATTTTGTGCTAAAACGTCAACTTCCGACATTTTGCCAACATACTCAACAAGACTTATAACATTTGCAAACATTGGGTTTCTAATGCCTACTTGATTTGGAACATGTAATTTAACATTTGTTCCCAAGATTTCTTGAGCCACTTCCACGACACCTGGCATAATTGCACCGCCACCTACTAAGACAATACCACCTGGTAAATCAAGTAGTCGTCCACGTTCTAAATCTTGTTTGACGCGATCTAAAATGTGGCGAATTCTAGCAGAAACTATTTCTGATAAATAACGTTCTGTCACTTCTACAGGCTCATCACTACCAACAACATCAACTTTTACAGTTTCAGTGACACTAGCTTCTTCAACATTAGCTTGCCCAAAATTAAATTTCAAAGCTTCTGCAATTGACATTGACGTTTTTAGCACTTTTGAAATATCCTTAGTGATGTAATCTCCACCTTCAGTATAGATATTCGTATAATTCAATTCTTGTGCACGCATCGTTGCAACAGTTGTTTGACCGCCCCCCATATCAATTACAGTAGCACCAAACTCACGTTCACCCTCATTTAGCACTGACTTAGCCATTGCTAAAGGTGTAATGATGATATTTTCAACTGAAATACCCGCACGTTCAACTGTCTTACGAAGGTTATGCAAAATGGTACTTGGTCCAGTGTAAATGAGTCCACGCATTTCTAAACGTATCCCCATCATACCACGTGGATCACGGATTCCTTGAAAACCATCCACAATAAACTCTTCGGGTACTAATGAAATGACTTCACGTTCTGGAGTAATGCTTTTAGTGAGGGCTGATTTTACTACACTGTCAACATCTTCATCTTTTATTTCTTTCGATTCACTTGGAACCGGAATCATCCCTTGTGATGGCTCTATTTGAAGAAGATTTGCTGGCAAACCAACATTAATCTTTTCAATTGTCATACCAGCTTTTTCTTCAGCTTGCTCAACTGCTGCTTTAATCGCTTCTGCAGCTGCTTCAATATCAATAATTATTCCATCTTTTACGCCTGTACTAGGGACATTGCTAACTCCAATAACATTCATTTCGCCAGAAATAAATTCTGCGACAAGTACTTTAATTGAGCTAGTTCCTATATCCAAACCAGTAAAAAAGCCATTTCTAGCCATTCACTTGACCTCACTATCTTTCCAAACTTTTACTATTCTAAAATCTGCTAAAAACAGAATTATTCAGTAAATATTATAACATAAAAAAGCGTAGAATGTTATCATTTTACGCTTTTTGTTATATAAACTTAATCTTTTTTGTCAATTTAATTTCACAAGATAAATGCTGACAGTTTAAGTTAAATTTTCCTTATTGGCCAACTTGTGTGTCAGCAAGAGCTGGTGCACTTGAGGTTGCAGTCGTTTGAGACTGAGATGTCGCTCGGTACTTGTATCTGAAGTTGAACTTGCTGTTGCATCTGTTGAACTATTTGCTGTAGCCGAATCCGTGTTTGATTGCGTTGATTCTTTCTTATCTGACTTATTGTCAGCTTCAACTTTTTGAACAGGTTGAGCTTCAATTTCAGTAGTGGTTGAATACAAGCCAACTTCCATATCAATAATTGATTTTTCTTTTAGATTTTTCTTAATTTTTAAGTAATATGGCATCTTGATTTCAAGTTGGGATTGAGGTACTCTGATGGTATTCCCATCATGCATTTCAAGCACAAGCAAATCTTGCGTTGTTTTTGAATTTGCTAACGAAACTGATTTGATATCTTTGACCAATTTACTAGGTAAGTGTGTTAATTGTTTTACTAAATCTTGAATTGCATTTTCATCTGTTAAATTGATGATCAAATATTCCTTCGGTAGTTGACTTTCTTTAATAACTTTAACACGTGCACCATTTTCTAAGATAGGTTGAAAACCATCAGCTTCCTGAGCATATGCAATAATCTGATGTTCTTTAACCTCAAAGGTAAAGTGATTAAATGGCTTATATGTAATAGCCACTTCCTTAACCCATGGATTTGATTGATAAATATTTGATTCAAATTTAGAAGCTGATTTAATGACTGTGAAAATATAATCTGAATCGCGAATATCACTTTGTTTAATCAGAGTCGCCAAACTAGTATGATTATTTCCTTTAGCTGAAAAATCTTTCATTTTACTGTAGGGGGTCAGTAAGAAAATAGAAATTGCCAGAATTATAAAACTAACGAATAGAACTGGGAGGGCTTTTGTCAAAGCAAGTTGCCGTTTTGTTTTTGGTTTTTTTTCTTTTGGTTCTTTCTTTTTCTTCTCTTCTCTAACGTGGCTCTCTTCAATAATCTCTTCTAATTCAGATATAGTCTCTTCCGAGTTACTTTCTAACTCTTTTTCAGCTTGAAGAAGTTGCTCTTTTTTTTCTATGCGTAATTTTTCTTTTAAAATTTCATCCTCTTTGGCTTGTTGCTTCTTCTTTTCAATAAATTCAAGATTCCGTTTCTGCCACTCAGTTAAGACAACTGGCTCATTTGGAGTAGTTTTTTTATTTTTAGCCATTTATTTTCCTTTAGTTTTTTGCTCCATATCTTTAACTAATAAATCGAAAAAGATCTCTGGAGATTTTATTTCTTTGGCGCCAGTCATAGCCTGAATATAAAGGTCAGAATCAGTTACTAATTGAGTAATCTCTGCTTCTAAATTACTGACAGTTAGCTGATTTTCTTGAAGCTGTCTAGAATAATGGTGGTTTTCAAAATATGCTGCATTCTCCAATTGATCTCCACGTGACACTTCTTTACCTAGCGGAACAATAAGATGTAACTTCTTCATTGCTAACAGTTCAAAAATCGTATTTGATCCGCCTCTAGTTACAACCACATCTGCTAATTGCATTAACGGTTGATAGAGGTCAGTAACATAATCTATGCGATAGCAATTCTTTCCCAAATAATTTAATTCAGAATGACCAGTAATATTGATAACATTGAATTTTTCCATAAACTCAGGATGTTGGGTGATGAAGTCATTGAAAACTTTTGCACCAGCTGACCCGCCAACAAAGAGAATCGTTTTTAGAGTCGGATCAAACTGTTCTTTGATGGCTTGGATTTCAGGCAAAGTTTGAATAGGTTCTGAACTAACTTTAGTGACAGCCCCGATATGTTTCATTTTGGCATGAGGATGGTTCTGGGCAAAAGTTGTATACATAATTGTTGCAAATTTCAAAGCAATTTTATTGGCAAGTCCCATTGATAAATCTGATTCATGAACGTAGACTGGAACACCCAATATTTTTGAAGCAATAACTGGTGGCACTGAAACAAAACCACCTTTTGAAAAGAGTGCTTGTGGACGAACTTTTGCAGTAATAATTAGGGATTGAACTAACCCGAAACCAACCTTAAAGACATCTAAAAGATTTTGCCACGAAAAATAACGACGTAATTTCCCCGTCATTATACCATGGAAAGTCACATCAAGTTGTGATTTTATAATTTCTTGGTACTCAATTCCATTTTTGTCACCAATATAATGAACTTCCCAACCATCCTTAAGAAATTTTGGAATCAAAATTAAATTTAAGGTTACATGCCCAACTGTTCCACCACCTGTGAAAAGTATACGTTTTGCCATCAGGCATCTCCTTTAATCTGATCAAAAGCACGAATAAATTCATCACCTCGTGTCTCGAAACTCTTATACATATCCCAACTTGCATTAGCTGGACTAAGTAAAATAACATCACCTTGGCTTGCTTCTTTGTAGGCAATGGCTGTCGCTTCTGCTACATCTTTTGCCTCAAGGTAAGTAACAGCTGCTTTATCAGCTGCTCTTTTCATCTTTTCAGCCGACTGACCAATCACAATTAGTTTTTTTAAACCAATGATATCCGAGACTAAGTCATCAAATTCATTGCCTCTATCTAATCCACCTGCTATCAGGATTACACTAGAATTGTCAAAACCTGATAAAGCTTTTTGACAAGCTAATATATTAGTAGATTTGCTATCATTATAGAATTTAACATGGTTAATTTGACCAAGGTATTGAAGACGATGCTTCACACCACCAAAGCTAGCTAAGGTTTCCTTAATACTGTTATTATCCACTCCAGATAGTTTAGCAACAGCAATGGTTGCTAAAGCATTTTCAACATTATGAAGTCCAGGGACACCGATTTGATCAGCATCCATAACATAGTCTCCTTTGAAGTAAAGCTTCTCACCTAGGCAATAAGCACCATCAACTTCTTTATGGCGAGAAAAAAAGATGACTGTTGACTTTGTTTTTGTCGCTAATTCAACTGATAACGCTTGATCAGCATTCAAAATTAAATAATCCGATGATGTCATATTCTTTTGAATATTCCATTTAGCTGCAACATAGTCTTCAAAACTACCATGATAATCAATATGAGTCGGTATGAGATTTGTGATTAAAGCAATATGTGGGTGAAACTGATCAATTCCCATTAATTGAAAAGAGGATAGTTCCATTGTTAAAGTATCTGTTGCTTTAGCAGTAACTGCAACTTCAGAAGCTGGGAAACCAATATTTCCAGAAAGAAGTCCTGACTGACCAGCATGATTCAAAACATCCGCAATCATGGTAGTAGTCGTAGTTTTACCATTTGAACCAGTAATAGCTACAATAGGAGCTTCAGAGATAAGATAAGCCAATTCGACTTCCGTCAAAACTGGAATTCCTTTTTCTTGCGCTCTCTTTACCATTGCATTCGAATAAGGAATACCTGGATTTTTAACCATCAAAGCAAAGTCTTCATCCAATAATTCAAGTGGGTGGCTGCCACAAATAACCTTGATCCCTTCCTCAAGTAATTCTTGAGCTGAAGGGTTCTCATCAAAGGCTTTTCCGTCATTGACTATTACAATGGCTCCAAGTTTAGACAATAGTTTAGCAGCAGCTTGACCAGACCGTGCTAATCCCAAAATTAATACTTTTTTATTTTGAAAATTTATAATTCTTTTCATTTTCTAACCCACTCTATCTTTTCGTTTCCTTACTATTTTACATTTATTTAATGGCTTTTTCAAGATTTTTAAGAATCGCAAAGTCCTGATCAGTATTTACGACTAGGCATTTGTCTTCTAAAAAAAGCCAAACCCCTGTGGGTCTGACCTTTAAATTACTTTTTAGGCATGTTTAAAATATCTTTCAATGAAAAATAAGCAAGCACTATCATCGCCAACGCTACAAATATCTCTGGTGGAGTTTGCATAATCCTAATAACACTCATACCAGCTAATACTAATAACAAGGCAATTAATGCAACTAAGCCGATCATTGAAATGGTGTTTCGAATACTATCAGGCGCCATAAAAAGATAATAAGAAATGATTAATATCGCAATAATTAAATAAAACAAAATTTCTCCTTTTACTCAGTATCTTTGTAAACGCAAAAAACTTTAAAACATTTCTGCTTTAAAAGCTTTTTACCGACAGCAGACAGCATCCTATTAATTATTATTCCGCTGATTTTCTCTTTTTGCTAGCTTTATCACGCGCAGCTTTATTTAAAATTTGTTTACGCAAACGGATTGATTCTGGTGTTACTTCCATGTATTCATCATCTGCCAAGAATTCAAGTGATTCTTCCAAGGTCAAAATACGTGGTGTTTTAATAACAGAAGTTTGATCTTTATTAGCAGAACGAACGTTTGTCATCTGTTTTGCAGTAGTGATATTAACACCAAGGTCATTTTCACGCGCATTTTCACCAACAATCATTCCTTCATAAACCTCTGTACCTGGATTAACAAAGATAGTACCACGTTCTTCAATACGCATGATTGAATAAGTTGTTGCTTTACCTTGATCAATAGATACAAGAGCACCTCGGTGACGACCACCAATTTCTCCACCTACAACAGGTAGGTATTGATCAAAAGTATGATTCATAATACCATAACCACGTGTCATAGATAAGAATTCCGTTGAGTAACCAATCAAGCCACGAGCTGGAATCAAGAAGATAAGACGTGTTTGACCATTTCCAACCATTTGCATATCTAACATATCACCTTTACGTTCAGAAAGTGATTGAATGATAGCACCTTGGTATTCTTCTGGTGTATCAATTTGTACACGTTCAAAAGGTTCACATTTAACACCGTCAACTTCTTTAATGATAACTTCTGGACGTGAAACTTGTAATTCATATCCTTCACGACGCATTGTTTCAATTAAGATTGATAAATGAAGCTCACCACGACCTGATACAGTCCATTTATCTGGTGAATCTGTTGGATCAATACGTAGTGACACGTCAGTTTGAAGTTCAGCTAATAGACGTTCTTCAATTTTACGAGATGTTACCCATTTTCCTTCACGACCAGCAAATGGTGAATTGTTGACTAAAAATGTCATTTGTAAGGTAGGTTCATCAATACGTAGAACAGGTAATGGTTCAACGGCATTAGTCGGAGTAATTGTCTCACCAACAAAAATGTCTTCCATACCAGAAACAGCAATCAAATCACCAGCTTTTGCTTCTTGGATTTCTCTTCTTTCAAGTCCAAAGAAACCAAATAACTTAGTAACGCGGAAATTTTTAGTTGTTCCATCTAATTTAGAAAGCGTAACACTGTCACCAACTTTAACAGTTCCACGAAAGACACGTCCGATACCAATTCGGCCTACGAAATCATTATAGTCTAAAAGTGAAACTTGGAATTGTAATGGCTCATCAGAGTTATCAATTGGCGCTGGAATGTGATCAATGATTGTATCAAAGATTGGTGCCATAGTGTGCTCTTGGTCTGCAGGATCATCTGACATTGATGATGTTCCATTAATTGCTGACGCATAAACAACAGGGAATTCTAATTGCTCATCATCTGCTCCTAATTCGATAAAGAGTTCTAAAACTTCATCAACGACTTCTGCTGGACGAGCTGATGGTTTATCAATTTTATTAATAACAACAATCGGAATTAAGTTTTGTTCCAAAGCTTTTTTCAAAACAAAACGTGTTTGAGGCATTGTTCCTTCATAAGAGTCAACAACAAGTACAACCCCATCAACCATTTTCATGATACGTTCAACTTCACCACCAAAGTCCGCGTGTCCTGGTGTGTCCATAATGTTAATACGTGTATCGTTATAGGCAACAGCTGTATTTTTGGCAAGGATTGTAATACCACGTTCTTTTTCAAGATCGTTAGAGTCCATTGCACGTTCTTGAAGTTCTTTACGTTCATCAAGTGTATGTGATTGTTTCAATAGTTCATCAACTAATGTTGTTTTTCCGTGGTCAACGTGGGCAATGATAGCAACGTTACGGATATCTTCTCTGAATTGTGTCATTTTTTCCTCTTGTAGCTCTTAATTATTTTTTAACTTATCAAGTATAGCACTTTGAATAAAAAAAGTCACGCATCTTTATATCCTGATTGTCAAGTAAATGTTTTCAAAACAGGATTTGATTCTTACATGAAAAGTTTATGGGATCACTCCACAAGAAAAAAGTTTGATAGGCTATCAAACTTTTATTTAGCTTCTTTTACTTTTCCATCCCAATAATCAATGCCATCTTTTAAAACATAGAGATCGCTAAACCCTGCTTTTCTTAACTTTCTTACCGCACTAGGAACAAGTGTTGAACGGACAGTTTCATATATTAGAATTGGTTTATCTTTACGCAAAGCTTTTGTGGCACCCTCAAATTGTTGTGCTGGAAAATTACGTGCCCCAATGATGTGCTTTTTTCTAAATGACACTGGGTCTCGTAAGTCAATGACTTGGCTATAATGCATCATTTCTTTGAATTCTTGATTGGTAATCTGCTTTGCCATTCTCTTAAAGGTAAAATAATTCCAAGCGAAATAGATAGCAATTGCTACAATAAGAATCCATAAAATAATTGTAAGTGTCGACATCTTTTTCTCCTATTTATTTTCAAATTTTCTAGCTAGGCTAGCAGCCCCAATAATTCCAGCATCATTCCCTAGTGCTGCAATCTTAATTTTTGTAGATTGCCGTACTTGTGGAAGGTGAAGCTAATAAAATATTTTTCAATTCGCGAGCGTAAAAACTCACCTGCAGCAGATACCCCACCACCAATTACAACTGAATCAGGGTTTAAGATATTTGACATATTTGCGGAAGCTAAGCCTAAGTAGAATGAGACTTTTTCAACAACTGAATCTGCAAAAGAATCACCATTTTGCGCTGCTTCAAAAATATCTTTACTTGTAACTGATTCACCATTGTCAATCGTTTCCTTGATATGTGAGTTACCTTCATAACTTTCTGCAAGAAGTCGAGCAACCTTAACGACGCCCGTTGCTGATGCAACTGTTTCTAAACACCCCTGACTCCCACAAGTACAGGCAAAGCCATTTTCAGGTTCAACTATCATATGACCAATTTCACCACCGGCACCAGCAACACCATGGATAAGATTACCATCAGCAATAATCCCACCGCCAACACCTGTTCCAAGTGTCATAAAAATGACATCTGGATTGTTGTCACCAGCACCTACCCAACGTTCACCTAATGCTGCAACATTGGCATCATTGTCAATAGCAACTGGTATTCCCACTTCTGCTTCAATCACAGAACCAACTTCTTGGGTATTCTTCCAGTTCAGATTGAAGCTCCAGTTACCGTATTTTTTTCACGATCAACAGCGCCAGGAGAACCCATACCAATGCCAAGAAAATCGTCTTTGGTTAACCCATACAAGTCTAGACGATGCTTAATTGATGCCACAATGTCTGGCACAATATGCTTTCCTTCATCTAAAACATTTGTTTCAATTGCCCACTTTTCTTGAATATGACCATCTAGTGTTAGAACACCAAATTTTACCGTTGTGCCGCCTAAATCAATCCCCAATAATTTTTGAGCCATTTTTCTTACCTTCTTTTTCCAATTCTAATCTATGCTCTTGTCTCAGTACCAATTCTGCCTTGATATAATCTTCCTTTTCGATTAACCCATTTTCATAGAGTTTTCCAAGTTCAATTTTCATCATTTCGATATCGTAAAGTCTTTTTCCAAGATAGATATAAATACCAAATTTTTTCAACAATTGTTGCACATCATATAATGTTTTCATACATCTAGATTTTAGCAAAATAAAGAAAGAATTTCAAGATAATTATGCAATCGCTTTCCACCTTTACATTATTTTCCAAAAAAATAGATTCTTTTACGAATAACTAAGTATGACAACTTTTCTTATTCATTTCTATTTCCTTATTTTTTCTTGTATCTTGAGTTATTTTGATTTAAAAAGCTATTCCTATCCACTCTGGATCTGGTTTGCTTTCACCATTTTATTTTTACCTCTAGGGTCAGTCAACTCACTTTTCTTCCTTCTTCTTTCTCTTGCCTTGCTTAGTAGTCTATTAAGTATTCCAATTGGTGCTGGTGATTTTATCTATCTAGCCAGTCTTTCACTTTTCTATTCTTTACAAGACATCCTCTGGATTATTCAAATTGGATCTTTTTTAGGCATTTTCTTAGCCATGACTTGTCGGACAAATCGTTTACCATTCATACCATTTCTAACTATAGGTCTTTTTGTAATTTCAAGCCTCTAAAAAAGACTGAGCACTGTGCCCAGACTTCTTATTCAGATTAAACTGTTGGTGTGGTTTCCATCATACCCGCTTGTAATTGATACATTTTATGGTAGCTACCTTTTTGGGCTAGTAAAGTTTCATGACTACCACTTTCAATAATTTTTCCTTTATTAAGGACATAGATACAATTGGCATCCTGAATTGTTGAAAGACGATGGGCAATAGCTATTGTTGTCCGCCCCTTACGCATTTTTTCTAAGGAATGCTGAACAATTTGCTCAGTTGCCGAATCAATATTGGCTGTTGCTTCATCTAAAATCAAAATTTTAGGTTTACTGGCAACCGTTCTAGCAAAGGCTAAGAGTTGGCGTTGACCAGTTGAAAAACTTGATCCACGCTCGGTAACTTTAGCATCATATCCATCAGGTAATTTTTGAATGAACTGGTCGGCATCAACAAATTCAGCTGCAGCTAAGACTTCTTCTTCACTAAGGTCTTGATACATCTTAATATTCGAAGCAATCGTTCCATGATATAAGAAAGGATCTTGTAAGACTAGCCCAATAGCCTGACGTAATGATTTTTGACTAAATTGACGAATATCCTTTCCATCTAACAAAACTTGGCCAGATTGGAACTCATAAAATCTCATAAAAACATTGATAATTGATGATTTACCAGACCCTGTTGAACCAACAAAGGCAATTGTTTCACCCTTATTAACTTTGAATGAGATATCATCGAGAATTTTATTCTTCCCATCGTATGAAAAGGAAACATTGCGAAATTCGATATTTCCGTCGGTGACTTCAAAGCCATTATCATCCTGAGTTGGTTCATATCCGTTCTCGTCGATCAACTTGAAGACACGGCCTGCCGATACCATAGAAGTCTGAAGGGTTGAAAAGTTTTGAGTTACTTCAATCAAAGGGTCAAAAAGGCGATTAATATACTGAATAAAGGCATACATTAAACCTGCCGTTAAACCACCTTTTAAGCCATTGAAACCAAAATAAGCCATTAGGACAGCGTATGCAAGCAACTTGAGCAAGGACATAGCTGGTCTTAAAAAGATACTATCTAAGGCTACTGATTTGTTAGCATAGAGAACATGTTCTTCATTGATTGCTTCAAATTCAGCTTTCAGGCGGTCCTCTTGACCAAAGGCCTGGATAATGCGAATCCCTTCGATACTTTCAGCAAGTTTGGCATTAATATCACTCAATAAACTTCTTGTTTTAGCTATAACTTGAACCGATCTTTTACGATAGATATTGACTAGAATAAAAATAAAAGGTAAGAAAATTAAGACGATACCTGTTAATTTGGCATCCAACATTAACATGGTATAGAGTGTTACGCTAAAGATAAAGATTGCTGAAATGAAACTTGAAAGGATTCCTGAGAACATATCACTGATTGCTTCTGTATCATTGGTGATGCGTGAAACGATTGAACCTGACGGCGTTTTATCAAAATAAGACATGCCAAGTTTTTCCATATTAGCAAAAACATCTCGTCGAATATCTCTGACAATTGAATAAGATACTTTAGCAAAAAATAGATTACCAAAATACTGAATCAAACTTTGCGTTACATATAAAGCATAGTAACCAATTAAAATGAAGAAAGCTTTATCATTGATATATGTTAAGAAATGATCAATAAAGTAGGACGCAACTAAGGGAATTAAACTTTTAATAACTGTCGTTAGTAAGAGTAAGCCCAAAGCTAGAGCAGTTAGGGATTTGTATGGTTTCAAATAGTTTAGGAGACGTTTGAAAACTTGCCATTGATTTGTCTTATACATTTTCTTCTGCCTCCATTTCCATTTGTTGTGATACATAAGTTTTAGCATACCAGCCATTTGCTTTAATTAAATCATCATGCTTACCACGCTCAATAATACGTCCATTTTTCATGACAAGGATAATATCTGCATGAACAATTGCACTGAGGCGGTGAGCAGTAATAATAGTTGTTTTATCTTGTCTGGTTTCTTTTAGGTTCTCAATGATAGCATGTTCCGTTTTGGCATCAACTGCTGACAAGGAATCATCTAGTATCAGGATTGGTGGGTTGAGAACCATAGCACGGCTCATTGCAATTCTTTGTTTTTGCCCACCAGAAAGTGAAACCCCTTTTTCACCAATGAGGGTCTCAAAGCCATTTGGCATATCAGTGATATCATCATAAACTTGAGATAATCGAGCCGCTTCTTCAATCTCGTCTCTTGGGATACTAGGGTCGCCAAAGCTAACATTCTCTAAGATAGTTGTTGCAAAGAGGAATTGGTCTTGTGGGACATAGCCGATTAAGCCTCTTAAATCTTTTAGACGATAGTCTTTTATGTTGTGGCCATTTAACATAATTTGACCATTTGTGACATCATATTCTCTGAGTAAGAGTTTAATTAAACTTGTTTTACCGGATCCAGTCTGACCAACCAGTCCTAGAGTTTGTCCTTTTTCTAAAGTAAAGTGAATATCATCTAAAGTTGGTTCATCTTCATATTGAAAATCATTGATGTCATAAACCAATGAACCATTAGCAATTGTTTCAAGTGGACTTGGACTATCCTGGACATCTGACTCTTCTGCCAACAATTTATCAATTCGGTCATAAGAGACTGAACCACGTTGAATCATATTAAATAAGAATCCAACTGCCATTAAAGGCCAGACTAACATATCTAGGTATGAGATAAAAGTTACTAGACTACCGATGGTTACTTGTCCTGCTTTAATCATGTAAGCTCCGACTAGTAATGTTAAGACATATGAAGCTCCTATAAATAACAAAACTAATGGATCAAACATAACATCGTAAGTCATTGTTTTAATGTTTTTACGGAAGGTTGCTTGGTTAATCTCTTGGAATGAGTGTAGCTCTTCAGTTTGATAGCCAAATGATTTTGTCACTTTAATGCCTGATACACTCTCTTGGACCTTGTTGTTAAGATCTGAGAAGGCTGCCTGTGACTCTCCAAAGGCTTTATGGGTCTTTCGACCAAGTCGACTGGTAGCGTAAGCCATTAATGGCAAAGGAAGAACTGCAATTAAGGTCATTTGCCACGAAATTGAGAAAAACATAGTAATTAAGGTGACAATGGCTGTGATTGAGGCATCAACTGCTGACATAACGCCTCCACCTGCTAAACGGGTTAAGGAATTGATATCATTGGTCGCATGGGCCATCAGGTCACCTGTCCTGTAACGTTGATAGAAGGAGGGGGACATCTTTGTGAAATGTTCAAAGAGGCGAAAACGCATGATTCTGCCGAGACGATAAGAAGTCCCAAAGATACAAATACGCCAGATATATCTTAAGACGTACATAGCTACTGCAGCCAGAACTAACCAGAGCAATTGCCACAGTAATTGACCTTTTGATAAATGACCATTTGTGATGCCATCGATAACATGGCCCATAATTTTAGGGGGAATTAAATTGAGTAAAGCCACTAAACTTAGGGTCAGTATTCCTATTAAATAGGGTTGCTTCTCTTGTCGGAAGAACCACCAGAGATTTTTGATTATGGACATAGGTCACCTTTCATGGGTAAAATTTTCAAATAGTTTAATTAATTGATTTTGCTTAAAAAGTTCTCCCTAGCTAGAGAGAACTTTATTATCTAACAAATTTCATTTTAACATAACGGTAGACAAAATAGGCAATCAAAGCACCTAAAGCATTTGTCCATATATCGTCAAGTTCAAATACACGATTGGCATCAATGGCTAAATCAAGCACTAACTGAGTAACTTCAATTGTTAAACTGATACAAAGCCCTAGCTTAAAACTATTTTTATAACCATGCCATCGATCAGTTAACAGATGAATCAATAGGACTAATGGAAAAAGCAGGGAAACATTCATCACATTTTGGATAGTAAACCAGAATGCTTCAAAGAGACTGACAGATTTGGTCAAACTGACAAGGGTATTAAATGGCACCAATAGTAATCGTAATCTACCCCACATAATAATATTAGGTGTATGAATACTATCAAATAGCTTGGGCTGTGGTGTAAAACACATGAGCGCTATGGCAATGGTATAACCTATTAAAGCAAGCCAAATCAGAGTTCGATGATGAAGTAGTTTTTTAAAACTTTTAGGCATAGACATTCCTATTCAGCTACGTCTGCTACAGCTTTTTGTCTGTCTTTCTTCATCGTATTTGAACGTAATTGACCACAGGCAGCATCAATATCTGTACCATGTTCTTGACGAACAACACAGTTAACACCATTTTTCTTCAAGACATCATAGAAAGCTTCTACACGATTTTTCGGACTTCTGCTATATTGGTCATGTTCAGAAACTGGATTATAGGGAATCAAGTTAACATATGATAATTTGCGAATATTTTTGGTTAGATCTGCTAGTTCTTGCGCCTGCTCAACACCATCATTAACTTCATTTAACATGATATACTCAAAAGTGACACGACGATTTGTTGTTTCGATGTAATATTCAATGGCAGCAAATAATTTCTCAAGTGGGAATGAGCGATTGATGCGCATAATTTTTGAACGCAAATCATTATTTGGTGCATGCAGTGAAACAGCCAGGTTAACTTGAACCCCTTCATTGGCAAATTCTCTGATTTTGTGAGCTAGACCTGAAGTTGAAACAGTGATGTGACGCGCTCCAATAGCTAAACCGTTATCATCATTAATGGTACGCAAGAATTTCATAACATTTGTATAATTATCAAATGGTTCTCCAATCCCCATGACAACGACATGACTAACACGTTCGTCCTTACCACGTTCGTCAAAGTATTTTTGAACTAACATAATTTGTGCCGTAATTTCACCACTATTTAAGTCGCGTTGTTTTTTGATTAAACCGCTGGCGCAGAATGTACAACCAATATTACAACCAACTTGTGTTGTCACACAAACAGAGTGACCGTAGTGCTGACGCATTAAAACCGTTTCAATCAGCATACCGTCTGGCAGCTCAAATAAATATTTGACAGTGCCGTCTGCCGACTCTTGAACAATACGTTGTTTCAATGGATTAACACAAAAATTATCATTAAGTAGAATAATGAAATCCTTTGAGATATTTGTCATTTCTTCGAAGCTGTCTACACGTTTTTTATAGAGCCAGTCCCAAATTTGAGTGGCTCTAAATTTTTTCTGGCCATTTTCAATTGCCCAAGCAATCAGTTCATCACGCGTTAGGCTGTAAATTGATGGTTTCATGGATTCTTATCCTTCTTTCTGATGATAAAATGACCTGTCTTGTCGTTAGAATCATTTGTTGGTCTAGGACGCTTAGAGGGGCGTTTCCTATTCGGACTACTTTCTTGTCGTTTTTTTCGTGAGAAGTCCTGTTTTTCATTATTGCGCTGTGCTTTTTTGTCAGTATTTGCCTTATTAGCTGACTTAGTATGACTTGTACTTGCTTTGCGCGTTTCATTGTCTCTGGTATCTGTTTTTTTCAGATCAGAGCGTCTTGAATTTACTTTTCGTGGTTCAGTCTTTTTTGAATCCGCGGTTCTAGGAACCGATTTTCTATGAGTAGCAGATTTGACATCTGACTGTCTATTTTCAGCTTGTTTTGGTCGTGAATGACTTGGGCGATTGGTTCGTTTACGACGAGGTGCTCTCTCCTCTTCAAATTTTATTTCCTGTGGCGCAAGATTTTCCAAAACAAAGTAAGCGCACCCAAAATTACAAAATTCTTTGATGTAATCATCTAATCGTGAGATGCGACTTGATTTTCTGACATCATTTTCATCTTTATAAAATCCTCTTAAACGCAGTTGCTCATTTCCCCAATCGCCAACGATATAGTCATACTTGAGTAATAGTTCCGTGTAGCGTTGCCCAAAACTGGTTGCATTGAAAGCATCTTTAACATTCTCTAAAATAATAAATTCAAGTGAATCACTTTTGACATGGTTATCAAAGTGAATAAATTCAGGCCCAGGGAATTTGTTGTAATTTAACATCTCTGGTAATATTTCTTTCCTCATTGGTCTCCTTTCTCATTCAATTTTTTAATATAATTAGCCATTACGTGACGTAGTAAATCTGGGAATAATAATTGGACAGCATGTTTCTTTATAGTCTGGAAATAGGACGCAAAATAGTATTGATCAACCAGAACTAATTGAACCTTATCCAATTTACCCATAACTTTATCATTATACACTATTTTTCCTGATTTGTATGTAAACCCTGCATAAGCAATTTGACCGAATTGATGTCCTCTAAATCCCATTCCCCTGATTTCCTGGTCCTTTAATAATTCTGCTTGCCTAAAAATATCCTGAAAGATAAGCAATAGGTCATCATCCCCAAGCTCAACTTTTGCAAGACGCATTTGATGAGGCAAACTGGCATGCAAATTACCCTCCGTTAAGTCTTTAGCAAAAGGTTCCACCATTAAACCAGAATTGATAATACAAATATCAACCTGAGCGTAATCAAGCATGGCCTTCATTAATAAATCAAGAGACTCATTTTGAGTCAATGCGTGTTCGAAATGTTTCAGTGGTCTACTATTTAAAATTGCTTTGCCTTGATCAATTAATTCTTGGGTGAAGGCAGCATCCTCAGGGTGAGAAGGCAAGTGACTGGTCTCATGCGCAATAATTTCAATCTCTTGTAACTGATGGTTTTCCAAACGTAAATTAATCTCACCCACATACTGACCATATTTGCCAGCGGCAGCTAAGTAAGTCCCATTTAAACAGGCACCATCTTCAAAAACATGATGGGTATGTGAACCGATAATCAGATCTATCTGATCAAACTCCTCAGTAATTTGCTCGTCAAGCCGTATTCCAAGATGACTGATAATAATCCTCATATCAGCGCTAGCAACTTCTTCAATCATTAAATCCTGTTTTAAACAGGTTAGAGGATCTTCTATTTGCCAGCCATTGGGGGTGTAGGTTTTATAGTAGGGAAAAGTATAGCCTAAAAAAGCTATTCGAGTCCCTTCTTTAGTAGTGTGAATTTGATAAGGACTAGCCCAAGTAGGTCTTTCTTGATTATCTTTTAAATTATTTAAAATGACGGCAAAGTCAGCCTGATGATAGACTTGGTTAAGTTCTGATTTGGTTAATCCTACCCCTTCATTATTGCCAATTGTCGCATAATCAATCCCAAGTCGATTCATCAGTTGGATATTAGCTGTTCCCTGACTTGCTTCTGTAAGAGGATGGCTTGAATCAATATTATCGCCGATATCAAGCTTGATAACTTCAAAAGGAGTATCCGATGCTGCTTCAAAAAACCTTTCAATTTTTGGAAAAGCTTCAAAATGTGAGTGCAAATCATTCAAATGAAGAATTCGTAACTGTTCGACCATTTTTCCCCCTTTTAAACTAGTCCGTTTCCTTTTTATTATAACACGATAGTGCCATTTAATCTGATCTTGAAAACGATAAATCAACATAAAAACGAAGACAAGTAACTTGTCTTCGCGAAATGTTTAGGCTCTTTTGAATAGAACTGGATTACCAGTTGTATTTATCAACGTTATCTTTTTTAACTAAGTAAATTGGAGAGACAGTTGATTTCTTAACTTTTTTACCTTGATAATGGTCAATTGCTGCTTGGATTGCAATTTCACCCATTTTAGCTGGTTGTTGTGCAATCGTTGCAGTGATATCACCATTTTTAATCGCATCATGCGCATCTGGTTGGCCATCAATACCAATAATCATAACATCTTTAAGGCCTGCTGATTTAGCTGCTTGTGCAGCACCAAGAGCCATTTCATCATTTTGTGCAAAGATAACTTGAACGCCTTTATTGCCTTGAATCATATTTTGGGCAGTATTTAAAGCTTTGGCACGGTCAAAGTTAGCAGATTGACTAGAAAGAACGTCAAGTTTTGATTTAGCCACATCATTAAATCCTTTCCCGCGGTCAACTGTTGCTGAAGCACCTGGTACGCCTGATAGTTCAAAAGTTTTTGCTTTTTTACCAAGTTCTTTTACTACAAATTCAGCAGCCATTTTACCAGCAGCAACGTTATCAGAAGCAACAGTTGTTAAAACGTCGCCACCTTCACTACCACGGTCAATTAGGATAACTGGAATGTTTGCTGAATTAGCTGCTTTAATTGAAGTAACAACAGCTTTTGAATCAACTGGGTTAATTAGAATAGCATCAACATTTTGACTGATAAAGTTTTGAATATCATCTGCTTGACGAGCTGCATCATCTTGCGCATCAGAAACTTTCATGCTCACTTTTTTATCTTTAGCATAGGAAGCAAGTCCATCTTTCATAGCTACAAAATAAGGGTTATTAGTTGTTGAAATTGAAACACCTAATTTAAGGTCTTTAGCCGCTTTTTTAGTCACTTCTTTTGATGAAGAACCTGACGAATTACTTAAACCAGTTTTACCACATGCCCCTAAAACTAAGACTACTGACATTAATAAAGCGAAGAAACCAAGTTTTTTTCCAAATTTCATTTTTTATTCCTCCAGAATAATTGTTGTTTTACAGAATTAATAGTGTTCTAAATGTCTTTTAGACATTATTTGCTACTTTAAAACGATCAAGTAGAACTGCAATTAAAATAACTACCCCTTTTACCACTTGTTGCCAGAATGCGGATACCCCAATGATATTTAAACCATTGTTCAGAACACCAATGATTAAGGCACCAATTAGAGTTCCAAGAATGCGACCTTTACCACCAGAAAGCGATGTTCCTCCAAGTACAACAGCTGCAATAGCATCCATTTCATAGCTAGCTCCAGCAGTTGGCTGAGCTGAACTTAAACGTGATGTAATGATTAAACCTGACATTGCAGCCATCATACCAGAAATAGTATAGATAATGATTTTAACTTTATTCAACTTAACACCTGAGATATATGCTGCTTTTTCGTTCCCTCCTAGCGCATACACAGATTTCCCAAAGGCAGTTTTATGTAGTAGAACATACAAAATAAGAAAAATAATAAACATGAGGATAACTGGGAATGGGATACCTAGTAGGTAACCTTGTCCTAAAAATTGGAAAAGGAAACTATCAGATAACCCCTTTGTGATTGGGTTCCCGTTAGAATAGACTAATGTTGCTCCTCTAAAAATTGTCATGGTAGCAAGCGTTACGATAAATGGTGCAAGTTTGCCATAAGCGATTAAGAGCCCATTTAACATACCCAAAATACCACCTAAAGAGATTGCTAACAAAATGGCAATCCCAACTGGAACACCATTACCAATTAAGCCAGCAGTTAGTGCACTGGATAAGGCAAGGATTGAACCAACTGATAAGTCAATTCCTCCAGTCAAAATAACAAAGGTCATCCCAAAAGCAATAAAACCATTTGCTGTAACTTGAAGCAATAGATTCATCAAGTTATTTGTTGTTAAAAAGTTGGGATTAAGTAATGTAATGACAATCATTAATCCAATTAAAGCAACCAAAGTTGTTAACTCTGACATATATTTCATGACTTGTTTCACTTTATTGTCCTCCTGTAGCTAGTTGCATAACACTTTCTTGATTAGCTGTCTCACGTGATAGTTGTCCTGTTATTTTTCCTTCATGCATGACGATAATGCGATCACTAACTCCAAGAATTTCCGGTAAGTCAGAGGAAACCATAATAATGGGAACACCTCTGTCAGTCAGTTCATTCATTAATTGATAAATTTCTCTCTTGGCACCAACATCGACACCACGAGTGGGTTCATCAAGAATCAAAACTTTTGGAGCAATCCCAATCCATTTTGCCAGTACAACTTTTTGCTGATTACCACCTGACAGATTGCCAACAACTGTCTTAGGCTGACCTGTTTTGATGCGCAAGCGATCAATCAGTTGCTGAACAAAAAGTGTACTTGTTTTTTCATCAAAAAAGCCATTTTTACTAAATTCAACGGTACTTGGCAAGGTCATGTTATCCTTAATTGAAAAATCAAGAATCAATCCTTCATCTTTACGGTTCTCCGTTAAGAAGCCAATTCCTTTTTTTATAGCCTGTACCGGATTTGTAATGGAAACTTCTTGTCCATTAATTTTAACGGTTCCAGAGACTTTTTTATCTAGTCCAAAGATAGCACGCATGACTTCTGTTCGACCAGCACCCATTAGACCAGAAAATCCAAGAATTTCACCTCTTCTAACAGAGAATGAGACATCTTTGAACATTTCCCCTGTAAAGTTAGAAACTTCAAAAACAACTTCTCCAATTTCAGTTTGGCGTTCCGGATAATAATCCTCTAGTTCACGACCAACCATTTTTTTAACCAGTTCATGTGATGTTGTTTCAGCAGTTTTGCTAGTATCAACTACTATACCATCACGCATGACCGTCACTAAATCCGTAATTTTGAAGATTTCTTCCATACGATGAGAGATGTAAACAATTCCGACCCCTTCTTTTTTCAAGTCACTAATGACACGGAAAAGATTCTCCGTTTCGCGGTCAGTTAAGGCAGCTGTCGGTTCATCCATGATTAACAAAGATAAGTTATTAAGCAAACATTTTGCTATTTCAATCATTTGCTGTTGGCCTACCGATAGTTCTCCAATTGGTCTATCGAGAGGAATTGAGACGCCTAGCCGTTTAAAAGCTTCCAGAGCTTTTTCTTTCATTGCTTTCTGATTTAATAGACCAAAATTTCCTTTTATTTCTCTACCTAAGAATAAATTTTCTAAAACAGTCATTTCTGACCATGTATTCATCTCTTGGTGGATAAAACTAATACCAAATTCCTCTGCTTCTTGAGGATTACTAAACGTTTTTTCTTGACCATCAATTAGTATAGTACCAGTTGTTGCTGGAAAAAGACCTGTCAGTATATTCATCAAAGTCGATTTCCCTGCACCATTTTCACCCATCAAAGCATGGACCTGACCAGATTCCAAAACCAAATCAATTTTTTCAAGCACTTTATTAGTACCGAAAGTTTTGGAAATATCTTTCATTTCAATTCTCATGAGAACCTCTTCTATAATGTGACTCCTGATTGCAAAATAATATTCGAATAAGGTGTATTTTCACCTGTTCTGACAACAGCTTTGACTGCTTTATTGTGTTCTTTTAATTCTTCGTGGCTGACATAAACAACCTCGACACCTGCATCAAGTTTTGATAAAAGCACCTCTAATTGCTTAGGATTAGCCCGCTTAATTTCCTCAGCAAGAATAACTTTTTCAACTAATATATTATCAAGATAAACATCCAGAACATCTTGAAAAGATGGTGTGCCATGTGTCAATGCCAAATCAATTTTTGTCACGCCACTTGGAACTGGTAATCCCAAATCACCAACGCAAACACGATCTGTATGGCCCAAATCATCAGCTAGTTTCGCTAAATCACTATTTAAAATTCCAGTTTTCTTCATAATCTTTATGACCTTTCATTTCTTCAAGAGTTGGCATGCCACCTTGTGCACCAAATTTTTGAACAGATAAATGCGAAGCCAGAGTTGCAAAACGAATGGCTTCTTTGATTTCAAGCCCTTTTGCCAGGGCATAGCCAAAGGCTCCGTTAAAGGTATCACCAGCACCAGTTGTATCAACAGCTTCCGCAAGTAGTGCAGGAATTTGCTCTAGCTGCTCACCATTATGATAAATAGCACCCTCTTTTCCTAAAGTCACAATTAACTTATTAGGATAATCCTGTAAAAGGTCCTCTAAGGAGCGACCTGGAAAAAGTTCCAGACACTCATGTTGATTTGGTGTAACATAATCAACATGAGGAATCATCTCTAAATCTGTTTCTCGGGCAGGAGCAGGATTATAGAGAACTTTAACCCCTTTATCACGACAAAATGCTGCAATTGCTAAGTTTGCCTCATGTGGGATTTCGTTTTGTAAGATAAGTAAATCAGCAGATTCTATAGCTTTCCATTCACCTTCCCACTTACTGGTATCTACAAGACCATTAGCACCTGGGCAATAAATAATTCGGTTATCTTGTTCAAATAATGTGATTTGAGCAATCCCACTCGATGATGGTACCGTTCCCACATGATCCACAAAAAGATGATTCTTAGAAAGATTTTCTTTGAGTATCGGGCCAAAAGTATCTTGACCGACATTACCAAATATTTCTATCTTATCTTGACTGTTACTTAAACGACCAACTGCAACTGCCTGATTAGCACCTTTGCCACCAGGGACCATGGAGAAGCGATCTCCAAAAACAGTTTGTCCTTCATCTGCTAGTCGACTCGTTTCCATGACTAAGTCCATGGAAATACTACCAATAATAACAATATGACTCATATTATCTCCTCAAAGTTTCGCGTTCTACAAAGTGAACGGGTAATTTTATTCGTTTTTCTTCAATTGGTATATGGTTTGAAATCTTATAGATTAACTCTGCTGCATAGCGCCCCATTCGATAAGAGGGTTGATGAATAGTTGATAAGGAAGGATAAATTAATTTACTCATTAAAATATCATCGTAACCAACTACCTGCACATCTTCAGGAATTTTTTTACCTTTTGAAAATAATTCATGAATATAAGCTATAGCGTGAATATCTGAAGGTGCAATAATAGAATCAACAGTTGGGTAATTGGTCAAATTGATTCTCGCTTCTTCAATAATATCATCAAAATCAAAGGTATGGCTTTCACTAATATGAACCATAACATTTTGGTGCGACAAATAATTAAGGCTTGCAACATACCGTTGATTTGCAATATTGGAATGGCCTAGTGGCCCTCTAATTAAGAGGACATTTTTGGCACCTGCATCAGAAACAGCTTGTGCTGCCAATTTACCACCTTCTTCGTTATCTGCAAAGACTGCATATTCAGTATCTTCTTCTACACGGTCAACAACGACAACTGGAATGGCTAAGTTAGGGTATTTTTTCGTAAAATCATGGGTAGTTATAATGCCAGCAGCATTACTCTGAAGCAAGGTATTGATATAGTCTTCTTCTATTTTTGCGCTACCGCCAATATTGCCAAATAGAATCCGATAATCATGTTCTTTTAAAAATATTTCAGCTCCTCTTGCCACTCTTGGGAAAAAAGGATTCGAAATGTCAGGTAACAGTAAACCAACTAACTGGTTCTTCTTTGTTTTCAATGACTGGGCAATCATATTTGGACTATAATTTAGTTTGTCAATAGCCTCTTTAATTCGGTCTCTTGCTTGATCTGAAACATATCCCTTTTGTGAGATATATCTGGAAACCGTTGATTTTGAGACACCAGCTTCAGCAGCAACCTCTTTTATTGTTGACATAAGACCTCCTTTCAGAATATGGAACCGTTCTCACAAATATAATTGTAACCGTTTACTTTGTTCTTGTCAATTATCTTTTGTAAAAAATATAAAAAATTTAATATTACTTAAGGCATTGATTGCTTTCACTAAGTAAAGTAAGTGACTAGAATCTAGTAATAATCCAATTAATAACAAAATCTTCAAAAAAGAAGAGGCTAGGATCTAAATTCCCAACTTCTTCTTTTTATAGACTTAGATATAAGATGTACGTATTAATCAAGCTCTGTTATAATGCTTAACCAACTGTTAGAACTATAGTCAACTTCGCAGAACTGAGACGACAAGCTCACATTTCTATTTTTTAAGGTATACAATAGCATCTTCAACCGTTCGAACAGGTACTATTTTCATTTTCGTTTTTAAGACTTTGGCTGCTTCTAAAGCTTCCTTATAGTTAGTTTTCGCTTTTGGATCAGCTTTTTTAACGCGTGGATCTACTGGGTTATTAGGGACAAAGAAAATTTCTGCTCCCTCTTTTGCTGCTGCAACCACTTTAAGTCCTGCACCGCCAATATCGCCAACATTTCCTTTTTGATCAATGGTTCCAGTGCCGGCAATCACACGTCCTTTTCTCAAATCTTCCTGATTAATTTGATCTAAAATATCTAAAGTAAACATGAGACCAGCACTTGGGCCACCAACCCCCTCTGTTTTAAAAGTAATCTGCTCATTCGTATGGACCTTCGTATGATCAGTCAAACCAATTCCAATACCATTTTTGCCATTTTTTAATTTAATAATCTTACCATTGGCAGATTTCTTCTCACCATTGCTAGTATACTGGACACTGACCTTGTCACCCAACTTCATTGAAGCAACAAATTTAATTAAGTCTGCCGAACTCTGAAAGTTTTGATTATTGACACTTGTCACTGTGTCAGCAATATTCAAAACACCTTTTAGAGTTGAATCTTTACTAACATCAAGAACATAGACACCTAAGTAATCAAGCGAAACAGGCTTGCCAGCTTGTTTTAATGCTTGATAAATAGCCCCATTTTGTGATGTCTCCATATAAAACTGATTAATTCGCATATAATCAGCATCACTATAGCCACCAGTTGTTGCTTCTGCAGAAGAAATCTCCGTAAAGGGCGTCACCAATGCATATAGAATCTGTGCAAAAGTGGCATGACTAACACTAACAGCTACAAAATTATAAGACCCTTTTGCTTTATCTTTTTGGTTATTCACCTGCAAGACACTACGAATATCATAAGCACCACCAGGCTTTTCAATGTAATATGGTAATGGATAAAAGAGCGACAACCCGATAGCAACAACCGCCAGAATAGACAATAACCAAATTTTTAACGTTTTATTTTTCTTCATTCAACTTCTCCAAATAGGTAATCACCGACTGAGGCACTAAGCCTTCAATAGACGAATTAAAATGTATTAATTCTTTAACACGACTGGAACTAATCGGTTGCATCTGATTTCTAGCAATTAGGTAAACCGTATCAATGCTAGAATCAAGTCGATGGTTAAAGTATTCTAAATTCGATTCATACTCAAAATCAGTCGGATTACGAAGTCCTCTAACCATGTGAGTAACTCCTAATTCCTTAGCTAAGTCAACAGCTAAACGATTCTCAGTCCAAACTACAGACACATTATCATAAGCAGTTAGAGCTTGCTTTAAAACTTTTATTCGACCATCTAAATCAAGAAAGCCAATTTTGTTTGGATTATAAAAGATTCCGACATACAGCTTGTCAAAAAGCTGACTGGCACGATCAATAATATCCATATGTCCGTTTGTAACTGGATCAAAAGAGCCAGAATAAAGTCCAATTTTATTTGACATAAACCGTTACCTTACTAATTCCATATATTTTTTCTTTCCAAATGCCAACCGAAGCTACCTCTTCTGGTAAGTCAACCGACTTATCCGTTTCACAGACAAGCATAACCTGATCCGTAAAAAGTCCGGCTTGGTCTAAGGCCTCAATGGTCTCAACAATCCCTTCCTTAGCATAAGGAGGATCAAGAAAAATCAAATCAAAAGGCTGAGCCAATTGCATTATTGCTTTCTTAGCATCCATTTTTAGGAGGGTAAATTGGTCTTCTGACTTAGTCATTTTGATGTTTTCTTGGATGATCGCTTGCGCGCCTCGGTCACGTTCCACTAAGGTAGCACTAGCCATTCCCCGAGAAACAGCTTCAATCGAGAGCCCTCCAGAACCTGCAAAGAGATCTAGCACACGGCCGCCATCAAAGTAGGGACCAATCATATTAAACATGGCACCTCGAACCTTGTCTGAAGTCGGTCGAGTCGTTTTTCCTGGGAGGGTCTTCAAGGGACGGCCTCCAAATTCACCTGATACAATTCTCATA
The DNA here is from genome assembly GCF_000785785.1 of Streptococcus uberis. GTDB lineage: Bacteria > Bacillota > Bacilli > Lactobacillales > Streptococcaceae > Streptococcus > Streptococcus uberis_A. The sequence goes on from NZ_JRQN01000008.1 coordinate 93,150, forward strand.
GTCCCTATTATAACAAATTTATAGTCCCAGCAAAGGATTTTTCACTGAAAAAAGCTAGAGTACTCTAGCTCAGAGTGAAGACAAAGTAGTTTTCCTACTGGTTTGTCTTTTCTTATATTCATATATTACG
>NZ_JRQN01000009.1 GCF_000785785.1 Streptococcus uberis
AATCGACACTTTTGGGCAGAAGGTTATTATGTTAGTAGGTTGGATTAAATGAAGCTACAATAAAAAAATATATTCAAGAACAAGAAAAACATGATATAGCACTAGATAAATTGAGTGTGAAAGAATATGAGGATCCCTTTAGGGATAATAGCAAGTAATACAAATGCCTCTTTGAGAGGCCGGTGACGAGTCAAAAGCAATAAGGCTTGAACAAAGTGAAAGCCAGCGTCTTTAGGCGCTGGCTAGTTATTTGGGCTTATAGCCCTGGACCAAACCACCCGTTTGACGGGTGGTTATGATTAGTTTGCATTATTTTGTGGGTGAGGATAAAGTCCTCATGGGTGTTTGTCTCACTCTCATAGTTTTTCCAAGAATTTTTGAACCTCAACGCGAACTCGTGTGTGACCTGCTTTGGCAATTAATTTTTTACCTGCGAAAGCTTCGATGCGAAAGTCATAACGGCGACCTTCTTCTTTGAGTGCTGTGATGATAATTGTGATGGTTTGGCCGATTTTAGAGGGGGCCAGATGTTGTATAGACAGTTCGGTTCCAACCGTAGAATAGTTGTTAGCAATACTTGCTTGGACAAATTGATAAGCAGTATTTTCCATAAAGGCGGCTAAAGACGGAGTGGAAAGGACATCTAAACTACCTGAACCAACAGTTTTTGCTGAATGTTCAGGTTTTGTTTCATAAGATTTTGAATAAATAGTCATGGGATTACCTCCTTTTTATATTATAGTATAAGCTAGTCATCTAGTCATCTCTTTCTGGTGGATTATGATATACTAAATAAAAAGGGAGACGGTTATGAAAGCAAATAGTCAAGGAGTAAGTGATTACATCAGTAATCGCCCAGTGAATCATCATGAAAGACTTGAGGTTGTACGTAGTCTTATTAGTGAAAACTTACCTGAAACAGTTAGGGAAGGGATAGCTTGGTCCATGCCTTCTTATTGGCAAGGAACTTACCTAATCCATTTTCAGGATTATGGGCAACACTTGAACATCTATATTGGACCTGAAGCTGTTGAACGTTTTAAAACCATTTATCCAAGGCTAAATTATAGTAAAAGAGGCTTTAAATTGTTTCATAATCAGGAGTTACCAGAAACTGAATTAAGAGATATGCTTAATTGGCTTTATAAAACATATGCAAAATAGGGTATAAGATGAGATTAGATAAATTTTTAGTTGATGCTGGTATTGGTAGTCGTAGTCAGGTTAAACAATTACTTAAGAAAAAGGAAATTTTAGTCAATGGTAAGGTTGAAAGCTCTGCTAAGGCTCAGATTGATTCTGACAAGGATAAAATAGTTTATCAAGGGCAGGAGCTTATCTATGAAGAGTTTCTCTATTACATGCTTAATAAACCATCAGGTGTTGTTTCTGCTACCGAAGATAATCTTCACCAGACGGTAGTCGATTTATTAGATGATAGGGCAAGACAAAAGAATGTTTTTCCTGTTGGGCGTTTGGATAAGGATACGCATGGGTTGTTACTCTTAACCAACAATGGAGACTTAGCACATCAATTGTTGTCTCCAAAAAAACATGTTGATAAAGTTTATCTAGCTCAGGTTAAAGGAGTAATGACAGTAGCGGATCAACATGCTTTTGAAAATGGAATGCAATTGTCTGACCATCATTGTTTACCTGCCACTTTAGAAATTCTTGAAAAAAATGAGCAGGAGCAAAGTTGCAAGGTTAAAATTACTTTGAAAGAAGGTAAATTTCATCAAGTAAAACGAATGGTCAAAGCTTGTGGTAAGGAAGTGACTGATTTAGAGCGTCTGGCCATGGGGGCCCTTGTTTTAGATGATTCATTAGCATTAGGAGAGTTCAGACGCTTAACAGCAGAAGAAGTTGAGAGCTTATTTGAGAGATAGTAAAGAAGCTAGAAATATTCCCAGCTTCTATTTTTATAACCATTTTTTATATTTGAAAAACGACAATGTTGAAATTAAAATTGTGATTGCAATCAGTATAACAGCTGGGTAGCCCCATTTGCTCGATAATTCAGGCATATACTTAAAGTTCATGCCGTACCAGCCAACTAATATGGTTAAAGGCATACATGAAGTCGTCACAATCGTCAAAATTGCCATAATCTTGTTTTGTTTCATTTCAAGTCGTGACTGCGCTAGATCTCTAATTTGAATAATAGTTTCTCTCAGAGTTTGAACTGTTGTTTGTAAACGCGCGACCCGTGAAGCAAATAAGTGAAAGAAGCGAAGGTTTTCGTCTTTGAAAAAATTATTTTCATTTTCATTGAATTCTTGAGCCAAGTCAATCAATTGCAAATAGTGCTGATTCAATTTAATAAACTGTTTACGCAATTGATTTAACCGATGATCATAGTTCACATCACTATTATCCAAAATAGCCTCTTCAATGTCATCCAATTCACGATCGAATGCGTCTAAAAGTTCTACATCATCTTTAATGATATATTCTAAAAAATCATAGATAAAGCGTTCTAAACTTGGCTGCTTCCACCGTTTAGTTTTTTGGATTTTTTTGAGCAATTGTTTCACATGCTCATGACGATCAATAAAAATAATACCTCGTTCATCCAGAGCAAATGAAAAGTCCATAGCTTTGCCTAAAAGATCATCGCGAAATGGAATTTTGAAAGTTCCTGTCAAAGAATCCAAATTGACTTCAGCCTTTGTAGAATTGGCGGAGAGGATATTAAAATCGATATCAATCCCCATATGCAAATCATGTTGGAGGGTTTGCCATTCTTCAGGCTTTAGAATGGCAACAAAAGGATAATTAGCTGTGAAACATTCTTTGAATGTTGTGGGTTTTAATGTTTCTAAGATATGATAGTACATAGGTCTATTATATGCTGAGCCAACAAAAAAAGCCAGTTATTAACTGACTTTTTAAGAATTTTATATTGCCCATTCTCCACCACGGAAGATTGGAATAATTTGCCCATCTTTAGTGATACCATCGATATCCATTTTTTCTGAACCAATCATGAAGTCAACGTGGGCTGTTGAACGATTCAATCCAGCAGCTTTTAATTCATCGTTAGACATTTCTGTTCCACCTTTAAGACTGAAGCATAGCTGCGCCAATGGCCAAGTGGTTAGAAGCATTTTCATCAAATAAGGTATTAAAGAATGTTAGGCCCGATAATGAAATAGGCGTTTTATGAGGAACTAGGGCAACCTCACCGAGTGCACGTGCGCCTTCGTTTTCTTCAACCAAGCGTTTGATTGTTTCTTCCCCTTTTTTGGCAGTCACATCCACAATTTGGCCATCTTTGAAAGTGAACGTCATATCTTCAATAACGACACCGGCATATGACAATGGTTTAGTTGATGAGACATAGCCATCTGCACGACGATAGTCAGGAGCTGAGAAAACTTCCTCAGTTGGCATATTAGCAATGAATTCTTCACCCTGTGCATTAACACTGCCAGCAGCTTCCCAAAGATGGTTTTCTGGCATTCCTAATGTTAAATCGGTACCTGGTGCCATATAATGTAAGGCATCAAATTGGAAATCATTAAGGATTGTTGCTTTTTCTACTAATTTTTCTTGATGTAAGTCCCATGCTTTAATTGGATCTTCTTCATAGATACGGTTCATTTTGAAGATAGCATCCCAAAGTGCATCAACTTGCTCTTCTTCGGTAGCTAAATCAGGGAAGACCATTTTTGCCCATTCAGGACTTGAAGCGGCAACTAAATTCCAGCTAAATTTATTGGCCTGTGATGCAGCTCGTTGTCTTTCTAAGGCAATAGCGGTTGCCTTAGTTGAAGCTGATAATCGTTCAGAATCAACACCAGCAAAGGCATTTGGATCTGATGAACGGACAAACAAACGACTTGTATTTTTACCAAGTAAATAATCAGATTTTTCAACAACAAAATTTGGAACATTAATCAAGCGTTCGTAGTCTGCATGAATTAATTTTTCACGTGTGATGGCATCATCGATATAGTCAACAAGTACTTCAACTGCGCCAGCTTCATATGCTTTTTTGGTTAACATACGCGCAAATTCATGATGTTCAACAGCAATTGCTATTAAAAGGGTATGACCTTTTTGAACATTGACACCTTTTTTAATTAACAAATTGGCGTATTTCTCTAAGTTAGTTTGAAAATTAGGTAAAACCATTTGGGTCTCCTTATGATTAGTTATAGTTTATTATTCTAATATAGCATAAATGCACGTAATACTCAAAAACTCTAGGTTTGATTTAAGGATGACAATCTTATTTAACTTTGTCTTCTGATTTGCTAATTGATACCATTCATGTTAAGATATATAGAGAAAATATCGATAGAAGAGGTAGTAATTGTGGCTTTTGGAGAAAATGGACCTCGTAAGAAAACAGGTTTTGAAAAAATAACAATGTTTGTTGTCATCTTAATGGTTTTAGTAACTGTTGGTGGCTTGATTATGGGTGCTTGTCAGTATTTTTAGGTTAGAACGCCGTATGGCGTTTTTTTAACAGAAAAGAAAGTTAGAGAATTATAATGAGTATGTTTTTAGATACTGCTAAGATTAGTGTTCATGCTGGTCGTGGTGGTGATGGAATGGTAGCCTTTAGGCGTGAAAAATATGTACCAAATGGTGGCCCTTGGGGCGGTGATGGTGGTAAAGGTGGATCTGTCACCTTTAAAGTCGATGAAGGGTTAAGAACCTTAATGGATTTCCGTTATAACCGCAAATTCCGTGCCAAAGCTGGTGAAAAAGGAATGACCAAAGGAATGCATGGTCGAGGAGCTGAGGATTTAATCGTTCAGGTTCCTCAAGGAACTACGGTTAAAGATGCTGAAACGGGCAAAGTTATTGTCGACTTAGTGGAACATGGTCAAGAGTTTACTATTGCCCAAGGTGGCCGTGGTGGCCGTGGTAACATTCGTTTTGCAACACCACGTAATCCAGCACCAGAAATTGCTGAAAATGGCGAACCAGGTGAAGAACGAGAGTTAGAACTTGAGTTGAAAATTTTAGCTGATGTTGGGTTAGTTGGTTTTCCTTCTGTTGGCAAATCCACATTATTAAGTGTGGTATCGGCTGCTAAACCTAAAATTGGAGCTTACCACTTACAACTATTGTTCCCAATATAGGCATGGTGAGAACAAAATCCGGAGATAGTTTTGCCATGGCTGACTTACCTGGACTGATTGAAGGTGCTAGCCAAGGTGTTGGATTAGGAACACAGTTCCTACGCCATATTGAACGGACACGTGTTATTCTTCATGTTATTGACATGTCAGCTTCTGAAGGTCGTGATCCTTACGATGACTACAAATCAATTAATAATGAATTAGAAACCTATAACCTTCGTTTGATGGAACGTCCACAAATTATTGTGGCAAATAAGATGGATATGCCTGAGGCTAAAGACAACTTAAAAGATTTCAAAGAGAAGTTAGCTGCAGAGTATGATGAATTTGAAGAACAACCAATGATCTTCCCAATTTCAACTTTGGCGCACCAAGGTCTTGAAAATCTCTTAGAAGCGACAGCTGAGCTCTTGTCCAAAACAGATGAGTTCTTATTGTACGATGAATCAGATTTCCAAGATGAAGAAGAAGTATACTATGGCTTTGCTGGTGAAGAAAAAGCATTTGATATTAGTCGTGACGATGATGCTGCTTGGGTATTATCAGGTGATAAACTTGAACGCCTGTTCGTTATGACAAACATGGAACGTGACGAATCAATCATGAAATTTGCAAGACAATTGCGTGGCATGGGAGTTGATGAGGCTCTTCGTGAACGCGGTGCTAAGGATGGTGACATCGTTCGTATCGGTAATTATGAATTTGAATTTGTTGATTAATCAATAGGTAGTAAGGAAAGGAGTTTTCTTATGGGAGATAAACCCATATCTTTTAAAGATAAGGATGGCAATTTCGTTTCAGCAGCAGATGTCTGGAATACTGAGAAATTAGAAGAACTTTTCAACCAATTAAATCCCAATAGACAACTTCGTCTGGAACGGGAAAAATTAGCAAAAAAATAAACAAAAGTAATAAGATACTTTTGTTTATTTTTTTGGTATTGAGTTAAATGTTAAAAAGATTTTCTGCAGTTTTGATTGCGATCACTTGAGAGTGGTAAATTTTTCGCCAGTTATAAACGGTATAGATATCATTTATTAGAAAAATCGCAAAGCAAATGACAATAGCATAGTGACTGACCTTGGTTTGAGCTTCCATAAGCCATAATGTCATTAAGATAATATCATTCATGAGATAGGCTAAGGCAAACATTGGACTTCTTTTGTAAGAAAGAAAGGTACCAGCAAAAGCTGTCGAAATTGAAAGGGTGGAAATGGCTAAAAACGGGGTGTGAAAAAGTGAAAGGAAATAGTAGAAAATACAGGTGATAGCAATTGTTGAGACAATCAGAAGGTAAATATCTTTAAACTTGAGATAATTGATTAATACCTGTGTTTTTTGTTCTTGAAAAGGGTGACTTAACCAAGATAAGAGTGAAAATAAAGCCATCGGAATTGTCAAAAAACAATAAGTAATTAATTCACCATAATAATGGTTATGGAAAGCTAGATAAGCATAGATGACAGAAAAAATGATGATTAATCCTTGTCCAATAGGATTACCTTTTGCAGAAAATATCAGTGATGTTGCACCGATGAGAGAAGCAATCAGTGCTAAGGGTTCTTGATCTCCGAAGTAAAAAGCAGTAGCAATAATTGCACAGATTGAAAATAACCACAAAAACCATTCGGTCGGGGTGAAATAACGTAAAGTTTTCATGCTTTTATTCAAACACAGACCAGACTATCTGTCAATAGGGCAAGTTAATAATTCTTGGTCAGTCAATTCTAAAATTGAAAACCCTGTTTCCTTGATAAAGTAGTGATCATGAGAAACAGAGATAACCGCCCCAGGATAATCCATAAATAATTGACGAACTAAAGGTTGACTGGTAGGTGATAAGTGTCTTGTCGGCTCATCAAGAATCAATACATTATTCTTTTCTAAAACCATTTTGGCCAAGAACAGTTTAGCACGCTGCCCACCAGATAATTGCTCTAAATCGTGTGTGATTTCTTCTCTAGTAAATTGAAGACTTGCTAAAAGCGATTTGACTGTTTCAGTTGGATAATCCCCTAAAAACTCTAAGGGAGTGAGCTTTTTGTCTAGCACTTCTTCGTAATTTTGAGGCATATAGCCAATTGACAGAGTCGGATCCAATTGCATTTTTGCTAACATAAATTTTAGGAATTGTGTTTTGCCAATTCCGTTTTTACCAGTGATGACAACTTTATCTTGGCCTTTTAACAAGAATGAAATAACTTGACCAGTAGCTAGATGCTCATCCTGCAAGTGCAAGATAGTTCGCTGCTTGGCCAAGCAAGGAATATCTGTGAAGAATAAGTTAAGACTATCTATTTCCAAGGGCGCTTTGGTCAACTGGTTCTGATCTTTTGCTAACCGACTTTCCTGTGATTTAAGAGCTTTCATTTTTTTAGCTAATAAGCGTCCGGCCGTGGAATCTTTTGTCTTTTCAAGTTGGTGCTGCACACTATCATGCACGCGTTTAAAACGAGCTTCTTTCTTTTTATATTCTTCTTTTTCCTTAGTTGCCAATTTCCTCTGTTTATCATATGCTGCTTGTCTATTAGTAACATAGTCGGCATAATTGCTTCTTGAGATATGATGTGTCGCTACTGTCCGTTTTTTGACTAATTCTAGGTGGAGAATGGAGCTTGCGCAAGCTTCAAGAAGTGCTTGGTCATGGGAAATAAAAATAATGGTTATCGAACTTTCTTTGATAAAACGCGTTAGCCATTCTAAAGACTCTAAATCTAAGTCTGCTGATGGTTCATCTAGTAAGAGTAGGTCAGGATGGATTGCTAAGAGTTTGAGTAGTTGTAATTTTAAGCGTTCACCACCTGATAAGTCAGTCAACTTTAACTGAGGAGTTTCGAGTAATTCAGTCTTGAAATGAAGGTGATTAGCAAGTTGGTAGAATTGGTTGAAGTCAAAAAGATCAAAATCCAAATCTTGATAAAGAAAATCTGATGGACTTAAATTAAGCATGCTTTTTTCTAGGGTTTGTGGTAAATAGGCCATTCTTTTGAAGTGATTAGTAATGTTACCCTCTTTTTCTATGTAGGATAAGATTTTGTCAGGCTGATAGATAGCTTGTAAGAGACTGGATTTTCCAGTTCCTTCCTCACCTATGATGGCAAGTTTGTCACCGGCGGTTACTGTTAAACTGAGCTGATTAATCAGTTTATTTAAATCTTTTTGATGTGTTAATGTTACATTTTTTAGTTCTAGCATAGTATCTCCTTTTTATAGTTAAAAAGTGATGTAAAAAGAAGAGAAAAAAACTTTCCACCCTAGCAAGTAGAAAGTCAAGAAGATGCAACATAAGAAACTACCCTACTAAATGCAGGTAGTTGTAATTATAGGGGCACACTAAAAACTAAAACTTGATAAGGTTATCTTCTTTTAGTTTTTTAGTTTTTCATGGCTCCTATACCTCCGTTTTATAATTACTTGTATTCTAGCACCAAAAGAAGGCTCTGTCAAATAGAAACTTGTTCACTTTGGACAACTAAAAGCAAAAAAGATTGGAAAATCCAATCTTTTTGACTTATACATTAAGAACTTTATCTAAAAATTCAATCAGACGAGGGTGTTTAGGATGATCAAAGATGTCCTCTGGATGACCATCTTCTAAGAATTGCCCACCATCTGTAAAGATAACACGATTGGCAACTTGTCTTGCAAATCCCATTTCATGCGTAACAATTAACATGGTCATACCTTGTTGTGCTAAATCTCGCATAACATTTAATACATCACCGACCATTTCTGGATCAAGTGCAGAAGTAGGTTCGTCAAATAACAAAATATCGGGATTCATTGCTAAACTTCGAGCAATGGCTACACGTTGTTTTTGTCCGCCAGATAAGCTACCAGGATAGGCATCAGCTTTATCAGATAAACCAACTTTTTTTAGCAATTCTCTAGCATGCTGATTAGCAACTTCTTTTGTTTCTTTTCCTAATTCAACAGGGGCAAACATAATATTTTCAAGAACTGTCATGTGTGGGAAGAGATTGAAATGTTGAAATACCATTCCAATATTTTCACGTGCTTTATCAATATTTGTATGTGGGTCAGACAATTCAAAACCATCAACCACAACTTTACCAGAAGTAATTGTTTCTAGTAAGTTTAAAGTGCGAAGAAAAGTTGACTTTCCTGAACCTGAAGGTCCAATGATACAAACAACATCTCCTTCATAGAATTGGGCATTAATGCCTTTTAATACTTCATTTTGTCCAAAGTACTTATGTAAGTCTTGTACATCAATTTTTAATTCTGCCATTATTTAAACCTCTTTTCCAAACGTTTTGCAAGTCTTGTCAAGAAAGTAATCATTATCAAGTAGATGATAGCTAGAATGGCATACATACGGAATGATTGATAGTTTCTTGCAATAATAATTTTACCAGTTTGGAATAATTCAACTAAACCAATTGCTGAGACGATAGTAGTATCTTTAAGTGAAATAACAAATTGGTTAATAAAGTTTGGTAACATTAATTTTACAGCTTGAGGAAGAATAACTTTTCGCATAGTTACTTTATAAGGGATACCTAGACTTCGACTAGCTTCCATTTGTCCAAGAGGAACGGCCTCAATCCCACCACGGACAATTTCAGCTATATATGCACCACCATTTAAAGACAATGCAATAGTAGCAGCTAGAAAATCATTAATAGGTGATTGGTGTCCCGTCATATTTTCAATAAGGTTTGGAATACCCCAGAAAATAAAAGCAGCAACAATCATCAACGGAATACCACGAACCACATCAACGAAGATTGATGAAGCGATACGTAATCCTTTACTTGGAGCAACTGCCATCATTCCGAAAATGAGACCAATTAGCATCGCAAAGGCAAATGAAACAAGAGTTAGGCTCAAAGTTGTCCATAATCCACTAAATAATTGATTATAGTTGTTTGATACTAGCCCAGCAACTGTTGATTCATCAGCAGACTTGCTATCAGATTTTTTATTTTTTTCAGAAACTAAATAGTTATTAATAATTTTCTCGTACTGGCCAGATTTTTTCAAATTAGCCAGACCATTATTAAACATTGTGATTAATTCAGGATTAGTTCCTTTTTTTACAGCAAAGCCGTATTCTCCAGAAGGTTCTCCTTTAATAGGTGTTTCGAATTTTCGACCTTGTTGGATTGAATATTTTAGAATAGCTTCATCATCCATTAAAGCTTTGATGGAACCTGAATTTAAACTATCGTACATTGATGAGGCTTCATCAAATGCTTTTAATTTGAATTGGTATTTATCTTTTAGTTTATCTAGGAAGACATATGAAGCTGTTCCTTTTTTAGCACCAACAGTGGTTCCTTTTAGGTCTTTGTAAGCTTTTATTGAGCTACCAGATTTAACACCTAGCAAAATATTTGATGTATAGTATGAGTCCGAAAAATCAAATATTTCTTTACGGGCATCTGTAATTGACATACCGGCAATGGCAGCATCGGCTTGCCCAGATTGAACAGCATTTAGTGCGGCATCAAATCCAGGGTTAGAAATTTCTAACTTAAATCCTTGTTGTTTGGCGATTGCTTTAATCAACTCCATATCGATACCGACATAGTTACCTTTATCATTCTGAAATTCAAATGGGGCAAATGACGAGTCGGAAACAACTTTATAAGTTTCTTTGATAGGTTTTGCTTTTGCGTTAGCATCGCCTGTACTTGCTAAGTCAGGAGTACTAGCTTGATCTCCCAGCCATTTAGATATGATATTTTGATAAGTTCCATCAGCCTTCATATCTTTTAATGCTGAGTTGAAATCATTAATCAAATAGTTATATTTGCTACCTTTTTTTACAGAAAATCCAAAACTACCAATTGCTTCGCCCTTCATATTGATAGCTAAATCTTGGTTTTGATTAATTGCAAATTGGATAACTGGTTGGTCATCCATAACGGCTTGAACAGAACCTGCTGACAAGCTGTTATACATTAAATCACCAGTGTCAAAGGTTTTAACTTTAAAGCCGTATTTATCTTTGTGCTTGTTTAAAAATGTTTGAGCTGCTGTACCATTTTTAACTCCAACTGTTTTCCCTTTTAATTGACTGTATTTGCTAATTGGGTTTGCTTTTTTGGTTGCAATTACAATTTTAGTATCGTAGTAGGGATCAGAAAAATTAAAGACCTTTTGACGTTCTTCTGTAATGGTAGTTCCGGCCATCAAAGCGTCAGCTTGCCCAGCTTGAACAGCGTTAACAGCAGCATCAAATCCAGGATAAGTCATTTTAAAATCCCAATTTTGACGTTTTGCTACCTCATTAATGATATCAACATCGATTCCTTTGTATACTTGATCTGAATCTTTGTATTCAAATGGTGCATAAGCAGTGTCAGAAACGATTGATATTGTTTCAGCACTTGCAATCCCTCCAAATAAGAAAATTGAGGATAAGATTGCAAGCATTAAGACTTTTAGTTTATTCTTCATACATGTCTCCTTTTAAAATCTTGGTTTATTATATCAGAAGATTTAGAAAAGAGCAAGAAATTCGAAAATTCATGTCAGGAAATCTAACATCAAGCAAAACGTCTTTTAAATAGCATTTTTTTTCTGCTATGTTACAATAAGATAGTGGAATAAAAAGAGGAAAATAAAATGATAGATAAACAGATAAGTAAACCATTTCACTTGGTTTCAAAATACCAACCTTCTGGTGACCAGCCTCAAGCCATTGAAGAATTGGTCGATAATATTGAAGGAGGCGAAAAAGCTCAAATTTTACTTGGTGCAACAGGGACTGGTAAAACCTTTACCATGAGCCAAGTGATTAATAGAGTTAACAAACCAACTCTGGTTATTGCTCATAACAAAACTTTAGCGGGTCAATTATATGGTGAATTTAAGGAATTTTTCCCTGACAATGCTGTTGAATATTTTGTTTCCTATTATGATTACTACCAGCCAGAGGCTTATGTGCCTTCAAGTGATACTTATATTGAAAAGGATTCGTCTGTTAATGATGAAATTGACAAGCTTCGACATTCGGCAACATCTTCACTTTTGGAACGTAATGATGTGATTGTCGTAGCTTCAGTATCGTGTATTTATGGTTTGGGTTCTCCTAAAGAGTATGCTGATTCAGCCGTCTCCTTAAGACCAGGTCAAGAAATTTCACGTGATCAATTACTCAATCAGTTGGTTGATATTCAATTTGAACGCAATGACATTGATTTCCAACGAGGGCGTTTCCGTGTTCGTGGAGACGTTGTTGAAGTTTTTCCGGCTTCTCGCGACGAGCATGCATTCCGGGTTGAATTCTTTGGTGACGAAATTGATAGAATCAGAGAGATTGAAAGTCTCACAGGCAAGGTACTTGGCGAAGTTGACCACCTAGTGCTCTTCCCCGCCACTCACTTTGTGACTAATGATGAACATTTGGAAATGTCGATTGCTAAAATTCAAGCAGAACTGGAAGAGCAACTCAAGTTGTTCGAGAGTGAAGGTAAGCTTTTAGAAGCACAGCGATTAAAGCAAAGAACTGACTATGACATTGAGATGCTGCGCGAAATGGGCTATACGAATGGTGTCGAAAACTATTCCCGTCATATGGATGGCCGCTCTGCAGGCGAACCGCCTTATACCCTGCTTGACTTTTTCCCAGAAGATTTTATGATTATGATTGATGAAAGTCATATGACCATGGGGCAAATTAAAGGCATGTACAATGGTGACCAAGCTCGTAAGAAGATGTTGGTAGATTATGGCTTCAGATTGCCATCGGCCTTAGATAATCGGCCTCTTCGTCGTGAGGAATTTGAAAGTCATGTCCATCAAATCGTTTATGTATCAGCAACTCCTGGTGACTATGAAATGGAACAAACGGATACCATTATTGAACAAATTATCCGTCCGACAGGCTTGCTTGACCCCGAAGTTGAAATTCGTCCTTCAATGGGTCAAATGGATGATTTACTTGGTGAGATTAATACGCGAGCTGAAAAAGGCGAGAGAACATTTATCACAACACTTACTAAAAAGATGGCAGAAGATTTAACAGATTACCTTAAAGAGATGGGTGTCAAGGTTAAATACATGCATAGTGATATCAAAACCTTAGAACGAACTGAAATTATCAGAGATCTACGTCTCGGTGTGTTTGACGTTTTGATAGGTATAAATTTATTGCGAGAAGGTATTGATGTACCAGAAGTTAGTTTAGTTGCCATTTTAGATGCGGATAAAGAAGGTTTCTTAAGAAATGAACGTGGGCTCATTCAGACGATTGGTCGAGCAGCACGTAACGCTGAGGGACATGTCATCATGTATGCAGACAAAGTGACTGAATCAATGCGTAAAGCAATTGATGAAACGGCTCGTCGTCGTCAAATACAAATGGCTTATAATGAGCAGCATGGTATTACCCCGCAAACTATTAAAAAAGAAATTCGAGATTTGATTGCAATTAGTAAATCAAGTGGTACAGATGTTGAAGAAACTAGTCCTGACTATTCAGTTATGACGAAATCAGAACGCAAAGAAGCCATTAAGAAATTGCAAAAACAAATGCATGAAGCAGCAGAAATGCTTGATTTTGAGCTAGCAGCACAAATTAGAGATATGGTTATTGAATTGAAAACGATGGATTAATACATGGTAATTTAATTTAGGGTGACTATATTTTTGTTAATTAGGTCAACTATTAAGTATTTTTTAAGAAATAGAATGTAAAACTATAGGAAAAGATGGGAGAACTTTCCACTAGATTAAATAATTTTTGCAATTCATTATAATAATTTATTATTTAATAAAATAAGATTTAACTTGCTCTAATGACATATTTAAGGTAAAATTTTTCTAGTGTGTTGAGACGAATAAATGAGGTAAAAAATGGACAAAGGAAGTGGAAAGAAGAAAGATTACTTATACTTTTTTGGGAAAGTTCTTCTTTTTTATATGATTTTTATGTTATTGGTATATTTTTTTGCTTATGCAGGGCATGGGCAAGGAAGTTTTATTTACAATGAATTTTAGGAGAGTTAGATGATAACAAATATTATTGAACAAGTGGAACATTTTGCATCTGTCTCTGGCGACAGCTTTGTCTATGACTGCTTAGGAGAAAAAAATACCTATAAGGAATTAAAAGAGCATTCAGATAGTATTGCTGCGTATATTGACAGTTTAAATTTAGCAGAAAAATCACCTGTCCTTGTTTTTGGTGCACAATCATATGATATGTTAGCTACATTTGTAGGCTTGACAAAATCAGGACATGCTTATATTCCAGTTGATGTCCACTCAGCTAATGAGAGGATAAATGATATTATCCAAGTTGCTAAGCCAAGTCTTATCATTGCAATTGAAGCCTTTCCATTCAATGTTGACTCTTGTTCTATTATAGATATCACTCAGATTAATCACGTTAAGAGCCAAAAAGTGACTTATAGTTTGGATCATTGTGTGGAAGGTGACGATAATTACTACATTATATTCACCTCAGGAACAACTGGTAAGCCAAAAGGTGTACAAATTTCGCATAATAATTTATTAAGCTATACCAATTGGATGATTGAAGATAAATCCTTTAATATCACTAAGAAACCACAAATGTTAGCACAAGCTCCGTATTCTTTTGACTTATCAGTTATGTATTGGGCTCCAGCTTTAGCACTAGGTGGCACTTTATATGCTTTACCAAAAGAAATTGTTGGCGATTATAAGTTACTTTTTAAAACAATTACTAATTTACCAATTGAAATCTGGACTTCAACGCCATCATTTGTTGATATGGCTATGCTGAGTGATGATTTTTGTCAAGAAAAATTGAACAAACTAACTCATTTCTATTTTGATGGGGAAGAATTGACAGTTGCGACTGCTAAAAAATTATTTGAACGTTTTCCAAATGCACAGATTATCAATGCCTATGGACCAACTGAAGCAACTGTTGCCTTATCTGCTATTCAAATTACAAAAGAAATGACAGAAACACTTACAAGATTACCAATTGGTTATCCAAAAGATGATTCGCCAACTTACATTGTGGATGAAAACTTAACCATTTTGGAAGCTGGACAACAAGGAGAAATTATTGTAGCAGGTCCTGCAGTTTCTAAGGGATATTTGAATAACCCAGAAAAAACAAAAGAAGCTTTCTTCACGTTCAATGGTCAACAAGCCTACCATACTGGTGATTTAGGTCAATTGACAGAGGATAATATCTTATTATATGGTGGTCGATTGGATTTCCAAATTAAATATAGCGGTTACCGAATTGAATTAGAAGATGTATCACAACAATTGAATCAGTCGCCGTTTGTTGAGGCAGCAGTAGCTGTTCCTAGATATAATCAACAACATAAGGTTCAAAACTTGTTAGCATTCATTATTCTAAAAGATGGTGTTGCAGAGCAATTTTTTAATGATCGCGAAATAACTAAAGTCATTAAGGAATCTGTATCGAATCACATGATGCCATACATGATGCCGTCAAAATTTATCTTTAGATCAGAGCTTCCTTTGACACCAAATGGTAAGATTGATATTAAAGGTTTGATTGCTGAGGTCAATAAACAATGATTAGATTCTTAGAATCCATACCTTATCTTGAACCTTATGCTAATCCACAGTATTTTATCTTTTTATTGCTATTACTTATTCCGATAATTATTGGAATTTTTAAAGGTAAGAGATTTCCCATTTATGAATTTATAATATCCGTTCTCTTTATTGCCTTTATGTTTGGTGAAAATCACTACCATCAATTATTTGCATTTATACTTTATATAATATGGCAAAGTATTTGTGTTTTTACCTATAAAGCCTATCGAAAAGAACATAATAATACTTTTATATTTTATTTAGCTTCCTTCCTTGTTATTTTTCCATTATTATGTGTGAAAATAGTTCCGATACTAGCATTTGATGAACATCAATCACTCTTTGCCTTTCTTGGTATTTCTTATTTGACCTTTAAATCAGTTGGAATGATTATTGAAATGAGAGATGGTACTTTAAAAGACTTTACTTTCTTGTCCTTCTTACGTTTTATCATTTTCCTACCGACCTTTTCAAGTGGTCCAATTGACCGTTATAGAAGGTTTAATGAAGATTATCTTACCATTCCTAACCAAGATGATTATTTTAAAATGTTGGAGAAAGCAATAAATTACATTATGCTTGGCTTCTTATATAAATTTATCATCTCTCATGTCTTAGGAAATATCTTATTGCCACTTGTCCAAGTACAAGCATTAAAAGTTGGTACGGTATTTAGTCTTTCAACTCTTTACGTGATGTATGGCTATGGCTTAAATCTCTTTTTTGACTTTGCTGGCTATTCAATGTTTGCGATTGGTATTTCTTATATAATGGGGATTAGAACTCCTGAGAATTTTAACAAACCTTTCCTTTCTCCAAATTTAAAAGAGTTTTGGAATCGTTGGCACATGTCTCTATCATTTTGGTTTAGAGACTTTGTCTTTATGAGATTGGTTCACCATTTCTTCAAAAAGAAAACTTTTAAAAATCGTAATATGACATCAAATGTAGCTTATTTAGTCAATATGTTGATTATGGGCTTCTGGCATGGAATCACTTGGTACTACATCGCTTACGGACTGTTTCATGGTATTGGACTTATTCTTACTGACATTTGGCTCAGAAAGAAAAAAGAAATCAATCGAAACCGTAAAAAACGTGGACTTAAACCTTTATTTGAGAGTAAACTTTTCCATGTTTTCTCAATTGTCTTTACTTTCCATATTGTTATGATTTCGCTATTAATATTCTCTGGATTTCTTAATGATTTATGGTTCCCAACTATTCAAAAATAAAATGAGGTATACAAAATGAACACATTAGAAACCGTTATTGACTTATTTGACCGTCTATTTATGGAAGACGTATCAGATATCCTAGATGAAGATTTGTTTGATGCTGGTGTATTAGATAGTCTAGGAACTGTAGAATTGATCGTAGAACTTGAAAACATTTTTAATATAAAAGTGCCAATTTCTGAGTTTGGTCGTGACGACTGGAATACTGTTAACAAAATAGTGGAAGGTGTTGAGGAATTACAGCATGCTTAAAAGGTTTTGGCATCTTTTGGGGCCAGTAATTTTAGCATTTTTATTAGTTATCTTAACGCTATTAAGTTTTCCGTCACATTTAGCTCATTCCTTTAAACAGGAGAGAGAAAATGCTGTTTCTTTAACTGATAATTCTATTAAAAATGGTCAAATAAAGTCTCAAGCCTTTACTGATAAATCAAAACATTTTGTGCCTTTCTTTGGTTCTAGTGAGTGGAGTCGAATGGATAGTATGCATCCATCTGTTTTAGCAGAAAAATACAATCGCTCTTATATTCCTTATTTGGTAGGAAAACGTGGAACTCAAAGCTTGACTCATTATTTTGGTTTTCAGCAAATGACATCTTATATGGAGAATAAGAAAGCTGTCTTTGTCATTTCTCCTCAATGGTTTACTGCTCGGGGAACAAACGGTCAGGCTGTACAAAAGTATTTGTCTAATTCTCAAGTGATTAATTTTATTCTTCAAGCAAATCCAAAGGATAAGGAAGCGCAAGTTGCGGCTCAACGCTTATTATTACTTAATCCAAGTGTCGTTTATTCTAGTTATTTAAAGAAGATTAGTCACGGCCAGCAGATTAGTTCTATTAAATTGAATTATTTAAAGAGCTTTGCTTTCTTTTCACAAAAAGCAGAAGTGGCATTTAGTCAATTATCAGGTTCAGATATCTATTCGCAAAGAATTTATCCGCGTTTAAAAGGATTGCCAAAACAGTTTTCATATACTGATTTAACTAATTTGGCAGTGCAACGCGGTAAGGTAGCGACTTCAAATAATGCGTTTAGAATAAATAATTCTTTTTATAATGGACGTATCGCTTCAAATTTAAAACGATTAAAAGGTTTTCAATCGAAGGAATCTTATATCGTTTCTCCAGAATATACTGATCTTGAATTGGTTCTCTCTCAATTTGCTAAACATAATGTAGATGTTATGTTTGTTATCACACCAGTGAATAAAGAATGGGCTGCTTATACTGGATTAGATTTACAAAAGTATCAAGATGCCGTTCAGAAAATGAAATTTCAATTACGTTCACAAGGCTTTAATCATATTACTGATTTAAGCAAGATGGCGGAAAGCCTTACTTTATGAGTGATACTATTCATTTAGGATGGTTAGGATGGTTAGCATTTGATAAAGAGGTGAAACCATTTCTAGAAAGCCCACACTCTAATCCAACATATGATATTGATAATTATTTCTACTCAAAAGAATGGGCAAATTTAAGTTATCAAAATTATCAAAAAAAGTAAAAAACAAGACTATCTCATAACCAAAGCCACTGAAAAAGTAGCCTTTCAATGACTAGCAATTACTAAATAAAAAGAGGAAAGACTCAAAAATTGAGTTTTTCCTCTTTTCTTAGCTCTTTTTTTATTAAGGTGATAATTCGCTTCGGATTGACTACAAATATAGCGGTCGCAACTCATAGCCTTGTTTTTATATCAATGATAGAAATAGAAGAAGGTTAATATAATTGTGCAAACGATTGCGTTGATAGCTGCTTTTATTGTATAATACAAGTAGAAAAGATTGGAGACTATCATGGCATTTGAAACAAACAAGAAGTTAAGAAATAATCTTATTTACTGTATTTACACGCGTCATTTTTCAAGGGAAGGAACATTTGCGACAGTTGAAAAAGAATTAGATCGCATCAAGAAGCTTGGTACAGATATTATTTGGTTTTTACCAATTTATCCAATTGGTCAACTCAAAAGAAAGGGTAATGCAGGCTCACCATATGCTATAAGTGACTACCGTTCCATTAACAATGAATTGGGGACTATGGCAGATTTCGAACATCTTATTTCAGAGATACACAATCGTGGCATGAAAGTGATGATTGATATTGTTTTTAATCATACTTCGCCAGATTCATTATTAGTCAAAGAACACCCAGAATGGTTCTATAAAAAAGAGAATGGTACCTTCGGCAATAGAGTAGGTGATTGGACAGATATTATTGATTTAGATTATAGTAATTTAGACCTCTGGAACTACCAAATTGAAACTTTAACCATGTGGGCCAAAAAAGGTGTTGACGGATTCCGATGTGACGTGGCCCTTTGGTTCCATTGGCATTTTGGAAGAAAGCACGTCAGGCTGTCTCGCAAATTAATCCTGATCAGATTTGGTTGTCTGAATCAATTGATTTTGGATTTTTAAGAGAATTAAGAAATCGTAAATTAATTGCCCACTGTGATGCTGAAGTTTATCAGGCCTTTGATATAACTTATGACTATGATATGAGAGGCTTTTTTGATGGTTATTTGGCCGGTAATATTTCATTAAGCCGTTACGCTGAAGCGCTAAGTCAACAAGAATTAATTTTCCCGGCAAATTATATTAAACTCCGTAATCTTGAAAACCATGATACTAAGCGAATTGCGTCCTTAGTACCAGACCATGAACAATTAGTGCAATGGACTACATTTGAATTTTTCCAAAAAGGGACAACTTTGCTATACAACGGTCAAGAAGTTTGTGATCAAGTGTCTCCAAGTCTATTTGAAACAGGTGTTATTAACTGGAATAATGAATATAATATTTCAGACTATATAACTAAATTGGCACAGTTGAAGAAGTCTATTTCTTTAGATGCAAATTATGAAATCCAAGCTTCAGATCAGATGGATTCCATCGTACTTGCTTATTTCTCAGAGAAGATCGAAACAGTTGGGGTATTTTCATTTAAAGGTAAAACAGGAAAAATATCGGTTCCATTAGAAGATGGAGTCTACATAAACCAAATAACAAATCAGGAAATTCACGTGACTGACTCTCAAGTTGATTTGAACCAGACGCCAATCTGGATTAGTTTTTAGGCTTTTTCAATTGATGAAATTACTGCGCTATTATCCTACTTAATACAAAAAGACAAACTTTTTATAGTTTGTTTTTTCTTTTGTTATCCGAAAGAGGCTGTCCAAACAGAGTTGGACTTCCTTTTTATGAATATGAATCTCACAAAATTGGCCAAGAATATAGCCTCAACCTCTTTGATTATGAACCATCAATCTGCCATGAAAAATAGCCTGGGATAAATATTCTCAGGCTTTAGTTTTTATAAAGATTTATGTATGTAAACACAGTGGTTGAGTGGGCTCTAATACGTTGAAAATCAACTGTTATAGCCTTACTTAACTTTGCGGAGGTGAGACGACAAAATCAAATTTCTGCGAAACTACTGATTTATGAACCACTCTCAAAGTGATATAAATGATAAGGTTTATTTAACCAATCCATCAGTGATAATTTCCACATAGTATTTCTACATGAAAATAAATGTAAAGTGAAAGGAATAGAAATTGAAATTGAATCAGTTCCAATTGCAGTGAACCATTCGCATATGTTAATTTTAGTTACCATGCTGAAGAAACTGATTGCTATAATATACCTATTAGTCACATCCCCTAAGATAGATAACTTGTGCAAAGATGAAATCTATCTAAGAGATGCTAGAGACTATCAATGTAGTATAAACGATAATAGGTTTAGATAAGTGCAGTGTAAATATTTGCACGTGTTGGACCATCAACCACTGATGTTTCAACACGCGATGATTGCTGGTATCAAAATAGAAAAACCAAGAGCTACACTAGATGAATAAACAAGTACTAAAGCTATCAATGTTTGGTCAAGGTTAAAAACTTTTAAGATCGCGTAAATTGCAATCATTGACATGAAAGCAGGGAACTCTTACTCAATTATTGTTTTAAACTAATTTGAAAAATTAATATATGATGAAGCCATGTTTTTTTAGAGTATTTCCTTCATATTCGTTAGAAAGAAAGCTTTTCGAGATAGAACATGTGTAATCTTCTCCAGCATTGAAAATAGCTGAAATACTTTGATTTTCTAGAGTAACCTTAAAGCTTAATAAATCTTTTTGGTCATCTAAGTGTGTAATCTTAAGTTCTCCTAAACTAATGAGTTGACTATGTTTTTTTCTTAGGGAGATTAAGTCACGATAGAAATCATGAAGTGAACTATCTTGTAATTCTTTTTCCCAAGGCATACAACGTCTGCAATCGGGATCCTGACCGCCAAGTAATCCTAACTCATCACCATAAAATATAGCTGGAGAGCCTTTTTGAAGGAACATGAAGGCTAAAACAAAACGCATTAGGGTTTTATCATTACCACAAAGGTCAATTAATCTAGGCATGTCATGCGCAGCAAAGAGGTTAAACATAACTTGATTAGTTTGTTCACGATAAAGCATGCTTTGACGATTGAGATCTCCAATCATTTGAGATAAAGTAATATTGCATAGGCATAATGAGATAAAATACAACCCGTATAGGCATAATTCATCACTGCGTGAAACTGATCTCCGGCTAACCAAGGTTGGGAGCTATGCCAGATCTCCCCCATAATATAGAAATCTTTTTTAGCACTATCACAGACATTGCGAAACTCTCGCCAAAAAGCGTGATCAATTTCATTTGCTACATCTAATCGCCAACCATCGATATCAAAATAATCGATCCAATAACGCGCAACAGATAGTAGATAATGACGGACTTCAGGATTTGCCGTATTTAGCTTTGGCATATGCTCGTCAAAAGCAAACATATGGTAGTTTGCACGGGTATTCCATTGGCCATCAACACAATTATTAGTGAAAGATATAGGGAACTGATTAATATGGAACCAATCTCTAAAGCGAGAGGATTCACCATTTCGTAAGACATCTTGCCATTGGTATGAGGTTGAACCGATATGGTTAAATACGGCATCCATCATAATTTTAATACCACGTCGATGACAATCTTCGACTAATTGTTTAAAGAGGACTTTATCACCAAAATGTGGGTCGATTTCAAAATAGTCAATAGTGTCATATTTATGATGCGTCGCGGCTTTAAAGATAGGACAAAGGTAAATACCATTAATACCCAGATCTTCTAAGTAGTCTAATTTATCGATGATGCCTTGAAGGTCTCCTCCATAAAAATCACTGTAATGGGGTGTTCTAAGACTATCCCAGATTTGAGTTATTTTAGGATCATTTGAAGGATCACCATTAGCAAAACGATCAGGTAAGATAATATACCAAACGGTGTCTTTTACCCATTGAGGTGCTTGAAATTGATCGGCAGCATGCATAAATGGAAAGCGGAAGTAATGGCCTGCTGAACATAAGTGATTATCATCATCATTGACTAGCCCATGCTCTGTATAGAGCATGGATTCGCCAGAATTAAAGGTAATTCTAAAAATATAAGAAAGGCGACGAAACTCAGCATTAATAGCGATTTGATAATAATCTGCATCTTCAGTACTTGCTCTTAAGAACAGTTTTTCTGATTCTTGGTACCATTTTTGGTCATCAAGCAAATAGGGATCACCCTTAATGACTTCTACTTGAGAAACATCATTTTTAGCTACTCTAAGTCTTAAATGAATAGTATCATGATCATAGAGGTAGGCCATCTCACTTTCAGGACGATGATAAACTGCAGAACGGTTCATAAGTAAATCTCCTTTTAGTCATTTCATCCTTATTTTACACCATTTGAGGGCTCAATGCAACCGATTGCGTAACAAAAAAGTTTCTGAAGTCGATTTTTTAGATAAACATAAAAAAACTAGCTACTAAGAGCTAGCTTTAGACTATTAAATATATTTGAATTATTTAACTGATCCACCAGTAATACCTTCAACATAATACTTTTGCATAAACATAAAGAGAAGGGTAATTGGAATTGCGATTAAAACAGAACCAGCGGTAAATGCCATAAACCAATCGTTAATTGTATCGGGTTGTAACATAGAGAATAAACCAATAGCAACAGTATATTTGCTTGTGGCATCTCCTAAAATAACTTGAGCAAAGATAAAATCAACCCAAGGTCCCATGAACGCAATTAATGCAGTATAAACGATGATTGGTTTTGATAAAGGTAACGTAATCTTAAAGAATATATCCATTCGACTTGCACCATCAATCATAGCTGATTCATCAAGTGAATATGGGATGGTGTCAAAGAAGCCTTTAGCAATATAAAATCCTAGTGCCGCACCTGCTGAATAAACAAGTACTAAAGCAGTTAAAGATTGAGTCAAGCCTAGTGCTTTTAATATGTAGTAGATAGCAATCATACTCATGAAGCCAGGGAACATATTTAGAACAAGCGCTAATTTTAAGAAACCATTACGGTGTTTAAACTTGATTCGACTTAATGAATAGGCCATAGCAACTGTGATAAAAGTTGATATGATACAAGTAAAGGTAGCAACAACAAAGGTATTTACAAACCAACGACCAAAAGGGAAGGACTCATTTGTAAAAAGTTTAATGTAGTTCTCTAAGGTAAACGTTTTTGGTAGAAAGTAGTTAACATAAGCTGTTCCTTCACCACGAAAACTTGTTAGAACTACCCAAGCGATTGGGAAAAGCCAGATAATAGATAAGATAATCAATGTGGCATAGACAAGACTAAGTTGGAATCGACGTTTATTTTTCATTATTTAGCAACTCCTTCCTTGTATGATGCTGTTCGGGTGTAAGCTAGTAGACTAAAGACGGCAGAAACGATGAAGATTAAGATACCGACTACAGAGGCTAAGTTATAGTCTGAGGCCGAAACGGTCAGTTTATAGAGCCAAGTTACAAGCAAATCAGTTGATCCAGCTTGATAGTATTGTGAATTAGTAGGTCCACCACCTGTTAAGAGGTAAATAACGTTAAAGTTATTGATATTACCAATAAACTGTTGAATCAAGTTAGGAGTCATAATCATCAAAATTTGAGGGAAAGTAATAGACTTGAAGACTTGGAATTTACTTGCCCCATCAATTTCAGCAGCTTCAATTTGTTCACTTGGTAAGTTCATGATAATACCAGTGGCAATTAACATGGTGAATGGAATACCGATCCACATATTGACAAAGATAATTGAAAATTTAGCCCAAAGAGGATCTGACAAAAATGGAAGTGGATTGTTAGTTAAACCTATACTAGACAATAGTGAATTTAATGGTCCTTCATCATTAAGTAAGTTACGCATAATGAGCAAAGAGATGAATTGAGGGACTGCAATGGTAATAACAAAAATAGTCCGCCACATTTTCTTAAGTTTCAAACCTTTTGTATTAATTAGAAGAGCTAAAATAATACCAAAGAAGAAGTTGGTCACAGTGGCAAAAACTGCCCAGATAATTGTCCATGAAAATACAGGAAAGAAGGTTCCAGCCATACGACCAGTCAGGACATTACCAAAGTTTGCAAATCCTACCCAATCAAATAGTGATTTTGGAGGAAGATGATTATGGTCGTAACTGGTGAAAGCCAAACAAATCATATATACCAAAGGCAAAACAGTGAATAAGAGGACGCCAATTAATGGAACGGTCATCAAAGTCATATGGAAACGACCATTGGTTAAGGTAAGGAAATCTTCTTTGAAACTTGGAATAGAAGATTTTTCTTTTTTCAAGACATAGAGATTACGGGCACTTTTTAGGTTGCACCAATAAATATAAAGAAAAAGTAGACAGAAAATGAGGGAAGCTAATCCAAAGATGAGCAACAACATAGAGTTATCACCATCGACTGTTACTTGTATATTAATCCCATCAATTTTTTTAGTCACTACCCCTTGAGTTTGTGTTCCCAGAGTAATTAAACCGAAAAAAGAAGGGATAATTTGTGAGATGAAAGCAATCAGAAAAATAATTTGACTGATTAGAAATAGTGTTCCTTTAATGAATTGTTTGTTTGCTATATTAGCAAATCCCATGATAAGAGTGGATAACTTAATATCAACTCCACCTTTTTTGAGGGCTTCAATCACAGAAACTTGTTGTGACAAGCTTGATTGAGTCATAGTGAATCTCCTTTTTGTGCTTCATAAAAATCCATAAACTACTTGTTTTTGGAGATAACAAAGTGTTACATAAATTTTTAAAGTTTTAAAAACTTAAGTAGCACTTGGCTATTCTAATCAAAAACAAGTAGGAGTGGGACTGAAGTTCCAAATAAAGTTAATGGAGCTCAGTTCCACTCCCAATAAGTTGAGAATGCTGGTTTTAGATGACCAGAAGTTTCTCACTCCTGTTCTTGTTATGATAATCTTTTAATGTAGTGACTTATTTAGCAGCAGCAATATCTTTGTCGAATTGTTGAAGCTTAGCAAGGTAGTCACCTTCTTTAATTTTACCATTGTATGTATCGCTAAGAATAGCAGCGCTTTCAGCCCAGAAGGTGCTCATTTGGCTTAGTTTAGGCATAACAACAGTGTAATCTGATGAAGATCCCATTTTAATAACAGTTTTGGCAAGTTCGTTTGATTGAACTGCTTCTGAATTTTGAACAGTTTTGTTAGCCGGAACGATGTTACGTGTTTTGAATTGATTTTCCTGGCTTTCAGCACTTGTTAAGTATGAAGCTAATTTATAACTTGCCGCGATACGTTTAGTGTCACCTTTAGCAGGTGCTTGGTTAACAGCGTAAAGTTTTACTCCAAAGAAAGCTTTTTGTTGAACAGTTTCTCCACCGATAGTAACTTTTGGATATGCTGAAACCCCAAGATTTTCTTTTCCAATAGCTTCTTGAGCAGCTTGATAATCCCAAGGACCAGATTCAAATGATGCAACAGAACCATCACCAAACTTAGACATAACGTTGTTAGCATCTAAGTTAACAAAACCTTTGTTTTTAGATTGATCTGCAATCCATTTAAGAACAGATACGCCTTTATCATTACCCCAGTTTGTTCCTGAAACATCTTCACCAGTTTTACCAAATAGAGCGTTACCAACTGACATAAATAAAGGTCCAGTAGCATAAGCATTTGCTTGTTTGAAGGTTCCACCAAAAGTAGCTTTTGAAGTGATTGTGTCGTATGAAGCGACATCTTCGGCACTTAATTTTGTTTTATTATAGAAAAGTACTTGAGACTCAATACCAAATGGGAATCCATAAGTTTTCCCTTTATATTGAGCACCTACGATTGCTTGCTCAGTGTTATCTTTTTTAATTTCACTTACATATTTCTCTGGAACTTCTTGAATAACCCCAGCTTCTGATAGTTGTCCTAATTTATCATGAGGAAGTGAAAATACATCTGCAGCTGTAGTTGCATCTTTCAAGATTTTCTCTTGAACTTTTGGATCTTCAGATTCAACAACTTTAACTTTGTAGTCAGAATCTTTTTCAAATTTAGCAACTACGTTGGCATATGATTTTTTAGCTCCTGTTGGAACCCAAAGTTTAATTGTTTTCGCATCTGCACCTGTTGCTGATTCTGATTTATTTTTTACTTCAGACCCGCAACCCACTAATAGGGCACTAGCAAGTGATAAACTTGCTCCACCGATAACTAATTTTTGCCATGATTTCATAGCTTATTTCCTCCTAAGATAAATTTTCTTATATCTATATTATGCAACCGTTTGCAGTAATTGTCAATACTTTTTTTAAAAAATTATTTAATTCTTTATAAAATTTTTTTTAAAAGGAAAATCTAAGCTGTAGAGATAGTTGATTTTTACGCATAAAATTGTATAATGAAAAAATAAAACATATTAATGAAGTTTGTTTCAATAGGAACACTAAGGAAGAGGCAAGGATGGTTACAATAAAAGATGTTGCTCAAAAAGCAGGAGTTAATCCATCAACAGTAAGTAGGGTTTTAAAAGATAATAATACCATTTCTCAAAAAACTAAAGATAAAGTACGCAAAGCAATGAGTGAATTGGGTTATGTCCCCAATGTTGCTGCGCAAATGCTTGCTAGTGGTTTAACTCAAAACATTGGCTTGGTATTTCCACCAATTACTTTCAAAGACCGACTCAGTGAACCGTTTTTTATGCAAATTTTATCAACAATTACAAATGAAGCAAAAGCAAATCATTTTACAGTTTCTATTGCAACAGGTATGACTGTAGCAGATTTAGAGGAACAAGTTAAATTAATGCATCTCCAAAAACGTGTCGATGGGTTTATTGTTTTGTATTCTGAACAAGAAGACCCTGTAAGACGCTATCTAATGGCTAATCAGATTCCATTTGTTATTGTCGGGGCACCCGAAGGGTTTGAAAATAAAATAACCTATATAGATAACGATAACCAGTTGATGGCTAAATCGGCAGTCAATTATCTCTATGACAAAGGTCATAAAAAAATTCTTTTTATTACTGACGATTTATTGTCAGAAGTAGCATCAGAGAGATATATAGGGTATTTAAAAGGCTGCATGAAATTAGGATTAGATAATAAACCAATGTTATTGTTTGATCGTAAGGATCCTTTTTTAATTGAAAATATAATGGAGACTATCAAAGAGTTTCAGGCAAGTGCTTTAATTGTAATTGGTGATATATTATCTGTGCGTGTTACTCAGCTATTATCTTATTATAATTTAAAGGTACCTGATGATATTTCTATTATCACCTTTAATAATTCTAGCTATGCAACATTGGTTCATCCTTACCTGACAACATTTGATATTAATGTTGAAAATTTAGGGATTGTTAGTTTTAAACAGTTAATGGAAATTATCAGTTCTAAACAATCAACACTCAGTCAAAAAATATTTGTTCCCTTTACACTTAAAGAGCGAGAGAGTGTTCGAAATATTTCTAAATAAGAAAAAGAAAGCATTTTTAAAGAATGTTTCTTTTTTAGGTTGACTTACGCAAACGGTTGCGTTATAATTTCAACATAGATATTTACTGTAAGGAGAAATTATGAGCAAACGAGCAAGTGGCATTTTAATGCATATCAGTTCATTACCAGGAGAGTTTGGTATTGGGACATTTGGTAAATCAGCTTACAACTTTGTAGATTTTTTACGAGAAAGCAAGCAATCTTATTGGCAAATTTTACCATTATCGATGACAAGTTTTGGTGATTCCCCATATCAATCGTTCTCTGCAGTTGCTGGTAATACACATTTTATTGATTTTGATAGTTTAACAAAAGCTGGCTATCTAAAAAAAGCAGACTATGAAGACATTGATTTTGGATCTGATCCAGAAGTTGTTGATTATGCAGTGATTTTCAATAATCGACGTCCAATCTTGGAAATTGCCGTTAAGAATTTTATGACTAGTTCAAATGGTTTGAAGCAATTAGCAACATTTGAAGAAAGTGCAAGTTGGGTTAACGATTTTGCTGAATTTATGGCAATTAAGGAATATTTTGGCAACAAAGCATTACAGGAGTGGGATGATCTTGCAATCGTTAAACGTGAAGAAGCTGCACTAGATTATTACCGTGACAAACTAAAGGATAGTATAACTTATCATAAAGTGTGTCAATTTTTCTTCTACCAACAATGGCTCGAACTAAAATTATATGCTAATACTAATGGCATCGAGATTATTGGTGATATGCCAATTTATGTGTCCGCTGATAGCGTTGAAGTTTGGACTATGCCAGAGCTTTTCAAAGTTGATTCTGACAAAAAACCATTATATATTGCTGGTGTACCAGCTGACGGATTTAGTGAAGATGGGCAGCTTTGGGGCAATCCAATTTATAATTGGGTGGAACATGAAAAAACGCATTTCGCTTGGTGGGTTTACCGTATTAAAGAAAGTATCAAACTTTATGATAAAGTTCGTATCGATCATTTCAAAGGTTTTTCTGATTTTTGGGAAATTCCTGGCGGTGACACTACGGCAAGAAATGGTCACTGGGAGTCTGCACCTGGTTTAGCTTTATTTGAAACTATTCGTGAAGAATTAGGTGACTTACCAATTATTGCAGAAAACTTAGGCTATATTGATGAGAGAGCTGAACACCTCCTCCAGTCCACAGGGTTTCCTGGCATGAAAATTTTGCAGTTTGGACTTTATGATGAAACCAGTCAAAGTTTTGATTTACCACATCACTATGATACTAACTGTATTGTTTACACAGGAACTCATGACAATGAAGTCGTAAATGGTTGGTATGAGAATATGACAGTTAAGCAAGCACGATTTGCAGAAACTTATATTAATCGTAGTGAAGATGAGTCCATTACAGAAGCAATGCTTAGAACAATCTTTGCATCTATTGGGGATACAGCCATTTTATGTATGCAAGACTTACTTGATAAGGGTGCAAGCAGTCGTATGAATATGCCAAATACAGTTGGTGGAAACTGGCAATGGCGTATGTTGGAAGAAGAATTAACAGATAACCATAAAAACTATTTGGTTCATCTCACTGAACTCTATGGAAGAGCAAATAGAACAACAAAAAAATAATTGAAACGAGGAAATCATGAATACATTTACAAACTATGCGGAAACTCAATTAGGCAAATCACTTTCACAAGCAAGTAATCAAGAAATCTATGTCACTCTCTTAAATTTTGTTAAAGAAGAGGCAGATGGTAAAACAAAAAATACGGCTAAACGAAAAGTTTATTACATTTCTGCAGAATTTTTAATTGGGAAGTTATTGTCAAATAACTTAATCAACCTTGGCATTTATCAAGACATCAAAGAAGAATTAGCAGCTGTCGGCAAATCAATTGCTGAAATTGAAGATATAGAGTTAGAACCTTCTCTTGGAAATGGCGGATTAGGACGTTTAGCATCTTGTTTTATTGATTCCATTTCAAGTTTGGGAATTAATGGTGAGGGTGTCGGCTTAAATTATCACTGTGGATTATTTAAACAAGTTTTTAATCAAAATGAACAAGAAGCAGAGCCAAATTACTGGATTGAAAAGGATTCATGGTTAGTGCCAACTGATATTTCTTACGATGTTCCTTTTAAAAACTTTACTTTGAAATCACGCTTAGATCGTATTGATGTTCTTGGCTATAAACGTGATACAAAAAATTACTTGAATTTGTTTGATATTGAAGGGATTGATTACGGACTTATTAAAGACGGCATTTCATTTGATAAGACTGAAATTGCTAAAAACTTAACCTTGTTCCTTTATCCAGATGATTCAGATAAAAATGGTGAGCTACTACGCATTTACCAACAGTACTTTATGGTATCAAATGCTGCGCAATTACTAATTGATGAAGCGATTCAACGTGGTTCAAATCTTCTTGACTTGCCTGAATATGCTTACGTTCAAATTAATGATACCCATCCTTCAATGGTCATTCCTGAATTGATCCGACTATTGACTGAGAAATATGATATGACCTTTGAAGTTGCCGTTTCTATTGTGAAACAAATGGTCGGCTACACAAACCATACAATTTTAGCTGAAGCATTGGAAAAATGGCCATTAGATTATTTAAACGAAGTCGTTCCACATTTGGTTACTATCATTGAAAAATTAAACGATATGGTTGTTTCAGAAAATAATGACCCATCTGTAGCAATTATCGACCAAGAAGGTCGTGTTCATATGGCACATATGGATATCCATTTTGCAACAAGTGTAAATGGTGTAGCAGCCTTACATACGGAAATACTTAAATCGAGTGAGTTAAAAGCTTTCTATCAATTGTATCCAGAGAAGTTTAACAATAAAACAAATGGTATTACTTTCCGTCGTTGGTTAGAATTTGCTAACCAAGATTTAGCTGCCTATATTAAAGAACTAATTGGAGATGATTACCTCACTGATGCTGCAAAACTTGAAAAATTATTAGCCTTTGCTGATGATAAAGATGTTCATGCAAAATTAGCTGAGATCAAGTTTAATAACAAGTTAGCATTGAAACGTTACTTGAAAGAAAATAAAGGCATTGAATTAGATGAAAATTCAATTATTGATACGCAAATTAAACGTTTCCATGAGTACAAACGTCAACAAATGAATGCCCTTTATGTTATCCATAAATATTTGGAAATCAAAAAAGGGAATTTACCAAAACGTAAAATCACTGTTATCTTTGGTGGTAAAGCTGCGCCAGCTTATGTTATTGCTCAAGATATTATTCATTTAATTTTATGTCTGTCAGAATTAATTAATAATGATCCAGAAGTTAGTCCATACTTAAATGTTCATTTGGTTGAAAACTATAATGTGACAGTTGCTGAACATTTAATTCCAGCAACAGATATTTCAGAACAAATTTCTTTAGCTTCAAAAGAAGCTTCTGGAACTGGAAATATGAAATTTATGCTAAATGGTGCATTAACATTAGGAACAATGGATGGCGCTAATGTAGAAATTGCTGAATTAGCTGGCATGGAAAACATCTATACCTTTGGTAAAGATTCTGATACAATTATCAATCTATATGCTGATGGTGGATATGTTTCAAAAGCATACTATGATGCTCATCCACAAATTAAAGAAGCAGTAAACTTCATTATTAGTCCAGAAATGATGGTACTTGGTAATGCAGAAAGATTAGCTCGTCTTTACAAAGAATTAGTTGTTAAAGACTGGTTTATGACCTTAATTGATTTAGTAGAGTATATTGAAGTCAAAGAAAAAATGCTTAATGATTATGAAAATCAAGAACTTTGGATGACCAAAGTTGTGCATAACATTGCTAAGGCAGGCTTCTTCTCATCTGATAGAACAATTGAACAATACAATGTTGATATTTGGCATTCAGAAAATTAAAAAAAAAGCAACTAAGAAATTTTCTTAGTTGCTTTTCATATCAATGAATTAATAATTTGCGAATAATAATATCCTGATCGGTATAATTAGTTTGTAATATTGTAATAATCTCATCGTATAACTTTGCAATTTCGTGACGTTTTTTTGGCTGTTCATTGCCAATATAATGAAATTGGCACTCAATTGTAAGAAATAATTCATGGAATAAGGTATTAACGCGTTCCAATTTTGCTAAAAGATCCTGATCATTTTTAATAAAATCAGGAATTTCATTGTCTTGATCTAATTGGGCATCCTCAACTGTTAATGGGTAAGTCCCATATTCTAAACATAATTCATAAGTCATGAAAATCTCCTTTTTTGAAATGATATCTTCTCATTTTGTCATATATTGGAATTAAAGTCAAAATATTAGATGTTGATAAAATTGTGACATCATACACAAGCTAAAGTTTTGCATGCCTACATTATTTTTAGCTATAATAGACTATAAGTTTTTTTATTATAGGAGATATTATGTCTGAAAAAATTAGAGTATTACTCTATTATAAATATGTTGCTATTGAAGATGCCCAAGAATATGCTGCAAAACACCTTGAGTTTTGTAAATCAATTGGTCTAAAAGGACGTATTTTGATAGCTGATGAAGGTATCAACGGAACTGTTTCAGGGGATTATGAAACCACTCAAAAATACATGGACTGGGTTCATGCAGATGACCGTTTTTCTGATTTGTGGTTCAAAGAAGATGAAGAAGATGCCCAAGCCTTCAAAAAAATGTTTGTTCGTTACAAGAAAGAAATCGTTCATCTTGGTTTAGAAGATGATAACTTTGATAGCGATATTAATCCTTTGGAAACGACAGGTGAATACTTGTCACCAAGTCAGTTCAAAGAGGCTTTGCTTGATGATAACACAGTTGTGTTAGATACGCGTAATGATTATGAGTATGATTTAGGACATTTCCGCGGAGCCATTCGCCCAGACATTCGTAATTTCCGTGAACTACCACAATGGGTTCGCGACAATAAAGAGAAATTCATGGAAAAACGCGTTGTTGTTTACTGTACTGGCGGCGTTCGTTGTGAGAAATTCTCGGGTTGGATGGTCCGTGAAGGATTTAAAGACGTTGGGCAATTACATGGTGGGATTGCTACTTACGGTAAAGATCCTGAGGTTCAAGGGGAATTGTGGGACGGTGCCATGTATGTCTTTGATGAACGGATTGCAGTGCCAATCAATCATGTCAATCCGACCATCATCGCAAAAGACTACTTTGATGGGCAACCTTGTGAGCGTTACGTGAATTGTGCTAATCCATTTTGTAATGAACAAATTTTTGCCAGTGAAGCAAATGAAGCCAAATATGTTCGTGGTTGTTCACCAGAATGTCGTGCACATGAAAAGAATCGTTATGTTGCTGAAAACCAGCTTAGCCGTGAAGAATGGGCTAGTCGCTTAGAAGCAATCGGTGAGACATTACCAGTAATGGAAACAGTTTAAAAAATTCGGGAAACCGAATTTTTTTATTTTGCTGTGGTATAATAGAATTAATTTGTACAATTAGTAGAGGAGTAGGAATGACCTATTTAAAAACGATTTTTCAGATTAATAAAATGGATTGTCCCAGCGATGAACAATTCGTTAGAATGGCATTATCTGATTTCTCAGCAATTACTGATATTTCAGTTAATTTAGAGAAAAGACTGGTGGAGGTGACGCATCAGGAAAAACCAGAACACCTTCTACAAGCTATTAACAAACTCCATTTGGACGCACAGATTATCAATAGTCAAAAAATAGAAGAGCCTCTGAATCTTGAAGCAAAACAAGTGATACAACGCTTTATTCTCTGGCAAGTCCTGATAATCAATCTGACATTCTTCCTAATTGAAGAGTTAGCAGGTTATTTTTTCAATTCACTTGCTCTCTCAGCTGATGGCTTAGATATGTTAGCTGATAGTTTAGTCTATTCCTTAGCATTGATGGCTGTAGCCA
Organism: Streptococcus uberis; assembly: GCF_000785785.1. Classification (GTDB taxonomy): domain Bacteria; phylum Bacillota; class Bacilli; order Lactobacillales; family Streptococcaceae; genus Streptococcus; species Streptococcus uberis_A. Next base: position 33,628 of record NZ_JRQN01000009.1, read on the forward strand.
AATCAGTATCTCGGAAGAAACAAGTTTCTGCTATTGCAGGCTATCTACAACTTATGTTAGCTCTAATGGGTTTTGGCCAAGTGATTTATCGAGTAATTAATCACCAGTATTTACCAAATGGGATGGGGATGATGACTATAGCAATAATGGCATTGGTAGCAAATATCCTTTCATTGTACTTAATCTCCAAAGCAGATCATCAAGAAGTTCACATGAAAGCTACACAACTGTTTACATCAAATGATATCTTGATTAATGTAGGGGTTATTGTTTCTAGTGTTTTAATTGGCATTTTCCATTCGCCTATTCCGGATTTAATAATTGGTACTCTTATTTATAGTATTGTGATAAAAAGTGCCTACTCCATTATTCAGTTATCAAAATAAGGAGAAAGGTAAAAATGAAGAATTTAAAAAAACCACCACTTTTAATGGCAGGTTTAGTATTAGGAATGCTTGCCCTAGGGAACCTTTTGGGGCATTATAGTAATAGTTTAAAGTATGGTTTAGCTGGCTTTGCTTTATTTTCTATCTTATTTTAATAATTGGGATTGTGAGAAACCTGAAACAAACTAAAGTCGAACTGCAGTCACCTATAATTGCTTCTGTTTTTCCTACATTTTTTATGGCTGGAATGTTATTTTCATCCTTTGTTATTTTAAATTGGCAAGTAATGGTAGCTCAGTTATTTTGGTGGCTCTTTTTTATTGGTAATTTGACGTTAATGGCTTACTATATTTGGACGTTTGTTATTAGATTTAAGTGGCAATCAGTTTTTCCATCATGGACAGTTCTTTTTGTTGGGGTTGCGATGGCTGGCTTAACAGCACCTGCCAGTCACCAGTATCAGATTGGTCAACTGATCTTTTGGGTTTGTCTTGTTTTTACAGTTGCCATTTTTCCAGTTATCTCTAAGAAGGTTTATAAAATGGGACTACCTGAAGCAAATATGCCAAATATTTCGACCTTTTGTGCCCCACTTTCCCTTCTGTTAGCTGCATATTTAGTTACGTTTCCAACACCAAATCATAACATGGTTATTATCTTGACAGTTAGTTCCCAAATGGTTTACTTGTTTGTCTTGGTCCAACTACCAAAACTAATCAATCGACCTTTCAATCCAGGTTTCTCAGCCTTCACTTTTCCTTATGTTATCAGTGCGACCTCTTTAAAAATGTCTTTAGGATTTTTGGGGCTAGAAAATAGTTGGAAGTTACTCGTACATATTGAAGTAGCAGTCGCAACTGTCTTAGTTGTAACAGTTACTGCTTTATACATCAGATTTTTAGCAAAAAAAGAAGCTGTGGTTTAGACCATAGCTTCTTTTAACATGTTAACGAGCTACGCGACGGCGAGCAGCTTTTTTACGGTTTTCCTCAATAAATGCTTCTTTTTCTTCTTCAGGTTCAATAATAGTCTTTTTAACTGCAAATATTGCTCCTGCAACAGTTGCAACAGTTGCAAAGACGCCAGTTGCTAAACCTTTAGCGAATTGATATTTTTTAGCCATAGTTTTTCTCCATTTCATATACAGACATGATATGTCTTTTTGTACTTATGTTATAATATATGGTAACGAAAAAAAGAATAAATATCAAGGAAAAGACGTTTTTGATATGAAAGAGTTATATGAAAAATAAAGAAAAAATAATAGTTGTCATTGGACCAACGGCAGTTGGGAAGACGGCAATGGGAATTAATTTAGCAGAAAAGTTTAACGGTGAAATTATTTCTGGTGATAGTCAGCAGGTTTACAAAGGATTAGATATTGGTACCGCTAAAGCAAGCAAATCAGAAATGAGAGCCGTACCTCATCATTTAATTGACATCAAAGAAGTAACTGAAAGCTATTCGGCCTTTGATTTTGTAGAAGACGCAAAGGAAGCTATCAAAAATATTGAAGCAAAAGGAAAACTACCAATCATTGTCGGAGGAACCGGCTTATACATTCAAAGTTTGATTGAAGGCTATCATCTAGGTGGGCAGGTTAATCAAAGCGAGCTTTTGAACTATAGACAAGAATTAGAGTTATTATCTGATTTAGAACTTTTTCAGCTACTTGATGCTAAAGAGATTGTTATAGAGCAAGTAAATCGTCGACGTGCAATTCGTGCCTTAGAATTAGATAAGTTTGCTCTTGATTTGGAAAACAAAGAATTTCCTTACGATGTTTTACTCATTGGCTTAGATGATGAACGTTCTGTTATTTATGACCGGATTAACCAACGCGTCGATAAGATGGTCGAGTCTGGACTGTTAGAAGAAGCACAATGGTTATTTGAAAATCATCCAAAAGCTCAAGCAAGTCGAGGAATTGGCTATAAAGAACTCTTTCCATATTTTCAGGGAGAACTGTCATTGGAAGCATGTCTTGACAAATTAAAGCAAAATACACGACGCTTTGCAAAGAGACAACTGACTTGGTTTAGAAATCGAATGCAAGTCACATTTTTTCAGATTAGTGATCCTGATTATCTTCCAAAGGTTGATCATTTTGTTAACCAATTTTTAGAAAAATAATACGGATTCAAAGTGTGAAGCAAAGCGTATTATTGGAGAAATATGGTATAATAAAGCTTACGGAATTTGGAGGCTAAACTTATGGCAATGACTGAAACAAAAGTAGAAAAAGAACGTGTTATTCTCTTAGGGGTTGCCTTGCAAACTAGTGAAAACTTTGACATGTCTATGGAAGAATTGGCAAGTTTAGCTGAAACTGCGGGTGCCCAAGTGATTAATACCTATACTCAGAATCGCGAAAAGTATGATAGTAAGACTTTTATAGGTTCAGGGAAATTAGCAGAGCTAAAAGACATTGTCGAAGCAGAGGAAATTGATACAGTAATTGTTAATAATCGCCTAACTGCACGACAAAATTCTAATTTAGAAGCTGAACTCAACGTAAAAGTTATTGATCGTATGCAATTGATTCTGGATATTTTTGCTATGCGTGCGCGAAGTCACGAAGGTAAGTTGCAAGTTCATCTAGCTCAGCTTAAATACATGTTACCGCGATTAGTTGGTCAAGGGATTATGTTAAGCCGACAAGCAGGAGGAATTGGTAGTCGAGGACCCGGGGAAAGTCAATTGGAACTGAATCGTCGGTCAATCAGAAATCAGATTACCGATATTGAAAAACAACTGGCGATTGTTGAAAAAAATCGTCAGACTATTAGAGATAAACGAATTGGTTCAGAAACCTTTAAAATTGGTTTGATTGGCTATACAAACGCTGGTAAATCGACGATTATGAACGTTTTAACAGATGATGGTCAATATGAAGCAAATGAATTATTTGCTACACTTGATGCCACAACCAAACAAATCTACCTTCAAAATCAATTTCAAGCGACACTAACTGATACGGTAGGTTTTATCCAGGATTTACCAACAGAATTAGTTGCAGCCTTTAAATCGACATTAGAAGAAAGTCGACATGTGGATTTGTTATTACATGTCATTGATGCCAGCGATCCAAATCATACTGAACATGAGAAGGTTGTTTTGGATATTCTAAAGGATTTGGACATGTTAACTATTCCTAGATTGGCGATCTATAATAAAATGGATATTGCAAATGGATTGACTGCGACAGCTTTTCCTAATGTTAGATTATCAGCTCGAGACAAAGATAGTCGACAAAGATTAAGAAATCTGATCATCGATCAAATTAGAGACAGTTTTGTGCCTTTTTCAATTAAAGTGCATCAAGATAAAGCTTATAAATTATATGCTTTGAATAGGGTAGCTCTTTTAGATAGCTATTCTTTTGAACAAGAAGTTGAAGATATTTCAGGTTATATTGCAAGTAAGAATAAATGGAGATTAGAAGACTTTTATGACTGATTTTGTGTCACTAGCACTTACATATGGTGGGTTTACTAGTTTAGATAAACCTTATTTAGAAAATAGTTTGGCAACCTTATCTGATGCTGAGAAGTTAAGGTTTATAACGCCACCTCCGAGTGTTATCAATGCCTATTTTGCAGAGATTTATCAGAAGCAATCACCTAAAGATGCAACTGATTATTATTTTCAATTATCACAAGCATTAAACTTATTACAAGATCAGCCAAGTTTTGAGGAAGTAAAACCATTTGTTCGCTTAAATCTATCTGGTCAGTCATTCGGTTTTTCTTATACTAAATCGACACAAGAAGATGCTATTGTCTTTTCAGAAAATGCTGTTCAAGTAGATCAGGCCTTACTATTTGAAATTACCCAGATTTTTCCTCATTACCATGTTTATCTGAAAGATAATCATATTCATATGGCCTTGTCTAATTGGGATTTTTCACAAGCAAAAGATATCAGTCCAGAAGGTGTCTTATTAAGCAAAGTATCTCAACGATCAGATGACATTATTTGTATTAGTGGTTATAACCAAGATGAAGTCTTAGACATAGCAAAAGCTTATGATGGCCAATTCTTCTATCAATTTAAAGAGCGAGAATTCAAGATTTATATTACCAATTAATTAGAAAGAATAGACTGAATGGAATTACAATTTTTAGGAACTGGTGCTGGTCAGCCGGCCAAGCAACGCAATGTTTCTAGCTTAGTATTAAAATTACTAGATGAAATTAATCAAGTGTGGATGTTTGATTGTGGTGAAGGGACGCAACGGCAAATTTTGGAAACAAGTATCAAGCCACGAAAAATACAAAAAATATTTATTACCCATTTACACGGAGACCATATCTTTGGCTTACCTGGCTTTTTATCAAGTCGTGCCTTTCAAGCTAGCGATGAGCAAACAGACATTGAAATTTATGGTCCAGTTGGTATCAAAGACTATGTCCAAAATTCTTTAAAAATATCAGGCTCACGTCTTCCCTATCAGATTACTTTTCATGAATTTGATGACAAGACTTTAGGCAAAATTTTAGAAACAGATAAGTTTATTGTTTATGCTGAAAAATTAGCACACACCGTCTTTTGTATGGGATACCGTGTTGTACAAAAAGATTTGGAAGGCACCTTAGACGCTGAAGGCTTAAAAGCTGCAGGTGTTAGTTTTGGTCCTTTGTTTGGCAAAATTAAAAGTGGTCAAGATATTATTCTTGAGGATGGTCGAAAAATCTTTGCTAAAGATTATATTTCAGCACCAAAATCTGGAAAAATCATCACAATTATCGGTGATACCCGTAAAACGCCTGCAGCTGAGAGACTTGGTAAGGATGCCGACATCCTAGTCCATGAGTCAACTTATGGTAAAGGTGATGAAAAAATTGCTCGAAATCATGGGCATTCAACTAATATGCAAGCAGCTCAGGTTGCTAAAAATGCCGGTGCTAAACGTTTGCTTTTAAATCACGTATCTGCCCGTTTTTTATATAGGGATTGCCGCCAAATGGAAAAAGATGCTGCAACTATTTTTGAAAATGTTAAAATCGTTAAGGACTTAGAGGAAATTACAATCTAATGGCAAATAGAAAAATAGTAATCACAGGGGCTTCAGGTGGTCTAGCAGAAGCTATTATCAATTTATTACCTTCTGATGATTTTTTGATATTATTGGGACGTGATAAAGAAAAACTAGAACAGATGTATCAAAATAGAGCTAATAAAGTCACGATTGCTCTTGATATTAGTGATAGCCAAGCAATTGAACAGGTTGTAGAGGCAGTTAGTCAAGAATACGGAACCATTGATGTTTTAATCAACAATGCTGGCTATGGTGCCTTTAAACGGTATGACCAATTTGAGAGTCATGAAGTTGAGGCTATGTTTAAGGTTAACACATTTGCATCCATGCATTTTGCTCGACTTTTTGGTCAGCAAATGGCTGCGCGTGGAAGTGGACATATTATTAATATTATTTCAATTGCAGGCTTAGTCTCAACAAGTAAGTCAAGTGTCTATTCTGCGACTAAGTTCGCGATGATTGGATTTACCAATGCCCTTCGCCTAGAATTAGCTGATAGCGGAGTCCTTGTCACCAGTATTAACCCTGGACCAATTAAAACCAAATTTTTTGACATTGCCGATCCAGATGGAAATTACCTCGAATCGGTTCATAAAGTTGCTTTAGAGGCAGATCAAGTCGCTCAAAAAATTGTTGCTTCAATTGGTAAAAACAAGCGTGATATCAATATGCCCTTGTTATTAGCTCTAACTGCAAAATGGTATGCTCTTTTTCCAAAGTTTTCAGACTATTTAGCAAGAAAGGTTTTTAATTTTAAATGATAAGAGCCAAATATGATTGGAAGATAGATGACAAGAAGCCAGATGATGGCTTCTTTAAACTAGCAAATAAAAAAGGACTGAGTGAAGCAGTCGGTCGTCTCTTTTTTGAAAGAGGAATTGATACAGAAGAGAAATTAGATCATTTTTTGCGTTCAGATCTTTCGGATTTACATAATCCTTACCTCTTAAATGATATGCAAAAAGCTGTTGAACGGATTCGAACAGCAATAGAAAACTTTGAACAAATATTGGTTTACGGTGATTACGATGCAGATGGGATGACATCCGCATCCATCATGAAAGAAACACTTGAAATGATGGGTGCAGAAGCCATTATTTATCTGCCCAATCGTTTTACAGACGGCTATGGACCCAACCAAAGTGTCTATAAGTACTTTATAGAGCAAAACCAAGTTAGTTTAATTATAACAGTTGATAATGGGGTAGCAGGTCACGAGGCCATTGCTTACGCGCAAGCAACCGGAGTAGATGTGATTGTCACAGATCATCACTCCTTACCCGATCAATTGCCTCAAGCTTTCGCAGTTATTCATCCAGAGCACCCAGAAGCTAATTATCCTTTTAAAAAATTAGCTGGCTGTGGGGTTGCCTTTAAACTTGCCTGCGCCTTGCTTGAAACAGTTCCAACAGAATTTTTAGATTTAGTGGCTATTGGGACCATTGCGGACATGGTTTCTTTGACCGATGAGAATCGTGTTTTAGTTAAGAATGGCTTAAAAGTCTTAAAAAATAGTGAGCGCCAAGGTTTACAGGAATTAATGGCTATTTCAGGAGTTGATTTTGATGCTATTGATGAAGATACAGTAGGTTTTAAAATTGCTCCACAATTGAATGCTCTAGGGCGGTTAGATGATCCTAATCCAGCAATTGAGCTCTTGACTGGCTTTGATGATGAAGAAGCCCATGATATTGCTGTCATGATTAATGAAAAAAATGAAGAACGCAAGAATTTAGTTCAGACAATTTATAATGAAGCTGTGCAAATGATTGATAGCAGTAAGTCGGTCCAAGTTTTAGCAAAAGTAGGTTGGCATCCTGGGGTTTTAGGGATTGTCGCAGGTCGAATTCTTGAAGAAATTAGTCAAACGGTTATTGTTTTAACTATTGAAAATGGTGTGGCTAAAGGATCAGCACGGTCAATTGAAGCCTTGAATATTTTTGATGCTTTAAGCCATAAAAGAGAAATCATGACTGCTTTTGGTGGTCATAGTGGTGCTGCGGGGATGACATTGCCAGCCGAAAATCTCCCTGCACTCTCAGAATCATTATGTGATTACGTTCGTTCGAAATCGATTGATACCCAAAAGAAAAATACGTTACAGATTGATAGCTGGTTAGAGCCAGAACAATTGACTTTAGACTTCTTAAAAGAATTAAATCTGCTTGCACCATTTGGAATGGATAATGAAAAGCCGGTTTTTGCTCTAAAGGAGTTCACACTTGTTCAAAGTCGAACAATGGGAAGTGATCAAAGTCATTTGAAATTACGTATTAAAAAAGGCACACTGGAAACTGATGTTGTTGCCTTTAACCAAGGTCAGTACAGTCAAGAGTTTAGTCAATTATCCGATTTAGAGTTAGCAGTCACTCTAACTGTTAATTCTTGGAACGGTAATACAAGCCTGCAGCTCATGTTAGTAGATGCCAGGGCAACCAAGAGTCCTCAATTGTTTGACTTTAGATCAAGGAATATGACTTTACCTGAGTATGTTTCGGATATCATGGCGGAAACGGATAGTCAGGAAGTGGCAATCGTTACATTACCAGAGGATTTGGAAGCTTTGCGTCAGCAATTCCAAGATAAACCCTTTGAAGCTATTTATTTTAAAAATGTGATTGAAAAGCCTTATTATTTAAGTGGATTTGGTAGTAAAGAGCAGTTTGCCAGATTGTATAAAACCATTTATCAATTTCCAGAGTTTGATGTTCGCTATAAATTGAGTCAATTAAGTGCTTATTTGAACATAGACCAGCTGCTTTTAATAAAGATGATTCAAATTTTTGAGGAATTGGAATTTATCACGATTAAGGATGGTTTAATGTCTGTTAATAAAGATGCTGATAAACGAGATATTGCAGAGAGCAAAATCTATCAGGACTTAAGACAACTTGTGAAATACCAGGAATTGATGGCTCTAGCTACACCACAAGAAATTTATCGTTTTTTGTTGGGTGATGACTAATTTAGCTCATTTGTATAGGCAACTCTCCATTTTTTAAAACACTTATCTGCTTTAATTTACGAATGTTTTTTTTAATGGTATAATGAAGAGTATTTTATTGTTGGCTTAGACCACTAGAAAGATTTTTATTTATTATGGAATTAACAAATTTTATTGCGTCAATTGACAATTATCCTAAAGAAGGCATTACATTCAGAGATATTTCCCCTTTAATGGCAGATGGCAAAGCTTATAGCTATGCTATCCGTGAAATTGCTCAATATGCGTGTGATAAAGATATTGACATGATTGTTGGACCTGAAGCTAGAGGCTTTATTATCGGATGTCCTGTTGCTGTTGAACTAGGTATTGGATTTGCACCTGTTCGTAAACCAGGTAAACTACCACGAGAAGTTGTCTCTGCTGACTATGAAAAAGAGTACGGTTTAGATACATTAACAATGCATTCAGATGCTATTAAACCTGGGCAACGCGTTTTGATTGTTGATGATTTACTTGCAACAGGGGGAACTGTTAAAGCAACGATTGACATGATTCAACAATTAGGTGGCGTTGTTGCAGGTTGCGCTTTTTTAATTGAGTTAGATGGCTTAAATGGTCGAGATGCTTTAGGTGATATCGACTACAAAGTACTAATGAATTTCCCTGGCTAATTCTATTAGATTTTAGAAAAAACTGATAGAAACTATGGCTATTGCTATAGCATGATAGAGGTATTATGAGTTTTTTAGAAAATTATAAGTCAGGCAATTTGGTGATTCCAAGTGCCTTACTTTTTCATTTTAATGCTATTTTTTCAGATACCAATGATTATTTGGTATGGCAATTTTTTTATTTGCAAAACACAACAAAAATGGATGACTTGGCACCTAGTCAAATTGCCAATGCAATTGGCAAAACAGTCGCAGAAGTTAATAAATCTATTTCAAATTTAACCAATCAGGAATTGTTGGATATGAAGACCATTAAGATTGCTGATGAGATTGAGATACTATTTGATGCCAGTCCTGCTTTAGAAAAGCTCGATCAACTTATGGCAACCAAAAATAATGACCTTAGTGAAGAGATAACTAATTCTAATCAATACAAACAACTTGTCGATGAATTTGAAAGAGAATTAGGCCGCTTCTTAAGTCCTTTTGAATTAGAGGATTTAGAAAAAACCGTACACGAGGACCATACTGACCCAGCACTTATTAGGGAAGCTTTGAAGGAAGCTGTTTTTAATGGTAAAACGAATTGGAAATATATTCAAGCTATTCTCCGTAATTGGCGCAAAGAGGGTATCATTAACTTACATCAGGTAGAAGAGAAAAAAAGAGAACGTGATGATCGCTCTCAATCAAATGTTGTTGTTCCAGAAGACTTTTTATCTGCTATGAATCTTTGGAGTGATCAATGAGGATCGGGAAAGCACGTTTAAAAGTAGTACTTGATATTATTGCAAAGATGTTTCCAGAGGCTAAGGGAGAATTGGATTGGGAAACCCCGTTTCAATTGCTGATAGCTGTTATTTTGTCTGCTCAGACAACGGATAAAGCAGTTAATAAGATAACACCTATGTTATGGGCAAAATATCCTGAAATAGAAGATTTAGCTGTAGCAAACTTAAGTGATGTTGAAAATTGTTTACGAACAATTGGTTTGTATAAAAATAAAGCAAGGAATATCATTAAAACTGCTCAGGCTATTCTTGATCAATTTGAGGGACAAGTACCTAAAAGCCATCTTGAATTAGAGACCCTTCCAGGTGTTGGACGTAAAACTGCAAATGTTGTTTTAGGTGAAGTTTATGGCATTCCATCAATTGCGGTAGATACGCATGTCGCTAGGGTGTCAAAGCGGCTGAATATCTCTGCGCCTGATGCAGACGTTAAGCAAATCGAAAAAGATTTAATGGCCAAAATTCCTAAGAAGAATTGGGTAGTTACGCATCATCGTCTGATTTTTTTTGGTCGATATCATTGCCTTGCCAAAAATCCCAAGTGTGCCACCTGTCCACTACAGTCTTACTGTGTTTATTATAAGGAAAGTAAAAATGCTTAGTGTTCTAGGTGTTCGGTTTGAAGTGGTATAGGGAAATGGGATTTGTCTATGGTCTGAACACTTAGTATTTTAAGCGTTTTCTTTTTTATGTTTTTGTTTTTCTTCTTGAATAATTAAGATTCTAATGTTATGATTAATTTAAATCTAATATTTATGGAGTATTTTAATGAAATTCTTGAGAAGATTTTTATTAATCATCTTATTACTATTTGTTTATGGCTTGTTAAGCGATGTTATGTCTATATTCTTAGGGGGAAATTATAAATTTCAAAGTTCATTTGAATTTAGTATAATTGAACAGATAATTCTAATGTTTGTGGCAGTTTTTTCTACCTTAGTTATTCTCATTTTATTGAAGAAATTTATCCTACATTATCAATTTGAAATAAATTGGAAAAAAAAAGATATTATCGTTTTCTTTGTTGCTTTGCTGATAATGGAAATTATAGGTCATGGGGGACTTTTTTTACTGAACTATTTAAAGATTGGGACAACGCTTAATCAAGATTTACTTGAACAAATGTTTGGATCATTTAACTTTTTTATAACGCTAATCATCATTGGAGTTTGTGGTCCGATTTGTGAAGAAGTCATCTTTAGAGCTGGTATTATTTATTATCTTTTTGAAGATTTTCCTTTTTTAGGGTTTATCTTTAGTGTTATTGTTTTCACAGTCTTACAACTCCCGTCAAATGTTGTATCGCTAGTGATGTATGGAGGTGTAGGATTAGTGCTTTCGCTTATTTATTATAAGACAAAGCGTTTAGATTTAGTCATTGCGCTTCACCTTGTTTATAATATCAGTATGTGTCTGACTTAATTTTAGAATGTATTAAGATGAACTAATAGGTTCTATGCAACTTTTGAGGTGTAAAGAATAATGGTATAGGCTATTATTCTTTTTTTCTATTTTTGTTATAATAGGAAAGGATTAAGAAAAGAAAGTATGAGTATTAAATGGACAATTTATCACAACGATTGACGCTTGTCGCAAATTTTATTCCCAAAGGAAGTAAACTATTGGATGTAGGAAGCGATCATGCTTATTTACCAATTTATCTTGTAAAAACGGGAGTGATTACATCTGCAATTGCTGGTGAGGTTGTAAAAGGACCTTTTGAATCGGCTCAGAAAAATGTTACCCAAGAATTATTGGCGGACAAAATTGATGTTCGTTTAGCAAATGGCTTAGCAGCCTTTGATGAAACAGACAAGGTTACAGCTATTAGTATCTGTGGAATGGGCGGACGCTTAATTGCTGAGATTCTTGAAGCTGGTAAAGACAAATTAGCTACAGTTGAAACCTTGGTTTTACAGCCTAATAACCGCGAAGATGATTTAAGACGTTGGCTGACAAAGAATGATTTCGTGATTACTGCAGAAAAAGTCATGTCTGAAAATGATAAGTTTTATGAAATCATTCTTGCGCAGCATGGTCACCGTGAATTATCACTGAAGGAAACCCGCTTTGGACCTATTTTAGGTCAGGAAAAATCAGTCCTGTTTAAAGCCAAGTGGCAAAGAGAACTAGATAAATTATCCTATGCTTTGTCCTGTATTCCTGAGGATAATCTGCTAAATCGCTCGGCTATCTCCCAAAGAATAGACCTAATAAAGGAGATGATTGAAGATGAAAATTAGTCACGTCATTGAAAAGTATGAAGCTTTTTGTCCGACGCAGTTATCAATGCCTGGGGATGTTTTTGGCTTACAAATTGGTAGTTTGGATAATGAAGTGTCAACTATTATGGTTACTTTAGATGTTCGCGAAGAGACAGTTAGAGAAGCTATTACAAAAGGTGTCGATCTTATTATTACAAAACATGCGCCCATTTTTAAAGGGGTTAAGGACTTAGTTGCTTCGCCGCAAAGGGATATTCTCTTGGACTTGGTTAAACATGACATCTCTGTTTATGTTAGCCATACCAATATTGATGTTCTTAGTGGTGGGCTAAATGATTGGTTTTGTGAGATGCTCGAAATTACGGATACAAGCTATCTTAGTCAGGTTGGTGATGGGTTTGGTATCGGTCGGATTGGTAACATTGAACCACAACCTTTTGAAACCTTTGCTCAGCGTGTGAAGGAAGTTTTTGGTTTAGATACTGTTCGTTTAATTCGTTATGGTGATGTCAACCCAATTATTTCTAAGGTAGCAATTTGTGGTGGTAGTGGTGATGACTTTTACAAAGATGCTCTTTCTAAGGGGGCAGACTTGTATGTAACTGGAGATATCTATTACCATACAGCTCAAGAAATGCTAACAGAAGGTCTATTAGCAATTGATCCGGGACATCATATTGAAGCCTTATTTATTTCAAAGATGAGTCATATACTAGAAGAATGGAAAATGGAAGAAGAGTGGCCTGTGACGGTTTTAGCTAGTCAAAGCTCAACTAATCCATTTCATTATTTATAGAAAAGGAGTTTATTATGGATTGGATTGCTAAACAAGACATTGTCTTGTTAGCTTTTTTGGCAGGACTCTTTACTTGGGCATGCACTATCTTTGGTGCAGCAATTGTTTTTTTCTTTAAAACCATTAGTCGACGACTCTTAGATAGTATGATGGGGTTTGCGGCCGGTGTTATGATTGCGGCCTCTTTTTGGTCGTTGCTAGCGCCTTCAATCGAGTTTGCAAAAACTACATACGGAAGCTATGCTTGGATACCAGCAGCTACGGGGTTTTTACTAGGTGGTTTATTTTTAAGGGGGATTGATGCTCTTGTACCTCATTTACATTTGAATAAAGATGTATCTGAAATGGAAGGTATGGCATCTGGACGAAAGTTATCTAAGACGGCCTTGCTTTTTTTAGCCATTACGATTCACAATATCCCAGAAGGACTTGCCGTTGGAGTTACTTTTGGTGCTTTGGCGCAAGGTGATTTTTCAAAAGCTGCGCTACTTGGTGCAATAAGTTTAGCGATAGGTATAGGGATTCAAAATATTCCAGAAGGTGCAGCATTGTCAATTCCGATTCGTGCGGATGGGAAATCTCGAGCGATCGCATTTTATTGGGGCTCAATGTCTGCTATCGTTGAACCAATTGGTGCAGTACTTGGCGCGGCTTTAGTCCTGAAAATGTTACCTATCTTACCCTATGCGTCTCATTTGCAGCCGGTGCTATGATTTTTGTTGTTGTAGAAGAATTAATACCTGAATCACAAACCAATGGTAATACTGACATAGCTACATTAGGGCTCATGCTTGGTTTTATGATAATGATGGTTTTAGATGTGGCATTGGGGTAAGTGACATGATAAAAAAGAAAAAAGTAGCTATTGTAGGTGCAGGAATAGTAGGATCGACTGCCGCTTATTATTTAAGTAAGGATATGAATTGTCAAGTGACAATTTTCGATTATGGGAAAGGGCAAGCGACCAAAGCTGCTGCTGGTATTATTAGCCCTTGGTTCTCCAAAAGAAGAAATAAGGCATGGTATCATTTGGCAAAATCAGGTGCGGATTTTTACCAGATACTAATCAAGGACTTAGAAAAAGATCGGGTTGATACCAGTTTTTATCAAAAAAATGGTGTCCTTCTTTTAAAGAGGAATGAAGAGAAGTTAGAAGAATTAGTCACTTTAGCAGAATCGAGAAAAGAAACTGCCCTGCTAATTGGAGATTTAGCAATATTATCAAAAAAACAGGTTAATGCACTATTTCCAGGCTTACAGAACTTTCAAGAGCTTTTGTTTGCATCTGGAGGTGCACGAGTTGACGGTGCTCAATTGTGTCAAACCTTAATTGAAACGTCAGGATTTGAATTAGTCTCCAAAAAAGTAACTTTATCCTTTGAGCGAGATAAGTTTGTGATTGATGGCCAGTTATTTGATCGCGTTATTCTAGCCTGTGGTGCTTGGTTGGGAGAAATTCTTGATCCTTTAGGATACCAAGTGGATGTTAAACCACAAAAAGGTCAGCTAATTGATTATCATTTTGAGCATTTAAAAACGGATGATTTTCCAGTAGTCATGCCTGAGGGTGAAATTGACATTATCCCTTTCAATGGAGGGAAGATATCTGTTGGAGCAAGCCATGAAAATGATAAAGGATTTGATTTGTCAGTGGATGAGAGAGTTGTGGATGAACTAGACGCATCAGCTATTGCCTACTACCCTCAATTGGGCGCAGCAATCAAGAAAAAAGTAAGGGTTGGGACTAGAGCCTATAGTAGTGATTTTTTACCCTTTTTTGGAGAAGTGACTGACAGAAAAGGTCTTTTTGCTGCGAGTGGCCTTGGTTCTTCTGGTCTAACAGTAGGTGCCTTAGTTGGTAAGGAATTGGCTGCTATGGTTCTGAACAAGGAATTGTTTTTAAATCCGGAGGACTATCCTATTGCCTCATATATTTCCAAACGTGACAGTTACCCTAAAAAATGATAAAATAATAGGGATTTATACAAATACAATTATATAGGAGTTATTCAATGAAAGGTATTATACTTGCCGGTGGCTCAGGAACACGTTTATATCCATTAACCCGTGCAGCATCTAAACAATTGATGCCAATTTATGACAAACCAATGATTTATTACCCACTCTCTACTTTAATGTTAGCAGGCATTAAAGATATTTTAATTATTTCAACACCACAAGACTTACCACGTTTTGAAGAATTGTTAGGAAGTGGCGCAGAATTCGGAATTAATTTATCTTATGCTGAACAGCCTAGTCCAGATGGATTGGCACAAGCCTTTATCATTGGTGAGGAATTCATCGGCGATGATCATGTAGCCTTGATTTTAGGAGATAATATTTATCATGGGAATGGCTTAACCAAAATGCTTCAAAATGCTGCAACAAAAGAAAAAGGAGCAACCGTTTTTGGCTATCAAGTTAAAGATCCAGAACGCTTTGGTGTTGTAGAATTTGATGAAAACATGAATGCTATTTCTATCGAAGAAAAACCAGAGAAACCTAAATCAAACTTTGCTGTAACCGGACTTTATTTTTATGACAATGATGTTGTTGAAATTGCAAAAAATATTAAACCAAGTCCTCGTGGTGAGCTTGAAATTACCGATGTTAATAAAGCGTATTTGGAACGTGGTGATTTATCGGTTGAATTAATGGGACGTGGCTTTGCATGGTTAGATACAGGTACACATGAAAGTCTATTAGAAGCAGCGCAGTACATTGAAACTGTTCAACGCTTACAAAATGCACAAGTTGCTAATTTGGAAGAAATTGCTTACCGCATGGGCTATATCACAAAAGACCAAGTTTCTGAATTGGCACAGCCATTGAAGAAAAATGAATATGGTCAATATTTACTAAGATTGATTGGAGAAGCTTAATGTCTGAAACCTTTTTTGGAAAAACACTCGCAGCTAAGCCGATTGAAGTTATTCCTGGTTTAATCGAATTTGATATTCCGGTTCATGGAGACAATCGTGGCTGGTTTAAAGAAAATTTTCAAAAGGAAAAAATGCTTCCTTTAGGTTTTCCTGAAAGCTTTTTTGCTGAGGGAAAATTACAAAATAATGTCAGTTTCTCACGAAAAAATGTTTTACGTGGATTACATGCTGAACCATGGGATAAATATATTTCTGTTGCAGATGATGGCAAGGTTTTAGGATCTTGGGTTGATTTGCGTAATGGCGACACTTTTGGTAATGTTTATCAAACCGTTATTGATGCTTCTAAAGGAATTTTTGTTCCGCGTGGCGTTGCAAATGGCTTCCAAGTATTATCAGACAAAGTGTCTTATAGTTATCTTGTCAATGATTATTGGGCTTTAGAATTAAAACCAAAATATGCCTTTGTAAACTATGCTGATCCTGCTCTAGGGATCAAGTGGGAAAATTTAGACCAAGCAGAAGTTTCAGAAGCAGATAAAAATCATCCAATGCTTGAAAGTGTGACACCTTTGAAAGCAGAAGATTTATAAAATATTGAATTAAGGAAAAATCATGTCAGAATACAAAAATATTATAGTTACAGGTGGAGCTGGATTTATTGGCTCAAACTTTGTTCACTACGTTTATAACAATCATCCTGATGTTCATGTAACTGTTTTAGATAAGTTAACATATGCAGGAAATCGTGCTAACATTGAAGAAATTCTTGGTGATCGCGTAGAATTAGTTGTTGGCGACATCGCTGATGCAGTTTTAGTTGACCAATTAGCAGCAAAAGCAGATGCTATTGTACACTATGCCGCTGAAAGCCACAATGATAATTCACTTAATGATCCAAGTCCATTTATCCATACTAACTTCATTGGAACTTATACACTATTGGAAGCAGCACGTAAATATAATATTCGTTTCCACCATGTTTCAACTGATGAGGTATACGGAGACCTTCCCTTACGTGAAGATTTACCTGGTCATGGTGAAGGCGAAGGTGAAAAATTTACAGCTGAAACGAAATATAACCCTTCTTCACCTTATTCTTCAACAAAAGCAGCTTCCGACTTGATTGTTAAAGCTTGGGTTCGTTCATTTGGAGTTCAAGCAACTATTTCAAACTGCTCAAACAACTATGGACCATACCAACATATTGAGAAGTTTATTCCACGTCAAATTACAAATATCTTGTCAGGTATTAAACCTAAACTATATGGTGAAGGGAAAAATGTTCGTGACTGGATCCATACTAATGACCATTCAACAGGTGTGTGGGCAATTCTTACTAAAGGTCAAATTGGTGAAACTTACTTAATTGGTGCTGATGGTGAGAAAAATAATAAAGAAGTTTTAGAGTTGATTCTTGCAAAAATGGGTCAAGCACCAGATGCTTATGATCATGTGACTGATCGTGCTGGTCATGACTTACGTTATGCTATCGATTCAAGAAAATTACGTGATGAACTCGGTTGGGTTCCAGAATTTACCAATTTTGAATCTGGTTTAGAAGAGACTATTAACTGGTATAAAGAGCATGAAGAGTGGTGGAAGGCTGAAAAGGAAGCAGTAGAAGCTAACTATGCTAAAACACAAGAGATTATTAAATAATAATGTAGCGCCATACTTTTCGAAATGAAGACATCTGAGATGTCTTCATTTTTAATATATTTAAGACAAGAATAGATTAGAATGATGTTTAAGATGTGGTGAATCATGGACAGAAAAAAGGGCACAAAAAAGAGAGTGGGACAGATACCCATGCGGACTTTGTTTTCATTGATAAAATCAGTTGCGTCTGATAAATCTTTGTTTGCGATTAATTCTTTTACTTCTTCAAAAAGTTCTTGTGCTTTCATGAGACTACATCTTCTGTTTAGTTGTCTTTGTTTAACCATACCTAGGGATTATAAGCAATTAATTTAGCCTTCAATGACACAAACTGATTCAGGTATAAGAAAATCGTTGGCTATCAGTTGTAAGTGACCTGTTGATGGATTTCTGGCAAATATACTAATATTGTCTGATTCTTGGTGGGGAATAATGAGATGTTTTTGATTATCTGTTAAAATGAAGTCCCTCGGTGTATGGCCTTGACTAGGGACAATTTCTAGTAAATCTAGTTGTCCGTCTTTTCTGATCGTATAAACAGCAATCGAATGATGTCCACGGTTACTAGCATATAAGTTTTTGCCATCTTTACTAATTCGTATAGCAGCAGTAGCATTAAATCCTTGATAGTCCATAGGTAATGTACTGATCGTTTGGAGTTTTTCAAAATGGCCTAATCCGTTATAAATAAGCACTTCAACACTAGAATTTAACTCACAAATTAAGTAGGCAATTTTTTCGGTTGGGTGAAAAACCAGGTGTCGAGCACCAGCACCTGGCTCTGCTTGATAATTAGCAATTTTCTTTAATGTAAAATCACCTAGAACTTCATATGTAGTGACGGAATCTGTCCCTAAGTCACAAGTTACCAAATAGTTATCAGAGGTTAGACCAACATAGTGGGCGTGAGCTGATTCTTGATTAGGGTGTGGACCTGCTCCTTCTAATTGAACAGTATCTTTTAGGGTTACGCTACCTGTCTGATCAATTTGATGGAGACTTATCTGGCCATTATGATAATTAGCGCCATAGACAAGCTGTCTTTTTTCGTCAATTGCTATATGGCAAAGGGATGTTCCTTGAATTAGTGCCGAATTAATGAGTTGCCCGTGTTTATTTAGAGCAACTATCCCCCCATTTTCGTTATCATTAGTAGTGACATAGAAATTTTCCGCAAGAGATTTAGCAATGTAGGTTGAGTTTTTTAGTTTTGCTAATAAGTTAAGATTAGCCAATTGTCCACTTTCTTGATCATAATCGGCTTGATAAATTCCTTGCGATTGTCGCTTCGTGTAGGTACCAAAATAAATAGGTTTAGGCATAGGTTTCCTCCAATTTCTAATGAAATTATAGCATAAATTAGGCAAAATGGAGAAGGTGAAATGGGGAAAGAAGGATTTTTCAAAATTTTTAATGCCACTCATAATTGTAACTGATGATTTGATAGCAGTTACTATCCTTGACATGAATACAGGTAATAGATAGGCTGTAGTAAAGATAATTAGGAAAAATCCTAGTGATTGATAGCAATATTTTGTTAGACTGGTATAATAGATACATATAGAAAAGGAAGGCAATAATGACACAACTTGCGACAATTTGTTATATAGATAATGGAGATTCTTTGCTATTATTACATCGTAATAAAAAAGAAAATGATGTTCATGAAGGAAAGTGGATATCAGTAGGTGGTAAAATTGAACCTAGCGAAAGTCCAGATGAGTGTGCTATTCGTGAAATCTACGAAGAAACCCACTTAAAGGTGAAAAAAATGGACTTTAAAGGGGTAATTACATTTCCAGAATTCACACCAGGACAGGATTGGTATACCTATGTTTTCAAAGTGACAGAGTTTGAAGGCCAATTGATTTCAGATCAGGATTCTCGAGAAGGTACTTTAGAATGGGTTCCTTATGATCAAGTTTTGACTAAGCCTACATGGGAAGGTGATTATGAGATTTTTAGATGGATTTTAGAGGATAAGCCGTTTTTCTCAGCTAAATTTACTTATGATGATAAAAATAACTTGATTGATCAATCAGTGACTTTCTATGGACAAGAAAAATGAGGTAATAAAAGATAAATGAATAAAAAAAATAATTCACAATTTTCAGAGAGCTGGTTTTACAAATGGGTTTTAAATAATCAAGCCTTAAGTGCACTTGTTGTAATCCTAATATTTTTATTGACGATTTTAGTTTTTACTAAGGTTTCATTCTTATTTAAACCAATTCTATCGTTTCTGACGATTTTGATGCTACCGTTGGTGATATCAACTATTTTATACTACTTAACGAAACCATTAGTCGATTTAATTGAGAGTTTGGGACCAAATCGAACGACTTCCATCTCCATTGTTTTTGGTTTGATTATTTGTATTTTAGTTTGGGCCTTTTCTGGACTCATTCCTATGATTAGTCATCAAACAACCACTTTTCTTCATGACTTACCTAAGTATGTGGGAACTGTTAACGAAGAAGCAACTAAAATTGTAGAAAACAAGTGGTTAATTAATTATCAAACAGAGCTTCAAGATATTCTAACAAATGTCACTAAAAAAGCCTTAGATTATGCCCAAAGCTTCTCAAAACATGCTATTGATTGGGTTGGGAATTTTGCAGGTGCGATAGCCCGGATTACCATTTCAATCATCATTACACCATTTATCCTCTTTTATTTCCTAAGAGATAGTGGCAAAATGAAAGATGGTTTAGTAGAGACACTTCCAACTAACTTGAGAATCCCTATCTCACGTGTGCTAGGAGATATTAATAAGCAGCTATCAGGCTATGTTCAAGGTCAAGTAATTGTTGCAATTACTGTAGGTATTATGTTTAGTGTCATGTTTAGTATTGTCGGTTTAAAATATTCGATAACATTCGGTATTGCAGCAGGCTTTTTAAATATGATTCCTTATTTAGGGTCTTTTTTAGCTATGGTACCTGTGGTTATTATGGCTTTGGTACAAGGACCGCTCATGTTGGTTAAAGTTCTCATCATTTTTACTATTGAGCAAACAATAGAAGGTCGATTTGTTGCACCTTTAGTATTAGGGAATAAGCTAAATATTCATCCAATTACTATCATGTTTTTGTTATTAACAGCGGGAGCCATGCTTGGTGTTTGGGGTGTCTTTTTAGTTATTCCTATTTACGCGTCACTTAAAGTTGTAGTCAAAGAATTATTTGCTTGGTATAAAGGAGTAAGTAGTCTTTACATAGATAAAAAAATTATTGTTGAGGAGAAGCCAGACCATGCAGAATAGTGAGAAAATGATTGCCTCTCTAGATCAACAAGATTTAGCTCATGCTGAAAAATACTTTGAACGGGCACTTAAAACGGACGAAGATGAAACCCTGTTAGCTTTGGGAGACTATTTAGAAAGTATTGGTTTTTTACCACATGCTAAACGTATTTACTTAAAATTAAAAGATAAGTTCCCAGAAGTCAATCTTAATTTAGCACAGATTGTAGCTGAAGATAATTTGATTGAGGAAGCCTTTCTTTATTTAGATAATATCGATCAAGATAGTCCATACTATGTTAATGCTTTACTTGTTATGGCTGATTTATATGATATGGAAGGCTTGACAGATGTTGCACGAGAAAAGCTACTTGAGGCCAGTCAACTGAATCCAGACCCACTGATTATTTTTGGACTGGCAGAAATAGAGTTGGATTTAAAACACTATAATCAAGCCATTGCTTTATATGCAAAATTGGATAATCGTCAGATTTTAGAAGATACAGGTGTTTCGACTTATCAACGAATTGGACGAGCCTATGCTTGTCTTGGCAAGTTTGAAGCAGCCATTGAGTTTTTAGAAAAAACAGTTGAAATAGAGTATGAAGATGACAGTCTGTTTGAACTGGCTACACTTTTATATGATCAAGGTGAGTATCAAAAAGCTAATCTTTATTTTAAACAATTAGAAACATTAAATCCTGATTTTGTGGGATACGAATACATCTATGCTCAAAGCTTGCATGCGGAGCATAAAACAGATCAGGCACTTCGTTTAATTCAACAAGCACTTCGAAAAAATGAATTTGATTCGCAACTATTGTTGTTGGCCTCACAATTTGCTTTTGAAATGCATGATATGAGCAGTGCAGAAAACTATCTTTTGAAAGCAAAAGAAATCAGTGTGGATAATGATGAGATTTTGATGAGACTATCTAATCTTTACATTGATGCGCAGCGATTTACAGAAGTAATTGCATTAAATCTTGAAGCGTCAGACAATGTCCTCAGTAAATGGAATTTGGCAAAAGCGTTGCAAGGTTTGGATAGAGAAGAAGAGGCGTTTTATCTCTATCAACAGTTGGAAGTGGATTTATTAGGAAATCCGGAATTTTTAGGAGACTATGCTTTTATTTTAAGAGAATTTGGTCAAAGTCAAAAAGCAAAAGACATGGTTGAACTGTACTTGAAATTAATTCCAGACGATTTAAATATGCAACTCTTCTTAAGTGAGTTAGAGTAATCTTAGAGTAAATAGAATACTATTTTAAAAACAACATATAAAAAAACTGAACTTTGGGTTCAGTTTTTAGTTTAATTTCATTTTTTCAATTTTTTCCTGACTTGGAGTAACCCGTAATGTCTTTTGACCTGTATAAGTAACAAATCCAGGCTTGGCACCAGAAGGTTTATGTAATTTTTTGGCTTCAATCATGTCGACCTGAACCAAGTTCGATAAGCGACCTTTTGAATAGAATGCCGCTAATTCAGCAGCATCAGTTTTGACTTCGTCGCTAGGGTCTAAATTATCCTTGATAATAACATGGCTACCTGGAATGTCTTTGGCATGGAACCATAACTCGCCTTTTTTGGCCATTTTGAAGGTTAATTCTTCATTTTGCAGATTATTTCGACCAACCATGATAATTGTTTTGCCGTCACGGGCTAAATATTGTTCCGGCTTTTTGCGCTTGTGGCGTTTATCAACTGATCGGCGTTTCATAAAGCCGGCTTCAACGAGTTCTTCACGAATGTCAGTAATTTCATCAATTGTTGCTTGCGATAAGTTGTAATCGACACTCTCAAAATAGGCAATACTTTGCTTGGTTTCATCAATGAGCGTACTTAAGTGTTTTACTGCTTCCTTTAGTTTCTGATATTTTTTGAAATAGCGTTGCGCATTTTGATTTGGAGTGAGGGCAAGATCGAGAGCAATGGTAATAGGCTGACCAGTATAATAGTTATCTAAAGTTACACTTGCTTTGTTATTTGGAACTAGTGCTAAATAGGTTGTCAGTAACTCGCCTTTTTGTCTGAACTCTTCGGCATTTTCTGTTGCGATTAATTCAGCTTCTTGCTTAGCTAACTTTTTGATATTTTTCTCTAGCTCAGACTGGACACGATGTAAAAGGTCGCTTGCTTGTTGTGTAATGCGGTCTTTCTCAGCCTTATCCTGATAGTAATAATCTAAAAGTTGAGACAGTCTTGAAAATTTTTCTAATCTTGAATCTGTGAATGCAATGGCAGAGAAGGATTTTTCTGTTAATGTTGGTTTTACTGGTTTATTAAAAAATGCTCTAAAATTATCGAGTTTATCAGTCTTTAAACAGGCAGACAACTGACTGGCTGTATCTCGTCCCAAACCTTGAAATAGTCTTTGCAACGATTTGGGTGATAAGTCCTCAGTTTGAAGAATTTCAAATAGGTCAATGTCAGATAGTGTAAAAGGGTTCTTTGCTTCAGTTTTTGGTGGCTGAATATAGGTTGATCCTGGCAAAATTGTTCGATAGGAATTTTGTGAAAACCCCACGTGCTTGATTGATTCGATAATCCTATCTTCAGTTCGATCAATTAAGATGATATTACTGTGTTTACCCATTATTTCAATGATCAAAGTTGCCTTGATCGCATCTCCGATTTCATTCTTATTTGAAACCCCAATTTCAATGATGCGATCGTTGTCATCTTGTTTTAAGGTCTCAATAACAGCGCCTTGAAGGTATTTACGCATAATCATCGTAAAGGTATTAGGTGTCTGGGGATTTTGGAAATCATTTTGAGTTACTTGGATGCGCCCAAAGACGGGGTGGGCTGAAATCAGTAATTTATAATTTTGTCGATTGTTTCTGATAGTTAGAACTAATTCACTTTGAAAAGGTTGGTTAACCTTTTGAATGCGACCATTTAAGAGATCCTCATTTAGTTCTTGTGTTAAGTGATGTAAGAAAAAGCCGTCAAATGACATGGTTTCTCCCTTCTGTTTTTCTAATCTCCTAATTATAACATAAGTTATATGTTGAAAATAATAAGAAGAAAGACTTGCAATTTCCTGGATTTAAGATATAATGTAAAAAAAACATGAGAGGTAGTCCGAGATGATGAACATAATGAAAATTTCTAATTGGCAAAGCTGGCATAGGTAAAGTTGTGTTTATGGTTTGGCATAGATACGGCTTTTAGAGGTACTCTAAAAAACTATCTGTGCGCGAGTCTTGACTATCAAAAAAGCGCTTAGTATAACTTACTATGCGCTTTTTCTTTTTATCTCACGAAAGGTTACTTATGAAAAATAAAAATTTAATGGCTACATTACTAATTCTGGTCATAATGGTTTGTTCAGCTCTGCTATTAGAAAAGCCAAAAGGCGCTAATCAATTTCTAGACAAAAAGGTTGTCCGTGTTGGTATCTTGCAGCTACTTACCCACGAAGCTCTAGATCAAATAGAAAAAGGGATTGAGGATGAATTAGGAAAATCAAATAGTTCAAAGGTTAAGATTCAAATCAAATTGATGAATGCTCAAGGAGACCAAAGCAAGATACAAACAATGAGTCAACAATTAGCTGGTGGAGCTAGTGATATTTTAGTTGGAATAGCTACACCGGCTGCACAAGGTCTTGCGGCAGCGACTAAAGATATTCCAGTTGTTATGTCAGCAATTTCAGATCCAGTCGGAGCTAAGTTGGTATCAAACCTGAAAAAGCCTGAAGGGAATGTGACTGGCTTATCAAATAGAGTGCCAGTGAAGCAGACGGTTGACTTAATTAAACAGCTAACGCCGACTGTTAAAACAATTGGTATTCTTTATGCAAGTAATGAGGATAATTCGATTTCTCAAGTAAATGACTTCAAAGCTATTGCACAGTCAAAAGGTTACACTGTTAAAACCTATGCTGTACCGTCAACTAATGAGGTCTCATCAACCATGTCAGCTATGGCTGGGAAAGTAGATGCTTTATTTATTCCACAGGATAATACAATTGCTTCAGCATTTGCAACAGTTGTATCGTCAGCTAATGCTGCGACTTTACCAATCTATTCTAGTGTGGACACAATGGTTAAAGATGGTAGCGTAGCTTCTATTTCACAAAGTCAGTATCAGTTAGGTGTTGAAACTGCAAAGCAAGTGAAGGAGTTGATTGCTGGTAAAAAGGTTTCCCAAGTGCCGGTGACAATTGTCGATACAGGTAAACCTGTTCTTAATTTGAAAGCAGCAAAAGCTCTAGGCATATCTGTTCCAGACGATTTAAAGAAAGAATCAGATATTTTAGTGAAAGAATAGAAAGGAAAAAATATGATTATTTCATCCGTATCACAAGGCCTCCTATGGGGAATTCTCGGTTTAGGGATTTACCTTACTTTTAGAATCTTAAATTTTCCAGATATGACGACTGAAGGTTCCTTTCCTTTGGGAGGTGCCGTTGCTGTCACTGTTATGAATCAGGGATATCATCCAATGTTAGCAGTTAGCTTAGGAATGCTTGCAGGCGCATTAGCTGGTCTAGTAACTGGGCTTTTATACACAAAAGGTAAAATTCCAACTATTCTCGCTGGAATCTTGGTTATGACTTCGTGTAATTCGATTATGTTAATGGTTATGAAGCGTGCTAATTTAGGCCTTCATAATCTTAAAAGATTGCAAGATTATTTACCATTTAGGCCGGACATTAATCTTCTCTTGATGGGGTTGCTTGCAGTAATTCTTGTCATTTCAGTCTTGATTTATTTTCTTTATACAGATTTAGGACAAGCTTATATTGCAACTGGAGACAACCGCGAAATGGCTAAAAGTTTTGGTATTAAAACTGACCGTATGGAAGTGATGGGACTAGTTGTCTCGAATGCATTAATTGCTTTGGCAGGTTCATTGGTGAGCCAGCAAGATGGCTATGCTGATGTTTCAAAGGGAATTGGTGTCATCGTTATTGGCTTAGCAAGTATTATAGTTGGTGAAGTTCTGTATTCGACAGGATTAACCTTACTGGAACGACTTATTGCTATTGTTGTTGGATCAATTTTATATCAATTTTTAATTGCGACAGTAATTGTTTTAGGTTTTAATACTAATTATTTAAAATTATTCAGTGCCATTGTTTTAGCCATCTGTTTGATGGTCCCAGTGATCAGACAAAAAATACTTAAGGGAGTGAGGTTAAGCAGATGAGTGAAAAAATTATTGAACTAATTGATGCCAGTCTTTTTGTAAACAATGGATTTGATGAGACCAAAACAATACTTGATAATGTTTCCTTGACCATTAACAAAGGTGATTTTATTACCATTTTGGGTGGTAACGGAGCTGGAAAATCAACTCTTTTTAACCTTATTGCAGGAACCTTACTCTTATCTAAAGGCCAAATCCGCATTTTAGGCCATGATGTGACACATTTAGGTGCAGAAAGACGAGCTACTTATTTGTCTCGTGTTTTCCAGGATCCTAAAATGGGGACAGCTCCACGCATGACTGTAGCAGAAAATCTATTGATTGCTGAAAAAAGAGGCGAAAAAAGACAACTGAGAAAACGTTCTTTAGTTCACAGAAGTCAGCACTATTTGTCTTTGTTAGCCAAGACGGGTAATGGTTTGGAAAATCATTTAGAAACGCCAACTGGATTATTGTCAGGCGGACAAAGACAAGCATTAAGTCTCTTGATGGCAACTATAAAACGACCAGATTTACTACTGTTAGACGAACATACTGCAGCACTAGATCCTAAAACTAGCAAGTCATTAATGGCTTTAACGAATCAATTTGTTGAAGAGGATCAGTTAACAGCCCTGATGATTACCCACCACATGGAAGATGCGCTGACTTATGGCAATCGTTTAATTGTGATGAAAGATGGAAAGATTATTCAAGACTTAGACTCGTCAGAAAAGGCTAAGATGGTAATCACGGATTATTATCAACTTTTCGAATAGAATGAATTGCTAAGACCAGGTTGGTCTTAGTTTTTAAATTGTTGAAAGTAGGGTAGTGATTTTCAAGTATATTTTCTTCTTTTATGGTATACTATAAGGGAGTGTAGCTAAGCTACAAAGCAGTAAATCGACTTACAAGTTAAGGACCGTATGTAATAATTATTAAAAAGAGGAGTATCATGAGTGATATTAAAATAATCGCCTTAGGTGGAGTTCGTGAGTATGGTAAGAACTTCTATTTGGTGGAAGTCAATGAGTCAATGTTCATTTTAGATGCTGGTATTAAATATCCAGAAAATGAACAATTAGGTGTGGATTTAGTTATTCCTAATTTAGATTATGTTATCGAAAACAAAGAAAAAGTTCAAGGGGTCTTTTTAACCCATGGGCATGCTGACGCAATAGGGGCATTACCTTACTTGTTGTCAGAAGTCTCAGTGCCTGTTTTTGGCTCAGAATTGACTATTGAACTAGCCAAGTTATTTGTTAAAAATAATAACAATACAAGGAAATTTAACAATTTCCATGTTGTCGATAGTAATACCGAAATTGAATTTAAAGATGGTTTAGTATCTTTCTTTAAAACAACGCACTCAATTCCAGAAAGTTTAGGAATTGTGATTGGAACCGATCAAGGTAATATTGTCTACACAGGAGACTTTAAGTTTGACCCTGCCGCACGTAAATTTTATGAAACAGACCTTGGAAGACTGGCAGAAATTGGTAAAGAAGGAGTTCTAGCCTTATTAGCTGATTCAGCAAATGCGACAAGCAATATTCAAATTGCAAGTGAGTCTGAAGTTGGCGAAGAAATGGCAACTGTCATTGGTGATGCAGATGGTCGTGTTATTGTGGCAGCAGTTGCTTCAAACTTAGTTCGTATTCAACAGGTGTTAGATGCTGCTGTTGCACATGGTCGTCGTGTTGTTTTGACGGGAACAGATGTTGAAAACATTGTACGTACAGCCATTCGTTTGAAAAAATTAATGATTGTTGACGAGCGCCTTTTAATCAAGCCCAAAGACATGCATAAATTTGAAGACCATGAGTTGGTTATTTTAGAGGCTGGTCGAATGGGTGAGCCGATTAACAGTTTACAAAAAATGGCTGTTGGTCGTCACCGCTATGTACAAATCAAAGATGGCGACTTAGTATATATTGTTACAACGCCTAATGTCTCAAAAGAAGCCATGATGGCGCGTGTTGAAAACCTTGTTTATAAAGCAGGTGGCAGTGTCAAATTGATTACCCAAAACCTACGTGTATCCGGCCATGCTAATGGGCGCGATTTGCAACTTTTAATCAATTTAATGAAACCTAAGTATCTTTTCCCTGTTCAAGGAGAGTACCGAGACCTAGCTGCTCATGCCATTGTAGCCCAAGAAGTTGGCATATTCCCAGAAAATATTTATATCATGAAACGTGGGGATATCATGGTCTTGAATCAAGAGGGATTCCTTCATGAAGGTGGCGTCCCTGCAAGTGACGTCATGATAGATGGAAATGCTATTGGCGACGTTGGTAATATTGTTCTTAGGGATCGTAAAGTTCTCTCTGAAGATGGTATCTTTATCGTTGTCATTACTGTCAACAAAAAAGAAAAAATGATTGTATCAAAAGCAAAAGTTAACACACGCGGTTTTGTTTATGTTAAGAAGAGCCGAGATATTCTTCGTGAAAGTGCAGAACTTGTTAATACAACGGTCGGCAATTATTTATTAGAAGATAATTTTGACTGGGGAGAATTAAAGAGTTCTGTCAGAGATGAATTGTCTAGATTCTTATTTGAACAGACAAAGCGTCGACCTGCGATTCTTCCAGTTGTAATGGAAGTGAGATAATCATCAGGTATAGCGTCTAATAGTGCGCAAGCAGATTGAAAAATGAAAAAAAGAGGAAGACTGTGTTCAAAGGTCTATCCTCTTTCTCTATCTGAATACTACTAAAGGAGTAATTATGGCATCACTAATCATTGAATACAAATCTGAAGTTATGGAGATGGAAAGACATGTTAATGTTATTTACCCCGACCAATCTGAATTAGCAACTTCAGATCAAGGGGATACAGATATCCCAGTACTCTATCTCTTGCATGGGATGGGAGGCAATGAAAATTCGTGGATGAAACGGACAAATATCGAACGCCTTGTTCGACATACGAACCTGATTATTGTCATGCCATCAACTGATTTAGGCTGGTATACAGATACAGCATCTGGTCTGCCTTACTATAGGATGATCGCCGAGGAATTACCAAAGGTATTATCTAGTTTCTTTCCTAATATGACAACTAAACGTGAGAAAACCTTTATTGCTGGCCTTTCTATGGGTGGTTATGGTGCATTTAAGTTAGCATTGCTCAGTAAAAAATTCTCCTATTGTGCTTCCTTTTCAGGCGCTTTAGGCATACCAGAAAGAATTGAAAGTGAATTGGACGAGCAGACGTCGCGCTATTGGCAAGGGATATTTGGCCAAGAATCAGACAATAATTTGGAGACATTTTATTTGACGCATATGGTCAAAGGATTTGATTTTAAGACCAAATTCTATGCCTGGTGTGGGTATGAGGACTTTTTATTCAAAGCAAATGAAAAAGCTGTCGCGGAATTAAATGACTTAGGGTTAGGCATACACTATGACAAATCACATGGGAAGCATGAATGGTATTACTGGAATAAACAGCTAGAAGTTTTGTTAGAATGGCTCCCCATTCATTATGTTAAAGAAGAAAGGTTATCTTAAATCAAGCCGATTTCTAGATTATAGGAAAAATGAAGAAATTTTTAAAATTAATTTTATGGCTACCAATGACACTAATAAAATGGTTATTCCGTATCATTTGGGGATTTGTCCAAACTATTTTGTTACTAGCAATTGTTATTTTTGGTCTCATTTATTATTCGAATCATAGTGACTCAGTCCTGGCCAACAATATTTCTCGTATTACTAATCAAATTGTTTCTATTTTTGACGCCATTGACAATAATAAACAAAAATCAAGCACTGCTAGTAAGCATCAAGATAATGATCATATCAAGGATCATGAAAATAGTAGATGGGTTAAAAATGAAGCCAGCATATATATTAATGCGACTGACCCTGTCTTTATAAATGCCTACCACGCTGCAATTAATAATTGGAACAATACAGGTGCCTTTACTTTTGTTTTAACCCAAAATGCAAAAGCTGCAAATATCATTGCTGATCAAATGAATGACAGTAAGATCAATGCAGCAGGCTTAGCAAAAGTTGAGAGTAGGTCGTTAAATCAATACATTGACAATGCCAAAGTTTATTTGAATGCTTATTACTTATTGGATAAGTCTTATGGCTATCAAATGGATAGAATTGTTCATACTGCAGAACATGAACTTGGGCATGCCATCGGACTTGAGCATAAGGATACAGAAAACTCAGTAATGCAATCATCAGGTTCTTTTTTTGGAATTGAGCAAACTGATATCAATGAAGTGAATAACTTGTATCAAAGCAACTAAATCTTGGTCAGTTTGTCACTAAGAAATGTCCCATCTGGGGCATTTTTTTGATAGAATAGAGTTATGATAATTTTACAAGGTAACAAAATTGAACGCTCCTTCTCAGGAGATGTATTATTTAAAGGTATCAACATACAGGTTGATGAAAGAGACAGGATAGCTTTAGTTGGCCCAAATGGTGCTGGTAAATCGACACTATTAAAAATTCTAGTAGGAGAAGAATCGCCAACTAGTGGGGATATCATTAAGAAGAAGGATATGACTTTATCCTATCTTGCTCAGGATAGTCGTTTTGAATCAGAAAAGACTATTTACGCAGAAATGCTCAAAGTTTTCTCTGAACTCCGTAAAGATGAAGAGCGACTTAGACAAATGGAAGCAGATATGGCCAAGCTTTCAGCGGAGCAATTGGACAAAGTAATGCATGATTATGATACCTTGTCTGAGAGTTTTCGACAAAATCATGGCTTCACCTATGAATCAGAAATTAAAGCTATTTTAAATGGATTTAAGTTTGATGAGTCTATGTGGGATATGCCAATTTCAGCTCTTTCTGGCGGTCAAAATACACGTCTTGCTTTGGCAAAAATGCTCTTAGAAGGTCCAGATTTGTTGGTTCTTGATGAGCCGACCAATCATTTAGATATTGAGACAATAGCTTGGTTAGAAAACTATTTGGCTAATTATCAAGGGGCTTTGATCATTGTCAGTCACGACCGATATTTTTTAGATAAAGTTGCAACTGTCACGATGGATTTGAATAAGTTTTCATTAGATTCCTACCCAGGAAATTATTCTCAGTTTGTCGATTTGAAGGCTGAAAAATTAGCAACTGAACAAAAAAACTTTGATAAGCAACAAAAAGAAATTGCTAAATTGGAAGATTTTGTTCAGAAAAACATTGTCCGTGCGTCAACAACAAAACGGGCTCAAGCTAGACGCAAACAATTAGAAAAAATTGATCGACTAGATAAGCCATCTGCCTCAAAAAAATCGGCTCATATGACTTTTTACAGTGAGAAAGCTTCAGGAAATAAGGTTCTAACTATTGAACAGGCAGCTATCGGCTATGGTGATCAGATTCTTTCTGAACCAATTACCTTTGAAGTCAATAAGTTCGATGCAATTGCTATTGTAGGACCAAACGGCATAGGTAAGTCAACTTTAATAAAATCTTTAATTGGTCAACTCCCTTTTATCAAAGGGCAAATAAAGTACGGGGCAAATTTAGAGATTGGTTATTATGATCAAACCCAGTCTCGATTAACAGTCAACAATCGCGTTATTGATGAATTATGGAATGACTTTCCAAGGACCCCTGAAGTCGACATTCGAAACCGTCTGGGGGCATTCCTTTTTAGTGGTGATGATGTTAAAAAAACAGTGGGCATGTTATCTGGGGGGTGAAAAAGCACGTCTATTGCTAGCCAAACTATCAATGGAAAATAATAATGTCTTGCTTTTAGATGAACCTACTAACCACTTGGATATTGATAGCAAAGAGGTTTTAGAGAATGCACTCATTGATTATGATGGCACCTTAGTCTTTGTTAGCCATGACCGTTATTTTATCAACCGCGTAGCAACAAAAGTATTAGAAATAGGGCAAGAAGGGTCGCAACTTTTTCTTGGTGATTACGATTATTATCTTGAGAAAAAAGCTGAGCTGGAGGAAATGGCATGCTTAGAGGCGCAGCATTAGCCAAAGAGCGTCAAGAAGTTCAAAAAGTAACCGACTATCAGCTTCAAAAAGAAAGTCAAAAAGAGGTCCGCAAGTTACAGAGACGCTTGGCAGAAATTGAAGACTTGTTAGAATCCATTGAGGAACAAGTTGAACAGTTAGAAGAAAAAATGAGCTTAACCAATGTTACGGGTCAATTAATTGATATGCAAAATGAAATTGACCAACTAAATGAAAAGCAAGATGTACTTTTGACTGAATGGGAAAGCATTGGGCACCAGTTAGAATTGTAAGTACTATAAGTTGACCTAAAAAAGAGTTGCAGTGTCAGCTCTTTTTATCTGTATTATATAACAGTTATTCTATTTTACAACAAAAATGTTTGTGAATTCTCAAACTAAAAATAGCTAAAAATCCGATTATTAAAGGAAATCTAGTGATTCAATTTCTTGCATTTAACTATAAAAAAAGATATGATTAAAATGTAAATCAATATTTTGGAGGCCAAAATGGTAACAGTTTCGAAAGAAAAACATATGGATATGTTCCTAAAAATGGAACGTATTCGTGAATTTGACTCACGTATCAACAAACTTGTTCGTCGTGGATTTGTACAAGGGATGACTCACTTCTCTGTTGGTGAAGAAGCAGCAAACGTTGGTGCGGTTGCTCATTTGACTTACGATGATATTATCTTCTCAAATCACCGTGGACATGGTCAATCTATCGCTAAAGATATGGACTTAAACAAAATGATGGCTGAACTTGCTGGTAAAGCTACTGGTGTCTCAAAAGGGCGTGGTGGTTCAATGCATTTGGCTGACTTTGAAAAAGGTAACTATGGTACAAATGGTATCGTTGGTGGTGGCTATGCACTTGCAGTTGGTGCCGCTTTAACACAGCAATACAAAGGTACTAATAATATTGCAGTTGCTTTCTCAGGTGATGGTGCAACAAATGAAGGTTCTTTCCACGAGTCAGTTAATATGGCAGCGACTTGGAAATTACCAGTAATCTTCTTTGTTATCAATAACCGTTATGGTATTTCAATGAATATCAATAATGCAACAAATACTCCTCACTTATATACACGTGCAGAAGCATACGGAATTCCAGGATTCTACTGTGAAGATGGTAATGACGTTTTAGCTGTTTATGAAACAATGGGTAAAGCTGTAGACCATGTACGTGGTGGTAACGGACCTGCTATTGTCGAAGTTGAATCATACCGTTGGTTTGGTCATTCAACAGCCGATGCTGGTAAATATCGTACTAAAGAAGAAGTTGCATCATGGAAAGAAAAAGATCCAATGATCAAGTACAGAGCTTACCTTACAAAGGAAGGTATTGCAACTGATGAAGAATTGGATGCTATCCAAGCACAAGTTAAAAAAGAAGTTGATGATGCTTATGAATTTGCTCAAAACAGTCCAGATCCTGAGCTTTCAGTTGCATTTGAAGATGTTTGGGTTGACTAATCTCTTTAAACCTATCAATTTAACTAATTAACTAAATTAACGGATTATTTCTATTTTGTAAAAACTAGGAGAAAAAATTAAATGAGTGAAACAAAATTAATGGCTTTACGTGAAGCGTGAATCTTGCCATGTCGGAAGAAATGCGCAAAGATGAAAACATTTTCTTAATGGGAGAAGATGTTGGTGTGTATGGTGGTGACTTTGGAACATCAGTTGGTATGCTTGAAGAATTTGGTGCTAAACGTGTTAAAGATACACCAATTTCAGAAGCTGCTATCTCAGGTGCTGCGATTGGTGCTGCGATTACAGGTTTAAGACCAATTATTGACGTTACTTTCATGGATTTCCTTACAATTATGATGGACGCTATTGTTAACAATGGTGCTAAGAATAATTACATGTTTGGTGGCGGTCTTAAAACACCAGTAACTTTCCGTGTTGCTTCAGGTTCAGGTATTGGATCAGCTGCCCAACACTCACAATCTTTAGAAGCTTGGATGACACATATTCCAGGGATTAAAGTTGTTGCACCGGGTAATGCAAATGATGCAAAAGGACTTTTGAAATCTGCGATTCAAGATAATAATATCGTTATTTTCATGGAACCAAAATCACTATACGGTAAAAAAGAAGAAGTTAACCAAGACCCTGAATTCTATATTCCTTTAGGTAAAGGTGAAATTAAACGTGAAGGAACAGACTTAACAATCGTAACTTACGGACGTATGTTAGAACGTGTTCTTCAAGCAGCTGAAGAAGTTGCTGCCGATGGCATTAACGTTGAAGTTGTTGACCCACGTACACTTGTACCACTTGATAAAGAACTGATCATTGAATCAGTTAAGAAGACTGGTAAAGTATTGTTAGTCAACGATGCTTATAAAACTGGTGGATACACTGGTGAAATTGCAACGATGATTGCTGAAAGTGAAGCTTTTGATTATCTTGATCATCCAATCGTTCGTTTAGCTAGTGAAGATGTACCAGTACCTTATGCACGAGTGCTTGAACAAGGTATTTTACCAGACGTTGAAAAAATCAAAGCTGCTATTGTTAAAATGGCAAAAAAAGGTAACTAATATACAGAAGAAGAAGTCTCAATATGAGGCTTCCTTCAATGTATACTAGCTTATAGAGATTCGGAAAGGAAAATTATGGCTGCTGAAATTATTATGCCTAAACTCGGTGTTGATATGCAAGAAGGCGAAATCATCGAGTGGAAAAAACAAGAAGGCGATAGTGTCAAAGAAGGTGATATTCTTCTAGAAATTATGTCAGATAAGACTAATATGGAGATTGAAGCTGAAGATGCTGGTGTCTTGTTAAAAATCGTTCGCCCTGCAGGTGATGTTGTACCCGTAACGGAAGTTATTGGTTATATTGGTGCCGAAGGTGAATCTGTTGATAATATTGCGTCAAGTGAGAAAACAACTGAAATTCCTGCTCCAAATTCGGCAGATGCTGCTCCTACTGTGGCACCTAAAGAAGAAGTAACAAGACCAGAAATCAAAGTTGCAACATCACTTCCTCAAGGCGACGGTGGAAAAGTTCGGGCAACTCCAGCTGCACGTCGCCTTGCATCAGAGTTGGGACTTTCTCTAGGTCAAGTACCTGGTTCAGGACCTAAAGGTCGTGTTCACCAAGAAGATGTTGAAAACTTTAAAAATGCACAACCAAAATCATCTCCACTTGCACGTAAGATGGCAGAAGATGCAGGTCTTGATTTAGCTGCCATTGTAGGTAGTGGTTTCAATGGCAAAGTTATGAAAAAAGATATCTTAGCTGCGATCTCTGCTTCTAAACCAGTTGAAGAAGTTGCTGCTAAACCAGCTAAGGAAGAAAAAGCTAAGGCAGAACTTCCTGAAGGTGTTGAAGTAATCAAGATGTCTGCAATGCGTAAAGCTATTTCTAAAGGTATGACTAATTCATACCTAACAGCTCCTTCATTCACATTGAACTATGATATTGATATGACTGAAATGATGGCTTTACGTAAAAAGTTAATTGATCCAATCATGGAAAAAACTGGTTTGAAAGTAAGCTTTACTGACTTAATTGGTATGGCTGTTGTTAAAACATTAATGAAACCAGAACATCAATATATGAATGCTTCATTAATCAATGACGCTCAAGAAATTGAATTACACAAATTTGTAAATATTGGTATTGCTGTTGGTCTCGATGATGGATTAATCGTACCAGTAGTTCACAATGCTGATAAAATGTCGTTGGCTGACTTCGTTATAGCTTCTAAAGATGTTATTAAGAAAACACAAGAAGGTAAGTTGAAAGCAGCTGAAATGACAGGGTCAACATTCTCTATCACAAACTTAGGTATGTTTGGCACTAAAACATTCAACCCAATCATTAACCAACCTAACTCAGCAATCTTAGGTGTTGGGGCAACAATTCCTACACCAACAGTTGTGAATGGTGAAATTGTTCCTCGTCCGATTATGGCAATGTGCTTAACAATTGACCATAGACTTGTTGACGGTATGAATGGTGCTAAATTCATGGTTGATCTTAAGAACTTGATGGAAAATCCTTTTGGATTGTTAATCTAAGTAAGTTACTTTTGATTGAACCGTAATAAAGAAAAATATGGTATAGTGACATTGTATTGAAGTTAGTCTAAACTGTGACATACCAATATAAGATGTAATAAAAGGAGAAAATAATGGCTGTTGAAATTATTATGCCAAAACTTGGTGTAGACATGCAAGAAGGCGAAATCATCGAGTGGAAAAAACAAGAAGGTGATGCTGTCAATGAAGGAGATATCCTTCTTGAAATTATGTCAGATAAAACAAATATGGAAATCGAAGCAGAAGATGCTGGTGTCCTTTTGAAAATTGTTCGTAAAGATGGTGAAACAGTTCCTGTTACTGAAGTTATTGGCTACATCGGTGCCGAAGGTGAAGCTATTGAGGATGCATCATCAGCAGTGCCATCAGCAGAAAAAGCAACTGCAGATCTTGAAGCTGCAGGTTTAGAAGTACCTAAAGCACCAGCTGAAAAAGTTGCAGAAAAAACAAATAAAGCACCACTTGCAGATAACGAATATGATATTGTTGTCGTAGGTGGAGGTCCTGCAGGTTACTACGCTGCGATTCGTGGCGCACAACTTGGTGGAAAAATTGCGATTGTTGAAAAATCAGAATTTGGTGGTACATGTTTGAATGTTGGATGTATTCCAACAAAAACTTACTTGAAAAACGCTGAAATCCTTGACGGTTTGAAAATTGCTGCAGGTCGTGGTATTAACCTTGCTTCAACAAACTATACAATTGATATGGATAAAACAGTTGAATTCAAAAACACAGTTGTTAAAACATTAACTGGTGGTGTTAAAGGACTTCTTAAAGCTAACAAAGTTACCTTATTCAATGGTCTTGGAACTGTTAATCCAGATAAAACTGTTACAATTGGTTCTGAAACAATTAAGGGACGTAACGTAATCCTTGCAACAGGTTCTAAAGTATCTCGTATCAATATTCCTGGAATTGACTCTCAATTAGTATTAACTTCAGATGATATTCTTGATTTACGTGAAATGCCAAAATCACTTGCTGTAATGGGTGGTGGAGTTGTCGGTATTGAACTTGGTCTTGTATGGGCTTCTTATGGTGTTGATGTCACTGTTATCGAAATGGCAGATCGCATTATCCCAGCAATGGACAAAGAAGTATCTCTTGAACTTCAAAAAATCCTTTCTAAGAAAGGTATGAAGATTAAGACTGGAGTTGGTGTTTCTGAAATTGTTGAAGCAAATAACCAATTAACATTGAAGCTTAACAATGGTGAAGAAGTTGTCGCTGAAAAAGCATTGTTATCAATCGGACGTGTTCCACAAATGAATGGTCTTGAAAATCTTAACCTTGAAATGGATCGTAACCGTATTAAAGTTAATGACTACCAAGAAACTTCAATCCCAGGTATCTATGCACCAGGTGATGTAAACGGAACTAAAATGCTTGCACATGCTGCTTACCGTATGGGTGAAGTAGCTGCTGAGAATGCTATGCATGGTAATGTTCGTAAAGCAAATCTTGACTTCACTCCTGCTGCCGTATACACTCATCCTGAAGTAGCGATGGTTGGGATTACAGAAGAAGAAGCTCGCGCAAAATATGGTGAGATTCTTGTCGGACGTAACAGCTTTACAGGTAATGGTCGTGCCATTGCATCCAATGAAGCTCATGGGTTTGTTAAAGTGATTGCAGATGCTAAGTTCCACGAAGTATTAGGTGTTCATATTATTGGTCCAGCAGCAGCTGAAATGATCAATGAAGCAGCAACTATCATGGAATCAGAATTAACAGTTGATGAATTGCTCTTATCAATTCATGGTCACCCAACATTCTCTGAAGTAATGTATGAAGCTTTTGCAGATGTTCTTGGTGAAGCAATTCATAACCCACCAAAAAGAAAATAATCTGTTAAGAATGAAAAAAAGTTTAGGAATTTCCTAAACTTTTTTCTTCTAAAAAGTCGCTAAATACTGAAAATACTAGGATTAGTGGCTTGTGTTTTGATAACGATTGCATTAAAATAGAAGTAATCAAATAGAGAATTTTAGGAGTAGAAATGAAATATATTGTAAATAAAAGCAACAATCCTGCTTATAATATCGCCCTTGAGGCATATGTCTTTCGTGAATTAACTTCAGAAGACGAAATCTTTATTTTATGGATTAATGAACCAGCTATTATCATTGGTAAACACCAAAATACGATTCAAGAAATTAACAAAGAGTATACTGATGAGCATGGTATTCATGTTTGTCGTCGTCTTTCAGGTGGTGGTGCTGTTTACCATGATTTAAATAACTTAAACTATACCATTATTTCTAACAAATCTGAAGAAGGTGCCTTCGATTTCAAAACTTTCTCTCAACCAGTTATTGCAACTCTAGCTGACTTAGGTGTTAAAGCTGAATTTACAGGCCGAAATGACCTTGAAATTGACGGAAAGAAATTCTGTGGTAACGCACAAGCTTATTACAAAGGCCGTATGATGCACCATGGTTGTCTTCTCTTTGATGTTGATATGTCAGTGCTTGGCGATGCTCTAAAAGTAAGTAAAGATAAAATTGAATCAAAAGGGATTAAATCAGTTCGCGCACGTGTAACTAATATTCTTAATGAATTACCAGAAAAAATTACAGTTAATGAATTCTCAGATAAAATCTTAGAAAAGATGAAAGAAACGTATCCAGATATGACGGAATATGTCCTTTCTGAAGATGAATTAGCTAAAATTCAAGAATCTGCAGATACGCAATTTGGAACTTGGGACTGGACTTACGGCAAAGCCCCTGAATACACAATTGAACGTAATGTTCGCTACCCTGCTGGAAAAATCAACACATTTGCCAATGTTCAACAATCAGTTATTAAAGATATCAAAATTTATGGAGATTTCTTCGGTATTAAGGATGTTGATGACATAGAACAATTACTAATTGGTACAAAATATGAGTATAAAGATGTACTTGAAAAATTACAAACCATCGATATTGCTCAATATTTCTCACGCATCACTGTTGAAGAAATTGCAAAAGCAATTGTGGCATAATGGCATCATCTAATGTTAAGGTTCTGATAACCTTAACATTTTTTGACTGTCTAATTTTGACGAAGTCAGTTAAAACACAAGAAACTCATCTACAGCCACTTATGATAATTAGAAGGGTAAATTTATGTTTTTAAGTAAAATAGACTGTATAGAGCCACTTCCAGAGGACACTTACTTGGCTAATATTCCTGCAATTGCAAGTCTCGTATCCTCTAATGGGCTATCTTTTGAAAAAGCGATTACTTTTTTGGTTGGTGATAATGGAAGTGGGAAGTCTACGCTTCTTGAGGCAATAGCTGTCGCTATGGGACTAAATCCAGAAGGTGGGTCTAAACATACCATCTTTGAAACAATGGGGACCCATTCTCAATTAGGAGACTTGATAAAACCAATTAGAATAAAGTACCCTCAAGACAGTTATTTCTTAAGAGCTGAAAGTTTCTATAATCTAGCCACTTACTTAAGTGATATTGGTGATACCTTTGATTCGTATGGTGGTATTCCTCTCCATCGTTGTTCTCACGGGGAATCATTTTTCAACTTAGTAAAATATCGTTTTAGTGCCAATGGTTTTTATTTACTTGATGAACCAGAGGCTGCCTTATCTCCAAGTCGACTGATGTCATTGATGGTGATGATAAATCAACTATGCAAAGAAGGCTGTCAATTTATTATTGCAACCCATTCACCAATTCTCATCACATTGCCAGATGCTCAAATTCTTCAATTGACAGAATCTGAGATTAAAGCAGTTAATTATTGGGAGACTGAGCAGTATCAATTAAGCAAAGATTTTCTAGACAATCCAGAAAGAATGCTCAAGCATTTGTTAGACTAAAAAAAGTTTCCCATTTGAAGGGAAACTTTTTTTAGTCAAATTCGGCTTTACTTTTTACATCTGCATATTCTTCA
The DNA here is from genome assembly GCF_000785785.1 of Streptococcus uberis. Lineage (GTDB taxonomy): Bacteria > Bacillota > Bacilli > Lactobacillales > Streptococcaceae > Streptococcus > Streptococcus uberis_A. Next base: position 73,342 of record NZ_JRQN01000009.1, read on the forward strand.
GAAACTTCATTCCCAAGGATAGAGCTGTAGTCAGCCAATTCAATAGCTGTTCCATATTTGTTTTTCAAGGCAGTAGTTACTAGGCGGTATGCTAGGTTTACATTGCGTGAAAGGATTGGGCCGTGGAAGTAGCTACCAAAGACATTCTTGTAATGGACGCCTTCGGTTTGATCTTCCTTATTATTTCCATTTCCATAGATAACTTTTCCTAAAGGTTTCTCATCTTCTGATAAGAAGGTCCGACCCTGATGGTTTTCGAAGCCATAGTAGGTTTCATTAAATTCTTCATTATGAATTTTAATGTCTCCAATGTAGCGATTTTTGTCTTGACTCAAAGTATAGTGTCCCATTACGCCAATACCATCAATCTTCTCACCGTTAGCTTGGACGTAATATTGTCCTAACAACTGAAAACCGCCGCAAATGGCTAGGATGACTTTGTCTTTTTCAATATAGTCCGCAATAGCATCTTTTTTGCTGGGTAAATCACGTGCAACGATCGTTTGCTCGTAGTCTTGTCCACCACCAAAGAAAATTATATCATAATGATCAGAATCAAAGGCATCATCAATTGAGACAATGTCAACAGTAATGTGAGCGCCAAGTTTTTCAGCTACGTATTTAAGCATTAAGACATTGCCATTATCACCATAGGTGTTCATTAAGTTGCCATACAAATGAGCAATTCTAATTTGGTACTTATAGTCCTGTCTTTCAGGAGATTGTAAAGAAGTATAGGCCATTAGTTCATCTCCTTATTAACAATATGACGGTTTGCAAGTAATTCTCGGAATTGAAGCATAGCAGTATAAGTAGCAAGGATATAAGCATGATCTGTTTCCTGAGCTAAAATTGCAGTCATTATATCTTCTAATTTTTCAGCTTGAGTAATTTTTGTTTCATCATAGCCTGTTACACGAAGCCGTCTGGCAATTTCGGAGTGACGGACACCCCCCGCATTAATCTCAGTAATAGGCATTTGATTAATTAGTTCAAAATTGGCGTCCCAGATCCATGACGTATCAATACCATCTGCATAATTTGCATTAAGCAGTACTGACAGGCTAAATGGAAAGTCAGCTAAGTTAATCATTTCGAGTGCTTGGCTAGCGCCAACGGGGTTCTTAATTAAAACTAGTGTACACGTTTTATTGCCAATGGTAAAGGTCTCTTGGCGACCAAAAACAGCACGGCTCTTATCAAAACCAGCTTTGATTTTTTCTGGAGCAACTCCGAAGAATTCAGCAACAGAAACAGCAGCTAAGGCATTATAGATGTTATATAAGCCCCAACATTAATTTTATAAGATTGGTCATCAATAACAAATTCTGACATGTTATGACTAATAGTAGTCAATTCAGTTAATTGATAATCTAATTCTGGACGTTCAAATTGGCAATTCGGGCAGATATAGTGACCCAAGTTAGCGTAGGTATTCAAACGGTAATTGAGAATTTGCTCACACTTTGGACAAAGAATGCCTTCAGTATTATAATGGGCTAATCTAGGTTCATGATTTTCAGTGTTAAAACCATAATATTTTACGGGATTAACAATATCCTTTGAAGCAAAAATAGGACTATCTCCATTTGAAAGTATTGTTGCTTCAGGAGCGTTTTTGGCCCCATCAATGATCATTTGGTAAGTTGTGTAGATTTCACCGTAGCGATCCATTTGATCACGGAAAATATTAGTGAAAACAAACAAACTCGGTTTAATAAACTGAGTAATTTTAGGCAAGCTCGCTTCGTCAATTTCTAAAACTGCAATTTTCTTACCTGACTTTGTCTTTTTCGCCGTCAAAAAAGTAGATACAATACCAGTAATCATATTGGCGCCACTAGGATTAGTTAAAACCTGTCCAAATGCTTCTTTTAAAATACCAACTGTCAAAGCGGTAGTTAAGGTTTTCCCATTTGTACCAGTGACAACGACGATTTCATAATCTTTTGCTAAAGTATCTAAAATATTCTTATCAAACTGTAATGCTAATTTACCAGGGTAAGTTGAACCACGACCCAGTTTCTTTAAAAAAAATTGAGCTGATTTTCCGGCAGTTATGCCCATTAATGTTTTAATTGTCATGTTTATATTTTAACATACAATATCAAAATTTAGATACAGAAAATCTTATCGAAACATGTTATAATATTTACGATGTCAATTTTACATAGAAAGAGGGTAAAATGAGTAACTTTAACAATATTGATTCAAAATTTATAATGAACCTCTTTAGTGATCCTTGGCTACTTGCTATACATATCATTGATATTTTACTCGTTGCATACGTCATTTATCGCTTTATAAAGGCTTTAGCAGGGACCAAGATTATGTCCCTTGTTCAAGGTGTTGTTTTCTTTGTCTTACTAAAAATAATTGCACAATGGATTGGGCTGACAACCATTACTTATTTGATGAACCAAGTGATTACTTATGGGGTAATAGCGGGCGTTATCATTTTTGCACCTGAGATTAGGACAGTCTTGGAAAAATTTGGACGAACCACACAAGTTTTTCTGCAAAAAGAAACCAAAAGCAATGAAGAAATTTTAGTGGATGCTATTGTAAAGTCTGTTTCATATATGAGCCCAAGGCGTATTGGCGCACTTATTGCCATACAAGAAACACAAACACTACAAGAATTCATTAGTACTGGGATTCCTTTAAATGCCGAAATTTCAAATCAGCTATTAATTAACATTTTTATTCCAAATACACCATTGCATGATGGTGCGGTTATTATTGCTGATAATAAAATAAAAGCTGCTTGTGCTTATCTCCCATTATCTGAGTCTATGACCATTTCAAAGGAATTTGGGACACGACACAGAGCTGCAATTGGCTTATCTGAGCACTCTGATGCTGTTACTATAGTAGTTTCAGAAGAAACGGGCGGTGTGTCTATTACACATAAAGGTCAATTTTTACATGATTTATCAATTGATGAATTTGAAACAAAACTAAAATCATTTTTAATTAGCGATATCAAAAATGATTTACCATGGTATAAAAATTTATTGGGAGGCAAATAAAGGTGAAAAAGTTTTATAATAGTCGGCTTTGGCTAGGACTAGTTTCAATATTTTTTGCAGTTCTCTTATTTTTATCTGCTGTTACAAATTCCAATAATATTTCATCTCAAATCAATAACCCTGTTGAAACTTTTACACAAAGTTTAACAGATGTCCCAATAGACTTGAAATATGATAGTAACAAATATTTTATTAGTGATTATTCTTACGGTGCACAGGTATACCTGTCGTCGACAAATAGAGTCAAACTTGATTCTGAGGTAAATGGAGATACGCGAAAATTTAAAATTGTGGCAGACTTGACTAATGCAAAACCAGGCAAAGTATCAGTGCCACTTAAAGTTACCAACCTACAATCAGGTTTAACGGCTAAAGTCATTCCAGATCGCTTGACAGTTACGATCGGCCGGAAGAAAACAAAGGCATTTTCTGTTGCAGGAGTTGTCGATTCAAAACAAATTGCACCAGGATATGAAATTGAAAATATGACGACTTCAGATAAGCGTGTTGAAGTAACAAGTGATGAATCAAAAGTTGATTTAATTGATCACGTCATTGCAAAATTACCTGATAATGTTCGCTTGTCTTCAGATTATAATGACACTGTGACGCTACAAGCAGTCTCTGCAGATGGAACAATATTAGCAAGTTCTATTGATCCAGCCAAAACTGGCTTAAGTGTTAAAATTAAAAAAATCAGTAAAACAGTACCTGTGACAGTTCTGATGATTGGACAGTTACATGAGTCTGTTTCAGAAATTCAACCTCGCTTAGCCAGACAAACTGTTGTTGTTTCAGGTCCAAGAGAAGTTTTAGACACAATTGATGAAGTCATTGCAAAAGTTGACATAACCGATGTGACCAAATCAACAAGTAAAACTGTTAGTTTAACACATGACCAAGCAGTCGTTGAACCGTCGTCAATTGCAGTTCAGTTGACAGTTAAGAAGAAATAATAGATAATATCACAAGATTAGAATCGGAGGAAGCGCAAGTCGCTTATTACATTATGGGTAAATATTTTGGAACAGATGGTGTTCGTGGAGAAGCAAATGTAGAGTTAACACCTGAATTAGCATTTAAATTAGGGCGTTTTGGTGGCTATGTATTAAGCCAACATGAAACAGAAAGACCAAAGGTCTTTGTTGCACGTGATACGCGTATTTCTGGAGAGATGTTAGAATCTGCTTTGGTTGCTGGTCTCCTCTCTGTAGGAATTGAAGTTTATAAATTAGGTGTATTAGCAACACCAGGCGTTTCATATCTCGTAAGGACAGAGAAAGCTAGTGCAGGTGTTATGATTTCTGCAAGTCACAACCCAGCACTTGATAACGGTATTAAATTCTTTGGTTCAGATGGCTTTAAGTTAGCAGACGAGCAAGAGCTTGAAATTGAGGCCTTGCTTGATGCAAATGAAGATACATTACCAAGACCAAGTGCAGAAGGCTTAGGTACTCTAGTTGATTATCCAGAAGGCTTAAGAAAGTATGAAAAATTCTTGGTTTCAACTGGTATTGATTTAGAAGGTATGAAAGTTGCCTTGGATACAGCAAATGGAGCTGCTTCAGTTTCTGCGCGTGATATTTTCTTAGACTTATCTGCCGATATTTCTGTTATTGGTGAAAAACCAGATGGTTTAAACATTAATGATGGTATTGGTTCGACACACCCTGAAAAATTACAAGAACTAGTTAAAGAAACAAATTCTGATATTGGTTTAGCTTTCGATGGTGACAGTGACCGTCTCATTGCTGTTGATGAAAATGGAGATATTGTTGATGGTGATAAAGTAATGTTTATCATTGGAAAATATTTATCAGAAAATGGTCTGTTAGCTCAAAATACAATTGTGACAACGGTTATGTCCAATTTAGGCTTCCATAAAGCTTTAGAAGAGCATGGCATTAATAAAGCTGTCACTGCAGTTGGAGATCGTTATGTTGTCGAGGAAATGCGAAAATCTAATTTTAACTTAGGTGGCGAACAATCAGGACATGTTATTATCATGGATTATAATACAACTGGCGATGGCCAATTAACGGCTATTCAATTGACAAAAGTGATGAAAGAGACTGGGAAAAAGTTATCAGAATTAGCTGCTCAAGTCACTATTTACCCACAAAAACTGGTCAATATTCGTGTTGAAAATAGTATGAAAGATAAAGCCATGCAAGTTCCTGCAATTGCTGAAATCATTGCGAAAATGGAAGCTGAAATGGAAGGAAACGGTCGCATCTTAGTTCGACCAAGTGGAACTGAGCCACTCTTACGTGTTATGGCGGAGGCTCCAACAGATAATGAAGTAGATTACTATGTAGATACAATTGCCGACGTTGTTCGTGCTGAAATTGGTATTGACTAATAAAAAAGTGTCGAAAATCGACACTTTTTTATTAAAATATTAGTTTATAAAGAAAGGGCCTAGACAATGCAAACGCAATTAGAAGATGTTATCAAACGATTGGATGCCAAAGCCTCTGCTTATTTCAAGTCGATTATTCCAGAATACCAACAAGGATACCTAGATTATATTTATCAATCTGATAAAGTAGATATACAAAATAGACGGCTGAAATATATGAGTAAACTCTTCCAAGTTTGGCAAGATAAGCATGGTATTATATTATGCCGATGAGTCAACCTGCTGCAGAAATCATTGCCAATAATTGGCATTACGAGTCACCCTATGATTTTTATAATGCTAGTGTAGATCAAGAAGATTATAAGGAATTAATTACACCAGAATTACGAGAGAATCGTTATTTTCAAGTTATTCGTAATGGCATTTTATTTGGCTTTGCCTCTTTTGAATTACATAAAAAAAAACTTGAAATTGGTCTTGGGATGGCTCCAAAGTGGACTGGACAAGGCTATGGAAAGGAGTTTCTAAAAACTATTGAAGAGTATGCAGAAGCTAATTATTCAACAGATAAGCTTGCTCTTAGTGTCGCTGCTTTTAATAGCCGTGCTATAAACTTATATAAAAATTGTGGTTATTTACAAGTAGAAAACGTTAAACAAAGGACTAATGGAGCTGTGTACGACTTTATTCGAATGGAAAAGAAACTTGGCGTATCCATTGAACCAAAAAGCTCAGAGCTATGAGCTCCTTTTCAAAAGTGGTATAATGATCTTATGTTAATAAAACCAGAATCAGCTTATGTACATATCCCTTTTTGTACACAAATTTGTTATTATTGTGATTTTTCTAAAGTATTTATCAAAAATCAGCCTGTAGATGATTATCTACGGGCTCTTATTGCTGAGTTTAGATCTTATGACATTAAAACCTTAAAAACTTTATATATCGGTGGAGGAACGCCAACAGCCATATCAGCTCAGCAATTAGACTACCTCTTGACTGAACTAGTTCGAGATTTGGATTTAGCTAATTTAGAAGAATTTACTATTGAAGCCAATCCTGGTGATTTGACGCCAGATAAGATTGCTGTCATGCAAAAATCTGCAGTTAACAGGGTTTCACTAGGTGTACAAACCTTTAATGATAAGCATTTAAAACAGATTGGTCGTAGTCACAATGAAGCGCAAATCTATAGTACAATTGACAGTCTTAAGGCTGCCGGCTTCCACAATATTTCAATTGACTTGATTTATGCTCTTCCAGGACAGACTCTAGACCAAGTTAAAGAGAATGTGGCTAAGGCACTTGCCTTGGATATTCCTCACCTGAGTCTGTACAGCTTAATTTTAGAGCACCATACTGTTTTTATGAACAAGATGCGACGAGGAAAACTCAACTTACCGACAGAAGACTTGGAAGCTGAGATGTTCACCTATATCATCACTGAAATGGAAGCTAATGGTTTTGAGCACTACGAAATCTCAAACTTTTCAAAACCAGGTTACTATAGCCAGCATAATCTAATGTATTGGAATAACGATGAGTATTATGGTTGTGGAGCTGGGGCTTCAGGCTATTTAGATGGCGTGCGTTACCGCAATAAGGTGCCCATCCAGCACTATTTGTCTGCAGTAAAAGCTGGCGATGCAAGACTCACAAATGAGGTTCTCACGGCTAATGAAAAGATGGAAGAAGAACTCTTTTTAGGTCTGAGAAAAAAATCCGGTGTTTCCAAAAGTCGTTTCCAAGAAAAGTTTGACATTTCTTTTGACAGTCGGTATGGACAAATTGTTGCTAAATTAGTTAATCAAGGTCTCTTGCAAGAAGACCAAGATAGGATTAGAATGACTAAGAAGGGGCTCTTTTTAGGCGATTCAGTAGCTGAAGAGTTTATTTTAGAATAGAGGAAAAGATGGGACTCATTTACAAAGAAGAATTAAAATTGGGATTTGAAATGTGTGATGTCAAATTAGACGTTAAATTACCACTGTTAATCTCCTATTGTCTTGCCTTATCTGGCCGTCAGACAGAATTGCTCCAAATGAGTGACAAGAAGGTTTTAGAAGACTATCATTTGGTTTGGATTATTACTGATCATGAAATGACAATAGACCATTTACCACGTTTTGGGGATACAATAACGATTGAAACGGAACCATTTGCTTATAACAAACTATTTTGTTACCGTCGTTTTACTATTTATGATCAAGACCAGCAGCAAATGGCTGAAATTATTACCCATTTTGCTTTAATGAACCCAGCTACTCGTAAAGTTGCTCAAATTCCAAGGGAACTTGTCGAACCATTTGAAAGTGAATTTGTTAAACAATTACGTCGTACACCAAAGATTAAAGCCTTAGTAGAACCACAAGAAAAAATTTACCATGTTCGCTACTATGATTTAGACATGAATGGGCATGTTAACAATGGAAAATATTTAGATTGGGTCTATGATGTCATGTCTTTTGATTTCTTGTCTAAGCATCGCCCAGCAGCTATTCAATTAAGATACATTAAAGAAGTTTCTCCAGATGGAACTGTGGCTTCCCGATTTGAACGACAGCAACTGACAACGACACATGCGATTTTTGTTGAAGGCACCCTGCATGCGCAAGCGATTATCCAATGGCAAGAAATAGTGGATTAAAAAGGAGATAAAAGGTGAAATATACAGGTTATTTGATTGATTTAGATGGAACGCTGTACAAGGGGAAGGAGCGCATTCCTGCAGGTGAGCGCTTTATTGCACGCCTTCAGGAGAAGGCAATTCCTTACTTGTTGGTGACAAATAATACAACGCGCACGCCAGAGATGGTTCAAGAGATGTTGGCCAATCAGTTTGATATACAGACGCCGCTAGATACTATTTATACTGCAACAATGGCAACTGTGGACTATATGAATGATATGGCGCGCGGGAAAACAGCATACGTCATTGGCGAGACTGGTTTAAAAACAGCTATTGCTGACGCTGGTTATACTGAAGACAGGGAAAACCCAGCTTATGTCGTTGTCGGCTTGGATTCCCAGGTGACATATGAGATGTTGGCAACTGCGACACTGGCAGTTCAAAAGGGAGCTTTCTTCATCGGTACCAATCCAGATTTGAACATTCCGACTGAAAAAGGGTTGATGCCAGGTGCAGGGTCATTAGTTGCTTTAATTGAAGCCGCAACACGCATCCAACCTGTCTTTATTGGTAAACCTAATGCGATAATCATGAATAAGGCATTAGATATCCTTGGAATCGACAGAAATGATGCCTTAATGGTTGGCGACAATTATTTGACAGATATCATGGCGGGGATTCAAAATGATATTGCCAGCCTATTAGTGACGACTGGCTTTACAGCAGCAGAAGAAGTACCCAGTTTGCCTATTCAGCCAACACATGTCTGTGCAAGTTTAGATGAATGGGAATTGTAATGAAAGACAAATGGCGATTAGTAACCTTATGGTTGTGGCTGCTCAGTCTTTCTGTATTAGCTACAATTTACCTTGCTTGGCTATATTACCCAGCAGAAGTTGATGTGTTACAAATCACAAAATCAGCTCTGATGACCAAAGATGCCATCCTTTATAATTTTAAGGGCTTAATGGATTACCTAACGAATCCACTGACAAAGAAACTAGTTTTTGCTAGTTTCAGATCGTCAAAAGAAGGATTGGCTCATTTTCAAGATGTCAAACTGCTATTTCATTTTTGCCAATTTGTGGCAGTAGGATTAGCCTATCCATCACTGAGGTTTTTAAAGGTTGCAATAAAAGACCCAAAAATAAAGTTTCACCAAAATTTTTATCGGCTAGCAGCTTTTCTGCCGATTGTAATTGCCCTATTTGCGGTCATGATTGGCTTTGATAATTTCTTTATTCTTTTTCACCAACTCCTTTTCCCAGGTAAAAGCAACTGGAGCTTTAACCCAAGTACAGACCCTGTTATTTGGATTTTGCCAGAAACATTCTTTATGCATTGTTTCCTTGTCTTTTTCTCAATCTATGAGTGTGTATTTGGTGGCTTGTATTTGCTTGCGAGAAGAAGGAATAAAAGATAAAAACAAGCGCTTTGAAAGAAGGCCACTGAAAAAGTAGTCTTTTAATGACTTTTAACTTCAAAATAAAAAGAGGAAGAACTCAAAAATTGAGTTTTTCCTCTTTTTTTATCCCTCTTTTTTGTTTATTAAGGTGATGATTCGCTTCAGATTGACTACAAAAATACAGGTCACAGCTTGTAACTCCATGTTGAAAAGACCTGGTGCCCTGGAGACATCAAGACCATGTCTTTGTTTTAATTCCGCATTCTTGCTTCGTCTTATAACGATGCTTAGACATCATTTTAAAATGTGGTGTCTCTTGAAACCTCTTTTGAAAAAGATGTTCATCACTTTTTAGCGTGATAGAGTAAGTCTTAGTTTTTGCACCGTCCTTATAACATCCCTCTTTTGAGAGACAAGTCTGACATTTATTAACATCAAAATAATGTGTAATGACTTGATTAGTGGCTTGATCTTTTTTACCAGTTCGAGCTTTTCTTATCGCCATGTGTCCTTGTGGACAGATAAAAAGGCCTGCATCTTTATTAAATTCAAAGTGGTCTTCTTCTTTACGATACCCTTTTGAAACAGAAGGGTTAAGTTTGGCGACGAGATGAATCTTTTCTTTTTGTGCTAATGTGATTTTCACCTAAGGTGACCACACAAGACGTAATAAGACGTTCATCTGTCATGGCAATATGTTCTTTATACCCATAAAAAGAACTATCTGATGATTTATGACCGATGCGTGCTTCCTCTTTAACAGAAGCTTCTAACTGTTCAACGTCATCTGTAATAGCTTCCTTTAGATAATTCAATTTTTGTGAAATAGGAGGTAGGTTGGTTAATTCTTCATGTGTTTCAAGCACCTATATCAAGTTTTGTGAATAAGTCAGTTCATCTTGAAGGTTATCTTCGTCATTCTTTGTAGGAAATTCAGACTTGATAGAGTTATTATATTGATAAACCATTTTACGAAGTGCTTTTGAGCGTTCTCTTAAGACCTCTTGTGGTTTCTTATGATTGTAGTGTGATTTGGTATGGGTAGCGTCAACAATTAAAATTTTGGACTTAATCAGTTTATGTTCTAAGGCAATTTGAATAGACTTATGAATCAGTAGGTCAAGTAGTTTACTATCCTTAATCCTAAGTTTTCTAAACTTAGTGAGAGAAGAGGCTTCAATAACTGAGGACTCTGGTGATAATCCTAGAAAGTACTTGAAGGGCATGTCACTCATAGAGCGTTTAACGACGTCTATATCGGATAAGTTATAAATATCTTTTAACAGTAAATATTTAAACATCATAATAGACGACAATATCACATAAACTAGAATAGGAACTTAATTCTAAAGTAATCTGATTATCAAGCATAACTATTACCTCTATCTTACTTTAGTATATCAAAAAAGCCATCTTTTATGATGACTTTTTCAGTGGCCTTTTTGAAAGCGCTTGTTTTTTGTATGTAAAGTTGTAAAATAGAATTATAGTTTGATTATTCAAATCAGTAAATAGAAAGCAACAAAAAAGCACCGAATCGGTGCCCACTTTTTCAAGTTGAATACGGATAAACCTTATTTTAACTCGCTATGTTGTTTTGATTGGTTCCAACAAAAATATTATAGCGTTTTCAAAAAGAAAATGCAAGTACTTTTAAAGAAAAAACCTAAAACAAAATGCACTAAAACTAAGATATAACCAAAGGTTAATGTTATTTTAACAAAAATTCTTTTCTATGGATAGTTTTGAAGTTGAAAAAAAAAACAAAATAATGGTAAAATATTGTTATATCTTAAGGTTGCATAAAATAAGATATAGAGTGCTAAAACTAAAAAATATAATAAAGGAGTTATCATATGAACAAACCTTATTCTATCGGACTTGACGTTGGTACGAACAGTGTTGGATGGTCCGTTATAACAGATGATTATAAAGTTCCTTCAAAGACTTTTAAAGTTTTAGGGAATACTGGTAGAGAACAAATAAAGAAAAACATGATTGGAGTACTTTTATTTGATAATGGGGAAACAGCTGAATTTCGACAACTTAAAAGAACAACTAGAAGGAGATACACTAGAAGAAAAAACCGGATAAAATACTTACAAAGTATTTTTTCTGAAGAAGTATCAAAGGTAGATGATTCATTTTTTCAACGACTAACTGATTCTTTTTTAGTTCCCGAAGAAAAACAAGGAGATAGTCATCCTATTTTCGGTAATCTAAAAGAGGAGATTAAATATCATGAAAAATATCCAACAATTTATCATTTAAGAAAAGATTTAGCTGATAGTGATCAAAAGGCAGACCTAAGATTAATATATTTAGCACTTGCACATATTATAAAATATAGAGGACATTTTTTAATAGAAGGAGACTTAGACTCTGAAAATATTGATGTACCAGAATTGTTTTTTAATTTAGTAGATATATATAATCATTCTGTTGAAGATGATTTTGTAAAAATTAATTCTCTAGATATTGTCAGATTATTAACTGAAAAAACAAGTAAATCAAAAAGATTAGAAAGTCTAATTTCGAAAATTCCAAACCAAAAGAAAAACTCCTTTTTCGGAAATCTAATTGCATTATCATTAGGATTAACACCGAATTTTAAAACGACTTTTGGGCTACCTGAGGATGCTAAACTTCAAATTTTGAAGGATAGTTATGATGAAGAACTTGATAGTCTTTTGCTTCAAATTGGTGACCAATTTGCAGATTTATTTATTGCAGCAAAAAAACTATCGGATGCTATTCTGCTTTCCGATATCCTAACTGTTAAAGGAGAAAGCACAAAAGCACCTTTATCAGCATCAATGGTTAAACGATATAAAGATCATCATGAAGATTTGATGGTATTAAAAGGTTTAGTAAAAAATAACCTTCCTGATAAATATGAAGAAATTTTTTACAATAAAGAAAAAAATGGTTACTCTGGTTATGTTGATGGGCAAACTACTCAAGAGGAGTTTTATAAATATATTAAACCTATCTTATTGAAGTTAGATGGAGCTGAAAAACTCCTTACAAAACTTGAACGAGAAGACTTATTAAGAAAACAAAGAACGTTTGACAATGGTTCAATTCCTCATCAATTGCATCTTAATGAGCTGAATGCTATTATTAGACGACAAGAAAAATTCTACCCATTCTTGAAAATTAATAAAGAGAAAATAGAAAAGTTATTTACTTTCAAAATACCATATTACGTTGGTCCACTATCAAATGGAAATAGCCCATTTGCATGGCTGAAACGCAATTCTGACGAATCTATAACGCCTTGGAATTTCGATGAAATAGTTGACAAAGAGGCTTCCGCTAAATTTTTCATTGAAAAAATGACAAGTTTTGATACCTATCTCCCTAGTGAAAAAGTTCTTCCAAAGCATAGCCTTGTTTATGAAATGTTTAATGTCTATAATGAACTGACCAAAGTTAAATATCAAGCTGAAGGTATGAGAAAACCTGAATTTTTAACAGCAAAACAAAAAGAAGATATAGTTGAACTCTTGTTTAAACAAGAAAGGAAAGTTAATCTAAAGTTACTAAAAGAAAAATATTTTAGAAATATAGAATGTATTGATTCTGTTGAGATTTTTGGTATTGAGAATACTTTTAATGCCTCATTAGGTACTTATCATGATCTATTGAAAATTATTAAAGATAAAACTTTTCTAGATAATAGGGAAAATGAGAAAATTTTGGAAGATATCGTAAAAACTTTAACTCTATTTGAAGATGAGAAAATGATTGAAAAACGTCTGACAAAATATTCGAATATTTTTGATAAATCAGTTCTAAAAAAATTGAAAAAGCGTCATTATACAGGGTGGGGGCGCTTATCTCTAAAATTAATTAATGGTATCGTTGATAGACAAACTGGGAAGTCTATTCTTCAGTTTTTGAAAGATGATGCAAAGCCAATCGTAATTTTATGCAATTAATTAATGATTCCTCATTAGATTTTGCAGAGTTGATAAGGGGGCACAAGAAAAGAATATTAAAAGTGAGAAAATTGAAGATACAGTAGCGAATTTAGTCGGAAGTCCTGCAATTAAAAAAGGAATTTTACAAAGTGTTAAAATTGTAGATGAAATTGTCAAGGTAATGGGACAAAATCCTACAAATATTGTTATCGAGATGGCACGGGAAAACCAGTCAACTAAAAAAGGGGTAAATAATTCTCGTGAAAGACTCCGTAAAATAACAGATATCCATAAAAATCTTGGTAGTGATATTTTGAAAAAAATTAATGATAATATAGATAACAATAAATTACAAAGTGATAGAGTTTATCTATATCTTTTACAAGACGGGATAGATATGTATACAGGTGATCCCTTAGAATATGATAATTTAAGTCAATATGATATTGACCACATCATTCCGCAAAGTTTTATTAAAGACAATTCAATTGATAATATGGTATTGACTACTCAAGCCGCAAATAGAGGTAAGTCTGACAATGTACCAAGTCTTAAAATCGCAAGAAAAATGAAGTTCTATTGGAAAAAGCAATTAAAATGTGGAGCCATTTCACAACGAAAATTTGACAATTTAACTAAAATTGAAAGGGGGGCTTAACTGAAAATGATAAAGCAGGCTTCATTAAACGTCAGCTTGTAGAAACAAGACAAATTATAAAACATGTAGCTCAAATTTTAGATAACCGTTTTAATAATATTCCAAATAATGAAACTAATAAAAAACATAATGTAAAAATAATAACTTTGAAATCAAAAATGGTATCAGATTTTCGCAAAGATTTCGGGCTTTATAAGGTTCGAGAAATAAATGATTACCATCATGCTCACGATGCGTATCTCAATGCTGTTGTGGGAACAGCTATCTTAAAAAAATATCCTAATCTGGAAGCTGAATTTGTTTATGGAGATTTTAAACATTACGATTTGGCTAATTTGGTAACTAAATCTGACCCATCGTTAGGTAAGGCAACTGCAAAAATGTTTTTTTATTCCAATATAATGAACTTTTTTAAAAGAGAAATTAGATTAGCTGATGATACTGTGATCACAAGACCAAATATTGAAATTAATACAGAAACTGGAGAAATTGTCTGGAATAAAGATAACGATATAAAAACTATTCAAAAAGTTTTATCCTATCCACAAGTCAATGTTGTTAAGAAGCCAGAAATTCAAACAGGTGGTTTTACAAAAGAATCTATCCTGTCAAAAGGTGATTCTGATAAATTAATAGCACGCAAGAAAGCATGGGATACAAAAAAATATGGTGGATTTGCTAGTCCAGTTGTCGCTTATTCAGTATTTGTAGTTGCGAAAGTAGCAAAAGGTAAGAAAAAAACCTTAAAAACAGTGAAAGAGATTGTTGGAATTACAATCATGGAACAAAATGAATTTGAAAAAAACCAAATTGCTTTTCTTAAAAAAAGAGGCTATCAAGAAATTAAAGAAAATTTCATAATTAAATTACCTAAGTTTAGTTTATTTGAACTAGAAAATGGAAGAAGACGCCTTTTAGCAAGTGCCAAAGAATTACAAAAAGGAAATGAATTAGCTTTACCAAGTAAATATGTTAATTTCTTATATTTAGCATCTCGTTACACAAAATTTACTGGTAAAGAAGAAGACAGAGAAAAGCAAAGACATTTTGTTGATAGTCATTTATATTATTTCGACGAAATTATGAAAATTATTGAAGGATTTTCTAAACGATATTTATTATCAGATAAGAATTTGGAAAAAATAATTAAACTTTATAATGAAAAAAATCAATTTACAATTGAGGAACAAGCAATCAATATGTTGAATCTTTTTACTTTTACAAAATTAGGTGCACCAGCCTCCTTTAAGTTCTTTGGTGTTGATATTGATCGAAAACGATATATTTCAACGACTGAAATTCTTGATAGTGTATTAATCCAACAATCAATAACTGGTTTGTATGAAACACGTCTTGATTTACGTAAATTAGGAGAAGAAATATGGGATGGCGAACAGTAGTTGTTAATACACATTCAAAATTATCCTATAAAAATAATCACTTGATTTTTAAAGATGCTTCTCAGACAGAAATGATTCATCTGTCTGAGATTGACATCTTGCTTTTGGAAACTACGGATATCATATTGTCAACAATGTTAGTTAAACGTCTTATTGATGAAAATATTTTAGTGATTTTTTGCGACGATAAACGATTACCGACAGCCATGTTAACACCTTTTTATGGTAGGCATGATTCGAGTTTACAATTGACCCGCCAAATTTCCTGGAAAGAAGAGTTAAAAGCTGAAGTATGGACGGAAATTATTGCTCAAAAAATTTTGAACCAAAGTTATTTTTTGGGGGCTTGTGGCTATTTTGAGAAATCACAGTCAATTATAGATTTATATAATGGCTTAGAATGTTTTGATCCAAGTAATCGTGAAGGACATGCCGCTAGAATATATTTCAATACATTGTTTGGGAATGATTTTTCAAGAGAGCAATCGAGTGATATAAATGCTGGTTTAGACTATGGGTATACTTTGTTGCTCAGTCTGTTTGCACGTGAGTTAGTTGTTTCAGGGTGTATGACTCAATTTGGCTTAAAGCATTCTAATCAGTTTAATCAATTTAACTTTGCAAGTGATATAATGGAACCTTTTCGTCCAATCATTGATAAAATTGTCTATGAAAATCGACAATCTAGTTTTTTAAAAATAAAACGTCAACTATTCGCAATTTTCTATGAAACATATACTTATAATAATAAAGAGATGTATTTATCAAATATCGTTAGTGATTATACAAAGAAGGTTGTGAAATCACTTAATAATGAGGGGAAAGGAGTTCCTGAATTTAGGATATGAGTTACCGTTATATGCGAATGATATTAATGTTTGATTTGCCAACTGATACAACTGAAGAACGAAAAGCCTATCGAAAATTTAGGAAATTTTTATTAAGCGAAGGCTTTATTATGCATCAATTTTCAGTCTATAGTAAACTCTTATTAAATAACTCTGCAAATAATGCAATGATTGATAGACTCCAGGAAAATAATCCCCAAAAAGGGAATATTACACTTTTGACTGTAACAGAGAAGCAGTTTGCCAGAATGCTTTACTTGCATGGGGAACGAAATGCTTGTCTTGCTAATTGTGATAAAAGACTCATATTCTTAGGGGAGGATTATGATGCTGAAAATTAATTTTCCAATTTTAGATAATCCAATTGATTTGAATAATGGGACAATTTTAGTTATTGAAGATGTGACAGTATTTTCGTCTGTGATTAGGGAACTTTACCTCTACAAGGAGGATTCAAGTTTAAAACTATTTGATAATAAACTCAGATCACTTAAAGAGTCTGAGATAATGCTTGTTACTGATATTCTTGGGTATGATGTTAATGCGCCAGCAATTCTAAAATTAATTCATTCTGATTTGGAAAACCAACTGAATGAAAAACCAGAAGTCAAATCTATGATTGACAAGTTAGTTGCCACCATTACGGAATTATTAGTATTTGAATGCCTAGAAAATGAACTAGATTTAGAGTATGATGAAATTACATTGTTGGAATTAATTAAAGCATTAGGAATAAAAATTGAAACGCAGAGTGATACGATTTTTGAAAAATGCTTTGAAATATTACAGGTATATCATTATTTAAGTAAGAAAAAACTACTTGTATTTATTAATGTTGGTTCTTATCTAACTAGAGAAGAGTATGAGAAATTACTTGAATATATTCATCTGTCACAACTGACAGTATTATTTTTAGAATCTAGAAAAGTTTATGAATTTCCACAATATGTACTAGACCATGATTATTTTCTGATATCTGAAAATATGGTATAATAGTAGTAAGGAAAGCTATTAAATAAGGAATCATTAAAACTGAAGTCATGCTGAGATAAATGGCGCGATTACGAAATTTTGTAGAAAAAAATATTCTACGAGTTTTAGAGCTGTGTTGTTTTGAATGGTTCCAAAACGGTGTTCAGAGGTGGTCAGTGGATTTATGTGTTTTAGAGCTTGTGTTGTTTTGAATGGTTCCAAAACTTTAGAGGATTCTTTAGTAAAAAATAGCTGTTTTAGAGCTGTGTTGTTTTGAATGGTTCCAAAACCAATTCCTTTATCTAAAGTTACTCGAACTAGTTTTAGAGCTGTGTTGTTTTGAATGGTTCCAAAACAGTCCACAAAAACTGCCCTGATGGCACTCTGTTTTAGAGCTGTGTTGTTTTGAATGGTTCCAAAACTGTCGATAACTGCCA